>CAYVVD010000003.1:127015-167467 GCA_964454975.1 uncultured Hyphomicrobiales bacterium | reverse complement strand
GAAGTGCTGAAAAAATCCGGGGAGAAGTCTGTGTCGGTTGCAGATGAAATAGAATTCCTAAAAATCTACCTTGACCTGGAAAAACTTCGCCTTAAAGAAAAATTCGATTACAGTTTGAAATTTGATTCTATGCTGGAACTGGACGAAACATTTATACCCCCTATGCTTCTACAACCTTTTGTAGAAAACGCCATAAAGCATGGAATCATGAACAAGGAAGGACATGGCCAGATAGACCTTGAGATTTCAAAATCTGACGGTAAAGTATTCTGCCGTATAAAAGATAATGGGATTGGCAGGGACAAAGCGCTTGCACTATCAAATAAAAGCCCTGACACTAAAGACTCACATTCAATACAAATAACCCGTGATAGGCTGGACTTAATACGTTCCGTTTGGCAAAACGAAATCAAACTTGATATCATCGACTTGAAAGATGACGCCGGCAACCCGACAGGTACAGAAATAGACCTGATGATTTCAATGAATTAGGATAATCAAGCCCATTGTTATCCATAATTTCCCAATTATATTACTTCGAGCAAGATTTGTATGGGTGAAAGTGTAACAAAACTCACCTGGAATATCCCTTTTTTTCTATGATTCATTACAAATTATTAATTGTTTCATTAAATCATCTTAATTAATTTAGAATCAGATATTATAGTCTGATTAATGAAGAAATATACAGCAGAAATAGTAGCGTTCGTTGTAACCGGCCTGATTTTAGGCTGTGTCAACCAATTTGTATCATTGAAGCTGTTGCTGCTTGAGCGCTTCATGCCAGGTTGGGGGTGGGTTGAGATCATTATGATTGGCGCTTATGCTGCCTTCCTCACAAATAAATTCAAGGATGTACGGAATATACCAATTTGGAGAAAACGCAGCTGGCTATTGTTTTCAATTGTTTTCTTTTCTCAGCTCGTACTTGGGTTGATTGCTGACAGCCGTTTCCTGATGACAGGCAACTTGCACATTCCTGTTCCAGCAATAATTGCTGCAGGGCCGGCATTCAGGTGG
Organism: uncultured Hyphomicrobiales bacterium; assembly: GCA_964454975.1. Taxonomy (GTDB): domain Bacteria; phylum Bacteroidota; class Ignavibacteria; order Kapaibacteriales; family UBA2268; genus CAYVVD01. The sequence goes on along the minus strand of CAYVVD010000003.1, from coordinate 166,447 downwards.
GAAATATCCTTTATGACTATCCTGTTCCTGTCAACGATTGTACTTTCAGGCCCTGCATGGTGCAGCAATCTTTGTTATTTCGGCGCCTTAGACCTTGCAGCAGTGAACAAGAAAAAAATCAATAGAATAATCCCCGGTTTATTCAAAGCGAAATTTACAATCCTGCTTGTTGTTGTGGCGGTTGCAATAGTATTGAGGATTATTGGGGCTCCTGTCTGGATTGCTGCAATGCTCGGAATTGCGTTCGGGGTGGGAGGGATAGCTATAATCCTATTCCTAACTCCGAAAAAAGGGACGATGTATCATTGCATTGCATATTGCCCGATTGGGACGATTGTTAACTACACGAAGAAGATAAATCCTTACAGGATGTATATTGAAAATGAGTGCGACAACTGCATGGCGTGTTCGGTTGCATGCAAATATAATGCACTGTCACTTGAAGATATTCAGAGCAGAAAGCCGGGTATTACATGCACACAATGTGGTGATTGCCTTAAGAATTGCAAAAGCGGCCTGATTAAATTTAAATTCCCGGGCTTGAACCCGGAACGATCACGTGTTTCTTACTTTACAATTGTGATTATAATTCACAGTGTATTCCTTGCTCTTGCAAGGATTTAATGTTACTTCCTGTCTTCGGGAAGTTTACAACAATCCGGAAGTTTTTTGTATGCACGTCTGCTGGCTTTCAAGTCATCAGCATCGTAGCCAATATCGCTAATGGCTTCTTTAATGTCATCAAGTTCAACTTTTTCGGGATTATATTTTACTGTAATAATCTGTTCTTCAAAATCAACATTGACTGATTCGATTTCAACTTCTTCAGGAAGTTGTGCTTCAACCCGCTCTTTGCAATCATTGCATTGTACGCTGGATTTTAACTTTGCCTCGAGAATAGTCTCCTCTGCCTGTACGAAAGTGAATGCTGCAATCAATATAAGAAGAGATAGTATTTTCATGATTTACTCCAATTTAAAAAAAAGCCGTTATGGTATGTAACGGCTTTTCAGCAATTATGTTGAATCTTTTTTATGATTCAGTTGATTTTTCGGCATTCGGCGCTTCAGCAGTTTCATTTGATTCCTTATCTGAAGTACCTGAAGTTTCTTTTGATACTGCTTCTGCTGCAGGCGCTTTACTTTCAGCCTTTTCTTCTTCTTCTTTGGCTTTCAGCTTGTCTTCGACACGTTTTTTCCTCAGTTGCCTACGGCGGTCGTACCTGTCGTTTACAACCTGTTTGTGCTTTTCTAATTCAACATCAATCTCAGGTTGTGATTTGCCCTTAAGCATCAGGTGGCGCTGTAGCAACACACCTTCGTAGCTCAAAAGATTCTTAACAGTATCTGTTGGCTGTGCGCCATTGTTTAGCCAGTAAATAACCCTTTCAGGGTTGATGTCAATTGTGTTTGGCCTTGTATTCGGGTCGTAGTAGCCAACTTTCTCGAGGAAAGCGCCATCGCGTGGCGCTCTTATATCCACAGCAACTATGTCATAAATTGGGTGGTGAACCCTTCCTTTCCGGCGTAATCTCAGTTTTACCATCTTTAGTCCTTACTTATTTAAACTATAAATTAATATTTATCTAAATCCGCCCATTCCCGGGGGAATACCGAGGTTTTTAAGCATCCTCGATTTCTTGCCCCTGGTAATGTTTTTCATCATTTTGCTCATATCATCGAATTGCTTTATGAGCCTGTTTACGTCCTGTACTTTTGTGCCGCTTCCTCGCGCAATCCTCAGCCTGCGGGAGCCGTTCAGCATCTTCGGGTTATTGCGTTCCTGCTTTGTCATAGATTGAATGATTGCTTCGACTCTTACAAAAGCCTTGTCGTCAACGTTAACGTTCCGCATAGCTTTGTCCATGCCGGGAATCATTCCAAGCAGATCTTTCAGCGAACCCATTTTCTTGATTGTCCTGAGCTGCTCTAGGAAGTCTTCAAAGGTAAATTGGTTTTTCCTGATTTTTTCTTCAAGCTTTTGAGCTTCCAGCTGGTCGAATTGTTGCTCGGCTTTTTCAACCAGTGTTAGGATATCACCCATACCGAGAATACGTGATGCAATTCGCTCAGGGTGGAAAGGCTCGAGAGCATCCAGCTTTTCGCCGGTACCAACGTATTTAATCGGCTTTCCGATTACTTCAAGTACAGAAAGCGCGGCACCGCCCCGTGTGTCGCCGTCCAGCTTTGTCAGAACAATGCCGGTCAGGTTCAACTTTTCGTGGAATGCCTTAGCTGTTGTAACCGCATCCTGTCCAATCATCGCGTCGCACACAAACAAAGTTTCAGTAGGACTAACCGTATCGCTAATCCCGCGGACTTCGTTCATCATCATTTCATCAATGGTAAGGCGTCCGGCGGTATCTACAATAACAGTGTCCCTGCCGAATTTCTTTGCATAGCTGAGCGCGTTTTTTGCAATGTTGACTGCATCATTCGATTCTTCGGAAAATACAGGAATCTTCACCTGATCGCCAAGCTGTTTTAGCTGGAGGATAGCCGCTGGACGGTGAATATCGCAGGCAACGAGTAAAGGCTGGCGCCCCTTTTTACGAAGGCTCTTCGCCAATTTGCCACAGAAAGTAGTTTTACCTGAACCCTGCAGCCCTGCAACAAGGATCACAGTAGGCGGGCTTGGCGAAAATTTCATTTCCGCCATTTTGCTGCCCATCAGTTCTACAAGCTCGTCGTGGACTATTTTAACTATTACCTGTTCAGGAAGAAGCTTACCCTTAACTTCAGCGCCAATTGCCTTTTCCTTTACGGATTCAACGAAGCGGCGTGTTACGTGTAAGTTTACGTCCGCTTCGAGCAAGGCACGGCGTATTTCGCGGATGGCTTCTTCGATATTGCTTTCGCTTATCGTAGCCTGCCCGCGGAAGCGCTTAAGTGCTAACTCTAACTTTTCCTGTAAATTCTCAAACATTCTGCATCACTTCGAAATCAAGAACTACAAAGTTAGTGCTTTAAGCAATGATTTCCAATTAATATAAGTTGGTTATTTAATTAACAGATATAAATTTTTAAGGAGGGAATAATTTAGTAATTTTATGCATTCGGAGATATGTAATGATATTACTTGAAAAAGCCCTGTCAATAATGTTTCTCGATTCCGAGTTTGTTGATGCATTCACGGGTGATATCGAAAATGCCCTTGAAGAGTATGAAACATCCCTTGCATTCTGTACGTCGCCTGGTGAAATACGCGATGTTATCTCACTCGACTGTGATTGCTTCCTTCCTTCAGCTCTTGTTATTGATACTTACGAGAAATTTCTTTCATTCAGGAGGGATGATTCTGATGTGCTAAGGAGATATGCGGAATATATATTCTCTGCAATCCCTGACTGGAGCGATTATGCACAGAAGCTAATCAATGAAGCAAACAACCTCGAAGCAAACAAAAACACTTTCTGATTAATCCATCCCTTTATCAATTTTTTCATGGCAGTGTTTATATTTCTTGCCACTGCCACAATAGCAGGGGTCATTGCGCCCAATCTTGGGCTTAGTTCGCCTTTCGGTCTTTACAGTTGATACCTCTTCTCTTTGCTTTGGAACCTGCCCTCCACCACGAACAAAAGCAGGTGCATTATCAGATTTTTCATATTGCAGATTTGATGTAGCACGTGAACGGCGCAATTTAGGAATACCATCATCATCTTCTTCTCTCTTGCCGGAACCTGTGTTTTTACGCTTTTCAATTACCTGCGGGAAATACTTAAATGCAAATTGAGTAGCGGCCTTGTTTATATCCTTAATCAGCTCAATAAACATTTTATATGCTTCACCCTTGTACTCCAATAGCGGGTCCTTCTGGCCATAGGAACGCAAATGAATACCTTCTTTCACGTCGTCCATTACTCGAAGGTGCTCCCGCCATTTGTCATCAATAGTCTGAAGGATTGCGACTCTTTCCAGGCGTGCCATAAACTCGATGCCGAGCATTTCCTCCTTACGATCATAGAATTCCTTTGCAGCGCTTAATATTCGTTCAAGGATTTCCTCGTCCTTCATGTTGGTAAACTCTTCCTCGCTAATAGCCGGGTCGCTGAGGAAATTTGCTCTTACTTGTGATTTCAATCCCTCGAGGTCATTTGCCTGCTTGTGTTCTTCAATCCACTCTGAAGCTGTTTCATAGATAAATTCAAAAATTTCTCCCCGCATTCTCTCACCGGAAAGAGCGTTCTTACGTCGAGTGTAAATAACTTCACGCTGCTGGTTCATTACATTATCGTAATCAAGCAGCCTTTTACGGATAGAGAAGTTATTTTCCTCAACTTTTTTCTGTGCATTCTCAACAGATTTTGTGATAATCGGGTGTTGAATCGCTTCGCCTTCGGGGATTTTCAGCGATTGCATAACTGATGCAATCCTGTCTCCGCTGAAAAGGCGCATCAGCTTGTCTTCAAGAGATATAAAAAAGCGAGAGCTTCCGGGGTCGCCCTGCCTTCCTGAACGCCCGCGGAGCTGGCGGTCAATACGTCGTGCATCATGACGCTCTGTACCAATGATTGCAAGCCCGCCATTTTGTTTTACACGAGGATCGAGTTTAATGTCTGTTCCGCGCCCCGCCATATTCGTTGCGATTGTAACGGCTCCCTTCTTACCGGCATGAGATATAATATCAGCCTCGCGCTCATGGTGTTTGGCATTCAATACATTGTGACGGATCTTCTTCCTGTGAAGCATTTTGCTCAGGACTTCTGACACTTCAACGCTTGCAGTTCCAACAAGGACTGCTCTTTCGTTATTAAGTTCGCTTTCAATTTCTTCAATTATAGCGTTGTATTTTTCTCTCATAGTCCTGAAAATAAGGTCATCTTCATCTTTCCTTACAATCGGTCTGTTAGTAGGAATTACAACAACTTCCATGTTGTAAATCTTTTCAAATTCAGCTGCTTCGGTCTCAGCAGTACCTGTCATCCCAGCAAGTTTGTTATAAAGCCGGAAGTAATTCTGTAACGTTATTGTTGCAAATGTCTGAGTGTCTTTCTCGACTTTTACATTTTCCTTCGCCTCAATAGCCTGGTGTAGTCCCTCTGAATATCGTCTGCCATCGAGGATACGGCCGGTAAACTCATCTACAATCATTACCTTTCCATCCTGGACAACGTAATCCACATCTTTCTCATAAAGCGAATATGAACGTAAAAGCTGAGTTACCGTATGAATCCTGTCGCTACGTTCAGCATATATTAGATTTAGTTTATCAACTTTAGTTTGTTTTTCTTCAGCAGTAAGTGATTCGTCAACCTCCATCTGGCTCATCTCTGTAGTAATGTCAGGGATAACGAACATGTCCGGATCCTCTGAGGCTGATGTAAGTAGTTCCCTACCTTTTTCAGTGATATCGATAGAATGGTTTTTCTCTTCGATTACATAGTATAGACCTTCGTCGATTTCCTGCATTTTCCTTCCCTGGTCAGCAAGATAAACCAACTCTGTCTCATGTTTAAGTTTCATCACGTCAGGATTCTGGAGTAGCTTTGCGAGTCTTTTGTGCTTTGGCAAACCCCGGTATGCACTTAATAGTTTAATACCGGCCTTTTCTTTATCTTCTTTTGTGTCTGATTTTAACAACTCTGAAGCTTCTGATGTCAACTTTGTAACAAGCCTTGATTGAGCGTCAACCAACTTTCGGACGCGGGAATTCATTTCGTCGAATCGTTGCTCGGATTGTGGTACCGGGCCTGAGATAATAAGAGGTGTACGGGCTTCATCAATAAGAACAGAGTCAACCTCATCCACAATTGCAAACCAGTGCGGCCGCTGTACCATGTGGTCAGCATCGACTACCATGTTATCACGCAGGTAATCAAATCCAAATTCATTGTTTGTGCCATAGGTGATGTCACAATTATAAATACGTTTCCTGTCCTGGTGATCCATGTTGGACTGGATAGCATCTACCTTCATACCCAGAAATTCATAAACGGGGCGCATCCAGTCGCAGTCACGCTTTGCAAGGTAGTCATTCACCGTCACAAGATGAACACCTTTTCCTGCGAGGGCATTCAGGTACATTGGCATTATTGCCACAAGTGTCTTACCTTCACCCGTGGCCATTTCAGCGATTTTGCCCTGATGGATTACGATGCCGCCTATCAACTGCACATCGTATGGAATCATATCCCACACATAGCGCTGGCCGGCATATTCATAACTGTATTGTTGGTCTTTAAGCCTCTTGCATGCCTGTTTGACAACGGCGAATACTTCAGGAAGGATTTCATCTAAAGTTTCTTCAACAGTATGGAATATATCATCATCGAGTTTTTTTATTTTATCGTGCACATCCTGGCTTTCGACAGCTTCAAGTGCTTCATTTTTCAGTTTTTCTATCAATTCCTGTTTTTCGTTCTCCAGGTTTTTTGTTGCCTCATTAATCCTTCCCCGGAATTCATCCGTTTTTGCTTTTATTTCATTATTACTCAGGGAATGCAGTTGTTCATAATGTTCATTGATATTTTCAACTATCGGCTTTATAAGTTTAATGTCCTTATCGCTTTTTGTGCCGAAGATTTTTGTCAATAATTTTAGCATTGCTTTTTAGTTTTGATATTAAAAAATAAGTGACGTTTATTGAATTTCAGTATTTCTGAGAACACAATCTTCTAAATTATCTTAAATTGCAGTATCTAACAAATGAGCAAGTTAATATGATGAAATATAAGGTATTGTCTGAAGAATCAAATTTTCTGGCTATTTCCGGTAAATTTTCAAAAATAGAAAATTCGAAAATTGCAATTGTCTCTGCGCCATATGAGCATACGGTCAGCTACGGAGGGGGGGCAGGCACTGGCCCTGGAGGGATAATTGATGCCAGCGCCTTTGTTGAATTCTATGACGATGAGTTTGAACGTGAACTCTGTTTCGAGGAAGGAATAGCAACCGTTGAGCCAATTGATTTTAAAGGTAGAGTTGATGAAGCAGCGCTGGAATTAATATATAAACAAGTAGCGGATTTGCTTGAAATGGGGAAATTTGTAGTAACGCTTGGTGGTGAACACACAATCTCGTCGGCTCCAATTAAAGCTCATTTTCAGAAATACCCGGATATGTCTGTTCTCCAGTTTGATGCCCACTCGGACCTTCGCGATGAGTACGAGGATAATAAATTCTCCCATGCCTGTGTAATGTCACGGGTTCTTGATTTCCTACAACCGGAAAGAGTGACACAGGTTGGAATTCGTGCTCAATGCAAGGAAGAAGCAGAGTTAATTAAAAAGAAAAACATAAACACCTTTTATGCTTCTGCTATAAGAAGAGGAATTCATGGTAGCGACTGGAAGAAGAAAGTCGTTGAATCCCTGGCAGGAAATGTCTATATCACCTTTGATGTAGATTACTTCGATCCTTCCATAATGCCTTCTACTGGTACTCCCGAACCGGAAGGTTTTTTGTATAGCGAAACATTGGATTTGATTCGTGAGATAAAGAAGTCCGGAAGGGATATTATCGGGTTGGATATTGTTGAATTAGCTCCCGTTGAAGGATTAGAGCATCCGGATTTAACAACTGCCCGTTTGCTTTATAAAATTCTTAACATAAAATTCAGTATTTATTCTTAGAAGGTTCATCGTTTTCTACCTTATCTTTGTATGTAATAACAGGCAAAACCTTTCCTGATTACTGGACAAAAAATTAAAGTTCGCTAAATGAAAGTTTCAATTCCGATATTGTTATTTGTCATTACTGTTTATTGCTATTCAGAGGATATAAAACCAATTAACCTCGGTATAGCAATAAATTCTTCATGCGAAGAACTTAATCCGATTATTTCCCCTGATGGGAGAACAATTTTTTTCTGCAGAAGTCAATGCCGCGGGAATTATGGAAAGGATGATATATGGTATTCATCTCTTGACTCAAACGGTAATTGGGCAGAAGCTAAAAATTTGGGGCCACAATTAAATACTTCAGGGAGTAACTACGTTTGTTCAGCTAGCCCCGACGGAAATACCATCCTTGTCGTAACAGAAAAAGAAACTAAATGGGGAAATCTTGGTGGTTTGTTTCTTGCGAACAGATCTTTAGATGGATGGGATGAACCTGAGAGAATCGAAATTGAAGATTTTACAAATTATAGCCAGTATGCAGGATTTTATCTTGCAAATGACGGCAAAACCCTTGTAATGACAATTGAAGATGACAGTTCACTTGGTGAAAAAGACCTCTATGTTAGTTTTAGGAAAACAAAGAATAAATGGTCAACTCCGATGCACCTTGGGGCGGTTATAAACTCCAAAGGTGACGAAATCTCACCCTTCCTAGCATCTGATGGCAGGACTCTTTACTTCTCATCCGACGGGCACAAGGGATTTGGAAGGGCAGATTTATTTGTGTCAAGAAGGATTGATGACTCATGGAAAAACTGGACAGAGCCTGTTAATTTCGGGCCTGAAATCAATACCTACGGTTGGGATGCTTACTACAAAGCAGATGCTCAAGGCGAGTATGCATACTTTGTATCTGAAAACAGGTCATTTGGAAAAAGTGATATATTCAAAGTGAAAATCCCTGAACATCTCAGGCCGGACGCCGTTCTGCTTGTTAAAGGCAAGATTACCAATGCAAAGTCACTTGTTCCATTAGAGTGTTATCTGCGATTTGAGAACCATGAGGATGAAATAATTGGAGAAGGCGGTAAGTTTGCCGGACAAACAACATCAGATTCTATCTTTGGTGTTTATGCCATGACCCTGCCAATCGGCAGTTACTATGATTATCATGCATCTGCTGATGGATTTATTGACAAAATTGGTGGAATTAACTTAAGAAAAACCATAAAATACACCGAATACATATATAATATTGAAATGATTCCTAATTCTGATTCATTAATTTTAATTAGAAATATTTTTTTCGAAAGAAACAGCACCAGCCTTACTGCGGATGCTAAAAAAGAAATTAGAAAAGCTGCTGAATTCTTAGAAGAAAATCCTATGTTCAGCATCCAGGTTGTTGGGCATACTGATGATACAGGCCCGGCTGATTTAAACCTTAAAATATCCCAAAAAAGGGCAAACAAAGCTTCTGCATATATGAGAGCTATTGGTATCAGCGACAGAAGAATTATCCAGGGAGCTAAAGGGGAGAGGGAACCTGTAATACAGAACCTTAATGATGAATACCGCCAATTAAACCGTAGAGTGGAATTTAAAATCGTTATTGTAGAAGATATTACCAGCACAAAGTGATAATTCTTATATTTGAGAGTTATCAACTAATTATTGTAAAAAATGAAATCCCTGCAAGTAAAAATCGAAGAATTCTCTGAAGATTTCTCCAAAGCAACTCATCTTGATATGCAGCTTCTCGCCGAGGAATTCATCGGGGAACTTAATTCGGGTAATATCCGTGCTGCTGAACCAGATGGTACCGGAGGATGGAAGGTCAATACCTGGGTGAAAAAAGGCATCCTGGTTCTATTCAGGTATGGAAAGCTCGAAGAGATGTCAATCAACGGAAAATTTAAGTATTTCGATAAACACACTTTGCCTCTTCATCCATTTAATGTCCGGGATAGAGTTCGAATAGTACCCGGCGGTTCGTCAGTACGCACGGGTTCTTATGTAGCGCCCGGAGTTATATGCATGCCACCAATGTATATTAATATCGGGGCTTATATAGATGAAGGAAGCATGATAGATTCCCATGCATTGGTCGGGACATGTGCTCAGATAGGGAATAATGTACATCTGAGCGCTGCTGCACAAGTGGGCGGAGTATTAGAACCTGTCGGAGCAAGGCCGGTAGTTATTGAAGAGGATGTTATGGTCGGTGGTAACTGTGGTATATACGAAGGTGTGCTTATCAGAAAACGTGCAGTTTTGGGCTCCGGTGTAATTTTGAATGCTTCTACTAAGGTGTATGATCTTGTTAATGAAACAATTATTTCAGCAAGTCCGGAGGATCCTCTCGAAATACCGGAAGGAGCTGTTGTTGTACCGGGTACAAGACAAGTTAAGTCAGATTTTGCCAGGGAGAATGGTCTTTCTGTAGCATCACCCCTAATTATCAAGTACAGGGACGAAAAAACCGATGCAAGGACTGCATTAAATGAAACACTGAGGTAATATGGCTGACAAAATTATCAGGGATATCAGAAATGCAAGGTTAATAATTATAGCTGCAAATGTAATAGCTTCTCTCGTGTTTTTCTGGATTTATAAAGAAAATGGCAGTCAGTGGTTCCTTATTACAGGAGTAGTGCTACTCATAGCAAGCGTGATTTTATACTTTGTAATTGATAAACTCGAAAAAAAAGTAGAGAAAAAACTTAAATAATTAATGAGCTTAATTCCGGCAAGACTAAGGCAAGACCTTGTAATAAATAAAATAAATGAAAATGGGGAAGACCTTTATATTTTAAAAGATAATACAGGTTTCTCATGGCAACCGGTCATTCTCTCCGCAGAAATTCTTGCAATTATAAACCTGTTCAATGGAGTAACAACGTGTGAAGAAATATCTGAAAAAATATTCGGAATTACCGGTGAAAAGCTTAACTCAGGGCAAATAAATAATATTGCGAACAACCTCTCATTACTTGGATACCTCGAAACTCCACGTTATCAAAGATATTTGATAGAATTGGCGCATTACAGGAGTTCAGATGTCCGTCCTCCTGCCTGTGCTGGATTTTCTTACCCTGAAGGCAAAGCAGAATTTGAAAAATTTATTGATTCGTTCACACTACAGGTGCAGGTAAAAAAATCCCCGCCTCCTAAAGCAATTATTGCCCCGCATATTGATTTTAAACTTGGAGCAATATCGCTGGATGTATATTCTAAAGCATACGAGGCACTTGAAGGAAGCAATCCGGATTTATTTGTGATATTTGGCACTTCACATTATGGCAACTCCGGGTATTTCATGCTTACGAGAAAGCACTTTGAAACACCCGCGGGTGTTGCAGAAATTGATTTGGAATTAATAAACTTGTTAAATGCAAAATTTAATGGTGCGATAATATTTGATGATATTGCCCACATGCATGAACACTCAATTGAATTCCAGACTGCAATAATTAAACGCCGGTATCCGCAAGCAAGGATACTTCCGGTTCTTACCGGGCCGCTACAGCATTTATTCGGAATCGGAACTCCAATAAAAAAAACTGAATGGAAATTATTTATTGACTCCTTAGTTGAGTCGATAAATGAATTGAAACGCAATACTGTTTATATCGCCAGCGCAGACTTTTCGCATTTTGGAAGGAAATTTGAAGATAAATTTGATGCTGAAGATTTAATGGATGAAGCAAATTCCAGTGATATGGATTTGATTAATTCACTTGTCAATTGTGATGTTGAAAGTTTCTTTAATAAGATTGCCTCAAAGAGAGACAAATGGAGGGTTTGCGGTTTGTCCCCTATTTATGCTTTGATTCATGCCACAAAACCTTCAAAAGCAAAATTTCTGAAGTATAACACATGGAAGGAAAAAGAAACCAAATCAGCGGTTTCTTTTGCTGCTATGGCGTTTTATTGATTTTTAGCTGTTACGCTTAATCTGGTAATCTTTCGCAAGCTTAAAAATGATATCTGCGCTATCAGTAACCTTTGGAAATTCCTTTAAACAATCACTTTCTCTTCTTTCATCAAGCTCAAATGCCTTAGCCAAGTGGCGTGCTGACTCATGCAGATTTTTCTCAAATGCGAAAATCTTGGCTATGGAATAAAAACCTTCGCTCCATTCGGGCGCCATCAACATCAGGTTGTAGAAGGCTGTTTTGGCTTCACGCAACTTACCAAGTTCAAACAAAGTTGCTCCGTAATCAAAGAGGCACTCAATATTTTCGGGGCTTAGTTCTAATACTTTCAAATAGGAGGAAGCAGCTCTTTTTAGATCATCTTTATTATAATGTGCATCAGCTTTAGCGTACCATAAATCAGGGCTAAGGGAATTTAAACTGAGAGCAGTGTTATAATCCTTGATTGCTTCATCGTATCGCTCTAAAGCATCGTAGCAGATCCCACGGCCAAAAAGGGAATAAAAGTGTTCAGGATGTGAGCTTAAAATACGGGTAAATATCTTAATTGCTTTATTGTAATAACCACTATCACCAAGCGAGCCTGCAAGGTTGTAAAGCGTTTCGATATCATCTGGATTGATTTTTAATGCCTTCTTATAACAACTGATCGACTTGTCAAGTTGACCTAGAGCTGCATACGAATTCCCGCAGTTAAACCATGCAAGGAAAAATTCATCATCAATGGCCAACGCCATTTCAAAATACTCAATTGCCTTATTAAACTTTTTCTTGTGATTATAAATCAAACCACAATTATACCATAGATTTTCATCGTACGGGGTTTTATCAATCGCCTTTTTGTAATATTCGACTGACTTCTCGAACATATTTAATGAATTGTAGCAATAAGCAAGTTCCTGGTAGATATCTTTATCAGAAACATCAAGTGTTTCGAGGTATTTTAAAATTTTAATAGCATCTTCAATCTTGTCAATTGCTTCAAGCAAAATTGCTTTCTGAAATAACGTCTCATCATTTGAAGGATCTAACTGGATAGCCCTGTCTATAGTTTCAATAGCAAGGTCAAGCTGTTCCCTATCTTCAAAAATCATCGACAGGTTAATAAGTGAGTCCACATCTGTTGGGTTTAATATCAACGCTTTATTGATAAATTCCAGAGCTTCTTCATATCTGTCAAGGTTAATAAGGATAAAACCTCTTTTTTGCCAAGCTTCGGATGAGTAAGGTATGTATTCAGTCCAAAGCTCAGAAAATGCAAGTGCGTCTTCAAAGTTTTGCTTATCAATGCAATAAATTGTGAGTTTTTCAATCATGTCGAAGGCTGGATATCCTTCGCCATCAGAATTGAATTTTATGGCTTTTTTATACCGGCGGACAGCTTCATCCAGGTTCTCTTCAGAGCCGTCCCAATAAAGGTCGTCAAAGGATTCGCTCATTTATGCTGTTCGGCAGAGCCGCATTTTTGTTTTGCTCAAAGTTGCTCAATCAAAAAGGCTTTTGCAAATTATTTTATAAACAATCTAATACTAAAAACGCTTTGGATAATTATTGATTGTTCAACTTCCCGTTTCGGTTCTTTTCTGCAATGGAAGATTTATCATTACAATGTTACCTTCTTCATTGCCAAATGTTTCTATGGTTAATGTCCCGCTCATGCGCCTGACATTTGAATCTACAATGGCAAAGTTTAGTAAAATGTCATCATGGTCATGCTCGAGCGCTTCAATCAGGTTGTTTTTATTGTTTTTATAGAGGTCGATAACCTTTTCAACCATTGAATTTCCTTCAGCCATAATCTGGATTTCAGTAGCGCCTTCAAATGAATTTTCCTGTGCTGAAATCTCGAAATTACATTTATCCATTCCACGGGACATTCCCCTGAATACCTCGAATAAAGTGTCAGACAATAATTCAGAATCAGCAACCATCGCAGCGTTCTTGCTTTCATCTGATACATTGATTTCAATCTTTGTATTCATTCCAGGATGGTCTTTTAAAATAGATTTACTTGCGTCTATAGCATCACCGAATTTGATTGTAGAAATCAAAGACGAGCCCCTGTCGCTTGCAGCAGCTTCAACAATATCGGAAACAAATGTAAATAACTCTTCTGAACTGGACTCAGCAAATTTCAAGTAAGAGTCCTTTTCTTCTTCAGAGTCGTAAAGCTGGGCAGACAATAGCTGAAGGTAACCAATAATACCCGTAAGCGAGTTTCTTATCTGGTGGCTCATTTTTGTCATAAAGCTTGTTTTGAATTCGCTTGCTTCACGTGAATGCCTTTCTGCAAGTTCCATCTGCTTGCGCCTCAATTCAGCTTCCTGCTCGGCAATTTTTTCTATTGTTACATCCCTTCCGATCGCATAAATATTATCATCAAGGGGAGATAGAGCAAAACTCCAGCTAATCCACTTAATGTTTTCAGCGCTTTTCATCCGGAAATCATAGCGTTGGGTTTTCTCGGCATCAGTTTCCTTGAGCATTTCGTTTATAAAACGCTCATCATCCATTTCAGCAAGCAGGAGTTTGATATTAGAACCAATCATTTCCCGAGGCTGTGTGGAAAAAATCTGCTCTGCAGCGGGATTCATGGATTTCCAGTTGCCTTCAAAATCCATTACAGCAATAATGTCTTTACTTGATTCAACAATTCTGCGCTGCGACCTTGTAATCCTGTCAGCAATGTCGAGGGCGCGGGCACGGCTCGTTGTAACCGACAAAATAAAAGCAAAGAAAATAGCACTCAAGAGCAACGAGATTATGAAAGAAATCAAGGGCAGGTAGTTTTGCAATTCCCCGCCAAAGTTCGGAACGGTTGCAAAATTAACCTGCATGTTTCTGTCGGCAATCCGCAAGTTACGCTCATCTTTAAGAAGAGGAAGGTAACCGGATTCCATCACATCATAGTTGTGAGATTTGTATACTTGTTGTCTTGAGTTTTGAGCATTAATATCAATACATTCAAATACAACTGTTGAATCGCTTGCAACACTTGGAGTAATTGCCCTTTCAAAAAACAGCCACGAATCAACTTCCAGAGCTATCGAGCCGAGTAGATTTTTCCTTCGCTCGGATTCATTAGTATGTGGTTCACCTTTGATATATACTGATGAAATAAGATAAAAGCCCACTGTGTCGGGTTTTCGCGAAGTATAAACTTCAGTTGCAATGATTTCATTTTCGTCTCTTGACTTTTCAATCGCCCTTGTCATAGTCGGGTCTGAGGCAAAGTCAAAACCGCTCCTGTGATAATTCTCTTCCACCGGGACAAAATACTCTATGTAGTAATGGACATCAGAATCAATTTTGGGATGCAATTGGATGTCGTAGTAGCCTTCGCTCCTGGTCTGATGAATAAAGAATCCAATTTCTTCCTGGAATACCCTGTGAATGTAATTAATTGATTTCAATTCAGGGTATGTTTTTGCCGGAATTGAACCGTAAAGTTCGAAAACATCCCTTACAACAAATGAATTGTCATACAGCCCGTGCATTGAGTTTAATACCTGCTCCATTGAGAAATACTTTCTCTCGAGCCGGGACATAATTGATGATACAGCTTTTTGGAACGCCGCGTTATTATCCTGCTGGATATTTGATTCCATGAAGTTCTTAATAAAGAAACTGACAGCAATTAGTATTGCCAGGATAATATAAGCCGGGTAAGTCTTGGCCAGGCTGTACGCAGACTTCCTCTTTCGGGCAACTTCCGTTAGTACGGTATCGTAAGTTTTGCTGTTTTCGTTTGCCATTTATAACTTTTAAATATTTTAAGATATTTAGACTGCGTGGCCTGTTTCAAGGGCAGACCTTACTTCTTCAACAAATGTAGCTGTGTTAACGGGTTTTGAAATATATGAATCAAATCCTAAATCGAGAAAATTTTCCCTGTCCTGCGCCTGTGCAAACCCGGTAACGGCTATTATTGGAATCTTTTCACCATTGGGCATATTTCTGATTGATTTTATTAGCTCGGTGCCGCTGGTGTCCGGCAAAAGAATATCCATTAGAACGCCGGATGTTTTGTTATTTTTCAGCCACTCGTAAAATGAATTTCCATCACTAAACTCAATGGTGTGAAACCCTGCTTTACCGAGCAATGTGCAAAATAGTTTTCGGATTGGTGTGTTGTCCTCAATTACGCAAATCGGTTGTTCTTGTGTACCCATCAATATAACGACCAATAAATTATTGAACTACTTGAATTTCCACTCTTCTGTTCTTTGCCCTTCCTTCATCGGTACGGGTATCTGCAACTGGCAGACGGTCACCCATACCACGGTCAAGCAGCCTTCCCCTTGGGATACCCTTGCTTAAAAGATATCTTACAACCTGACGTGCCCTTAGCTCAGAACGTCTCTGGTTTTCTTCTGAAGTACCGCGGTTATCTGAGTGTCCAACAATACGAACTTCAGATCGGGGATTCCTTTCTGCAAATTCAGCGATTGCATCGAGGTAAGCTCTCATTTCAGGACTAAGGTTGGTTGAAGATGACGAGGGATATGTGAATACTTTAACTTCGTTTGTGCTGACATCAATTATTTCTTTCGGTTTTTCTACCTGTGGCCTGATAGTTTCCTGCATAGCGATTACAGGCTCTTCCCTCACTTCGCCAATTATGCGAGAGTAATCAACAACATCGAGCCTGGCTGCATACACCTCTTCAGGATTGTAACCCGGGTAAATGGAGCCTGTCTCATAGTTTGCAGATGCAAAATATGTTGGTGGCGGCACATAATTCGGGTCAAAGGGCAGAGTATCGACTATAATCTCGTCAGGGCCGAATTTAACCGAAACACCTCCTTTGAAATATATGCTGTTCAGGTTAGAATTGTTAATATCTGATACGCTTGAGCCTGCATGCAATGAGAAATATGGTGTAAATCGTATTCTGGCATCGCCAAATCCCCCGCCGGCTATATCATAAGCTAAACCAAGAGAAAACCCGTATCTGAAAAGGTTTTTTTCCAGCTCAACATTGCTTTTCTGCTCTATGGCACCTGTATTTGTAAATTTTTTATAGTGTTCGGTCAGGTTACCCATCGGGACATAAAAATTAGCGCCAAAGAAGCTGTACATTCCTTCAAGTTCGAAATTGTAGCGGGCGAAAGGTGATATAATTATATAATCAAAGGCTGATTCTGCAACATATATAGAGCGAACAGAGTCGTTCTGCCTGTTGGACTCGCTGGTAGAGCCTCGTCTGTCATAGACAAGGCTAAGCCCTCCACCCCAGGATTCCTCAACTGGTACCCATTGGCTTTCGAGGCCAAAAAAATAGCCAAATCCATCAGTCCCCTCAAGGGGGATTATCTGGTTATAATTAGCAACTGCTACAGTGGGATTTCGGGGTAGATTTAGGTTACCGAAGTAATAATGGCTCGAGATACCTCCAGTGGCTCCATACCACCAGTCGCTGTAAAAGTGATTATAAACTACGGTATCAAGATTTTGCATGACATCTATTGAACGGTAATGCCCTAAGGGTGACTTTGCCCACAGCACCCCGGTTAAAAAAATGAAAGCAATATTTAGTAGAATTAATCTCAAAATATTGCACCGCATAACGAAACAAGATAAAAAATTAATCAATCTGCTTTAATTATTTTTTTTGAATAATTCTTAACTCCATTCCTGAGATTAAGGAAATAAACACCGGATTTCAGCTCCGAAAAGTTGAAATCTATGATATACTCACCATGCTTCCTGGGTTCCTCAATAATCGTTTCCAATATCATCCCACTCTCATCAATCAGTTCCAGTATGTAATTAGTGTCCTCTATCAGGTTAAGCATAATTTTGGTTCTATCATTTACCGGATTAGGGAATACTTCAATTTGATTTATACTGTTTGATAACAGGATACCGAGTTCCTCCCAGTTGCCACACTCCGGGATTATTTCGATTATACCATCTTTTTTCTCAATTTTAATTATCTCGTATCCCGGTAATTCCCAATCAACAATCTTGAATGTATCAATGTCGATTACTCCGAACAATGCATCATTAATTGAGAGAAATAGCGAGTCTTCTCTGCCGAGTTCAGATAAACCGGAATATATAAGTGTATCGTAATCTGTATCGTTAATAACTATGCCGTCGAATTTAAGCAGGTTTAATATTCTTTTCGGATAGGCGAGTGTAACTTCAACAGGCGTTTCCACGTCTGCAAGTTCAGTTCCGATATAATTATGAGTGAATACGAGTGGTATTCTTACTCTGTCATTCATAAATGCTGCAAAATCAGGGATCTGCAACTGTGCCTTGTAACGGAAATATGTTTGAACCGTGTCGTGTTCTTCAACAGTATAATAGTTTCGCCAGAGTTTGAATCCATCATCTCTTCCTGCTGTGAGTATAAAATCTCCATCGGGTGAATAATCAATTGCACGAATTTGACTTTCATGGTCCAGTGCGGAATGCCGCTCTTCTAATGTCGCAACATTTATTTGGTATGCCAGGTTGTCAGAAGCACCGGTTAAAAAATCAATGCCGCTTGGAGAGAATAATGCTTGCCATACAGGCGCTGAATGATTTGTAAATTCAGCGATTATGTTATTTGATTGATAATCCCAAATTCTTACAGCTCTGTCAAATCCACTGCTTAGAATTAAATTGCCATCAGGTGAAATGTCAACAGACTCTATAACCTTTGCTCCACTGAATCCGTGTGCCTGAAAAGAAGTTGCCGGTCCGGGAGGATCAACCTGCTTTATATGAACATTCCCTTCAGATTCACCTATTACCAATTCACTCCCGTCAGGCGAAAATTTTACTGAAATTGCCCTGGTCGGGGGAGAGGTAACAGGCATTATATAATGGTCAACTGTTGCACTGTTTTCAACGTCAAATACCCTGACAGTCCCATCATAGCTGCCAGTGGCGATAAAAGGTTTTGTGGGATGAATATCTAAAGCATACACTTCTTCTGTCTCTGCAAAAAGTAATATAGTCCTGTCGTTTATTCTGTCCCATAAGTAAACGCCGGATTCGTTTGCTGCAATGATTGTATCTGAATTTCTAAAGAATTTTGCATTTAATACCCTGCCGATAGTTACTAATTGAGTAAAATCAACCTCAATTTGTGCGAATGTGTCGAAAATCCTTATAAATCCATCAAAACTTGCAGTTGCAAACAGATTACCATCAGGGCTGAAATCAACATTCCGGATTTCATCAGCATGTGGAATTGCATCCCAAATAATTACGGGTTCTATAAAGTTGATTGCTTCTATCCTGATTCTGACATTCATCGAATCAAGCATGGGTATTTGCCATTGGTAGGAATTACCGTTAATATTCTCCGCAATCAGATCCCAAACATTAGAGCTGCCTTCTGTGTAGTACAAGTTTACAATGTAATTCCCAGGATT
Source organism: uncultured Hyphomicrobiales bacterium (assembly GCA_964454975.1). Taxonomy (GTDB): domain Bacteria; phylum Bacteroidota; class Ignavibacteria; order Kapaibacteriales; family UBA2268; genus CAYVVD01. The sequence goes on along the minus strand of CAYVVD010000003.1, from coordinate 147,572 downwards.
ATCCCATTCAATGTTGTATGCCTCACCTGCAAAGAGAGTATCAGCCTGGCCCGGGGATGTGAAGTCAATTTGTTGGGAATAAAGGAATTTATTCGTAAAAACAATTAATACAGAAAAAAGTAGTATATGAATTGATTTCATTTTTACCTCACAAGCTGAATTTTAACAGACGCTCGTGAGATTTCGATTGCGGGGTCATCTATAGGGTAAGCCACAAAAATTACATTATAAAGACCCTCCATCGCATATTCCGGCATTTGGAGAGTGAAGTTATAAGTCCCTTTTCTGTGTACTTTACTCGAGAAGAGTTCCATTACTTCCTTGCCCAGCAAGTCATAGACCTTGCAGGTTACAATACAATCATCATCAACAGTGTATTCGAGCTCGGTATCATCGCTGAACGGGTTAGGGTTTGCCTGTGCAAAAGTTATGACAGCGTGCGGCACCGGCACGCAAGCGTGTGCAAGGATGTACTCTTCGTCATCATAATCAACATACGTAAGCCTGTAGCAGTATTCAACACCCCTGATATCAACTGTGTCGTGCCTGATTTCATAGTAACGTCCCGGGTTTCGGGTGCCAAGGCCAATCATTTCCTGCTGGAATGGGCCGGGCTGGTCAAATGCAGCAACAAGATGATCGTATTCAACATCGTTATGATCTCGGGAACCGTATGGTAAGATACCACGGTATATCCTAAACCCTTTGTTTCTTGATTCCTGTATTGTCTCAAACTCAAGCCATATCTTTTTGGCTCCAAGGTATTTAGCAGAGAAAAACTTGAGAATAAAATCGGGGTCAATACTGGTATCATCAACAAAATAAATAACAGAGTACGGAGGGTTTTCCATTTCTATGTTATCATTTGCTGCCCACCATGCAGCAATAGGAGGGACAAGCGAGTCACTTTGAATTTTATAGGCGCTTGCCTGGTAGTACCTGTAGGGTTCAAGCCATTTTACCCTGTTCGGCAATGTTGATCCGTCCAGAGAGCGAATCTGGAAAGTTTCAATATTTATTACTGTATCAACAAACTTTGTATTTTCAAATGATTGAGGGCCTACAACAGCAACACCTATCCTGCCGTCAACTATGTGAGGATTAATTATATAATCCTCAGGGGGGAGGTCGCCTCCCGGCACTACTCCATAGTCCAGGTCGGATTGATACAGTCTTACTATTTCAAGTTTTCCCGGGTCAATTACATATGTCGGGTCATTAAATACAAATTGGAATGTTCCGTTTGCCCAATTAGCCCATAAGTCGGAAGTACGGATGAGCCTGACTTTAAACTCAAGGATTGTTGGGTCAACCTGGATAGTCTCGTAAATTTCAAGTTTCGCCAATGTGTCCGGTTCCTGCGAAAATAGTATTCCACAGTTTATAAAGATAATCAGAATTAGTATTTTATTGACCAATATCATTGTTGTTGAAGAAAATTAACCGGACGTTTGGATAAAGTTAACCAAATGCTTATATTTGTATTAAGCTTGGGTTTTTTATATTAATCAGCAAATCCCACCTTGTATCTGTTGTTCCAACTCTTGTTAAAGTCTTTAGTAGTTACGATACCGTCAAGATTGTAATCTTCGAATATATAACCTTCGATGTTGACTGAATTCCATACATCTGTCCAGTCCTGCTCGTCAATAATGCCCAGTCCTGCCTGGTTGCTGCCGTTGTTTCCGCTTAGCATACCCCAAAGTACAGAACCGTCAATATCAAATCCTATCGGCCTCATAGCTCCTGTTCTTCCCATAACCAAGTCAGGTTTCCTGAAGTCAAGTGTTGTTTCTATTTCTTCCGGGTATATTGCTACCGGGTTTTCTGTAATTATTGCCATGTGGTTGCGATGCCTTATAGATATGAAGTAATCTCCTCCACCGGAATCAATTCCGCCTTTTGAAGGTGATAAAAGAACAGGAGAGACTCCGTCCAGGTCAACTATATAACCGTCTTGCCTCAGGAAGCAAGTCCTGTAGGTGCGTTCAGGTGATGAAAATTCAGGCCTGAATTCAATTACTATCCAATCAACAATCGAATCAGGAACACTTGTTACAGAAGTAAGCTGCCTGTTCGGGTCGAGATTATATGGGTAGATATCAGGCGGAGTAGTTGGAATTAATCCTCTATCGTTCAAATCAATCGCCATACTTGAAAATTCAAGCCTGAATGCTCCTTCGAGAATTACCCTTGCAAGTAGCTGTAACCTGAGCCCGCTTGGCAAGCCTATTGCAAACGAACCAAGTGCAGTTACCTGTGTTGCGTAAGCATGCGCCCATTTATTTATGTCAGTTTGGGGAACCTGCGAATTATCAATATTAATCCAGCCGTCATTGGAATACCGCTGAAGGATTACATCCGGTACGGGGAGTGTATTTGTTTCATGCCCCGGTTCGCCCGGCCTGTGTTTCCAGCCATACCCGAATTCCATGTTTATACCTTTGTCAATAATATTGCCTGCTATATCCCTGCCTTCAATGTCAATTAACCTCATGACTTTTTCATCGCCACCCGGCTGAACGGGGAAGGTTTCTCCCTTAACACGCATCTGAAGCGAAGTAATGCCGGTTGCATCTGCATCTGTTTCAAATTTGGCATAAGTATATACATTATTGAAAAGATGTTCCCTGCCGTCGTTGACAAGATTTGTACGGCGGTAACTGCCGTCAATCTCAATATCGGCTTCAGCAAAAACAGGGTCTTTGAGCGATGTTGAGGTAAGCACATACTTTGTTGTGGCATCCGGTTCGGTTCTGAGCCAAGCGCCGAGATAGAGCGAATCATTATATGTGGCATCTTTCGCGAGTGTTATGCCACCGTCGTTTTCAATAATCAAATTCTGCAGGGAGGTGGTGTTGGCAGGTATTTCACCGCCTGTTAGCATCGGGCCGTCGCCAACAAAGCGTACATTTACTTTGTCTTCAAAATGTGGTTCGTTTGTAAGCGAGGAGCCTGTGTGCCGGACAATCTCGGAATTGTCCATCATTGTGAAGGAGCTATCCGCATCAAGCCTGAATTCTCCCCTGAGTAACTCAAGCCGGGTACTAATGTAGAAACCGCCTTGCTTAACAACGTCGGCGCCTTCATTATTATCCAGTTCAAGCTCCCTGAACAGGCCTTTGCCGGTTACATCCTGGGAGTCAATACCGTTTAGTTTAACCCTTCCGTAATTATAATTCCTGTTTATTAATCCGTTGTGTTCCGTATAACCTTTGGTATAAACAATCTCGTTCTGCCCGAATTTGATGTGGGCAACACTATCTGAAAAGAAACGGCTGAGGGAAACAAATTCACGGTTACTTATATCGTAAAGCTGCTTGGGGGCTATGCCTCTGAATTCAATATCATTATAAACAAGTTTCGGAACCAGCTGTTGACCACCTAAGTTCCGCTCATAAACAACCTGACCTCCAAGTGTATCCTGTGCTATTGCAGCATTCCCTCGGATAACAATCTTACCCATGTTTTCAATATTGCCTTTGCTGTCCAGGTTCTGAGCTATTGCAGAAAAGCTGAAAAGCGTGATCATTATTATATTTAAGGCTGTCCTTGGCATATATCTCTACACGGAAAAGGCGAAAATTGATTATGAACTATTTGTAATAATGCTTGATTTTTCGCCGTATTACAGCAATTTCATCTTAAATTAATTTGTGCTTCATATACCCTTCTCATGCCGGGAGGCATTCAAACTGAATGCCTCCCGTGCGAGAAGAATTATATGTTTGTATTAGTTGCCAACTTCGATAAGACCTGAGTTGAAGATAGAACCTTCGTTAGTAAGGTTCGGGAACCTGATCTCACCTGTTGCGCCGGCACCGGTTGTCTCATAAACGAGAATACCGCTGAACCTGTCTGTACTTACCAACACTGCTGTGTATGCTGCAAGATCAGTTGAATAACCTGTTCCTGTTGCATTGTTTGTAACATCATTCTGCTGGAAGATGAATGTACCATTGTAATCGTTTCCACCGCCGGTATTACCACCTATAAGAAGTGAAGAGTTTGCTGTTGATCCAATGTTAAGTGATTTAGCAAGGTCAAGAGGAGATGCTTCGACTGTTGTCCAGTTATCAACTAATACCCTTACAAAACCTGCGTGAACTGTAAAACCGTCAATAACAACGTTGTCAGTCGGTTCCGGCTCACGAAATTCGTCCCAGGTTCCAGGGTTAGACCAGCGGCCGTCGCTGACAGCAAATATCTGGTCGTTAGCACGGATAAGCAGGTCGTTGCCGTCAGCAAAGAACTGGTCAACAATACCGTCAATTGTTGCCGCAGCGTCTCCGGTGATGCCGGCAAGCGATATTGTATTGGCACCATTGTTAAGTACATAAGCTGAACCGGTACCACCAACCTTTTCTGATGCATCCGGAGGGGTTGTAGATTCATAGTACTTGAGAATTGTTTCGTCAACAACGACGCCTAAATCGGTGTTTGTGTACCACGCCTGGATATTAGCTACCCATGCATCAGAAACCGCATTCGGGTCGTAATTAATAGTGATTTTCCTGTTAACGTCAGTTGCTGCGACATAGTCAGCCGGGTTTGTCTCGGGCTGTACGTCAAACTCCATATAACCCGGGGCTGTACCAACTTCAAATCCTGTAAACTCAATTGATGTGTTAGCGTTATTCATAGTATAAGTAGTTGTTGAAAGGTCGCCGTTGCCAAATGCATTTGAATAACGAAGCTTTCCAACAACTTCTTCGTTTGCAGCATAAGTGATAGGTGTTGTTGTATTAGCAGCGTCAAGAATCAGGCTGCCGTCAGTACTGCCCTTCATGTCAACATCGCCGCCTGAAACGGTTACGTCAGAAGCAACATAGATATCATTTTCGGAACCACTATTGTTTGTAGCAGTTTTAGTACCTCCGCCTGAAAAGTCAAGTAAGCCGTAAGGATTTGAAAGAACAGTTGAAGGAACAGCCTGTGTATCGTCAAATGCAACAGTTGATGTGATATCATAAGTTGTATTTGTACGTGCTGCAAAGCTGTTTACAAGCGAACCTGCTGAATTTACATTCAATGTAGTGCTTGCACCCATGTCAAGAATACCTCCGGTTGCGCCGGTTGCAAGAGTGAGCGAGCTTTCGAGAGTAACATCGCCTGCGTTGTCTGAAACGATGAACGAAGAAGCATCTGCTACAGTAGCACCACCGTTGAATAAAGCAGTACCAACGTCAGCAACGGTGAATGTACCGTTGTCAACGGAAAGCTGGGTTGTATAAACCATATCGCCGAGGTTCTGAGTGAAAGAACCGGCATCAGTTGCGCCAACTGTTATAGTACCGTCAATTGTAGTACCGGTGCCGCCTACCATGTTGACAGACATATCATCGTCAACCTGGAGAAGCGTATTCGCATCAGCCATCACAAGGTTGTTGGCTACGTAAACTTCGCCGTCAGTAGCATTATTAGGAACTGTCTTTGTACCTGTACCCTGTAGGTCGAGCACGTCATAACGGTCATCCGTACCGGATGTGCCATTCTCCCAGGCGATGTCCTGGTCTGTACCGTCGTATGTGAAAGTACCTGTATATGTCCTTGTGCCTGTGGAGCCGTAGTTAATTGAGTAAACAGCACTAACAAAAGTGTTGTTTACTGCTTTTGTAGCAGCGCCATCGAGCGAAAGGTTGGTCAGGTAAACATTATCCTGGATAGTCTGACCGCCGCCTGTGCCGGAATACAGTACAGTACCGCCAACACGCGAACCTAACTGGCCGAGTGCGTTACCCTGATCAGGGTTGCCAGTTGCATCGTCAACAAATTCACCGTCAGTGCCCTGGAATTCAATAGTACCGTCGTTCACGATGTCGGTAAATGTTGCGTTAGCATTCCTGAATTTTCCTGTATCATCCAGGAAGCGGATGGTTCCTGTACTTTCATTTTCGATAGTACCTGCTGAACCATTAGTAAGTTCCTGGGCCATAAGACCGGATGACAATCCAATCAGAAGCCCGATTGCTATAAGTTGTAAGGATTTCAATGCCTTCACAGCATCCTCCTGTTTAATTGAACAAATCATAATTCATTATGATAATTAATAAAGACCTTTTTCATTTCTATCTTACGAAAACTAAGAATAACAAGAACTAATTGAAATAAGTAGAATTACTGAATTTATTTACCAACAATTCACACTTTATTCATTTATATTTAATATTTCTTTAAATCTCCAATTATCAATAAGTTCCTTCAGTTTTCCCGCCATATTTCCACCTTAAAAAATTATTGGCCAATTTCTATCAATCCTTCATTGTTCAGAGAAGCATTGTTGATAATATTGCCATAGACCTGCAACTGGCATGCGGGACAATCGTTTCTGAACTGAGCGCTGTTCCTGATATACATGTTGCCTCGCACAAGTAGTGCAGAATCAACGATCTTATTTCCGGCGTCAGTAAGGACAACATTTCCCAAGCCATTAATTATTAACAGTGGCAGGTCGCTTATTATTTGTGAATCGCCGTAAAACTCAACGGTGCTGGAGTCTGCAACAGTGTAAGCAGCATAATTGTCAACTGTTTCCAGCATGTCGTTATCGCCGCCAATGCGTAATGTTCCAAGCGAATCCAATACAAACTCACCTGTACCTGTAACGCTCATTGCAGTCAGGTCCTGTAAATCTAAAGCACCTTGTGTAATAGTCAGGTCTTCAAGCACACGAGCGGTGTCAATTAATGTAACTATGTTGTCCCCGGGGATACCTGTATTTTCAATTTCAATGCTGTAAACAGTATCCGGAATACCAGCTCCTGTGTTCTGGTTTGCAGTACCATTGAAGATAAATATACCCTTTGTCTGAACTGGATAGGGGCCTCCGGGACCGGTATATAAATAATCTGTAAGCTCCCTGGTTAAATAAGTTCTAATGTTACCGCTCGAAGTGTCCGGGAAAGCAGATATTCCGTCAGGTGAACCCAACTTGAGAGTTGACCTGTCTCCCAGTGTAAAGTATCTGCCGGCAACTGCATTGGTTCCAAAATCAAGTGTTCCGGTATTTGAAAGCCCGGTTCCAAGCGCTACACCGCCGATATTTACCTTCGGGCCTACATTGAGCTCGACTTCATGGTTTCCGACCCCTGCATTCCCACCGCCAATAACCACAGAGTCCTGTCCGCCGCTTGGGAACAAGCCCGGGCCAAATATCGGGCCGGAGTGAGTTGGCAAATATGTCCATGTATCCTCGTCGTTCCAGTTTCCAGACTGGCGGCTATAGAATATTCGCCTGAATGCCCCTGCATTTGCTATTGTCCAGTCACCGGAGTATAAACCTGCATCCAATAAGGAAATGCTTTCAAATGAATTACCCGGTAAGTCGAGAGCGCCTTCAGTAACTGTCCAGAATCCGCCTGCTGTTTCTTTAGGAGGGTTCCAGCGGCCAATATCAGTAATATCATTTTCATTTATTGAACCCGGAACATCTGCATCTAAGTAATCAAAACTCCACTGGCCGGGGATTGTTGTTGTAACATCGTCCAACGCCCAGTAGCGTTCGATATACGCTGTTGTTCTAACTGGGTCGAGAAACTGGTGAGCATCCGGGTATGTTGTATTTGCACCCGGTGAAACACGAACTGCAACTGTGCCATCAGAACCTGTAGCACCTGCAGTGAATGTTGCCGGAGTGTACTGGTCAGTAACATCAAATGTGCCAACGGGGTAAACATATGTATTGCCGGTTGTAAGCTCGCGAATTAATGAACCTGAAGAGATACTTGTTCTTACGTACCTGACGGGTCCGCTTCCATTATAATCTGTGATTGAAGCAGGATCGCTGTTTAATATGCTTAGGTCTATGTTTGTACCTAATTCAATTATCTGATCGTTCGGGTTTGTACCATCCTGGAAGTCTAATTGATTGAATACCGATATATCGTTGTTCAGGAAAACAGATCCTGTACCACCTCCACGATTCATTGCCATGTCATAGAGGTTGATAGTTCCGATACCTGAAACTGCCTGGTTACCTGCGCCGGAGCCAGAGAAGCGTGTAAGAGTAGCAACCGATGCACCGCTTGAATCGAGAGTCATGTCCAGAGTGCCTTCGACTGTCAAGTCTCCCACAAGATTCAAATCGGAAGTCAGGTCAACGGGCCTAAGCTCGCCAAGTGTTACAGTCAGGTCGCCAAGCACGGTTAGTTCATCAGGTTTTAGAGCTACTTTCCCTTGTGGGCCAACGCCTGTATTAGCAATTGAAACATTGTTAACAGAGTCAGGGAAGCCTGTTCCCATGGACTGTGGCTCATTTCCGGTAAATTCAAAGTTTACACTTGTTTCAAAAGAGCGATGAGCATCGCCAAATCTGAGGATACTATTTGCAGTATCAGCTTCAAGCTCAATACCAAGAGGTGATTTGATATTCAGCGTGGAGTTGTCCGTCATCTCAAATTGGCTTATTCCAAGGGAACTTTGTCTGATAAATGTAGTGTCAGGCATGATTAAAGTACCATCATCGCGTGGGTTTAGGTATGCGAGTTCGGGCAGAGTATTTAGAGTAACAATATCGTTGTCGTCAATTACAACGCTGTCCCTTACTTCATACTCGAAACCGGGGAGAGCATCCCAGTCTTCATTGGGGAATATGCCGGGCGGAGCGAGTATTGTCCCTGCCGGGTCGAACGCCCATGTGTTGTTGTCATCCCAATCGCCATCCTGGATTGAGTAGAATATTCTCTGTGCTTTTTCGCCGATGTAGAAGTCACCAATTCCTGCCCAGAGAGGTGAAACAGGGGAGAGCACTACATAAGGCTGTGTAACGCTCCAGTTCAGGTTTTGGCCACGCCTTTCTGTCCATTCAATTGCTTCTGTCGGGATACCGTTTCTTCTGACTACAGCATTGCTTGTATCAACATTTCCAATTTCCACAAGCGGGAATGAGAAGTTAGTGTTAACCTTTCTGTTCCCAAGAGTGAATGTTGAGTCACCTGCGACAATCCTCCACCACCTTGGAACCTGGACTACGGTATCCATCCTGTTACCCCAGAAAGGAGAAACAGGAACAGGTTCGAAGTTTATCGCATCAACCGGGCCGGCTGTTCCGCCACTTCCATTATCAAACATCACGGTTGCAGGTGCATAGTCTTCGCTAAATCCAATTTCGAAAGTTGCAGTGTCAGCTCCAGCGTCATATTGTTTCTGAAGCCACCCGTCAACATGGCCATAGGGTGAAGCACCCTGTCTTTGCACAACAGCGCCGTCTTCAATAATTACACGGTGATCCGGCCGTGATTTCAGGAAGGCTTCATTTCCATCATAGAAACGGAGTCGGTTACTAATTGTAATGTCAGCATCAGTTACATTGCCCGTTATAACAACAGAGTCGCGGATTGTGAGTTTGTACAAATCAAACTGGTAAAACTCAATCGGCCCTTCGCGATTAATCTCAAGATATTGAGTTTCGATACCATTAAATTCAAATGGCCTTGTATTAACGTATAATTCTGTTAAAGTATCCAGCCTCATGTCACCTCCAATTCTGATTGGAGTATTGCCCGGTCCGGCATCAAATTCGCCGTCCTGAACCCAAAGATCACCGCTAATATTCAATTCCTGGTTTAGATTAAGCGAAACCAGGCTGAAACCGAGTGAAGCTGAATTATTAATAATCAGTGATAAGATGTCCTGAGGCAGGGCGTCTCCGGCATCCTGTGCATCAAACTGGGCGTTGTATTCATATCTTGATTCTCCGAAAAAGCGTGTGTCAGTTCTTATTGAGCCAAAATCATCCATTGCAAGAATACCGCTTTGCGAAGCTATTCCAAGGGAGCAACTGTCATTAAGGAGGAAACTTTCACCGTCTATCCAAACACTTCCTCCAATGTATAATGTTCCATATTGCCCATTATATTCTTCAAGTGTTGTTCCTTTAATTGTGGGTGAAAGGGCTTGTAAAGAAACACTGTCCCCATCGCTAATATATGCTTCGTCAGCGAGAAACTGAGGGTAGGATGATGCGGCCGGACCACCATAAGCAACAGTTGACCAGGTGTTCGGGTCGCTCCATAGTCCATCCTGGCGGGAAAAGTAACGAGTACCAATAATTTCACTAATAAGCACATCACCGAAGTTTGTATTGCCTGTTGACTTTGTTGTAGTATCGGTTCTGGTGCTTATAGTCAAAGGTATGTATGGAGTTACATCAGCCCTGAATTGCTGGAATAGTGTCCAGTTTGCTCCGCCTCTGAAATCATCGGGATTAATAAATTGAAGCACAAGGTCGAAATCCCTGCTTCCAAGGCTGAAACCATCAGCAGTGCCAATTGTCCAGTAACGCTGGATATTCCTGTTAGTATCGAGTCCGATACCATTTGCCGATATATTTGAGGGGTCATTAGGTATCTCTATTACATCAATCTTACCGCCTGAACCGCCTGATCCATTGATAGTCAATGTAGCCGGAGTATAATCATCTGCAGCCCCAACATGGAACTTAACGTTTTGAGCGCCGGTGCCAACTTCCATTCGGAGCAGACCGTCAACATGTCCGAGATTATACCTGTTTATCTGGCCGAGGTCGGCGCCGGAACGTGTATCAATCTCTACATAATTATCATTTGTCCTGCCTTCAATGGCAGCCACATTATTTATACCAAACTCCAGCTTGTTCCTGACAAAAATGTTTGAATTCGACACTTGAACCGCTGTATCAAGGATAAGATTGCCGCCGGTTTTGTCTATAACCAGGTCATAAAAGGGCTCATTATTCATCGAGCTGCCGCTCTGATTGTTTATATAGCTATTTAGGTTGAAGAAGTATTGGTCGCTTATTCCGTTGAATGTAACGCGCTGTGTACCACCTGTGTTCCAGCCCCTGCCGTCAGGCGTAAAGCGGCCAAAGTTCATAAAGTCGCCGCCAATGTTTAGATTGTTGCCATTGAGGTCGAAAGTGCCGTTAGTATTGATTATTATATCATTTATAATATTGTTTTCATTATCAAGAAGAATCATAGCAGAGTGCGAAGGTGTAGTGTTATACCTTGATTCTTCTATCCTCATATTAAAGATTGGTGTAGTTGAAGACATTGAATGACTCTGCGAGCTGCTAAGAAGATTCCCTACAATCCCAAATTGAAGAGTACCGCCTGTAATGGAATAGCTGGCAACATCAACTACATAGTCAAAGCCACCGTTTGTGGGGTTAGCATATATTATTGTACCATCTGTCCAGGTGAAATTACTATTCGATTTCATGCCGAATCCGAAAATATCCCCGAACTGGTTGCTGAAAACATCAACCACAGTCAGGGTACCTCCCTCTATAATCAAGTCTATGGCTGATGAACTCTGGTAGTTTGAAAAGCATGCAGCAACAATCATTTCGCCGCTTCTCAGTGTCAATGAAGTACCTGTTTGGTACAGGAAGTTTTCATTGTTTCCACTTCCGACATTTAAGGTGCCGCCATCAATCAGGATAGTTACATTGTTATTTGTAATTAGGTCATCGTTGAATGTTACATCGCCCTGAAGAAGGTGCAGTCCAGAATTGACATACATGAAGTAATCACTTCCTCCATTGTCATCAAATACTGCTTCAGAGGTATTATCATGCCTGTATATACCCGAAATAAGCTGTGGGTCTCCATGCCCGGAATTAACAGCGCTTGCCCATTCATTTGTAAAAGAAACTGATAAATTTATTGTAGTATCACTTAATCCACCGGATTTATCTATATTCACAATAGACAAGTCCCAGTCTCCTTCCCCCGATAGAGTAGAGTTTCCTGTACCTTCAAAAATCAGAGCTGTCCTGCGGCTATCGTTCGATCTCAGGTCAATTTCATCAACACCTGGGGTAGAATTATTGGTTAGGTTTCCATGAATAATAAGCGTATCGAGCCTGTCGCCTGAACCTGTCTGGTCAATCGAACCATTTGGACCAACAAGCAAATCACCAAGAATAGTTAATATTTTATTAGAACCTCTTTCGAAATTCAGGTCTCCATCAATTGTCTGGCCGATTGTCATATCCTGGATGACAGTACCGTTTGCAGCCAGGTCGAAATCAATATCATCAGTGTTATCGATAATTACCGTATCATAGGGGAAAGTGCCGGGTGAATAAGCTGCCGGTGCTCCTGAATGTGATATATTAGACCAGTTCCCGGGTGTACTCCAGTCACCATCATTCAAAGAATAAAATATCCTGCCGTCGAATATTGAACCCGGTTCTCCGGCTGTCCAGTCGCCATCAATTGACTGATGCTCAGAAACATCAACAGGAGTACTGGTAGCGTCCCGGCTCGTACCAAGATTTGCCTCCCAAACACCTGCGCTGTAATATGCAGGGATGTAATTTGTCTGTGTCCCATTTACATCACCGGGCAGGTACTCAAATTCGTAATCGGTATTGGCTACCTGCCTGATATTGGAAACGCCTGAACTTGATACAGTCCAGAATTTACTCAGAGTATTGTTACTTACCCTGTTTGGATGTAAGCCGCTTCTAAGCTGAAGAGATACTTCAGAATTTGCAGCAAAGTCAGCTGTTAAATTGATTTGTGCAGGGTTGTAATCAGAACCAACACCAACAGGGAATGTGAAATTCCGTTGAACATTGGTGCCTGATGAATGTTTCTTTGTAACAACACCTGCAGAAGCCGTGCCATCGCCAACAATCATTTGGTTAGAACCGAGAGAAGTGCCTGTAATTAAGCCGGATTCACCAATGATAAGGTCGTTATTATTAAGCTTAATTAAGGCGTCCAGATCGAAGTCAAGAGTTCCGTTTACTCTCGTATTTATTTGTAGCCGTATATCTCCGGCTGATTTGTCCAATGTCACATTATTGAAAATAGTCAAGCTGCTTCCGTCAATATTTTGGTCTGTGCTACCGTTGAATGTTACCGTTTCATTTCCTGCTGTATAAGTCGAGTTATTTATCCAATCCCCGCCTAAAGTAATGTCGTTGTTATTTGAGGAGAATGTTCCGCTGGTAATTGTCAGGTCGCCGGTTACTTCAACATCGTCAGTTAGCAGTATTGTAGTTAAGTTGTTAATTTCTACCGTTGCAACAGTTGGCGGGAGGCCATTACCTGTATTAGCTGCGTTGCCTGTATAAACAAAATTTCCGTTGTTGTGACTGCTGTGATTATAATTTCTTATTGTTGTCCTAACATTGCCGGTAGCTCCGGATGCGGTTATACCATCAGCGTCGCCGATACTTAACTTACCGCCGTCTTTAAGTTCAAATTGGTTTCCTGAAAGAACATTAGTACCAAATACCAATGTGCCGGTTCCGCCAAGGGCTTCAACAGTAACAGAACCTATTGTCCTGTCCTGGTCCAAGGTGATTGAAATACCATCACCAATAAACACAATATCATTATTTGCTTCTGGATAATCCGAGGCTGGAGGGTCACCATACCCTGTATATGACCAATTGTTACCGTCATCCCAGTCACCTGAACTAATCGAATAGAAAATATCACCGCTACCGCCCGAAGACTCACCAACGGCAAATTCCCCGTCCATTGAGGTGAAGTTTTCAGCCTGAGTTGTAGTACTTGTAGTTCCAATGGTTGTAAACTGGGTCCAGACGCTCGATAAATACTGTTCAATAACAAAATTAGCAGGATCGGCGCCACCACGAATATCATCAGGATTCAGAAATGTTAATGTCAGGTCATAGTCCCTTGTACCAAGACTGAAGCTGCCGTAATTGCTAATGTCCCAGTAACGCTGGACATTTTTATTTGTATCAAGGGTTGATGAAGTAATGTTAGGATTGTCGCTGCCGTAGGCAATAACACCTACAGGGCCTGCAGTGCCACCTGTACCGTTTACATCAATTTCAGCGGGAGTGTAAGCTGTTCCGTTACCAATATGATAAGTAATTGCAGATGCATCGCCGGTGGGTACATTTTGCCTGAGTTCACCATCCACATACCCTGATGTGTGGGATATACTGCCACTTGAATTAATAATAACAGGGTATGAATTAGCCCTGCCGTCAATAACCCCATCTGTAAATGTAAGAGTGTTATTAATATCAATTGAATTATCCGTTAAGATCACACTTCCGGAAGATTTATCAATCTCAAGGTTGTAGAAAGTTTCTGCTGATGTATTTGTAAGATCCTGGTCTGAACTGCCATTAAATGTAACAGTTCCATTCTGTTCAATGAATGTACCACTGTTCAGCCAGTCGCCGCCTATAGTAATATTCCTGTCAGAGCCTGTTACATCAAATGAACCATTTGAAATATCAAATTCATCCGTGATTTCAATATCCGCTGTAAGGTCAACAGTATTTCCGGCATTGTCAATAGTTAATGATTGAATAACTGATGGCAGGCCGGAACCTGTAACTTGGTCAGTAGTTCCGTTATAAACAAAATTTCCATTGTCATGGTTAAGGTAATTGTATTCCCTCGTTGTTGTTTGAATATTGCCTGTAGCTCCGGCAGAAGTAATACCATCCGGGCTTCCCACTTCAAGGATGCCTTCATCATCGAGTACGAATGCGCCACCACCGCTAATTACATAAGTGCCTAATGTCAATGTACCCGGGCTGTCACTTGGGCCTGCTTTTTCAACAACTACAGCCCTCACGGCATTAACTGTATGATTTACATTCATTGTTACATTGTAACCGTCGCCAATCTTAACACTATCATTAGCGCTTGGGAAACTTACTGTTTCGGGTGAACCACCATATCCGCCTGTTGACCAAGTTGAAGGCGCATTCCAGTTACCATCGGCAACACTGTAATAAACAAGCAGGTCAGGCTGGCCAACAACAAATCTTCCGAAGCCGTTATTTCCAAGAGCCTGTGTACTTGTTGAAGTTCTGGTACCAACTGTCGGATAATTCCATGTGCTGTTGGTATCACGTCTTGTCTGATATTTAAGCGGATCTGCGCTGCCCGGGACATCAGATGCGAGGAACTGGATTAGTGAATTAAATGTTCTTATTCCTCTAGAAAATGTACTACCGGAAGGGACTGTTACTTCCCAGCGCCTGTCAACTGACAATGCAGGATTAAGGTCGCTGCCGGCAAATCCACCGGAAGCGGGAGTATGCTCTACCTGTAGATACCCTTGTGTCCCACCTGTACCGGAAAAGGTTAATGTCATTGGGACATAATCGCTGTCGCGGCCCACTGTATAAAGAATATCTCCGGTTGCACCGGTTGCAATACTCCTGCGAAGAGGCCCGTCAACATGACCTGTACCGCTGCGTGTAATGGTTCCCTGAACGGAAACATACCTGCCATTATCCCTGGCGTATAAATTTCCCTCCCGGAATTCCAAATTGCTAGTAATAAGTATGTTTCTGCCGGAAGAATTGTCAATCTCGAGAAAGCCGCTGCTTTTGTCAACAACTAAATCATAAAATGTTTCTGTCGGATCTGTATCAATTGTCTGGGTACCGGAACCATGGAATATCACTTTCCCTGTATTTGCAACATACGACCCGTCATTTATCCAGTCAGCAAACACGTAAATGGTATCATCCTGGTTATTGAAAGTACCGCCGGAGAAAATCTCAAAATCATTATCAACAAATATATCTCCGGAAGCGTGTATTTCACCCGGTCCGTCAATATTCAAATTAAAGAATGGCTCGCCGTTGGTTAATATTGTGTTTGTTGTCGATGCTACAATGTTGTTCATTGTAACATCCTGGCTGTCATGTAAGAAATCCGCGCCTGTATTTACCCAATCACCCTGCACTTCAATGTCATGGCCGTTTAAATCAAACTCAGCGCTTTCAAGGATTACATTGTTATAAATCAGGTGGTCGCGGTCTATTAACTGCTTAGTTCCTCCACCGCTTAGCCTCAGATTGAAGTAATTCATCCTTGCCCAATCTGCATCCCGAAGGCAATCGCGGGGAATATCCTGGTTGCCTGTGCCATTAAAATGAATTGTTGAGCCGTTTGTGAGGAATCGGGGAGTATTGAAATTTGTAAAATTCAGATTGGATATATCATAAGCACCGGATATCCTGATTGTATCCATTGTATTGAATGTGATATAGTTAAAACCAAGATCTCCCCTGATAGTAAGATTTGCAAACTGGTAAACAGCCGGAGCAACTCCGGGATTTGCGGAAATTCCACTTGGCAGGTCAAAACCTGTATTTGTGTTATATTCAACTGTTCCGCCTGTAAAGGTACAGGAACTGTAATTTTGAGGGAAATCTTCCCTTAGGATGATTTTTCCTCCTGACATTGTGAAGAATTTATTAGCTGATTCCCCGTTTACTGTATAGAGGTTGGTAGTCATATCGAGTGTGCCTTCCTCAATAATCAGCGAATCACGTATCTGGACATTCCGTGTAAGAGAAACCGTGTTTGCTTCAGCATCCTTTTCAATCCTAAGTACCTTTGCAACAGTTGGGAGGCCATCACCGGTCATCTGGTTCGTATTTCCTGTATATACGTATGTAGCATTTTCATCAAATACCCGATTTGTACCCTGAACATTTCCATTTGATGCTGATGCTGTAATTCCTCCTGTATGACCTATACCCAGAGTTCCGCCGGTTTCGAGTTTGAATGTATCAGGAGATGCAACATAGGACTGCATATTTAGGCGTCCTGTATTCTGGACATAAATCCTGCCGGGATCAATTCCAAGGGCTGCAGAAAGAGTAATTGTTTTATCATCGCCGATGTAAACAACGTCCTGGGAAGTGTTGGGAGCTGTCGAAGCTGCGGGCCCGCCATAAGAAACTTTTGACCATGAGCTTGCATCGTTCCAGTTACCGTCGGCAATAGAGTAGTACTTGGCGATAACAGCGTCTTCCTCACCGGCTGTCCAGTCGCCAGTAATCGGATCACTTGTTAATTCCGCAAGGAACCTGTTTGGCCCGACAAGAACGCTATTGGATAAACCGGGATTTAAATCCCACATAGAGTTCTCATATTGCAAAACTTCGTAGTTACCTTCAGAGCCTCTCACTTCCGACTGGTGATACCAGAATTGCAGTGTAGCGCCGTTAGGATTTACATCAACTGTGCCTGCAGTTGATATCTGCCAGTACTTCTGAAGCGAAACATTTGTCTTTTGTACGTTAGGATGCTCACTTGGTATTACCAAAATCCCAAGTTCGGGATTTGAATTGATTGTTGCTCCGCCAAGCAGAAAAGTAATTTTAGAAGGTGTGTAAACGGTATCTGTACCAAGTGGAAATAACAAGTCAAGAGGAAGTGTCGGATTGTTTTCAATTTCTTTGATAAGTGAAGCCCCGGTAACACCGCCTGAGTTTATTATCATTTTTGAATTATTGAAAACTTTGGCAGTTGTCAGGTCTGAATAAATGTTTCCAGTTCTTCCAATACGCAAATCATTCGAATTCATATCGACAACTGTATTGGTAAGCATTCTTAAGTTTTGGTCAACTCTTGTTGGTTGGTTTAATTCAACCCTGCCGCCTGTTTTATTTACCCGTAGATTATAAAAGGCTGTAGATTGGCTCCCCTGAATATTCTGGGTTGTGCTTCCGTTTAAAGTGACAATTCCGCTACCGGCATTAAATCCGTCTGCA
Organism: uncultured Hyphomicrobiales bacterium; assembly: GCA_964454975.1. Classification (GTDB taxonomy): domain Bacteria; phylum Bacteroidota; class Ignavibacteria; order Kapaibacteriales; family UBA2268; genus CAYVVD01. The sequence goes on along the minus strand of CAYVVD010000003.1, from coordinate 130,069 downwards.
GCATCAAAGTTATTGTTTAAATCTCCACCGATTGTTAAAGTATAAGTATTTGCAGTAAATCTGTTAGAACCGGCACCTGCAAGAGTAACGTCTCCGAGAACTGTAAAGTCGCCATCAAGTGAAGCAACCGGGTTATTGCCGGCTTGCATCGTAAATGTACCAACAGGTCGGGTTGAATTAATCTCGAAGGTGGCACTTCCCGCCTGGGCATTTATTAGCAGAGCGCCGCCCGTTACAGTTCCGGTTGAAGCCTGGACATAATATGAACCAATTGCGTTTGAGTTATGCCTTTGTAGTTCAATCGTACCTCCACTCAGGTTGAATACGGAACCTGCTGCGCCAACATCGAAAATACCGTATGGTTGGTTTATTGAAGTGCCAACACCAACACTAATCTTTCCACCGGACTGAGTATAATTAATTGTTTCCGAACCGGAAGTACGCGAGAAACGTTCCTCTATATTTACTTCGCCGTCTTCCAGAATAAACTCCGAACCTGTTTTATGAAGCAGACTGCCGTTACCCAATACACCAACATCCAATACACCATCGCTGATTTTTAATAATCCTGCATAGACAAGGTCGCCGGATTGCCCGGGGATATCAAGATTAGAATTATCGAGCCACAAACCCGAGTTCGAGGGGATTGCATCCGCAACACCATAATTATAAAACAATTGTGTATTTAACGAGTAAGTTCCTGTGAGGCGCAGTGTACCGCCATTCAATGTCAGGAATTGCCCGGGAACAGAAAAATTTGTAGAAATTACGGTAATTGTATCTGTTTTTAAGGACTTATTAGTTCCTATTAGATTGAATTCATTTGTAGCGCCGGTACCGGTTAATAAGGAGTTTCCAGTACCATCAATTGTTAGATTAACATTTGATGTCAATCCGCTTAAGTCTATCGAACCGTCATTTTGAATATCACCGGCAACAGAAAAAGTATGTGTCTGTATAAGAAGTGACTCAATATCAAGGTTTCCGTTTGCATCAACAATCAGGCTGCCGTTTAAATCTACATCCCTTACGGCACTGTTTTCAAACCTAAACACACCGTCCCCAATACTTAAATCACCATCAACAGTAATGCTTTGTTCGAGGCTGAGGATGTCAGTTGGTGAATTTGATTTATCAACAGTTAGGTTGAAAAAGTCACTTGGATTTGTGCCTTCAATCGAACTATTTGTTGTTCCACGGAATTCAACAAGACCGGTGTCGGGGGAGAAAGTGCCATTGTTAATCCAATCGTCTGTAAGGCTAATAGTCGAACTGCCAATTTCAGTTACTGTTGCTCCGTTGCTTATTTGCAGCGAACCATTAATATACAAAGGAAGCCCTTCAGTGATAGTAATTTCAGCGTCGGGGCTTATTGTTACAAGCTGTGCCTGTATGTTGCCCGAGGAGAAGAGCAACATTAGCAGCAGTAAACGTATTCCATATATTAGTTTAATATCTATGATTATTCTATTCTTTTTTTTTCAATAAAGCAATAGCTATATGTCTATTACCTTGACGGATTCACAACAACGTAACCAACTCTTATTTTATCATCAGTTGAGAAGTTTGAAGCATTGTCTGCAGTTGGAATCATTCCGACTCTAATAGTAAATGAACCAGAAGTACGATCATCTACATCCAATATGAACACAGCATTTTCAGGACTTGGCCCTGATGAATCATCAATTTTTGAAACAACACTTACAAGAACAATACTGCTTCCGGCAACATATCTGTTGTTAATTGTTACTGTCCCAAGGCTCTGGAATGTACCGGCTGTTGGAGCACTTGTATTAAGGTTGCCACCACCAAGAGTCAATTCAATAACACCACTCGGTCCTTGTGCCGAATAGGCCGAACCTGCTGTTGCAACTTCCACAACTGAACCAACGCCCGGGGACTCGGTCGTACGGCCCATTGCCAGTTCTCCATCCACAACCTGGAGTGCAAGGTTTGTCTGGCTTGCAACAGAGTTTCCATTTCCGCTTGCAAGAACTGCAATGGTACCTGTATTTGTAGAGCTTGTATTACTTGCATCACCCCAGACACCAATTGCCTGGTTTGAAGTGGTTGAAATAACGTCGCCTTTTACTGCTGCTTTTTCATCTGTGTTATTGTCGAACTCAGCAGAAATCGCGGATTCATTTCCATCTTGTTGAACAAACAATGCAATTTGGTCATCTCCGCCACTATCCTGGATAATCTGAGCAAGCGGAGAATTTGTTCCACCGAGACCAATGTCCCGGTAAACATAAAAAGCACTACCGGTCTGATTAAGAGTTGATTGAGTTATATCAAGAACATTATCGGGATCATCATTATTAATTCCAACTCTGGCGTCATTTTGAACAAACAATATGGAATTAGAAGAATTATCGCTTACATTTAGCGAAGAGTTCCCTGATGTTGCATCAACACCCTGAATCACAAGCCTCGAGCCTAAAGGAGTAGAAGCGCCGATTCCAATTTCGCTTGTTGTGTTTATCAGTAAGGAGCTTTCCACTGCTGTTCCTGAGTTATTAAATCTTATGGTATTGTTTTCTGTTCCTGAAATAGTTCCGGTGTTATCGGTACCTGTGGTCCAGCGGTTATTCCCGCCGTCCCATTTTAAAACTTCACCATCAGCCGGGGAGATGCCAGCCTGAATGTCAGTATTCTGAATTTTAACTACTACAGGGTCCGGGTATGAACCGGATAAGTTTCCTCCGGCACTTCCACCGGGAACTACACCTGATATTGTTGTATTCCCTGCTGCTGTCAATCGTCCCTGTTCATCAACGGTAAAAGTGCCTGACTGTGTGGCAGAGCCATAAGAACCCGCAGTAACAGCAGTATTCTCGAGTGAAATAGTATCTGTTACTATATCAATACCAGTTCCCTCATAATAAACACCGCCTCCGGCATCGGATGCAGTTTCCCATTGTGAATTAGAACCATTCCATTTCAAAATTTCACCATCTGAAGGTGCAAGGGAAGGGTCTATTGTAGTTCCAACAAGCGCAGCAACAGTCGGGTCAGGATAAGTCCCAGATAAATCACCGCCTGCGGCACCAC
>CAYVVD010000003.1:15123-126915 GCA_964454975.1 uncultured Hyphomicrobiales bacterium | reverse complement strand
CATTGCTCCATTTAAGCACCTGGCCGTCGCTTGCGGCAAGAGTAGCATCAATGCTCGTGCCCTGGATTGCAGCAACAGTCGGGTCAGGATAAGTCCCCGATAAATCACCGCCTGCGGCACCACCGGGGGTAACGCCGGTAATTGTAGTGTTACCTGCTGCTGTTAAACGTCCCTGGTTATCAACAGTGAACGTGGCAACTTCAGTGGCAGAGCCATAAGAGCCGCCAGTTACTGAAGTATTTGCGAGGCTGAATTCATTAGCGGCAAGGTTAAGCCCTGTGCCTGCAGTATAAACTTCTACTTCATCATCCAGAGCTTCCCATTGGGTGTTAGCATTGCTCCATTTAAGCACCTGGCCGTCGCTTGCGGCAAGAGTAGCATCAATGCTCGTGCCCTGGATTGCAGCAACAGTCGGGTCAGGATAAGTCCCCGATAAATCACCGCCTGCGGCACCACCGGGGGTAACGCCGGTAATTGTAACATTAGAAGCTGAAGTAATTTGTCCCTGGGGATTAACTGTTATTTGAGCTACTTCTGTTGCCGAGCCGTAAGTTGCATCAACAACTCCGGTTGAATCAATGTGAAATGTTGTACCCAGTAATTTCATCCCTGTGCCGGGGAAATAAATAGTGTTGTTGTCAGCCTGAGCCTGCCATTCAATGGAGGCATTGCTCCACTTGAGCACCTGGCCGTCTGTGGGATTTAGTGGTGATTGAACACTTCTTCCTCTGATAGCAGCAACCGTCGGATCCGGGTAAGTACCGGATAAATCTCCACCTGCGGCGCCACCCGGGGGAACTCCGGTAATCGCCACATTACTTGCAGCAGTTATCCTTCCTTTCGAATCAACTGTGTATTGTGGTGATTCAGTGGCTGAACCATACGTACCGGCTGATACAGTTGTGTTAGCCAATGTAAGTAGACCTGTATTGTTAATGGTAGCGTCGCCGCTCAAATCAACTGCAGTTGCTTGTCCTGATCCATTTCCAACAAAAATGTTAGAGTCCGGTAAGTTAAGATTGCTTTCAGCAAAAATTCCTGCCCATGTTGGTGAACCGGGTGTTCCGGCATTATATTCGAATTGGTTTGTTGTTGTGTTGTAAACAAGCAAGCCGGTTGCAGGGCTGCTAATGCTGTTACGTTCTGCTGTTGTCATCACAGGGACGAGCAATCCCCTGGGTGATGATAGTAAATCAATGCTTAAATGCAGAACGGCGGAATTATCTGGGCTATTAGTACCGATTCCCATGTTTTCAGTTTGTGCCCATGCGGGCTTTAAGTTGAAAACAAGAAATAGAATTATTAACCCGATTGGAAATATTAAATCTGTATTTTTACTTCTCATACCGACACCGGTTTTAATTGCTATCATGTTTTTGTCTAAATCTTCACATACAATGTGGAGACTACGCAACATACCCACAAAGAAGCAAGATTACATCAGTAATATTACTGATTTTTAATCTACTTGTTAACATCAGTTAAAAGTGGATGAGTCTAACCTTCCAATGAATTTAAATCGCTGGAATTCAAAACTGCATACCGTACTAATCCGGCTGCATTTTTTATGCCGAGTTTTTGCATGAGATTGTAGCGGTGAGATTCAACGGTCCGGACACTTATATGCAGGATATCGGCTATTTCGGAAGATGTGTTGCCTGTTGCAACGAGATTCAGAATTTCCTGTTCCCGTTTTGTGATTACAATCGGAGTGGCATCGTATGTACTTTCGGGGACATATTTTTTCTGGATTAGCTTAATAATAGATTTGCTGAAAACTCGTTCTCCACGGAAGACCGTGTGAATTGCGTTTGCCAGTTCCTTCGCGTTGATATCTTTGGATAAATATCCGTCAGCGCCTGCCGCAAGAGCCTTTTCCAGGTGGAATGAGTCTTCGTAGGCTGTCAGCATAATAATAAATATATCAGGATTGCTTACTTTTAATTTTAATACTGCATCAATTCCGGTCATGACGGGCATCTGGATGTCCATCAGGATTACATCAGGTTCATAATGCTTAACCAGATCTAATACTTCCTGACCATTTCTGGCTTCATCAAGAATTCTGACTGACTTATCAATTGTAAGCAATCGTCTAAGTCCTGCACGAACTACCTCGTGGTCATCTGCCAGGACTACATTAATTTCATCAGGTTCAATTCCCAATACTTCCCGGGGGTTTGTTTAAAAGTATTCAACTACAAAAATAGTAAAAATCAAATTCTTTTCAACCCATATATTTTTCAATATCTTCAAGCCACAAATTAACAATAGCATCAGATGGCATTCGCCAATCTGCACGGGGTGAAAGTGAAACACTTCCAATTTTAACACCGTCAGGAATTGCAGAGCGTTTGAACTGATTCGCGAAAAAGCGATTAAGGAATACTTTGAGCCACTTTGCGATTGATTTTGTTTCATACTTTTCTGAAAATGCATGTTCAGCAAGAAGAAGAATTTTGGCAGGTGTAAATCCGTATCTCAGGAAGAAATAAAGGAAGAAATCATGCAGTTCATAGGGGCCGATAATGGACTCGGTATCCTGAAAGTCTTTACTTGAATCAACAAGCTCAGGTGATATAGGTGTGTCTATTATATCATAGAGAATTGTTTTGAGTTCAAGGCCGGAATGCTCCTCAGCATACCATTTTATCATTTCCATTACAAGTGTTTTGGGGACGCCGGCATTCATGTTATACATGGATATTTGGTCGCCGGCATATGTACACCAGCCAAGAGCGAGTTCCGACAAATCGCCGGTTCCTATTACCAGTCCGCCTTCCTTATTAGCAAGATCCATTAGTATTTGAGTTCTTTCACGTGCTTGTGCATTTTCATAAGTAATATCCTGCGTATTGCCATCGTGTCCAATATCCTCAAGATGCTGACTGACGGATTTGATAATATCTATTTCCATAAAAATTACACCAAGCATTTCAATCAGTTGGCCGGAATTGCTTCTTGTACGTGAGCTTGTAGCAAAACCTGGCATGGAAACCGCAATTATACCTTTTTTATCAATATTTGCAATCTCAAATGCTTTAATAACTGATATTAGTGCAAGAGTAGAATCGAGTCCCCCGGAAATACCTATTATAGCTTTAATGATCCCGGTATGAAGCAACCTTTTAGCCAGACTCGCAGATTGTAGGGACACTATTTCACTGCATATCGAATTTAGTTTTTCTTTTGATTCGGGAATAAATGGGTTACATGGTATATGCCTGTACAACTCTTCAGATTCGAAATCATCAAACTCAAATTCAACGATCCTTATCTCTTCTTCAACAGCGCCAAAACCATATGAGTTATTCCTTTGTCTCTCGTTGTTTATCATATCGAGATCTATCTCGGAAATAACAGTTTCAGAATTGAAAGAAAATCTTGGAGCTGAAGCGATGATTTTCCCATTTTCTGCAATCATAGAATGACCTGAGAATACAGTATCAGTAGTAGATTCCCATGGGCCGCAGGAAGAATAAACAAGCCCGGCAATGCAGGAAGCAGAATGTGATTTAATAAGAGCTTCCCTGTATTCTGTCTTACCAAGGTATTCATTGCTTGCAGATAAATTGCATATTACTGTAGTGCCGGATTTGGCAAGTTTTTGTCCGGTTGGCTGAACACTCCACATATCCTCGCATATTTCGATTCCAAAAGCGAATTTATGATAAGATTCCGCCCTGAAAACAAGGTTTGCCCCAAATGGCACTTCTTCACCGTTTAAGTAAATAAATTCATCGTCCCTGTCTAAATCTGAAGAAAACCAGCGTTCTTCGTAATATTCATTAGTGTTGCACAAATACGTTTTAGGAACAATACCAAGGATCTCTCCGCATTTGACAACGACTGCGCAGTTATAAAGTTTTCCGGAAGAGGGGAGGGGAGCTCCAACAATAATAATTGAACTGTTTTTAATTGTAGATTCACGGATTTTTTCAATTCCTGATTGAACAGTTTCCAAAAGTTGTTGTTGGAAAAATAGGTCGGCGCAAGTGTATCCGCTTAAGGCAAGCTCTGGAAAAAGGACAAGTCTGCAGCCTTGTTCTGAAGCAGCACTGTATAAGCTAATTATCTCATCGCAATTAAAACCAACATCTGCAACTCTTAGTTTGGGAGTAACAGCCGCAATTCTTAAGAAACCGTATTGCTTATGTGAAAACTTCATATCAATCCCTAACAGGATGAAATAATAGCAAAGATAACTAATAGTTAAAAATAAAAAAGGCGCGGTGGTTAAACCGCGCCCCTGGGGTTGAAGTTAGTTTACTGTTATTTAACAACAGCAATCTGGTGTGTTGCCACGCCGGAAGCAGTCTCTAATCTAACAAAATAGGTCCCACTTACGACATCGTTTGCGTAGAAACTTACGCTCTTAACACCTGCTTCGAGTGAAGCTTCAAAGAGATTAGCAACTTCGGTGCCGAGCATATCTACTACTGTAAGCTTAACATTGCCTGCAACGGCAACGTTAAATGTAATTGTTGTCGAGCTTGTAAACGGGTTAGGGAAGTTGGTGATTTCCATTAACCCTTCTTTAACATCATCTTCTACACCGGTAAATGTCGGTGTACCAAGGTAACCTGCATTATCAATGAAACTCCATCCTTTTGCCCACCATGCAATCGGATCACTCACATCTGTTCCAAACGCTCCATAATAATCTACGGGTGTAAAAAACTGATCCTTAGGATATTCAGCTCTTGGCAATGTATATGCAGGACTGTTATCGCCAAAAGTTGGAATAAGTCCACCATTATTTGAACGGCTAATGCCCTGAATCAACGGATCTTGAATGTAATTGTGATTGTCGGGATTGGAAAGATAATCACGAACAAATTGCTGGTCGCCGCTACCCGGATCAATATCAGGCGCAATATGAGTTGCAAGGTCATTGCCACCCTTAAAATTCCACCAGATATTATTTAGGAGTGTTAAATCACCCTCTGCAAGCCTTTGTTCGCTGTCAACGATTCCTTCGCCAAGGTCTTCGATTTCGATAGCCCTGCCACCGCAGTCGGTGAATATCGAGTTGATATAATGGCCGCCGGAATTCTCACGGATATGGAAACCTCTCGATTTGTCGAATCCGCCATCCGAACCTGAGCCTATCATAGTAGCATTGTAAATTGTCGGTATAGTGTAGGGTTCTGCGTCTTTCTTAGTGTCGCCGCCGTCATGTTCGCCAAAATTGTTGCCCTTTTTGGGAGACTGAATAGTGAACCAGAACTGGCCTTTCCCACGGAAACCCTGGTCCCAGTCATAAGAATCATCATCGCAGAAGGCAACAACTATATTGCGTGTGTTAACAGTTCCACCAAAGAATTCAATACCGTCATCAGCATTAGCAAATACCTCGATGTGGTGAATTTCAGTACCGTCGCCAACGCCGCCGAGTGTCAGGCCGTTGATCTCGTTGTTAGCTCCGATATCTGTACCGCCGTGACGTATTGAAACGTATTTGAAAACGCCGGAATTTTCATTGTCGTTGTTTCCACCGTATATGCCTCTCGGCTCTGAAGTGGGGATACCCTCAACATTAGCTTCACCGCTTGGCTCATTAATAACCGCATTGCCAAGTATGATTACGCCGCCCCATTGGCCGGTAGCATCTAACGGTTGGTCATTAATGTCGAATGGATCATCTGCTTCATAAGTGAAAATGATAGGATTTTCAGCAGTACCTTCGGCAAAAATCTTACCACCACGTGCGACAATTAATGCAGAAGCGTTTTCACCTTGTCCTGGTTTTCCTTTGATAACAGTACCTTCCTGTATTCTGAGAGTAGCGCCATTATCAACAAAAACAAAACCATTTAAAATATAAGTGTTATTATTTGTCCATTGAATATCGTCGCCTGCTTTAATATCATCATCAAGTACCTGCACGATACCGGGTTTATTAGAAGGAGTACCTAAATATCCTGACTGGTCAAGGAGTGTCCATCCGCTAATCCAGTAGTTTTTTGTACTTGGTCCGAAAGCACCAATATAAGGAGCTGACTTGAAGAAGTTGTGTCCTTCAGGAAATTCCAAGGCAGACTTTGTAAATGCAGGGCTGTTGTCGCCGGGAACCGGAATAAGACCGCCGTCAGGATTTCTGCTTACACCCTGCAGCACCGGGTTTTCAATGGTATTCAGGTTGTCGGGATTGGAAAGATAATCACGAACAAATTGCTGGTCGCCGCTACCCGGATCAATATCAGGCGCAATATGAGTTGCAAGGTCATTGCCACCCTTAAAATTCCACCAGATATTATTTAGGAGTGTTAAATCACCCTCTGCAAGCCTTTGTTCGCTGTCAACGATTCCTTCGCCAAGGTCTTCGATTTCGATAGCCCTGCCACCGCAGTCGGTGAATATCGAGTTGATATAATGGCCGCCGGAATTCTCACGGATATGGAAACCTCTCGATTTGTCGAATCCGCCATCCGAACCTGAGCCTATCATAGTAGCATTGTAAATTGTCGGTATAGTGTAGGGTTCTGCGTCTTTCTTAGTGTCGCCGCCGTCATGTTCGCCAAAATTGTTGCCCTTTTTGGGAGACTGAATAGTGAACCAGAACTGGCCTTTCCCACGGAAACCCTGGTCCCAGTCATAAGAATCATCATCGCAGAAGGCAACAACTATATTGCGTGTGTTAACAGTTCCACCAAAGAATTCAATACCGTCATCAGCATTAGCAAATACCTCGATGTGGTGAATTTCAGTACCGTCGCCAACGCCGCCGAGTGTCAGGCCGTTGATCTCGTTGTTAGCTCCGATATCTGTACCGCCATGACGTATTGAAACGTATTTGAAAACGCCGGAATTGTCATTGTCGTTGTTTCCACCATACATGCCTCTCGGCTCTGAAGTGGGGATACCCTCGACATTAGCTTCACCGCCTGGTTCATTAATAACAGCATATCCAAGAATAATAATTCCACCCCATTGGCCGGTAGCGTCCAACGGTTGGTCTGAATAATCATTGGGGTCGTCCGCTTCGTATGTAAAAATAACTGGCTCTTCCTTTGTGCCGTTTGCAAATATTTTACCACCACGTGCAATAATCAATGCAGAAGCGTTTTCTCCCTGTCCCGGCTTACCTTTTATTACTGTGCCGGCATCAATGTTAAGAGTTGCGCCATTCTCTACGAAAACAAATCCGTCAAGAATATAAACGTTGTCTTTTGTCCATGTTTTTGATTCGCCAGCGTTAATGCTTGCGTCAGTTATTGTGATTTCAGCTGCATTCGACGCTATGGCGAATGCCAGAATCGTTAGAATACCAATGTAGAATCTTGAAAGCATAAAGCTCCTCCTTAGTATTTGATGTGATAACATTAGAAATGATATTCATATTTATTTTGATTAAAAAAACAGTATCAATCAATCGAATAAGAAATATTAAGCGAAAATATCCTGCCGTATTTATAACTCTGAGTGATATATTCGTCACCCTTGAATTCCTGTACTTTCTTTACTTCGGAATCCAGCAGGTTCTTGGCGGACAGCTTCAACCTGAAATTTTCAAATATTTTTTGAGAAATTATGAAGTTCAGCTCCGGCCTTGGTAGTTCGAATATGTCGGGGTTCCCAAGTGTAGTAACTTCGGAAAGTCTTTTGCCGAATACATTAAAATTCAAACTTGATTCGGTGCCTGATTCGAAACCGATATAGGAGATATCAAAATTAAATACATAAGGTGATTGCCCCTGGAGTGATCTGGTTTCTTCGGCATTTGGATCGTAAGCTTTAATAACAATTAATTCAAGCGGATCAATATCAACCTGAGAATTAACTAATGTAAAGTTCATACCGAACAGAAAGTTTTCAAGAGAATTGTCTATGAAAGAAAGGTTCTTTCTAAACTCGAATTCAGCGCCAAAAATAGTTGCACTTTCAACATTTCTATATTGCACTTCTTTCGTAACAACTGGCAATAATACCCTTTCAAGAGGAAATTGAAAATCCTTGTAAAACAAGCTTAGGGCAAGTATTTCACCGGGATTTGTAAACCACTCCCACCTAATGTCGTAATTATCAATCAATGTTCTGTTAAGAGAGTCATTACCTATAAGAGTATATCCGCCGATAAACTCGAACGAGGAGTAGTTGGCAAATTCTCTGAAATTTGGCCTTGCGAGCGTTTTACCGTATGCTAACCGAAAGTTCATATCCTCGGATAAAGAATAAACAAAATTCACAGATGGAAGTATATCGTTTTCATTTAAATTTGTTGAACCTTTAAGTGAATCGCGGCTTTCAGTTGTTAATTTTGTTGTCTCATACCGAACACCACCGATAATCCTGAATGATTCAAAAATGTACCAGTCAATCATTCCATAAGCGGCATAAACCTCCTGTTTCCCGTCATAGGACGAAGATCTTGGGTCAAAATACTTCGCATAATTTCCAAATCGTATGAAATTTCCGACTGTGTCTAAAACACCTGTAAAATCTCTGAAAAAGTTATGTTCATCGCCATTGTAATTAATATAGTCTTGTACGAAGTCAAACCTGTGCTCCTCAAACGCTCTTGTTTTTTCCAGATATGAGAGGCCTGTTTTGAATTTAATTGGCACATCAAGCATTTCTTTAAAGGGAATTTCTAAATTTAAAGTTGCAATTGCTAACTCTTCATCCAAAAAACGGAAATAGCGGGATGGGAATTTATAACTGCTCTGGTCAATGTCGAATGTTGTATCGCCTGTTTCGTAGTTAATGGAGAAATCATCGGTAAAAAACCTAAGGTCTGGTTCGTCTTGTGAACTGGCACTTCTTGTTAAATTCCAATCTAACTTTACATTATTCAGGAATGCAAAGTTGTGTTCACCGTTGATTTGCAGCGAAGAAATATTCCGTTCAATAAATTGCAGCACCCTTGTTTCATAAAACTGATTAAAGCTATACAAACGAACTTTTCCAAACTGGTATCTGGCTATTGACTCTCCGGACTGGTTGTACATATAATTAACACTGATTTTATTGTCCATGTTGATATTATAAGAAAAATTTCCCATCGCACCCCATACAACTTCATCTTCGCTCTTCATGTCATCTACTCTAATCTCGGTGATAAGAGAATCATTAATATCTACACTGCCCGGAAGTATGAAGTAAGAAAAAACACCGTCATTGTATGAGTCGAAGTTTCTGCCATAACTAAAACTGGCAAGGTAGCCGAATTTTTCACCCAACATTGTTAATTCATCACCAACGTTGAATGAAAAACTATGATTTAAAGGGGCAACTTTTTCAGTTGGGCTCATTACAGGATCAAAAGCCCGCGAAAATTCATGAAGTTGATTTGTCTTTTCCGGATTGTTTTTAGACCAGGCTTCATTAAGTTGCGGGAATTCGTCAGGCTTGCCAATAAATTCTTTTATTGGTTCGGGAATATCTCTCTTTCCATCATCAAATCCGAGCCAATCTGAATCACTGCCAGGATAAGTTAATATAGAGGAACCTGTTGTTGAAGTGTTATAACCGGATGAGACGGAAAATCCCATCTTAAATTTATCCGGGAAAGACTTAGTTCTTATATCTACAGTTCCACCGGTAAAATCGCCCGGTTTATCAGGTGTTGCAGTTTTTGTAGTAGTGATGTTTTCGATTAAATCAGTAGGGAATAAATCAAAATTAACTGATTTTTTATCCGGGTCGGCGCTGGGAAGTTGAGCACCGTTAAGCTGAGTAGAAGAATATCTGTCTCCCAAGCCGCGAATATAAACATATTTACCGTCAACTGTTGTTGCGCCGGTAACCTTTTTAATAGCGTCAGCAGCATCGCTGCTGCCGCCACGTGCAATTTCTTCGGCTCCGATAGCATCGCTGAATGATACAGCTTTTTGTCGTTCTTTAAGTAGTGCTGCATCATTGTCCATCACCCGCTTAGCTGTAACTACAACGTCCTCAGTTATTAGTGATTCCTCTTTCATTGTAATGTTTATCGTTTTAGTTTGCCCGGGAGCAAATTCAAGCTGTGTAACTTCGATTTTATTATATCCAACGTATGTGATGACTGCGGTGTAAGTTCCCGGCTCAATATTTTTAATATTGAATTTGCCATCTACATTTGTCAGACCACCTTTTTTAGTGTCCTTAAGCATAACTCGCGCACCAATCATTGGGTCACCGGTTGCCTTGTCAACAACTATCCCTTTAAGTATGCCGGATTGACTTTGTGCGCAATAGGAGAAAGAAATAAATAGAATTAATAGAATAAGCGAGAAGGTTTTTACTTTTTTCACGCTGCCTTGACCTTTGTTAATTTAACAATAAACTGCTTCTATTTTAACCCCAAATAGAACGATTGCAAAAATGACAAAGAAGAATGAATTAGCAATTAAGGAATTGTAAATATTGTGTTTAGTTGAAAGCTTGTGTATATCATTGATTTAATAGAATTTATCAGAAGAAACATAAATAAATAAAAGTAATGGTTAATTTCTTAACCCGGAATTAACAAATCGTCTCTGAAATTAACTTAACCTATACTTAATCTATTAAACTTAATCTATAATGAGAAGTATAGTATGAATATATAATATCTATTCACCTAAAGGAATTATTTCCAATATAACGCTTCTGTTATAATGTCTTCCTTCTGGAAGATCATTCTTGAAAAATGAGCGTCTTGTGTCTTCACCAAAGCCCATTGTACGAATATCAACTTTTCTGTTAAGTTTATTCAATTCTGAAAGTATTATATCACCGGATTCTTTCGCTCTTTGCCGGGAAAGTGTCAGGTTCGATTGTTCATTTCCAATATTATCGGTATGGCCGTGTATTATTACTCGGGAGCCAATTATAATATCTGAAGCTACCTTGTTTCTAAGGAATTTTTCGTTAGCCCTTATCGCATCGGCCTGGCCATAGTTGAATAATACCGTGTACCTCCTTGCAGGTGTTTTGATTTTCAACTTAATAAGTTCAAAGTCTCTTTCTTCGCTAATAATCCTTCCGTCTTCAAGTTGAAGTTCGATTCTCGCAGTGAATCTGCCGGAATTACGGTTTCCCATAAAAGGTACCGGGTCAAGCCTGATTATTTCATCTTCATAGGGCCCATACGAGAAAGTCTCTTCCTCATCTATAATATCTACGTGCCAAGATTTGAAATTAAGGTTATCAACTATATTGAATATTAAGTCATTGTCTATTGAAGATTCCTCGTGCATTACAAGTTCAACAGGGCGGTAAAGCGAGGAATCGCTAAACTTAAATTCTACTCTCCGGTTTTCAATATCCGCATTGGGTTTGTCTTCAGCAAGAGTTGATGAACTACCGGATGGAATTGCAGGCATTTCCACTCCTTCTGTCTTTATCCTTGAAGGTGTAATATCAAATCTTTCAACAAGGTATTGCTTAACAGCATTTGCCAGCTCAATACCATTCTTTTCTTCTGGTGCGGAACCTATGAGCGTTACATCTGATTTGCTGTTACGCAGCCTGTCGCCATAAATATTCAGAATGTTGTAATAAGCAAAAAGCTGTTCATCAGAGAAATTTGTAATCTTAATATCACCATTCAACAAAGTTTTCTCTGAAAATGAAGCGGCCTGTGCTTTAGGAAGCTTAATATACCTGTCTGGGATTCCAGGGTTACCCTTATCAAAAAAGACATAGTTAACGAGTGGCATGAATTCAATTACTTCCCGGGTACGTATTGTTGAGTTTGGAGGTGGAGTCAGCGATAAATTAATGAATGGTTTGTCTGTAACAAGTTCAATCCTGGGGACATCAGCAAATTCAATAAATGCCCTGGCTCCAACCCTGATTGCGACTGTACTTAAAATATCATCGAATGAATCCTGCCCAATATCATCAAACGAACCTTCGCGCTGGTTGACAATCCAGGATGTCTCAATAAACGGGCTAATATAGTATCTTGTATTCTCGTGGGGATTGCTTAGCAAAATATCATAAGTCAGACCAAACATCATACCATAAGTAAATCCAACCATATCTGTTAATTCAGCTCCTGACACAGTTTTTTCTTCGTCCTTGTCCCTGTAATAATCATATTTCCCGGAAAGGTGGAATGCAAATTCAGGACCCAGGTATGCGTATAATTTTTCATCTATCGGATCAAGGTCAATCTCGAGCATAGGTTCAAAAAGTAGGTATGTATTACTGATATCGAACTTTGATTCAGGATCGCGTGTTGGATCTGTAGCAGAAAGATTTTTCCAGTCAAGTGCCATGCGCAAATGAATTCCCCACCAGCTCTCAGAATTATACTCACTAAAAATACTTATATACGGGGCAAGAGCAATACCGTCATTCTGGACTTTATCAATGAAATCATAAGTATCAGGGCTTAAATTTTGAAAACCAATTCCAGTGAAGTTTACGTTTAGTGCAGCATTCAATCCATGCCGCCATGCCGGGTATTCGGGATCCCTTGCATTTGAATTATGGATTAAGAACGCCATGAAAACTAATAATGTGAAACGAAACATAATCTTCACTCAATATTGTTCAAAGAAATGATGTATACCAAAAGCAAAAATAGCCCTGTTTTCTGTCTTGTAAATTCGTAGTTTTACCTAAATCAATCTTCAATAAGTTCCAAAACTTCAGTTACAGAAGGAATTATAATAATTTCCGTGCGCCTGTTTGAAGCAAGAGATTCCGGGTCATCGCCTTCTTTCACCGGGTAGAACTCTCCACGGCCGCTTGCTGTGATTTTTTCAGGGTCAACTTTACCATCAATTGTTAAAAACCGAATCACTTCAGTAGCACGGAGAACACTAAGGTCCCAATTATCTTCGTATCTGCCTCCACCTCTTACTTTTTGGGTGTCGGTATGTCCTTCAACGAGAACATTAATTTCATTTTCAGCATTTAGAATTGATGAAAGCTCTTTAAGAGCGTTTTTACCTTCCTTGTCTATTTCTGTGCTGCCTGTAGCGAACAGGAGTTTGTTGGAAAGAGATACATAAATTTTTCCATTCTTAAGCTCAACGGTAAGTCCCTTTCCGGTGAACTTATTAAGCGCATTATTAAGAGAATTTTTGATTTTTTCAAGTTTCTCATCCCGCGCTTTCAGCTTTGAATTATAGATATTAATAAGCCTGTCCTTTTCTGCCAGTTTTGACTGCAAGTCATTGACCCTGTCAAAATAGGACTGCAATTCAGTTGAACTCATAGATTTTAAAGCAGCATAGCTTTTTTGCAACTCGGCAAGTTCGTTTTTTAAGCTTGAAATTTCAGCTTTATGATTATTAATCTGGGCTTCCAGATCGTTTATTTCCCTATTGTTGCGCTCGATAACGTTTTGCAGGGAATCCCCCCACATCCTGACAGAATCCCTTTCGAAAAGCGCTCTTTCATATGTCCCCGTGGTTACGCACGATGCCAATAATACCGGCAATAAAACCATTATAATTAGAAGTAGTCTTTTCATACATCACCTAAAAAGTTATACCCGTAAAGTCTTCAAGGGAAGCAAGCCCATTCTTAGCCTTTGCATCGTCAGGGTCGAGTTCCAGAGCTTTCAGGTAGCATAGCCTTGCTTTGTATTTGTTGTCAAGATTCTGATAAGCATCACCGCAAAGTGCGTATGCTGAAGGGCTTTCAGGATTTTTTTCAATAAGCTTGTTGAAATTCTCAACAGCATCCTCATAAAATCCCAGCCTCAGGTTTGTAACACCAAGATGGAAAAATGCGATGGCAAATTCCGGGTGCAATTTTGTTAAATGCGTATAATGCTTACGTGCCTGGTGCAAGTGCCCGTAATGGTAATTCAGTATTCCAAGCCAGTAATTAGCCATCAGGAATTCCTCGTCCATGGCAAGCACTTCCTCCATTTTGCTGATTGCATCTTTTATTCTGCCCTGGCGATAATAAGTTAACGCCAATTCATATTTGACTGTTGGGAAATCAGGTAACTTCTCACAGGCCATTTCAAGATTTTTCTCTGATTCATTAAGCATTCCCAGCCTGTAATATACATTTCCAAGGTGCTTGTAAACGATACCCAGGGTTGAGTTTTCCTCAAGCGCTTTTTCATAATTTTCAATAGCCACGCGGTACTTGCCTGCAGTTTCTGCCTGGTAAGCGGCAAGCACGTATTCACTATCCGAGTCAAAATTTTGTTCGTATTTGCCTCTCATTTCATCCTCTTAAAAAGATATCAGTAAATTTAAAATTTTAAAGGTAATGGTGTTTCACCTGAATAATCATAAAAACCTTTGCCGGTTTTACGTCCGAAGTAGCCGGCAGCGACCAATTTCTTCAGAAGTGGCGCAGGCCTGTACCTGGGATCGCCAAGGTCTTCGTGCAATACATTCAAAATTGCCAAAGTTGTATCAAGTCCGATTAAATCAGCGAGGAATAGTGGCCCCATCGGGTGTGCAAACCCCAGCTTTGCAACTTCATCTATTCCATCCACTGAGCCAACATTTTCCATTAAAGCAAAAACAGCTTCATTTATAAATGGCATCAATATCCTGTTAGCGATAAAACCCGGGTAGTCGTTAGCCAATACCGGTGTTTTCCCGAGTTTTTTCGATGTTTCATTAATGATGTTAAAAACTTCATCGCTTGTGTCAATTCCCCGAATAAGCTCAACCAGGCGCATCATAGGAACAGGATTCATAAAGTGCATCCCAATTACTTTATCAGACCTGGTTGTTTTTGCTGCTATTTCAGTGATTGAAATAGTTGATGTGTTAGAAGCTAATATGGCATCAGGTTTTGCCATTTTGTCCAGGTCTGTAAAAATTTCAAATTTAAGCTCTTTGTTTTCTGTTGCAGCTTCAACAATAAGATCAGCATTATTTCCTTCAGAGCTGTCTGTTACCGGCTTAATCCTGCCCATTGTTGCATCAATTTCTTCCCGGGTGATTTTTTCCTTTTTCAGTAGCCTGCCAAGGTTTTTCTCTATAGTTGCTACGCCTTTTTTTAATGCTTCTTCAAAGGGGTCGCAAAGAACAACATCGTAACCTTTCTGAGCGAAAATATGGGCAATTCCGTTACCCATTGTACCTGCGCCTAATACTAATACCTGCTTGATTTCCATTAATTTTCCTCTGCATTGAAAATATAAACACTTATATTGTCAATGTAACAAAATGGGAATTAATAAAGAAATTCAAATCATAGTTTTAACCAAGTATTAAGCACTGTTCGGAAGATTAATGGGTTTTTTTGATAAGTTCACAAAGAAGATAAGCGAAGCTGTAAGCAAGGCAGGCGAAGCAGTAAATGAGACACTGAATTTCAATAAGATTGTAGATGGTCTGGAGAAAACGCGCAAGTCTTTTGCCGGCAATTTAAGGATGATACTTGGGGCAGGCAGGAAAATTGATGCAAAGCTTATTGACGAAATTGAAGAAATATTGATTACTGCTGATATTGGATTTGATACTACTTATAAAATCATTGAAAGCCTGAAAGCAAGAATAAAAAAAGAAGGTTATGAAGAAGCTTCGAAGGTCTATGATGTCTTGCGTGAAATAATTTTCGATTTGATGATTAAGTCTACTTCTTCAGAAAATGACTTGAATTTCCATGTTAATAAGGATAATAAGCCTCGCACAATATTAATTATTGGTGTCAATGGAGTAGGAAAGACCACATCAATAGGAAAACTTGCTTATAATTACAAGAAGCATGGCCGGGAAGTTCTTATCGGTGCTGCAGATACTTTTAGGGCTGCAGCGAATGAACAGTTGGAGATATGGGCTCAAAGAGCCGGAGTTCAAATTGTTCAGAGAACCCAGGGTTCAGACCCCGGGGCTGTAGTATATGATACGATGTCACGGGCTAAAAATGAAAATTCAGATGTTGTTCTGATTGATACTGCAGGACGCTTACATAACAAAGCGAACCTGATGGCTGAACTTGGCAAGCTAACAAGGGTTATGAAGAAAATCAAACCAGAAGCACCTGACGAAGTCTTCCTTGTTCTTGATGCAACAACCGGACAAAATGCCCTGCAACAAGCAAGAGAGTTCATAAAAGTTACTGAAATTACTGGTATCATCCTCACAAAATTAGACGGGACTGCAAAAGGGGGTGTTGTAATTCCGATTGCAACTGAGTTACAGATACCTGTAAGATATATTGGTTTAGGGGAGAAAATAAACGATTTACAGGTTTTTGACCCGACAATTTTTATTGGTGCTTTATTTGGTACTCAGGAAGAAGAGTCATCCGGTTAATCATCCACAGTTTTTTACCTTAAATTCTGTATCTTCAATATTCTTTTATTCAACCCGACAAGTCTATGAAATCAAAGGTTGTATATATATGTAGTGAATGTGGCGCAAGATCCCCAAAATGGCTCGGTAAATGCCATAATTGTGGCGCTTGGGAATCATTTACCGAAGCAAGAACTGAAGGCAAATTAAAACTTAAACAATTGAAGAGCAACCCATCTATAATTAAACTAAGAGAGATTGAATTCAGCGGTGAAAACAGGCTGACAACCGGTATTAGTGAGCTCGACAGAGTGGTGGGCGGCGGAATTATACCTGGTTCTGTATTATTGCTTGGCGGCGATCCCGGGATTGGGAAATCAACATTAACCCTGCAGCTTTGCGGCAGTCTGCACAAAATTAATCCACTTTATGTCAGTGGCGAAGAGTCCGTTCAGCAATTGAAACACAGGGCTGAAAGACTTAATGATATCCCCGGGGATTTGCTTGTACTCTCCGAAACTAATGTAGAAGCAATTGAACAAGCAATTTCAAGTGTAATCCCCGGATTGGTAGTAATTGATTCAATACAATCTGTCTCGACCGATAAAAGCGATGCCTCCCCCGGAAGCATCCTGCAAGTGAGAGAATCGGCAGCTTTGTTATCAAGAATTGCCAAACAAAATGATATCCCTTTCATATTGATTGGTCATGTAACCAAAGAAGGAGTAATTGCCGGGCCTAAGCTTCTCGAACACATGGTTGATGCAGTATTGCAATTCGAAGGAGAACAGAATTATTCATATAGAATTCTGAGGTCGATTAAAAACAGGTTCGGTTCTACAAATGAAATTGGTGTTTTCGAGATGAATTCAGAAGGGTTGAAGGAAGTGCCAAATCCTTCGTCATTATTTCTTGACTCTACTAATGAAGGCCAGCCGGGTGTTGCTATTGTTGCAACCGTTGAGGGCAGCAGGCCTATACTTCATGAAATTCAGGCACTTGTAACTCCTTCTGGGTACGGAACACCTCAAAGAAACGTGAACGGGTTTGATATGCGAAGGTTGAACCTGATACTTGCTGTACTAGAAAAAAGACTCGGAGCAAATTACAGGCAATTTGACGTATTTGTTAATGTCACTGGTGGAGTTTATATCAATGATCCTTCCATAGATCTTGGAATTGCAGCTGCATTAATGAGTTCTTATAGCGATACCCCCGTAGAGCGTTCAACAGTGATGTTTGGTGAAATCGGATTAACCGGGGAATTACGGCAGGTAGGGAATACTTCTAAAAGAATATCAGAGTCAGTAAAGCTTGGATTCAGGAGGATTGTTGCGCCAACTGGCTCAGATAAAAACATAAACAAAAGTATCAAGGCCAATATTTTAACTATTGAGAGAATAAGCCTTGCAATACCAAAAATTTTGGGAAATGGCGTATCCTGATTATATTTCACATTTCTAATTACAAGCAGTAAAAAGCGATGTTTGAAAGTATTATTAAAAGAAATGAAAAGAATTACTTCGAATTGATTTCCAAGGGTAAGGAATATTATAAATTCACTGAGATACAATTAACCGTTGGATTGCCCAAAAACCTGAAAGCTTTTTTTAGTGCTGAACTTGACTGGTGGTTAATAAAAGAAAAAATATTACGCAATTCTGATAATAATTTCCCGTCAGATGTAACCGAAATAAAATCCATTTACGAAGAGCTTGACGGATTGATGAAAAAGCATGCTCGTCTTTCGGTAAAGGAATTAAATGCAATTTTAGCAATTTCCGTAAAATCTATCTGCAATTATCTTTGCCGACCAAGGCTTACACTTTCTGTATTTGTGTTCAGAGGGGTAAGCCATATGCCATTCAATGAAATAATTAAGAGAATGGCATTTTTCTCTGATTATGAATATTTTTACAATGGTATCCTTGCTTGGGCTGCTGAGAATGGTGTTTACGCCACAGATTCAACCTTAATGTCTGTTGACAGATTCAAATCACTAATCGCCGAGATAGAAAATGATTATATGATTGATATGAATGAAAGTGAATTCGCAGGGTTAAGCAAATCAATATTCGATTTCTTTTCGGATGAAAATGGCAATATACCAATCGAACCACTTGCTGTTTTTCTGGATGATAAAAACCTGAAACCACTTGCAGCATCTCTAATTAAAAATTATAAAAATCACGATATTGGGTTTGAATTATATTACAATTTCCTGGTGGAATACAGCAAGGGAGAGAAGGATATTGAGAGTATTGAAATTACTGATGATGACCCTGATACTGACCTTAATGAAAAATTTGCGAATATTGAATATAATGATACTGATGAAATAATACCTGACGATAGTGATTTGAAAAAAACTGATGATTCATCAATTGAAAATGAAGAGGCTCTTAAAGGAAATTTTGAGATAATCGGGGATATTCTGAGCAATCTTGATAAAGATAAAGATGATTCAAAGGGCAACGAAGAAAAATGAACTTCGTTGATTATGTAAAAATTTATGCTAAATCAGGCAAAGGCGGTGATGGACATATAAGTTTCCGGAAAGAGAAATTTGTTCCCCGCGGAGGCCCGGACGGCGGCAATGGAGGAAAGGGCGGAGACGTTGTCGCGATTGCTGATCCACAACTCTATACACTTCTTGATTTCAGATATCACAGGCGATATATAGCAAATGATGGAGATAAAGGTGCAAAAAACAATCGCAGCGGTAAAAACGGGCGGGATTCTTTCATAAAAGTACCAGTTGGAACTATTATCAAGGAATCAGACTCAGGAGAGGTATTTGCAGACCTTGACAAACCCGGGAAAAAGTCAATTCTTCTCCGAGGTGGCCGTGGTGGCAGGGGAAACGCCGAATTTACCACTTCAGTTCGCCAGACACCCAGATTTGCGGAAGACGGTAAACCGGGAGACGAAACTGAGCTCATTCTTGAGCTGAAAGTGCTCGCCGATGTTGGGCTTGTGGGATTTCCCAATGCAGGCAAATCAACACTTATCTCTGTATTATCCAATGCAAAACCCAAAATAGCTGAATATCCTTTCACAACATTGCAGCCCAACCTGGGCCTTGTGAAAGTGAGTGACTACAGTAGTTTTACCATAGCTGACATCCCCGGTTTAATAGAAGGTGCCAGCGATGGTAAAGGACTTGGGCATCAATTTTTGAGACATATTGAGCGTTCACGTGTCCTTGTATTTATGTTAGAAGCAATTAGTGAAAAACCTTATCAGGATTTTATCGTTTTAAAGAAGGAACTTGAAAATTATAACAAAGAGCTTTTCTACAAAAAAATGCTCGTTTGCATTAGCAAGGCTGACATGGTTGATGATTCAAAGCTGAAGGAACTGATTCAAATTGATTTCGATGGACTTAAAACAACATCGGTTTCCTCTATCACTCACTCAGGACTTGAAGAATTAAAATTTTTGCTTTGGGATGAATTGAAGAAAGAAAAATAGGGACATAAAAATGATTAAAATAATTACAGCGTTAATTTTATTAGTTTCTGTTACTATAGCATCACAGGAACAATGGTACAAAGATAGCCAAGCCGCTTTCCAAAACGGTGATTATAAAAAAGCTTCTGAGTTGCTAACCAAGGTCATACAAAATAATCCAAAAAATGACAGGGCTCTTTTCGACAGGGGGATGTGCTATTTATACCTTGGAAAATACCAGGAAGCACTTAGAGACCTAAATGAATGTACTTCCCTTAAACCTTCAAATCCTGATGCACATAATGCCAAAGGTTTGGTTCAGGGTTATCTCGGAGAGATCGAACCATCTATTGAAAGCTTTACAAGGGCGATATCTTTTGATAATAACTTTGCCCAGGCATTTCTTAACAGGGCTTCTGCATATATTGCGATGCAGAATTACAAAAATGCATTAAAAGATCTCAACAATGCCCAAAACCTAAGCCCGGATAATCCTTCTATTTACCTGAATAAAGCCAGGATTTACTATAAACAGGACAAAGTTCAGGATGCCATTTCCTATTTCACAAAAGCCATAGAAATGGGCATGAAAAACACCGATGTTTATTACCAACGTGGAAATGCATACTTTAAGATTGAAGATTTTACAAATGCCATAAAAGATTATTCGACCTCTCTTAGTTTTGATCCGCAAAATACTGAAGCTATTAACAACAGGGCATTGGCATATGACAGGACAGGCAATTTAAAGCTTGCAAAAGCAGACAGGAAGCTGTTAAGCAATCTTTCAGGGGGCAAATACAAACCGATTGATGAAATCAAGTTTAAGACTATTAAAACCAAAAATGGTGAAGTATCTATAAAGATTCCCTCTTACTGGCATTATATTACCGATGTGAATAGAGACGAAATTAAACTTGTGGCTACTCCTGAAAAAATTGAGAACACATCCAGCCCTTATTCAATAGGAATCACACTTTCGTATAACAAGGACATGGATGAAAACTTCGGTGTAAGCAACCCGGCAGAGCTTGAGGATTTCTGGCGTGCAAGCGCAATTAAAAATTCAGAGAACTATTCTCGCTATGAATACTTAATGACCCAAAATAGAAAGGAAGGAGTTTATAATGTAGTGGTAAACCAGACAAGATTGCAGTTCACTCCTGAATTCCCAATATACCAGCTATACGAATTGGTCTATACAAAAGAAAATACATTGTTCTATGGATATTTCCAGTGCCCCGAAAGGGAGTTTCTTTATTATCAGCAAATATTCGATGAATCAATCGAAAGTTTAAAATTAAAATAAGCTCCTGAATACCTGTCCTTTCCATTTGACTGTGTTATCAATTACAAGGAAAGGTATTACCAATTCCATAATCATAAAAAACAGCACAGATGGGAATATCCAGGGAATTAACCTTAATTGTTTTAACCTTAGTAAAGTAGGAAGTATCAGGAAGGAGTCTGCCAAGAGTCTGAACAGAAGTAGAGATAATGCCCATAAATAGTTGCCGGTTATTAAACCGGCGACAATTCCAATCCAAATGAGAATATTCGATACAAGGAAAAATGCTGCATCCCAGCCAAGATCCTTCCCTCCAATTGCCCATCGCCTGTGCTGGCTAAGGTATTCGGAAAAATCCCTGACAGGAAGAGTTTCAACAGTTGTATTAGGATTTGTGGAAAAAAATGTATTTCCACCTGATTGAAAAACAGCTTTTAACAATGCAAGGTCTTCAGTTACTGAGAATTTTATTTTTGAATATCCGCCAAGCTCATCATATTTGCTTTTACGAATACTAAGGTTATTACCAAAGCAACCCTGGGGGCGTTTCATTCCGATTGCACCTGCAGCCATCGTTTCGAGAAAAATCCATTCAATAGACTGTACTTTTTCAAATAAAGAATTCCCTTTTACCAATGTAAATGAAGGGATTATATCTGCTTTGGATTTAATAAAACTGGTTACTAAATTTTTAATCCAACCTCTCGAAACTGTGCAATCTGCGTCGGTCATCAGTACAAATTCTCCTCTTGCTGCATTTATTCCTGCATCAAGTGCTCCAGGCTTTCCGAAAAGATTTTTTTCTGCTCTGTCTTCTGTAAGATTTAGCAGGATTAAGTTCGGTAGTTTTTCTTTAAATGATTCAATTATATCAGGAGTATTGTCGGACGACCTGTCGTTAATTGCAATTATTTCAAACTTATTTGTGGGATAGTCAACATCAATGAATGACTCGAGACATGCAGCAATATTCTTTTCCTCATTACGTGAGGGAATAATTACAGAGACAAATGGCAGGGAAGTAGCTTCGGGAATATTCAAGGACATATCTCTCTGCTTTCCAGCTCCGATATAATAGAAAAGGAATCTTAGGAAATAAACGGGAATTGAAATTATAATTAACGCTTCCAAATCATTTGACTCAAATTGACTGCTTATAGATTCAACAAAAATAAAAAATATTACATAGCAGGCTTCCCGACAAATGCAAAAGAAAATCGACCTGGTAAACGGCCCGATAGACTCCACCCTAAGGAAATTTACAATACCTATAGCTTTTAGCTTTATTATTCACATGGTTTACGCCCTTGTGGATATGTATTATGTGAGTTTTCTTGGAGAAGATGCAATTGCAGCAATGGGCGCGAGTGAAAGGATATGGTTCTTTATTTTTGCCATTGGCAGCGGCTTTGCGGTTGGTACCGGAGTAATTGTTGCAAGAAGGATAGGAGAGGGTAACAAGGAAAAAGCAAATCAGACTACAACGCAGGCAGTATCTTTAATGTTCGTCGTTGCCATAGCACTTGCAATTTTGTTATCACTCTTCATAAATGAAATACTTAGCGTATTGAATATTTCGGGAGTAATCCAGGAACTTGCTTATTCATACCTTACAGCACTATCTTTGGGGATACCATTTCATTTCATGGTTTTCCAGGCAAACGCAATTATCCGGTCATCAGGCAATTCCATGTACCCGATGATGATCCTCATTGTAAGCAACGTAATTAATGCGATTGTGACGCCATTGCTAATTTTTGGTATCGGTCCTTTTCCTGAACTCGGAATATTTGGAGCTGCTCTCGGGACTTCAATAGCTCAATTCCTTGGCTCAATTATTGCTTTTTATATCTTGTTATCAGACAATACCCCCGTTAAATTGACATTTAAGAAATTCAAAGTTGATTTATCTGTTTTTTACAGGATCCTGAAAGTTGGTATCCCTGCATCCCTACAGTTAATAATTGTAAGTATAAACAGCATAGTAATAATGCGTGTTTGTACCGAGTTTGGAGAAGATGTCCTTACTACTTATATGATGGGAATAAGGGTTGACCTTCTCGTATATATGTCAATTTTTGCAACTGGCGCGTCAATGGAGATAATCTCCGGGCAAAACCTCGGCGCAGGAAAAATAGAAAGGATATTCAAGTATTTCCGTTCAGGTGTAAAACAACTCTCATTAATACTTTTTGGGTTTGGTTTGGCAGTTTTTTTTGGTGGTCAATATTTCGGTATGATATTTACAGACGATGCTGCAATTATTGGCTACCTCAAAAATTATCTTAGAATAACCGCATTTACTTATATCCCATTCGCAATCGGAATACTGTCAATCCGTATTATAAGCGGAGCCGGAGCATATTTCAAGAGTTTATTGATTGTTGGAACAGCGCTGATAGGAATTCAAATACCGGCAATTTTACTACTTGCTTTTAATACTCCGCTTGGTGAACTCGGTATTTGGTTTGGAATACTGATAAGCCATTATTCATTTTCGCTGGTTGCTTTTTTAATCATGAAAAGAAAATCCTGGTTGAGCACAGAAATTTAGAATCTTTCAAAACTTCGCAAATCCATTATTTTACAGTTGATTATTAATGATTAATAATTTATATTCTAAGCTGTGCTTACATAGTCTTTGGGCCAAGAATAAAAAAAATAAAAAAAATGAATTTTTTTTGAGACGAATTGAACGTTCATGTGTCATTATATATTGATGGAGTTCTTAGCCTGAATTAGAAATAAAGAAAATTGAGAAATTTTGAGACGAATTGACGGTTTATGTGTCATTATTAATGAAGCCGGTTTATAGAATCTTAACTGTTTCCGGCGGGTTCTTTGAAAAACGGGGTAATAAACTGGTAAAATGTTAATCCGGCAATACGCCTGTTAAATAGCTGTTAAAATAACGAATACAGGCTTAATCTTTTTTTGGGCAAAGTGGCTGTTTTTATTAATTTGTGCAAATTCATAAAACTGGGTTTAATCAATTAATTAACGGCGGTTAGAAAATGCAGATCAAAGGTTCGAAAGTAATGGTATTAGGTGGATGGGGGCTCGTTGGAGCGGCAATATGCAGAAAGTTCATTGATTATGAACCCAAACAAATCATTGTCACTTCACTCAGGCAATCCGAAGCCGAAGATGCCGTAGCAAGCCTTAGAAAAGAATATCCGAAACAAAGTCCTGATATGTTTGTTCCAAAATGGGGCAATATCTTCACAAGAACTGAATGGAAAGATCAGGACTGGTACAATGTTATTTCTGATGCCGGTTCAAGAATGGGGGTTATCGAGGATATTTTTAAAGATCTCGATAATGAAATTCTAGAATCATCTGCACTGTATCAACTAATAAAAGAAACTAAACCGGATGCTGTTATTGACTGCATCAACACTGCAACAGCAATTGCTTACCTTGATACTTACAATTCCACATTAGATGTCGTAAAAAAACTTAAATCAAGTTCTCTCGATGAAGAAAGCGTGGAAAGGCTGATAGCAAGTACATACATCCCTCAGCTAATCAGGCACCTTCAGATACTCTACACAGGGCTAAAAAATGCTAACAGCACAATGTACTTAAAGGTTGGAACCAGCGGAACCGGAGGTATGGGCCTTAATATTCCTTATACTCACAGCGAAGAAAGGCCATCCAGGGTTCTTATGTCCAAGACAGCAGTTGCAGGGGCTCAAACATTGCTTATGTACCTTATGGCGCGTACTCCTGACGGCCCTCTTGTTAAGGAAATCAAACCAACAGCCGCAATTGCGTGGAAAAGGATCGCATTTGACACTGTTATGAGAAAAGGAAAACCGATAAGTCTGGTGGATATGGATCCGGCTAAGCCAAAACCCGCTAATGGCAGTTTTGTTTTTGATGATAAGTCCGGCGTTCAGAACACCGGTGAAGACTTTAAATCTGTGTTCATTGATACCGGCGAAAATGGTATTTTCTCTAAAGGAGAATTCCAGGCGATCAGCGCACTCGGGCAAATGGAAATTGTCACTCCCGAAGAAATTGCTGAATATGTTGTACATGAGATCAGAGGCGGCAACACTGGACGCGATGTTATCCAGGGTCTTGATGCATTTACTCTGGGTCCGACTTACAGAGGTGGATTTTTGCAAAGTGAAGCTGTTAACAAACTTGAATCGCTCGAAAAAGAAAATAATGTCGAAAGTGTGGCATTTGAGCTGCTTGGCCCGCCGAGGCTTTCTAAGCTTCTTTATGAAGCCCAGTTGCTAAAGAAAATCGCCGGAACATTCACAAATGTTGCAAACCTGGATTCGAATTCACTTTCTGAAAAAGCATTTGAGTTGATAAAATCAGATAAGAACATTCGCTCACAGATTCTTTCGGTTGGTTTGGCTGTCCTCTATCCGGATGGTAAAAACTATCTCAGGGGTGAAATGACAAAAATTCCCGTTAGAAGGGCAATGGATGAAATTGAAATAAACGACGAAAATTTAAACAGATGGTGTTACGAAGGTTGGATTGATTTAAGATCATCAAACTTCGATTCCTGGAAAAACAGGCTGAAAAATTTGCAAGAACAGGCAGAAAATGTGCCTGTCGGAGAAACCAGTTCCCGTTTTACTTACACTCGTGACTATTGGGACAATTTTGAAACCATTAATCCGGGCAAAATTGCCGGCTGGATTTTTGAATATGAAGACAAAGGATGGAGATTCAAACGATAAATATGAAAAGGAAAATTTCTCCTGATTTTACATTTTGTATCATTATTTTATAGGAGTACCTGATGAAAAGGTTATTTCTACTGATTGCCTTATTATCCTGTGTTGCATTGACTGCGGTCTATGCAGAAAAGGATGATGGTAATGAAGTACTCAGGCGTAGCGAGTTCTACGAACCGCCAAACTATCCGCCTGTACCATCGAGTTTCCCTCAGCCATTTACAGAGCTGAACAACCCGATAACACGCCCTCCGATTTCCACAGGTTATTATTTCGTCGATTCTGACGATAATGCACCTGATTATTGGAGACCGATTCCAATAATTGTTGACACAACAACAGAGCCAAACCTCTGGAAGAGAATTGTTCCGGGGCCCAGGTTGCTGCCGAAGACATTCTGGGAAGAAAATCCTAACGAAGGGTTGCGTTTCTTTAGAAACCCGACAAGAGCGGGTGTAGGCCCGGTTGATTTCTTCGACCATGCCCCAACTAACTCCGTTGACTCAACTGACAATGCCATTGCAGGCCCGATTCCGATTGGGTTCGGATTTTATTTCAATGGCCTTCGCTTTGATAGTTTTTATGTAACTACCAACGGCCTTATAGCCCTCACCAACAGAAGGTATTTTTATAATTCTGCCGGCGACAGGGTAGTACCTACCGGTTCGAATAGTTGCTATGACCCTATGAGTACTGACTGGTTCATACGTGGCAGGGCCGGTGACGGCCTTGATGATCCTACAGCAGATAACTTTGGTTACCAATACTCAGTTTGTGGTAACAACTTAAATAGCACAACTGCTGGTATCAGGGGCCCGGCAGGGTCATTGAATGCATTCAGTGCAAACCAGAGGGCACATGTAATTGCTCCTTTCATGGGTGACAATCACTTGTCTCAATGGGATGCTGCTATTTCACAGCCTGATGATTATGGACGCGTTTATTTTAAACGTTCTAATGCTGCCGATAAGCTTATAATTTACTTTGTAAATATAGCACCGGTCGGCACTAAGGCTACACCATACGGTAATTATACTGCACAACCTGACCTTCGCAGGGGTGATAACAACTACATCTCTGCTAATGCACAGGTTGTACTAAGCAGGACTGATAGTAGTGTAACAATTATCTATGAAAGGTTTGACGGTGTTGCTATCGTGTCAAACCGTGCTGTTCCTGCAAATATCGTGTTCCGTTATAATTCATCAGCAGGTGTTCGCGGTTTCGCGCGCCACGTGAATTACGGACAGCCCGGCGGCCAGCAGCTGCCTTGGGCGGGTGAATATGAGCAGTACACACACTACTTCTCGAATTACAGAACAACAAACGTTAACTATCCGCATAATTTCCTTGCTGTTAAGTTCAAACAATGGCAGAACTCATTGCGAGTTGTTGACATCCAGTACAGGATAAGGAAACCTGATGCTAATGCAGGTCTTGAATATTCTGAAGTTGTTCCTTCAACTAAGGTTCAGGATTACGAACTTCTCGCAGGCGACACACGTAATGGTGGTGTTCAGCCGGTAGGTATTATTCAGAACCTGACTAATGAAATACAGGGCCCCCAGGGTATTAACTTTATCCCCCAGGAATTTAATTTCAGAACTCGTTTCAGAATTTTGAATAAGGCGACTGAAAGAATTGTTTATAGCAGGCTTGTCCCGATTGATTCAACCTGTTTAGCAACTCCGGATGACAACCTTCAGAATTGCATAGGCGAATCAAACGTTAAAGTACGTTATGTAAATGTTACTATTGACAAAGGTGACTATAACGCTACTCCTTTTGATTTCCCGGGTGCAAACGGATTGAATGGTATTCCTCCTTATGGATTTGTTCAGGTTCATTTCTCACCATTTGAACCAAATGAATTCCTTGATAATCATATAGGAAGGATGGAAGCTTTCATTATCGGCGAACCGACTAATCCTGCAACGGGCGATGGTGTTGGCGATGAATGGCCATTTGATGATACTACACGCGTTCGTTTGTTCTCAATGAGGGTTATCCAGAATATGCGTTACGATGGTAGCGAATTCCACCTGATTGACAGGGTGCCAATGCCATCAGTAATTCAATTTGTTAATATTGATGCTGAAATCGTACCGGGTGAAGATGTATCATTGCATCCACTTCCACCTCGTCGCGAAGAATCTGCTTCAAACAATGAAAACTTCCCGATTGAATCACCTGTAATCAGAATGACACGCAGGACTCTCCAGGGTGGTGAACCTCTGAAATCACCGGGTGGTGATGAATTAAGGTCATTCCCTATTGAAATGCGCGGTAAACTTGATGCAGTTTTATCATTGTCAGTTCAAAGAACTGCTCACAGTGATGACTGGGAGAGAGGTTGGAGCAATAACCAATTAATCGGCGCTGAGCCCAGGTCAGTTGTAAACGGCGACCCGCTTGCAGTTTGGACTGATTATGCAGGTTCTGCTGCCCAGGTTCCTGATGAATTGCTTGTTGAATTTGCACGTTCAACTCCGGATGGTATAAAGTATATAACTAATATTCCTGACAAGAGGTGGCAGTATCACCCGAGAAGGGATGGCGCTGACCCGGTAGAGGATATGCCGGCTCTTACAGTTTACGGTGCAGGTGGTTATATGGTTGGTTTCCTGGAAACAGACAAGGACTCGTCTCTTTCGAGACCGGCTCCAGGCCAACTCAACGGCTTACGTCCGAACTTCTATGACGATGGAATTGATTTTGAATACAAGAAGTTCTTTGTCGCTATTCCCGATACATTTATTACTGCACCTAACGATGCAGCTAAATTCTTTAGGTTCAGGGTTCGTGTAAACGCTACTAATGACAAGAAGTGTATTACTTGTATCCCGGATGATGATGATGTGTTCTTTGTTGATGATATTCGAATTCTCGAGTATTCACCTGAAGCTACAGACCTTGCTATTACTGCAATTAAAATTAACTGGCCTTATACTGAAGCACCTGCATCACAGATTACTAATATTCCTGTACAGTACACTATTAGTAATAACACTGTAAACGATGCCCCTTCATTTAACATTAAGGTTGGTATTTACAGGCAAGGCGATCCCAATAATAAATGGGTATATTGCCGCCAGGAAACTATATCAAACCTGAACGGACAGCAATCAATTACTGATGAACTTCCTGCCTGGAACGCACGTCCATGGGGACCAGGCAACTACCAGATCCAGGGTATTATCTCTGTACCGGGTGGGGACCTTGATGAAGTAAATGACTCGACATTCTGGGATTTCACCCTCAATGTTGGTGAAACGTTTGCATACGATCCAGTCCAGCAACCTCGAAACGATGTTCCTGATGCGCAATTCTCCGGAATACCGGGTGCAGGTTTAAGAACATTCGGTTTTGCTTATGGAGGTAATGGATATAACCGTGGTCCGCGTGAAACTTATAATGAACTCGTTTTTGGTTCCGGATATATCGGTGGTAACGGTTCCGGCCAGATTGCTACAAAATTTGTACTTCGTTCAACAGATACAATTTTTGGCTATAACGCATTTTACGGATTATTGAACCAGGCGCCTGATGATATAGCACTTTCAATATACACTGATGTTGGTGGTCGCCAACCGGGTGAAATTGTTCCGGGCTCACTAATTTACAGGCAGCGCGGCCTTGATGATATTCGTGACGAATTGTTCTTTGACGAATATGTAACACATCTTGCTGACAACCCGGTTATACTTCCTTCCGGTACATGGTGGATGGTAATTGCACAGCTCGGCGAAACAGGCCTTGAGCTTGCCGCCTCCAAATCACGCATGGGAATGAGGACTACTAATATTTTCATTCCTCCACCTATTACGGTTGGCGGACCGACCGGTGGTGGTGGATTCCATCTAATGATTGAAAAGACATTCAGGATGTTTGCAAATAACAACCTGATTAACAATAACTTCTTTGCTCTTGAAAATACTCGTGGAAATGGTACCTGGCTCGAGTTTATGCCTTCAGTAGGCAACCCGGCATATGCACACCTGCACCACTATGGTATTTCACCTGTTGATGGATACACTGCTACACTTTCA
Organism: uncultured Hyphomicrobiales bacterium; assembly: GCA_964454975.1. Lineage (GTDB taxonomy): Bacteria > Bacteroidota > Ignavibacteria > Kapaibacteriales > UBA2268 > CAYVVD01. The sequence continues at coordinate 97,289 of CAYVVD010000003.1, read as the reverse complement.
CGTGGTTCATGGATCCCGATGATTCGCCCATATCTTGGCGAACGTTCACTCACAGAAGCTGAGTTACTTGATTGCGGACTTATATTCCCTGTTGAATTAGCATACTTTGTCGGCGATGTTCGCTCCAATGGTATTGACCTTAACTGGGAAACAGCTTCTGAAATCAACAACGCCGGTTTCTACGTAGAAAGAAGAGTGCAGCAGACTGACAATGACTACTCCGAATGGGAATCTGTTGATTTCATTAAAGGAGCCGGTAATACAACTTCTGCAAACACATACAATTACTTCGACGGAAGTGTATTGGCTAACCATACATACCAATACCGTCTCCGCCAGGTAGATTATGATGGCACCCATAACTGTCATGACTCAAGGATTGTTACATTGACTTACACAGGAAATGCTTCAATTACCCTTGAAAACAACAGGCCAAACCCGTTCAAGGAATACACACTTATTACAGTAAAATCAAGTGTTTCTGAGAATATAAAGCTTGAAATCATAGACGTTTATGGTAATGTTGTAAAATCACTCCATGATGGTACTGTTTCAAGCGAATCTGATTTCAAATGGGATGGTACAGACAACTACGGCAGCCAGCTTGCAAATGGTACTTACATTTGCAGAATGATAGCCGGAGATGACATACAGACTTGCAAGATGACACTCGTTCGTTAATTCTTGCATTGACTTGAAAAAAAGCCCTCCACTTTGGGGGGCTTTTTTTATTTTAGATGTGAAAATGTAAAACAAAATATTTCAGGCAGAAATGGCAGGTACAATTTTTAAGAAAATAATTGACAAAGAGTTGCCGGCTGATATTATCTATGAAGACAAAGAAATAATGGCTTTTAAGGATATAAGCCCCCAGGCGCCGGTTCACATTCTGGTAGTCCCAAAGAAAGAAATAGCTACTCTAAATGATGCTTCCGAAAACGATGCAGAACTCCTTGGAAAGATAATACTCCGGGCAAGGGAGATTGCCAAAGAAACGGGTATTGATGAAAAGGGTTACAGACTTGTATTTAATTGCAATGCAGAGGCTGGGCAAACTGTTTTTCACATCCATTGCCACCTTCTTGGCGGGAGAATTATGAAGTGGCCTCCCGGTTGATTTATATCGATAATTCGGTATATGCTTTAATATAAAGCCCGCTTTCGTTAGATTGCAGGCTGATTTATTATGGAGCTTAAATGGATTTAGTCAGTGTTGCAAAGAGAGTATTCAATGATGAAATTAACTCGCTTGCATTGGTGCGGGAGAATATCGGTGAAGAAATAAATAGTGCCATTGATATACTAAAACACTCAACAAAGGTGCTTGTTTTTGGTATCGGAAAATCGGGTAATATTGCAAGAAAAATCGCACATACATTCTCGAGTATCGGAGTCCCGGCGTTTTTCATTCATCCGGTAGAAGCATTACACGGTGACATAGGTGTGATTAAGAAGGGTGATGCTGCTATTCTTATCTCGAAAAGTGGCAGCACCGAAGACATTGTCAAAATCATACCGTTCCTTCGTAAAAGGGAAGTTAAGGTAATTTCGCTTGTAGGAAACATGGAATCCTATATTGCCCGCATGAGTGATGCTGTTCTTAACACTACTATTGATAAGGAAGCATGCCCGGTGAACCTGGCGCCAATGACCAGTACAACCGCAGCACTTGTTTATGGCGATGCGCTTGCTGTTTGTTTGATGGAATTAAACGGATTTAAGCTTGAAGATTTTGCGTTTAACCACCCGCATGGGCAGATTGGCAGGAACACAACCCTGCATGTCAGCGATGTTATGCACAAGGGGGATACTTTACCGTTAGTTGAATATACTGATAGTTTTAAAGATGCTTTAATAGAAATAAGCCAAAAAGGCTTGGGATGTGTTTGTGTTGTTGGTAAGGATGACAAGTTGGTTGGTATTATTACAGATGGTGATGTAAGGCGGATCCTCCAAATGTATGATGATTTGAAAGGATTGTCAGTTCAAGATGTAATGACTAAGAATCCCATAAGTGTAAAGCCTGATGTTTTTCTTGGTGTTGCACTTTCTATAATGGAGGAGAGAGTTAGCCAGATAAGTGTATTGCCGGTAAAGAATGAGTCCGGATCTTGTGTCGGACTTGTCAGGATTCATGATATAATTGGAAGTGTTGTCTAATTATATCTAATTTTATTTTCTTCCTGTTCAAGAGGGCTTGGGTCAATACGCTTAATTTCTTTTCTGTCTTTCTGTTTTGTTCTCAATTTCCAGGGTTCAGGCTTAACTATTTCTGTTTCTGTTATTTTGACATTTTTTACAACACTTCCGGCATTCCCAAAATCTTCAAGCTGTTTGCCATTCAGGCTAAAACTGATTGCCCCCACATTCCCCTGGTTCAGGATAAAAAATTCTTTAGCTTTCCAATCTCGTTTCATACCCGGGAGCATGAGTACTTCAGTTATTACATTGCCGTCTATTTCAATCCTGATCCATGAAGTATCTGTCGCTTTGCCTGAAAGTGTAAGGCTGTCCGGTTTTTCAAAAAATGACAACAATCCGCTTCCCCCTTCATCAATTACAGCGGTATCGGAAGCTTGCGGGCTGTTTACTTCAAGTTCAGACATTTTATTGCTTTCACCAGTATAAAAGGTAATGTAAAGCAGGGCAAGAAGAGCAACAAGGATCCCTACATATATCACAACATTGATAATAGTTTTATTAAAGGACACCTTGGATTCCTTCTTAAAGATTTTTTTATAGTCTGAAATCTTTTCAGCAAACAGGTTTTCTTTTCCATTATTGTTTTTAATAATGATTGGGACAGGTTTAATCTCTTTTTTAGAAAGAACTTCTATTGCTTCAATATACAGTTCCTCTTCAATATTAAGGAGTTTAGCATAGGTTCGCAGGAATGACTTGCCATAAACAGGTGGGAGCTGATCGAATTTTCCTTCTTCGATAAAGCGGATAATATGAGGCCTTATCTTTGTTTTTTCGCTAACATCTTGGATTGTCAGCTTTGCCTCTTCCCGCATTTCTCTAAATATATTTGCAGAATCGTCCATTTGGCAGTCAAATTCCGAATTTTGCCTTGTTACAAGGTTGTACCTTAATTAAATTGCCTATAGCAACAGTGTCAAATAATAAACACTGTTGATTATATCAAAAACTGAACCAAATTCAAATAGGATTATAATGCAATCTAATCTATTTATTTTATTACTATTTAGCGTTGTTCAACTGATTCCGGTTTTGGCTGATTCAGGTAACCTGGCTGAATTTAGTGAAGATAAAGAAAAAAAATTAAACACATCGGACACTGCAAAGATAAGCAATTTTGTAGATGCAAATCAATTTAAATATGCCAATTTACAAAGAGTTACGATGGATGGAAGCCTTCCTTTTGAAGATACAGACATTAATCCGGTACCGTTTTATGTTTTTACGGGAAGCCTGACAACCCTTTTTATACTACAACACCAACTGCAATTAAATACAATATGGAAAGAACAGGGTGATTTTAAAGTTTTCGAAGACGGGCAATACGCATTGTACGCCGATAAGGCTGGGCACTTGTTTGGGACTTATTATACCGGTTATTTAATGTCGGAGGCATTAATGATGACAGGCCTTAGCTGGGAAGCCGCTACTGTATGGGGAGGACTTGCCGGGCTTGCATATACTTCTTATGTTGAGATACTCGATGGCTATGGAATCAACTGGGGATTCAGTCCGAGCGATATGTACATGAATGTAGCAGGTGCTGCATTTTTTATCGGGCAATACTACTGGCCTTATCTACAGAACTTCACTCCAAAATTTATTTATATGCCTGCTAATTGGTACGGAGAAGAAATGCGTGTGCCTGCAGAGTTTTTTATAGATGATTACAGTTCTCATACATTACATATGAATGTTAATGTTCATAATATGTTACCGTTGAGCATGAAAGATTACTGGCCCGAGTGGCTTGAATTAAGTTTTGGTTACGCCGCAAGAGGTATTTGTAATGAATTTGATAATCCGGCGTGCAAAGAAGGCAAAGTGGATTTTGGTGATGGATATTATGGCGAACCGAGATTTGTTGTTGCATTGGATTACAACCTTACTAAAATTCTTCCCGACGGTCATTACCTCTGGAACTGGTTCAAACAATCAATCATGTACTTTAAATTGCCATCACCTGCAATAGAATTTGGCCCGACAACCCGCGTTTTCCTCATGTATCCTTTCCATTTTTAAGGAATTAATTGAGCTTTTCGTTTTTAAAGATGTAGTATTATTGATATTTTTAAGTTTTGAAAAAATCCGGCATTAGAATTTGTTACGAATCTTTTCGAAATTTAAACCTGTTACTGGTTCAAGGAATGGAAAATTAAACGGGGGTCATGCATACCCGGATATTGAAAATACTATACAGGTAGCCAAGCAAACTTTCAGAATCAGTATTATTATACCTGTGTATAAGGAAGAAAAAATTCTTCCTCATACTTTATCTATATTCACTCCGGAATTACGCAGGAAATACGGACTTCAAATTATTATAAGCGACGGCGGAAGCAATGACAGGACAGTTGAGATTGCCAGGCAACACACAGACTTTGTTGTTGAGCACAAAAAAGCACGACGCCAGACGATTTCCGAAGGCAGGAACAAAGGCGCTGAATATGCAGAAGCAGAGATTCTTGTTTTTATAAATGCCGACACAATCCCTGATAACCCGGATGAATTCTTTGAAAAAATTTCTAACTGGGAAAACACAAACTCTGAAATAAAAGGCGTTGATGCCATTGCCTGCTATGTTGGGCCTCTTCCTGGGAAACTCACAATTAGAGACAAATTGTTTTATATTATTTACAACAGGTACATCTGGCTTGTTAACAGGCTTGGCGTTAGTATTGGCAGGGGGGAGTGCCAGGTAATCAAAAAGGATGTCTTTGAAAGGGCAGGCAGGTACAACGAGGCATATTCTGCAGGTGAGGATTTCGACCTCTACCGTCGGATTGGAAGAATAGGCACAGTTAAATACAATAGTAAGCTGCGTGTGCTTGAATCCACTCGTCGCTTTAAAAAATACGGATATTTCCGTACGATACTATCATGGACGCTTAATGCCATGTGGGTATGGGTGTTTGGTAAATCATTTTCAAAAGAATGGGAAGCGGTCAGGTAATGGGTATTACTTACAAAGACTCAGGTGTTGATATTGATGCAGGCGACAGCACTGTAGATAAAATCAAACCTTTTATCAAGGATACATTTAACGAACGGGTGCTTTCCGGCATTGGTTTGTTTGGTGGATTCTACGATGCCAAATTTGACGAGCTCGAGCATCCTGTTCTGGTTTCAAGTACTGATGGTGTTGGCACAAAACTCATTGTCGCCTTCAAATCAGGAATCCATGACACTGTTGGCCAATGCCTCGTAAATCACTGTGTAAATGATATTCTCTGCTGCGGCGCTCGTCCATTGTTCTTCCTCGATTATTTTGCCACAGGGAAGTTAAACCCGGATACGGCGACAGATGTAATCAAAGGCTTTGCTATTGCATGTAAAAAAAACGGCTGCGCTCTTATCGGCGGCGAAACCGCTGAAATGCCATCAATGTACAAGGAAGGCGAATACGATATTTCCGGCACTATTGTCGGTGTTGTTGACAAAAAGCATATCATCAACGGGAGAAAAATCCAAAAAGGGGATGTGCTTATCGGCCTTCCTTCCACAGGTCTGCATACAAACGGCTATTCCCTCGCCCGTGCAGCACTGCTCAAAAAGCTCGATGCAAATCAATATGTAGATGAACTCGGCAAATCACTGGGCGAATCCCTCCTCGAAATACACCGTTCATATCTGCATGAAGTCTATCCACTAAGCGAGGAATCGCTGCTGAAAGGCATATCGCATATTACAGGCGGTGGAATAATGGGCAACACAAGGCGAATTATTCCCGAAGGGCTTGAAATAAAACTCGATTGGGATGCCTGGGAATGGCTGCCGATTTTCAAGCTTATTCATGCAGCGGGAGATGTGTCTGTGGAAGAAATGCGGCGTGTATTCAATCTCGGTATTGGAATGATACTTATAGCAAACCGCGAAAACGCAAACACAATCCTTGAAAGGCTTATTGCGATCAATCCACTTTTGATTGGGGAGATTGGATGAAATTAATTGATATTGAATATTATTATTATCTATAATTAATTGTTTGTGGTTTAATAAACAGTTAAATTTCCTGCCTGGTTGAAGTTGATCAGACTTTCAGAAACCTGATAGTAAGCCATATTTCAAACGGATTGATTCAACAACGCATTGGGATATAGAATTTTGTTTTGTGTTTGATAGGATATGGCTAACTGTTAATTTTAAATTTAGATGATGTTGATTGTGTAACCACTATGTTTTTTGATATATATATCAGCCAGAGGTAATTATGGCAAATGTACTCGGTGAAATTATTATTGATATAGAAAGGTGCAAAGGCTGCGAGTTGTGTACTGAAGCATGCCCCGAGGAAGCCATTGTGCTTTCAAAATATATCAATAAAAAGGGATATCACTATGCGGTTAAAATAAACAACAAGTGCAACGGCTGTGCTAGTTGCGCGATAGTTTGCCCCGAAGCAATAATAACTGTTTACCGCAAAGTTGAGAAAAGGAAAAGCGCATAACATCTAACTGGAGCTAAAAATGGGCGAAATAAAATTAATGAAGGGTAACGAAGCGCTCGCAGAAGCTATGATAAGAGCAGGATGCGATGCATATTTCGGTTACCCGATTACACCTCAGTCAGAGGTACTCGAATACCTGTCAAAGGATGCAACACAGAGAACAGGAATGGTAGTACTCCAGGCAGAAAGCGAAGTTGCTGCAATTAATATGATTTATGGCGCTGCAGGAGGTGGCCGCAGGGTGATGACAACTTCCTCCAGCCCGGGCATTAGCCTGATGCAGGAAGGACTCTCGTATATTGCCGGTGCTGAATTGCCCTGCCTGCTTGCAAACGTAAACAGGGGAGGACCCGGGCTTGGAACTATCCAGCCTTCACAGGCAGATTATATGCAGTCTGTTAAGGGCGGCGGGCACGGTGATTATAAATTGATTGTACTTGCGCCTTGCAGCGTTCAGGAAATGGTTGATTTTGTGAAACTCGGTTTCGAGCTTGCTGAAAAGTATCGCAACCCCGCAATGATTCTTACAGATGGCGCCATCGGCCAGATGATGGAAAAAGTAGTTTTGTTTGACCAGCAACCACGCAAAACTGAGTTCCCTGAATGGGCAACAACCGGAAAACCAAAAAATGGTGATCGCAGATTTATTACTTCTCTTCACATCCAGCCTGAGCAGATGGAAGAGATTAATAACAGGCTACAGGCAAAATACAGGGAAATGCAGGAGAAGGAAGTCCGCTTCCAGGAAATGAACATTGATGATGCAGAATATATCTTCACCGGGTATGGCCTTGGTGCAAGGATTTGTATGAAAGCAATGGAACTCGGTAGGGAAAAAGGATTTAAAATTGGTCTTATAAGACCGATTACATTATTCCCATTCCCGAATAAATTATTCTATGAAATAGGACTAAAAGTAAAAGGCATATTGGATGTTGAAATGAATGCCGGACAAATGGTTGAAGACGTTAGGCTGTCGGTCAATGGTAAGACAAAAGTTGAATTTTATGGCAGGATGGGAGGTGTAATTCCATCACCTGAAGAAATCCTGGAGTATTTTGAAAAAACGTTTATCTCCGGAGGTGGAGCATGAGTGAGAAAACATATATAGACCTTGATGAAGCGGTTGTCAATGAATCCCTTTGCCTGGATGAACTCCAGGTATATGTTAAACCGGCAACGATGGTTGACGACCCCATGCATTACTGCCCGGGGTGTGGGCACGGAACGGCACACAAAATCCTGATGGAAGTTGTAGATGAACTCGGAATACAAAATGAAACACTCGGTGTAGCCCCAGTTGGTTGCTCTGTTTTTGCTTACCATTATATGAATGTAGATATGCAGGAAGCCGCTCACGGCAGGGCTTGCGCAGTTGCAACAGGACTCAAAAGAGTTATGCCCGATAAGTACGTTTTTACTTACCAGGGCGATGGCGACCTTGCAGCTATCGGAACAGCAGAAACTGTTCATGCTGCTAACAGAGGCGAAAACATCCTGGTTGTGTTCATCAACAATGGTATTTACGGTATGACAAGCGGACAAATGGCTCCGACTACACTTCCCGGAATGTTCTCTACAACCAGCCCCTACGGGCGTGATGTTCAGACAATGGGGTATCCGCTGAAAATTGGTGATTTGTTGGCTCAACTGCCAGGAGTTGCATATGTAACGAGGCAGTCTGTTCACAAAACCGCGAATGTACGCAAAGCCAAAAAAGCAATTAAGAACGCATTTGAATATCAAAAACAAGGCTTGGGATTTTGCCTTGTGGAGATTGTCTCTAATTGCCCTTCCAACTGGAAAATGACACCGCTCGAGTCTAATAAATTCGTTGATGAAAAGATGATTCCTTTCTATCCTCTCGGGGACATCAAAAAACCGGAGGTGGTAAAATGACTCACGAAGCAATTTTTGCCGGATTCGGCGGCCAGGGTGTTTTATCAATGGGTATGATGCTTGCCTATTCGGGTATGATTGAAGGCAAGGAAGTTTGTTGGATGCCTTCCTACGGCCCGGAAATGCGAGGCGGCACAGCTAACTGTATTACAATTGTATCAGATTCACTCATTTCTTCACCTATTATATCTATATTCGATTCTGTGATTGCGCTTAATCAGCCTTCAGTTGATAAATTCGAAGAAAAGGTTGTGTCCGGTGGAAATATCATATACGACAGCACGAATATATTAACCCCTCCAACAAGGAAGGACCTGAATATATTTGCTGTTCCCGGAAGCGAAGAAGCCGTTAAGCTGAAAAACACAAAAGTACTGAATATGATTATGCTCGGTGCATTTATAGCTGTTACTGAAACTGTTGACCCAAAAACAGTGATAAAAGCCCTTGAGCAGGTGTTGCCGGAGCGCTACCATAAACTGATTCCATTAAACACAGAAGCATTTAATGTTGGTATGTCGCACATCCGGAATGTGAAACAGACGGCATAAGAATATTGAAATAAGTATAAAAGGTGTCATACTAAGTAAAGCATGACACCTTTTTTTATGCTTGGATTCATGCTAAATTCTCCAATGATCCAATAATAAGTTAAAATATAGTTGTCTGTCCAAATCGCAACTACAACAATCAAGTATACTTGGAATTTATTAACAATCAGTTGTTTTACTTTTTTGCCGTGAATTTCTTACTAATGTGATTAAATCTTATGTGTATAAAATGAGGCTCATCCTTTTATTTTTTAACTCACAATCAGTTAAGGGAGTTTGAAATCCTACTGTACATTTGATTAAGCATGTATTTCCAAAATTCGTATTCAGCATATTCAACAATACAAACAATATACAAACTATATCTTTTTTCAACAAACTCATGCAAAATCAAATTATGAACAATACCAACAGAACCATAAGGATTGTTGAAAGAAAAGGTATATTTATATTGGGCTTTGCCAGCATTAGTTTAAGAGTTTTGTTAATTACAGGAAAAGACCAACGATAGTATAATGCAAATATATAAAAAGACATTTTTCATGATTACATCTCATGGTTAATTTTAAATATAAATAGCTAATATACCCCCATGTTAATATAACATGAAGAAAAAGTTAATAATCCGTTAAGTATGTAGTTCTTCTTTCTTCTTGTTTGCGAGTATTTTATGCCACTTCTGCAAATGGTTATCTTCGATTATCTGCTTCCCTGCGTGTATCCCGCCCCCTCTCATACACATCATCTATCATCGCATATTTGCTTAAAACCTTTCTGAGGGCTTTAAAATCCTTTGGGTACTCAGCCTCAAAGTACATTTTCTCATTTGTCATGGGATGTATTATCTCGAGCGAATGGGCATGCATGGTAAGCCGTTCAATAATCGGCTGCTCGCTTGTGTTCTTCTTCAGGTTGAACTTTCGCTTAATGCTTGAGAGGTAAAACGCAGAATCGTTGCCATATAGCTCATCCACGAGCAAAGGATGGCCGACAGTTGCAAGGTGTGCTCTTATCTGGTGTTGCCTGCCTGTCACAAGTTCGCACCTGACAAGCGACGCTACCCTGTAACGCTCTATAACACTGACCCGGGTAAGCGATTCCTTACCACGGGCGGAGGGTATCATCACCCCTTTTTTGGAAGGGCTGGGCATAAGAGGAATATCTATATCAATTTCGCTTTTTGAAAGGATCCCCATAACGAAAACATGATATATTTTCACAACATCTCTCTGCTCGAATTGTCTGTTCATAGCACGGTGTGTATCTGCATCCTTTGCGAAAAGCATTATCCCGCTTGTATCCCGGTCAAGTCTGTGTACTATGAAAATCTTTCCATAACTGTCTTCAAGCATTTCCTTCAGGTTTGGCAAGTTGGGATTGAACCTGTCAGGAATGCTAAGCACCCCTGCATTTTTGCACAGCACAAGCAGGTGTACATCTTCATGGATTATATCGTAAGATTGTTGCTTCATTAACAGGGATTTTTTCAATACTTCATCGCACCGCTTGCTGAAAGGTATGTATTATTAAGCAGCATTGCAATTGTCATAGGGCCCACACCACCCGGAACCGGAGTAATTGCTGATGCCTTTGGAGCAACAGAATCATAATGAACATCACCACAAAGCCGGTAGCCTTTGGGCTTTGTGTCATCATCTACCCTGTTGATGCCAACATCAATAACTGCTACACCTTCTTTTACATGGTCTGCTTTGATTAATTCAGGCACACCTGCTGCAGCAATCAGTATATCAGCCTGTTTTGTAAAATATGTAAAATCTTCTGCTGCTGTATGGCAGATTGTAACGATGGCATTAGCGCCGGCATTTTTCTGATAGAGGAGGTTAGCTATTGGTTTACCCACGATATTGCTTCTCCCAAGTACAACAACGTGTTTACCTTTTGTTGGGATTTTATAACGCGCAAGCAGGTACATAATACCTTCCGGCGTGCAGGGGTGGAATCCCGGCAGCCCTATAACAAGCCTTCCCATATTAACAGGGTGGAAGCCGTCTGCATCCTTGTGAGGCAATATCGCTTCGGTTATTTTCTGTTCATCAATTTGTTTTGGAAGAGGGAGCTGAACAAGAATACCGTGTACGGAGGGATCATTGTTCCAGCCATCAATTATATTTAATGTTTCTTCTTCACTTGCTGTGCCGGGCAAAGTCTTAATAACAGAGTTGAATCCGACTTCTTTGCAAGCCTTGTCCTTGCTGTTTACGTAGATTTTCGATGCAGGATTGTCACCTACAAGAAGCAGGTTCAATCCCGGCCTTATTGCCTTTTCATTAAACAGCTGTTCTGTTTTTGCCTTTAACTCTACCCTGATTTCTGCTGCCGTCTGCTTGCCATCAATAACTACTGTTGACATGTTATACTCCATTTATTCGTCTCAAATCGCTTTTCTCTAAAAACTTATCGCTGATAATAATTCAATGATAATTTAATCTCCTTATAAGAAGGGGCGCGTGTGTATCATTTCATAATATCAAACCTGTAAACAATTCCCCCGCTGAATATATTAAACTGGCTAATGCTGTAGTCAACAAACAATGATAAATTCCCTATTTCCTTATGCAGTCCAATCAGCCACTTGTAATTTGTATTATCCACAATTAAAGTTGTATGCTGTGGGTTCTGGTCTCCGGGGTACCCGTTAGCGGGATCGGGCTTTTTGGTCTCAGGCCGAACAAGCCCCAGGCTGATTTGCTGCTCTATTGGAATGAAATAATCAAAACTTGTTTCAATGTCAATGTATTCATAGGAAAAGCCCGAATACACTTCAAAAATGTCATCAATATTTTTACTAAAGTGAATATTAGCATTGTAAATTTGTGCAAGCGACTGGAATTGGGCGTTTGTTTCGCCCACTGTGTTGCTAAGTTTTGTCCCCTGGTATGCTCCCTGCACTGCCATATCAAACCAGCGTTCAGGGAAATATTGCGACAAGCTGTGTTTTAATGTTATTCCCCAGAATGTGAAATCTCCTATATCCTCATCAAGGTTTACAGGAGGTATATACCTCACCATTAATTCTGTCCCATACAATGAACCAAATTCGATTTGAGGCACAAAAAGGAATATACTGCTTTTGTTTGTTCCTTTAGGAAGCGAAAAAAGATAAGGGAGGTCATTCATAACATTCAGGACTTCCTCTTTTGTCTTATCATCAAGAAAAGGCCATAGGACATGGTTCTCCAAAATCATCAGCAATGTGTCTTTTGGCAGAGTCAGTTTAGTATTTTTATTCCCAAGTAATGTTGCTGCTTCATCAGGGACAAAAAGCAGGTCTTGTGTAAATCCATTGTATAGTACTGTTTTAAACAGATAATGAAGCAAATCAGCCGTATCTTTTATTGCAAACTCCTGTGTTATCGGATTGAATGAAGCATATTCAGCAGCCCTGTCAAAACTAAAGGGTTCATTAGGGATGTAGGGCTTATATGTTTTCATATCGTCCCGAACAAATCCCATCATTGGATGTACACCAAATTTCACATAAAATTCGTTTTCAGGCTGAACATAAGCAGTATTATAAAACCGGGAGTTAGATGTTGCATTAACAATTACAACTACGGGCTCGGTATATGGAATCCCGTTATTATCGAAAATATCCCGACCAACTGCACGGGTAAGTTCTACTGCCCACCAGTTTACCTGGTTTTCCTGGGCAATGGCAGTAGTCAGATAACCCAGGAGCAGGATGAGTATAAGTTTTAGCTTCATATTTTAACCGAAGAATTGCTTTTTAACAAAAAGGAAGATAGGAAAAGCTATAACCAGAATCAGTATGACATAAAAAATATTAAATAATAGTGACAAAGCTACACCGATAATTTTCAAAAGAACGATAAAAATCAATATAGCCGCTACAATTGCGATTACCCAGGAAAGTATGTTCTTCATTTTGCAACTCCGAAATTTATTAATCTTACGTTGATAATAGCCATTAAGTTTAGTTCAGGAGAAAATGGACGTTTTTGTTGCCGAATATCTCAGTTAATTTACGAACAGTAGCAAAATCCATATTCATATTCACCTTATAAGCCAAGTAAGCATCACCGGGTTTGTTTTCATTGCCATCGTATATCTGGAACAAAATTTTTATTTCCCGGTTAGAATTATTGACCAGTGTTTCCTGCATTTTATGAAGTCTGCGAATCGAATCTTCTCTTGATTTATCCAGGAATATTTTGAATCCTCCGGCAAGTGAAAACGCAGCTTCTCCGGGTGATAATAATCTTTCGACCACAATCTGCAGAGAATCGGTTTCTACCTTGGCAATACCCTCGATAAATACAACTGTGTCTTCGATTATCAGGTTTCTATTGGTTGAATATGAGTCGTTCCAGAAAATACATTCAGCTTTATCTTTCAGATCTTCCACCATAACAAACGCAATTGTATTGTTATTTCGGTCCAACCTGGTTCGGATGTCCTTAATTAAGGCGCAAATTCTGACTCTTTCCCCATCCTCAATATGTTTAAAGTTATTGAGTCTTACGTTTGAAAGGGATTCAATATAGGGGATATAGTTGTGAAGCGGATGCCCGCTAATATAAAAATTCAGGAATTCTTTTTCCTTTTGAAGCCTTTCGTTCTCACTCCATTCATCAATTTCAGGAAGTTCAGGAAACTGCGTTGATGCCTCTTTTGCTTCCCCAAAAAGTGAATCAATATTTTTTGCCACGTTTGACTGATTCTTGGAATAATCAATTGCCGAATCGCATGCTGCAAGCAATGCCGCCCTGTTTTTGTTGATATTGTCAAACGCTCCTGAACAAATAAGGGCTTCGAGGGTTCTTTTGTTTATAAGTCTTGTATCTACGCGGGATGTAAAATCGAAAAGATTTTCAAATTGCTTTTCTTCTCTTGCTGCAACGATATTTTCCACAGCATTGATGCCTACATTTCTTATTCCGGCCATACCAAAGTAAATTTCCTTGTCTCCGGCTGTAAAATCAGCACGAGAGATATTAATATCCGGTGGTTTAAGTTTAATATCAAAATATTTAGCATCGTCTATTAAATCAACAATATTCTCCTGTTTACGAATTTTAGCAGTCATGCATGCGGCAAGAAATTCTGTTGTGTAATGTGTCTTGAGCCATGCTGTCTGGTATGCAAGGTAAGAGTATGCTAATGAATGTGACTTGTTAAAACCATAGGAAGCGAACTTAACAATCAAATCATAAATCTCATTTGCAAGCTTCTTGTCAATATCGTTTTTGGCAGCGCCCTCCAGGAAATGTGGTTTTTGAGCATCCATTAACTCTTGCTTCTTCTTGCCCATCGCTCTTCTGAGAATATCTGCTTCACCAAGCGTAAAGCCTGCAATCTGTTGTACGAGCTGCATCACCTGTTCCTGGTAAACAATTATGCCATACGTGGTTTTTAGAGATTTCTCCATAATAGGATGGAGGTAAGAAATTGGCTTTCTGCCAAACTTACGGTCAATGAATTCCGGGATATTATCCATTGGTCCGGGCCTGTAAAGGGCATTCATAGCAGTAAGCTCTTCGAGGTTTCTCGGTTGAAGTTTTTTTAGATAGTCTTGCATTCCGCTGGATTCAAACTGGAATATCGCGAGGGTTTTACCTGCTGAAATCAGGTTGTATGTTGCCTCATCGTCAAAATCTATTGCTTCAATATCTAATTTTTTACCATGATTTTTTTCTATCATAGCTAATGTATTGTCAATGATAGAAAGCGTCCGGAGACCTAAGAAATCCATTTTAAGAAGGCCTGCAGCTTCAAGTTCGTTCATCGAAAATTGCGAAGCTATCTCAACGCTTTGTTTCCTGGTTCTATCTGGATGATAAACAGGGACGTAATCAGATATTTCACCGGGAGCAATTACAATACCGGCTGCATGTGTGGATTTATTTCGAACTTTATCTTCAAGTATTAGTGCAAACTTGACAAGGTTCTGCAGCTTTTCATCTTCTGTTTCCTTTAGCCATTTCAATTCCGGGAGTTCAAGGGCATCTTTCATCTTTGTTACTTTGCCCCTGACCTTTGGAATTTTCTTAGTTATTTCTCTTACAGTACTCAAAGGAACTCCAAGCACTCTGCCTATATCAGTTATTGCCTGACGCGATGAGAGAGTTCCAAACGTAATAATCTGTGCAACAGCGCTATCGCCATACTTTTCCTTTACATAGTTGATTACAATTTCCCTCTTTTCATCATTAAAATCAATGTCGATATCGGGCATTGTCTGGCGGTTTGGATTTAGGAACCTCTCGAACAGAAGATCGTACTTTAGTGGGTCAACATTTGTTATGCCAAGAGCATAAGCGACAATGCTCCCGGCTGCCGAGCCACGTCCAGGCCCGACTCTTACATTCCGTTCTTTGGCTGCACGAATAAAATCCCAGACAATGAGGAAATATCCCGGGAAACCCATATCCTCGATAATTTTCAGTTCATATTCTGCCCTTTGCTTTATTTCACCGGAAATCTCAGTGTATTTCTCTTCCAACCCCTTAAAAACAAGCTCCTCGAGGTATTCATTTAAAGTAGATGCTTTAGTATGCGTGGGAATCGGGAATTCCGGCATATGATAGTTCCAAAGCTCAAGCTCGAGCTCACATTTATCGGCGATTTCAACAGTATTTTTTATTGCATCAGGAAACTCATCGAAAATTTCAATCATCTGCTCTGTTGACTTAAAATACAGTTCGGGTGTGCCGTATTTCAGTTTTGTAATGTCTGCAGTACCTGAATTTGAAGCATTGGTATTCTGGATCAACAGAAGTACATTATGAGCTATTGCGTGTTCCTGCTTCACATAATGTATATCGTTAGTGGCAACCAGTTTGATATCGAGTTCTCCGGCGATTTTTGGTGCCCATTGTAGCACAGCTTTGTCTTTCTCGAGCCCGTGGTTTTGTATTTCGATATAAAAATCATCTCCGAATAGATCTTTATAATAACGGGCTTCATCATAAGCGCGTTTCAGGTCGCCATCAATAATAGGAGCATTGATTACACCGCCAATACATGCAGAACTTAGTATGAGGCCGTCTTTGTATTTCTCAAGTAACTCTTTGTCAATTCTTGGTTTGTAGTAGAATCCCTCAGTATAGCCCAGTGATGTCAATTTAAGCAGGTTTTTATAACCTTGCATATCCTTGGCTATAATAATCAAATGGAAATAGTTTCTCTTTTTGCTTCCTTTTGGGATTAATTTGTCGAACCTGCTTCCATTTGCTATGTAGGCCTCCATCCCAATTAATGGCTTTATGCCCTTTTTCTTTGCGTATTGATAAAACTGCATTATGCCAAACATAACGCCATGGTCTGTGAGCGCCACTGCTCTTTGACCGTAATTAAGGGCTGTGTCTACAAGTTCTTCCGGAGTTGGAGCAGCATCCAGCAAGGAATAATGAGTGTGATTATGTAAATGGACAAACTCAGTCATTGATAAAATTCTATTTCATTAAAACATACAATATAGAAATTTTCCTAAATTGCGTAGTATTGTGTTTTAGACAAGTTACCAACAGGTTAATTGAAAAAGATTTTTATTTCAGCGGGGGACCCCTCGGGCGATATTCATGCCTCAAGGTTGATGCAATCTATTCTGAGCATTCAACCGGATATAAAGTTCATAGGGCTGGGCGGCCCGAAGATGCAAAAACTCGGCCTGGAGCCTTTAGCAGATTTTGATAAAATCTCAGTAGTTGGATTCTGGGAAGTTGCCAGGAAGTATGGATTCTTCCGGGAATTGATCAACAGAATTGTGTATTTGCTCAAAAACGAAGATATATCCGCATTTGTACCTGTGGATTACCCCGGTATGAATATGAGGCTTGCAAAACAAGCCAGGGAAATTGGCATCCCTGTAATCTACTATATTGCTCCACAATTATGGGCATGGGGGAAAGACCGGGCAAAAAAACTTGCTCATTCGGTTGACAAACTGCTTGTAGTATTCCCCTTTGAAGAAGAGTATTTCTCCGAATTCGGAATAGATACTTCCTTTGTCGGTCATCCTGCAATGGATGATGATGAATTGAAATATGAGAATACAGGTATAAGAGACAAGCTGATTGCATTTTTACCCGGGAGCAGAGAGCAGGAAGTAAACCGCCACTTGCCAATATTCAACCGGACAATTGATATTCTTGCAAGCGAGTTAAATGATTACAGGTTTGGAATATCTATTATGGATAAAAAGAACTTTAAAACTAATCAAAAGGCTGATATATTCTCGAACTCACGCGAATTAATGAAAAAATCAGCGATTGGTGTTGTTAAAACCGGTACATCAAATCTTGAAGCAGTACTTTGCGGAATGCCCTTTGTAATGGTATATAAAACATCCACAGTTTCATTTGAACTCGGAAAGCGGCTTGTAAACCTGCCATATGTTTCATTGGCTAATATTCTTGCGAACAAACATTTTGTACCGGAATTGATCCAGAAGGATGCGACCCCGCGAAAGATTGCAGTGGCTCTTATTAATTATATCGAAAATGATGACTTATACTCAGACACCTTGACTGAATTCACAAAAATACGCGAAATCCTTGGGGAACAGGGAGCGTCCGCCAAAGCAGCCTCAATAATTTGCAATTACATCTAATGAAGTTGAAGTTCAAATACAGGCTTGCAGTGGAATTGCTCAATATTATCGCATGTACATGGAGGTTCTCAATAAACGGAATTATACCAGAAAAGCCTGCAATAGTTTGTTTCTGGCATGGTGAAATGTTACCTGTGTGGAAGTTGTTTGCCAAAAAATTGCCTGCGGCGATAGTCAGCAGCAGTAGGGATGGAGAGGTTCTTAGCGCTATTTTAAAGAAATGGAAATATAAACTTGTCCGGGGTTCATCATCAAAAGGAGGAAAGGAAGCGCTTGAGCAAATGATAGATTTATCAAGAAAAGAATTATTCCTAATTACGCCCGACGGTCCGAAAGGTCCGGCAAAAATATTCAAACCCGGGGCGGTTGTTGCAGCTAAAAAAGGCGGCGCACCAATTTATTATTGCAGAATAATTGCCCCAAAGTCTCGTATGTTTACAAAAAGCTGGGATAGTTTTATCCTGCCTTTGCCTTTTGCCGGGATTAATGTTATTATTAAAGGACCTGTTTATGTGGATTCTTCATTGAACAGAGAAGAAACAGGCAGGATAATTAACTGGCTTGAAGATGAAATGAACAATGATATAATTCTAAATGGGACTTTTAAGTAAACTTTATTCATCTGTTGTAAATTCAAAAAACAGGGGTTTTGATGAAGGCCGTTCTGAAATTATTGATTGTGGCGTACCTGTAATCAGCATTGGAAACTTATCAGTTGGAGGAACTGGCAAGACTCCCCTGACTGCTCTGATTGCAGGTGAATTAATAAAGATGAACAAAAAGATTGCAATTGTAGGAAGAGGATATAATAGGCTTTCAAAAGGAGAAGTGATTGTTTCGGATGGAGTGAATATTCTTGCAGGCCCGGAAGAAGCCGGAGATGAGATGCTATTATTGGCTCAAAAGCTAATGGTACCCGTGATTGCACATGACAATAAAACTAAGGGAGCAATCAGCGCAGTGGAACAATTCAATCCTGAATGTATTTTAGTTGATGATGGATACCAGCACAGAAGGCTCAAACGGGAATTGGATGTTTTAATTATTGATGAGGAAACATTAGTAACAAAAACTCTTCCTGAGGGTAGATTAAGAGAACCTCTGAATGAAATAAAGAGGGCTGATGTAGTATGCCTCAATGGTATTAGTAAGTTAACCGGTGAATTATTGAAATTTTTGAAAACAGATGCTGTGGTTTTGAATATAAAGGGAAAAGCAGGAAAACCATATGATCTAATTAGCCGCAATGAATTGAATGAATCCCGGCTTAAATCATTGCAAATTGGCGTTGCAGTTGTTTCCGGCATTGCCAAACCCCACAGGTTTTATAAACTGTTGGATACGATGAATGTGAATATTTCCGGCAAATTTTGCTTTACAGACCATCATCATTATAAATCAAAGGATTTGGAAAAGGTAATATACTATTGTAAAAATACCGGTTTAAATGAAATAGCAACTACTGAAAAGGATGCTGTCAAACTGAAAGTATTTTCTGATTTGTTTTCTGATAATGAATTAAATTGTAATGTATTTCCCATAAATCTGTTTATAACAAAAGGAAATGAAATGTTTGGTAAAAAGTTAAATGCTTTATTCGATAGGACTTAGGCGTATTTTCATGACTTACTCTAAAAGATACCGAAAGGGTGCAATCCTTCTATTAATACTTCCATTGATTTTTTCTTCATGCAGCCATTATTCCTCAAAGCTTGCTATTTCAAAGGGTAGTGGATCACCATCTTACATGAATTATTCAAAATGGCTGATGAATTACGATGATGATTTGCATATTATCGACTTATACGGACGCGATTACGAAGAAGCATTAGAAATTGTTGAAGATTGTGACGGTCTGATTCTATCCGGCGGTCCGGATGTACACCCCGGATACTTCAATCAACCGCAAGATACAGCGTTTTGTTCAATAGATAACTACAGAGATACGCTTGAATTTGCAATTATAGAAATGGCTAAACAGAAGAATATACCTATACTTGCCATATGCAGAGGCATGCAAATTCTGAACGTTGCCGAAGGCGGCACGCTAATTGTTGATATTCCCTCTGAGACAGGTAGTAAGATTCACCAGGTTGAACATGGTGATTCAGAACATATTATAGAAATAACAAAAGGAACCATAATTGCAGAACTTGCGGGAGAAAAAAATATAATGGTGAATTCCAATCATCACCAGGCTGTAGGAAAGCTTGCCCAAAATTTAAAGGCAGGAGCAATTGCAAGTGATGGAATTATCGAGGCTTTTGAATGGAAAGAAAAATCGGCCTATCCGTTCATGATTGCTGTACAATGGCATCCGGAAAGGCTGAATTACGGGCACTCATTATCAGGGACAATTGCACTAAGGTTTCTAAAGGAAGTAAGATTAAAAACAGATTAATTTACTGATGAAGTACTGGCCGGTACCGGAAAGTTTTGAAGACGAAATTCCGCAACCTGGTTCTTCCGGTTCATTCTGGGAAGACCGGACTGACAGGTTTAATTGTGGTATTGATTTTTATGCACCACCTGGCTCAGTAGTACTATCGATTACCGATGGTGTAGTTATTGACAAAGGGGTTTTTACAGATCCGATACAAAATCAATATTGGAACAGAACATACTTTGTTGTAATCAAATCAAAGGAACAAATCAATTACAAGTACGCTGAATTAGCTGAGATTTATATCCGCATTGGTGAAAAGATAGAAGCAGGACAGAAAATTGGAATTGTAGGAAAATCTTTGAACACGGAGATGGTTGGCGATGATGCACCTTTCTATATAAGGGAACTCCTTTACAAGAATTACAATGCAATGCTGCACCTCGAGTTATATAAATCCCCGGTTATGGAGGTAAAGCCCTACTCTGAAGGGAATTTTCTCGGTAATATGCGCCCCGTCTCTGTTCTTGATCCGAACGTATATCTCATGGGTATTAGTAAGAACGGCTCGATTTAAATGTTTATATCAACCTGGAAATATAATCTACGGTCTGTATCACCTAAAATCAAGTCATTTCCACTTCCCATGGATTCTGCATTAAATTTATGAGTTGCTGTGAATCTTAGCCAGATTGCAATATCTCTTTCAAACCTGTATCCTATTTTAGCTATTGCTCTGATTCCATCACCGAATAAGGCTCCGGTGCTCATCAATCCAGGCATTGCATATTCAAACTGCCATATTGCTGAATTATAGCTGTTGGTATTAAAATAAGTCAGGCGAAGATTGAATTGCAGGAACGAAATACTCCCTGTTCCATCAACAAAGAGGAGGTAGCCCCATTCATTAGGAACCTTCTCTGCTTGAACATTTGTAGCTTCAAACCGTGTTCTAAAACGGGTTCCTGAGATTTCGTGATTGTACTCGATTCTTAAATTGAATTTATCATTTATTATCAGTTCAGGTAATTGTGCTTCGCTTCTATACTGGCCGGATTTATTTTCATGTTTAAACCTGATTATTAAAAAGTTGTCGTCATCAGTTTCAATTTCAGCCTCTGAAAATAGTTCAAAACCCTTAACCGGCATAATAACGTAATATGTCCTGCTATTCGATTTGAAAAAATCAATGTAGGAGCTGATTTTAATCCAATCCCAGCCTTTTAATAGAAATCCCAAATAAATGCCTTGTTCATTTGATGGATTAGAAAACTCGCCGAAATTTGTTCCGAAAGGTGAACGGAATTCTTCGTCAAAATGTCTTATCCCTAAAACTGCATCTATTTTACTGCTTTTATATAGCAGGGAAGATTTCATCCCAAAATTTGAATTGGCGTCTAAGGTAAATTCGCCTTGTGTATATAAATCTTCCAGATTATAAGCCGCATATATGGTATTTAATCCACCCGATTCACCAAAAAAATCAGCGGATGACTCAGTAAAAACTTCGTAGGGATATTGAAGCCCGAGGTGACTGTATGATATAGTATATTTATCTCTGGAAATTCCAGCAAATCCACCAAAACAAATTTCCTCAAATGCATTCTTTTTCTCTATTTCGTTTTCTGTCCTGTAGTATCCTGATTTATAAACTGATACTATCTTTTCATCTTCGATGTTTCCTGAGCGAGGAGAATTTGCATACCAAATTCCCCCGTTAATCTTGAAATCATCGGAAATTATTGATGAATGATTAGCAGCAGCTCCTCTGAAGTAGTAATAATCAATCGAAGATGTGTAAGGTGAAAAAGACAGTGATGAGAAGAAAGCGCCATTCACTGTTTCAGCGCCCTTTCTCGGTCCGAAACTACTCCATAGTATATTTCCCATACCGAATTTTGGAAGGAAGTCTCCTGCAATAAATTGTGTGTTCTCTCTTTGATATTCGACATAGAAACTTCTGAAGTCATCGATTTTCTCTTCCCCGGGATCTTTATTTATTAGTGCACCAGCAAATAGGTTGCCGTAACTAACTTTCAACCTATGGTAATAATCCAGAGGGTTACCGGGATACCTTCCATTAGAATAACCAATAGGATCATCAAGATATGTTTGCGTTCTGAACCTGTAATTCAATCCAAGTCCGGCCTCTCTTGACTCATATTCAAGATTAGTGCATGTTTCAAGTATCAGGCTTTGCCCTGAATTCAGACTTAATTTATTTGCAATCAGGCTTATGCTTGTGACAGATGTGTCTTTAACCAAATCAACTATTTTTTCAGCTTCGGACAAGCTGATACCTGGTAACAGTGATAATTTTGATGCTGATATTGCCCTTAATGGCAATGGATTCTGAGAAAGCTGTTCAAGTAAGTCTAAAACAACAGATTCATCTGTATCTTCTGAAATTTCTTCAAGTATTGCTTCATAATCATATTGGTTGTAATCCCTGCTACAATGGATTGAAGTACATGCAAAAATCAATATTATTACCTTGAGTCTCATAGGAGGTATTGGATGCCAATAAATTGCCTGCTGCCCAAATCCGGGTTGTAAACAAGCATAAGTATCAGATTCATTTCCTTGTTCAGGTAAATGGAGGCTGAAAGTTCGCCTGACACCGGTATGCTCTGCAAGGCAATACGTGATTTGATTGTTTCCGCGGGACAATATGTGACACTCAGTATGTAAGCGTTATAATAATCAGGAGCTAAAATAAATCCAGTCTCTGCATATAACCCTTCGAATAATTTAAATGTTAATCCGGCTGTTACTTTTCGTAATGCCACTTCATCAGGAAAAACCGCCCCATTAATATTTGTAATCGAAATCCCCGTGTAGAAGCCCTTTTTTAACTCAACCACACAACCAACATCAATGCCTGCCTTTATATGGGATTCAAAATCTTTAATCCACATCCCACTTATTCTACCGGAGACAGATAACACAAGCGAATTATCAGGTTTCAAACTTATGCACGGTTTTAACGTATAAAAATTAAAAAGGCTGGCATTTAAACCATGGAAAGCTATCGAAGAATTTAATTCTTGATTTATATCGCTTTTGAAATTGACAGATATTGAATTAAGTTCAGGGATTCCATAAGCTAAAGGACTTGCGCTAAATTCAACAGCATTTTCAAGGAAATAATTACCTGCAGGGTTATTTCCGTTCTGGACAAAACTAAACGAAGATTGGCCTGTTACTGAAGGAACGCCGTAAAACGCCTCATCTATAGATGAAATGAGACTAAAGGGCACAATAAGGGAGAATAAAAAGATTTGAAAATATCCGCAACTCATAGTATTTTATTCAATTGAAGATATGTAATCTAATATATTTCAAAGCAACATTTTGTACAATTAAACTTTATTAAATAATGAAAAATACACATGCCATTTTTGTTTTTGTAATCTTCCTGTTTTTGATTTCAACGAATTTGAAAGCCCAGGAGATTGAAGTAAATGTTACAGTCAATGTAGAACAGATACCACAGGAGTTCAGGCAAAATGTTTTGTCGATGGAAAACGATGTAGAAAGGTACATAAACAACCAGAGGTTTACTAGTCTTGACTGGGAAGGCGCTGCAATTCCTGTTGATATCTCCATTGTACTTGCCGGTGGCAGAAACGGAGTCTTCTCAGCACGTGTTCTGATTATTGCTAAAAGGAACCTCTGGGGTCAAGATGGTGGTGCTTCCGTTACATTAAAACTCTATGATGAAGAATGGGTATTTGAGTATGCTCAAGGTGCAAGCCATTCATATAATCCCAGGCGATTTGACAGGTTTGTTTCCCTCCTGGATTTCTATATACTTACGATCATTGGTTTCGACCTGGATACATACCAGGAGCTTGGGGGCACACAAGTATATGAGATGGCAAAAGAAATATGCAGGATGGGAGCTTCGTATAGTATTGACGGATATGAAACATATTCTCAGCCGGGAGAATTCACTAAATGGAACCTGATTTCCGAATTAACCGACCTTAGATATGAAGAATTACGTTTGAATTTTTTCGATTTTTATTCTAAAGGCCTTGATTATATAATTGACGATAAAAAAGGTGCCTTGGAAACATTGCACCAGGTAATTGACAATATTGCAGCCTTTAAAAGGGACAAGATGGTTGGCCCAAGTGTTTTGCTTCAGGCTTTCTTCGATGCAAAAGCAAGGGAACTCGCCGAAATTTTCAAGAATTATTCAGACCACTCTGTTTATGATTCTTTGATGTATCTCGATCCGAGCAATACCACCATTTACGAAGAAGCAATGGGCAGGTAATCCTCTAAGTGTAAATACCTATTGTTATTAATAGAGATTTAATATAGCTTTTGGCTGAACATCCTTTATGCCCTGTATGGAGAACAGCCAAAATAAGTCGGTGCAATTTTTCAAGTCCTCGTACCACTATAAAGTAATTTCCCGCCCAGAAAAAAACAGGCGTGGAAAAGGGTTGAAGTTTCCATACAATAACTACACATCGTCAAAATTTCCATACGGCATGCTGCTCGATATTAGGATTTGATTTCCTTCACACATTTCCTTTTGTTAATTTTGATTTTTCTAAATAATGGCCATGATCAAATGCCCCAAAAGCATGGAAATAATAACTCAGCAACCAGTACAAAACTTGGTAACAGGAAAAAAAGGAATACGGCAAGTAGTAATAATTCGGTTTCTTCTAAAAAAAGTACTTCAAATAGAATAAGCAAACAAAAGAAAAAAGCTCCGGAAAGAGCAATAGATCCGGCAAAATACCTAAGCGATTCCCAGAGAATAGACTTCACTCTAAGGAATTTTTATAACAGCTTATACTCCAATTTAATATCGAATTTATATGTGGATGATTCTTCAGCTATCCTTGTTGCGATAAGCGGAGGAGTTGATTCAGTAACACTTCTGGACTCCATGGCAGTCCTTTCAGAAAAATATAATTATAAGCTTCAAGCCATACATTATAATCATGGATTAAGGGGTAATGAATCTAATAATGATGAAGAATTTGTAAAGGCTCTTTGCATGGAATATGGTGTTGAGTGCCATACAGGCAGGGGAGATGTAAGTGAATTTGCCAAAAGAAATTCTCTTTCTGTTGAGGAAGCCGCAAGGATACTCAGGTATAAGTACTTTGAAAAAGTTGCTCAAAACACAAAACCCAACTTTCTGGTAACTGCACATACAGCAAACGATTCAGCCGAAACATTCATGATAAACCTTTTTAGGGGGACAGGTTTAACAGGCTTGTGCGGTATCCCTGCAAGAAGAAAATTTGTAAAATCAAGCCAACTTATTAGGCCACTGCTTATTTTTAAGAAAGCAGAACTTATTAAAATTGCTAAAAAGCGAGGTTTGAAATGGAGAGAAGATTCAACTAACAAGCAAAGCACATTCCTCAGGAATAAAATCAGGAATGAATTGATTCCATTGATTGAAAAAGAATACAGTGTGTCTGTAGTAGAATTGTTAAATCGTGTCTCCCGTCACATACACGGAGCTGATAAATTCATTCATGAGTTTGTAAAAAATACGATGAAAAACCTGATTGTTGACCGCACTTTTGAACGATTTGCAATTAGAATTCCTTACTTCCAGACCTTTGACGATTTCATCAAGGGCGAAATAATTCAATATTCAATTTCAAAATATCTAAAATCCGGACCAGCATCACTTGAAATAATTGAAAAAATACTCGAATTATTGCCAAAAAGCAGTGGAACAATGTGCGAGATTAATGATAAAATCAGAGTGATAAGAGATAGGAATGAATTAATTTTCACCCTAAAAGCTGAAATTAAGATTGTTGATGAAATAATTAGTAGAGAAGGTGAGTTTGAATATGGTTCACAAAAAATAATACTCGAAACAGTGGAGAGGAAGGATGTAAATTTCTCTTCTAACCCCGAAATTGAATATTTTGATATGGAATTTATGCCTAAGCTGTTGCAAATTCGTAATTGGAGGGAAGGTGATTTTTTCACTCCCCTGGGAATGGATGGAAGGGTTAAGCTCAGCGATTATTTTATTAATAGTAAAGTGTCTATTCCTGATAAAGAAAAAGCCCTTGTCTTAACCGATAAATTAGATGTAATCTGGATTTGCGGTATGAGAATGTCTGACAAATACAAAGTAACAGATTCGAGCAGGAAAATCCTTAAAGCAACATTTATTGATAATAAAAACTAACCGGGAAAGTAATAAAATGAATGATAAACATATTATTGTAAACAGCAGGAAATTTGAACTTCTACTTTCTAAAGATAAAATTCAGGAGAGAGTGAAAGAAATTTCAAGTCAGATTAGCAATGATTACAAAGACAAAGACTTGATGATGCTATGTGTACTAAAAGGCTCGATCTTCTTTACTTCAGATTTAATGCGCAATATGGATATTGAATCTGAATTGCAGACCATACGTGCAAAAAGTTATGGTTCTTCAATGAAATCCCAGGGTACAGTGAAGCTTTCGGATTTCGATGTTAAGTTATCAGGCAGGAATATCCTCATTGTGGAAGATATTATTGACAGTGGGTTTACAGTGAATGCATTAAAAAATTACATTCTCCAGTTCCATCCTGAATCAGTCGAAATTGCTGCATTATTGTCCAAGCCTGACATGCGCATTGTAAACCTCGAAATCAAATACGTTGGTTTCGAGATTGAACCAAGATTTGTTGTAGGTTATGGCCTTGATTTTGCCGAGCAGGGCAGAAGATACCCCGATATATATGCCGTAGAATTACCAAAAGAGGATTAATCAAGAAAGGACATTGAAACGGTAAGCCGGATGTCATTTACAAGTTCAGGGTAATATGGTGAGTAGTAATAACCGGTACCAAGGAGATTATTAAAACTGAATCTAATATGTGCATTTCCTAACTTTGCCTTGGCATAAGCTCCGATGATTTCATAAACCGCCTCCTGATTTTCACTTACAGGATAAAATGCCCTGATTTGCGGCAAATATCCTTCGCCTGAATAATCTGAAAATCCTTTGTGGTAAAATCCGATTCTAAGTATGCTTTCTGAAATAGTATATTGATAATAGATTTCGTTTATAGCGTAAACAGCGGGAAATCGCTTAGTTTCATTTCCATTTTGCGATGAACTTTGGAATAAGTATTTCATGTTAAAATAAAAGAAATCATTCGAAGAAAATACATTTTCAACTAATTTACCTTCAACTTTAATGCTTCCGCCAATAATCGTTTCAGAATCTTGATTTTTGAATGAAGAATTAAAGCTGGTATCGGGCAGAGTCATTTTGATTACATCGTTTATTGTCCTGTAAAATGCATCAACCTTTAGTTTCAATCCAGAAATATTGTATTCGAAACCAGTAATTCCAAGCAGATGGCTTTCCTTCGATAACGAGTCTCCCCAAACTATCGGTACAGGTTGTTCGGATATTGACAAGTCTCCGTAAAAAATAAAAGAATCCGTTAGTATTAATTCCACTCTTGAACCGGCAGAGAAGATATCATAGTCATACATCCTGCCATAACTGACCCCTCCACTTATGTTTACAATATCCGAAACACTTATTTTACCTCGCGAAAACAGGGAAGTTGTAAAACCATCCCATAAATCATTATAAGAAGTTTTTTCAATTTTCATGAATTGCAGGTCGGCTCCCGACGTCAAAGTTAAAAAACCGTCAAATTTCTTCTCAAGCTTGCCAGTTGCCCCATAATAATGGTTGCTATAAACTTCGTTTACAATTGTATCTAAAATTGCTGAATTTCTCCGGTAATCAGTTTGAATTGTACTGAGATAAAGGCTGCCTGTTAAAAAGAAGGATTTAGCATCATCTGTGAACTTGCTGGCCGTGAGAGTAACATCGTGCCTTATAGAGCGTTGATTCATCCCGACAAATCTAACAGCAGCTTCGATTTCATCGTGTATATCTTTTATTCCGTCATCATTCAAATCTAAACTGTTAAGGGGGGCAACACCACCGTTTTTACCGCTAAATAAGTGACTGAAATTTTCAACGAATGAAATACTGGTTAATGTGTCAGGATTGTACCTGAAACCACCCCTTACGTTCCATGTTTCAAATTGGGAATTGTCAAACCTGCCACCGGAACCGGCGCTGCGAAATCCGATATTCATATTCAGGCCGTTTGCTATATTCTGGCTGAATATCCCGTCAGCATTGATATAATCATAACTCCCCTGTGAATAGAACATTCTGGTGATTGGAACTGCAGTATTATAAATTATTTCCTGCCTGTTTATGTAGGCTCCTGCCGAACTGCCAAAAATTGCAGCATCGGAGCCTGTGAGCACCTCAATATTTTCGAATGCTTCGCTCGGGACGATTAATAAATCAGGCATGATATAATCGGGTGCTATTATGGGCCGATTATTAAACCCCATCCTGTTGTTGTAACTTCTTGCACCATAAGATGAGAAGCTTTCAGGTTCGGCAATTGTTCCAAATTTCAATGGAAAGAAGGAGCTTCTTTCAAGTATCAAATCATTTATGCTGCTATAATCCGAAAATTGAATGTCATATTTATTAATAAAAAATCCCGCAGAATCAAGTGCATTTACTTTACCATGTATTTTTAGTGGAGTGTGTGGGATGCTGTCAGTTTTAATATCTCTCTCAATTGCCTCTGATTCAGAATCATCGGGTACATTCTCTTTTTCCTGGGAATAAAGAAAAATGCCGCTCAGCAGAAACAAAGCGGCAAATATGAAATTAGTTTTAATCATGCTTTCAGATTACAAAAGAGTGTCCTGAATTCCGTTATCAGGAGAATTATCTTCTGTATATTCAATGTCTACGTTCCCTTCTTTGGATACGGTCGTTATGTCAGCAATAGCGTCTTCCGCATCAAGTTTGATTAGTCGCACTCCCTGAGTATTACGTCCGATAGTGCGAATTGCTTCAATAGATTGCCTAATTAAAATGCCTTTTGATGTGATTACAATTAGATCCTGCGAATTAGTGACAGAAAGCATCCTGATAACTTTGCCGGTTTTGGAAGTTACATTCATAGCAATAACACCTTTGGCCCCTCGCTTGGTAAGCCTGAAGTCTTCATAACGTGTACGTTTCCCGTAGCCTTTTTCACCAACAACAAGCACCTGGGCGTCCGGCCTTTTTATTACAAGCAGAGAATTAACTTCATCGCCTTTCCCGAGATTTATCCCCCGCACACCTGTTGCCGTCCTACCCATAGTGCGAACATCGCTTTCGCGGAATCTACATGCTATGCCATTTCTAGTTCCCATGATAATATCACAAGTACCATCGCTCAGGCGGGCAGAGATAAGCCTGTCGTTATCATTTAAATTAAGAGCGATTATACCGTTCTGGCGAATGTTTGCATATTGGGAAAGCTGGGTTTTCTTAATTGTTCCCATTTTAGTGGCCATAACGATAAATAAGTCGTCCCGGAATTCTTTGATGCTCCTGTATGCAGTTACAAATTCATCAGGCTGTTTTTGAATAACATTTGCTAATGAACGACCCTTTGAATTCCTGCTGCCTTCGGGCAAATCATACACTTTAATGCGATAGACCCTTCCCATATCTGTAAAGAACAGCAGGAAGTGATGAGTTGAAGCCTGGAATACAATTTCCACGAAATCATCATCATGCGTGGATGCGCCACTTGCGCCCCTGCCACCTTTGTTCTGCCGTCTGTAATTAGAGACTTTTGTTCGTTTGATGAAGCCATTATGAGTGATTGTTACAATCACATCCTCATTGGCAATCATATCTTCAATTTTAAAGTCTTCGGCGTCGTAAACTACCTCGGTCCTGCGTTCATCATTGAACTTATCTTTAAGTGCAGTCAATTCTTCAGATATGATTTGCATTTGAAGCTCTTTGCTGGCAAGGATAGATTTAAGGCGCTCAATTGCTTTCAGCAGCCCCTTGTATTCATCCTGTATTTTCTCTCTTTCGAGGCCTGTTAATCTTTGAAGCCTCATTTCGAGGATAGCTTTCGCCTGAAATTCAGTAAATTCAAAACGATCTATCAAGGCAGCAGATGCAACTTGTCCGTCTTTAGATGCACGGATTATTGTTATTACTTCATCAATATTGTCAAGGGCGACAAGCAGTCCTTCAAGGATATGAGCACGCCTTTCTGCAGCATCAAGTTCATATTTTGAGCGTCTTACAACTACTTCATTGCGGTGCTTGATGAATTCTTTCATCAAATCATGCAGGTTAAGAACTTTTGGCCTGCCGTTGACCAAAGCAAGCATATTTGCGCCAAATGTAACCTGCATCTGAGTATGCTTGTATAAGTTATTAAGCACAACTGAAGGGATTGCATCTCTCTTGATTTCGATTACAATTCTCATACCGTCGCGGTCGGACTCATCCCTGATGTCAGAGATGTCTTCAAGTGTTTTAGCACGCACAAGATCTGCAATTTTTTCAATCAGGCTCGCTTTGTTCACCTGGTAGGGCAATTCAGTAACAATTATCGATTGTTTGTTACTGTTTTTATGTTCTTCAATATTTGCACGCGCCCTCAGAATGATTCTGCCCCTTCCTGTTAAGTAAGCCTCTCTTACACCGGCATAACCATATATTATTCCTCCGGTTGGGAAATCCGGTGCAGGAACAATTTTCAAAAGTTCTTCGGATGTTATTTCCGGATTCGAAATCATGGCATTTAATCCATCAACCACCTCTCCAAGGTTTTGAGTCGGGATATTAGTAGCCATACCAACAGCTATACCGTTTGAGCCATTAACGAGTAATGCGGGGAGAACTGTGGGAAGAACTTCAGGTTCTTCCAAAGAGTCATCAAAATTGGGTCTGAATTCAACAGTATTTTTGTCAATGTCCCTGAGCATCTCATGGGCAAGGGCAGCCATCCTGGTTTCGGTATACCGCATTGCCGCCGGGGGATCACCGTCAACAGAGCCATAATTCCCCTGGCCGTCAACAAGCGGGTAACGCATTGACCATCCCTGTGCCATGCGAACCATCGCATCATAGACCGAAGTATCACCGTGGGGGTGGTATTTTCCCAGTACTTCTCCAACAAGCCTTGCAGATTTCTTATATGGCCTGTTTGAAGCAAGGCCAAGGTCCTGCATTGCATAAAGAATCCTGCGATGGACAGGTTTAAGTCCGTCCCTTACGTCAGGTAATGCCCTGGACACAATGACAGACATTGAATAGTCCAGGTATGAGTTTTGCATTTCATCTTCGAGTGGCGTAGGAACTATTTGTTCTCTTCCCAGTAGCGACATATCTGAAAGCCTGATATATTCTTATTGAATAAGTGAAATCAAGCTACAAAAATACGCAATTATTACGAGTTCTCAGAGTGTTAAATTAACTGTTTCTTAATACTCCTAAACAATTTAATTTCAATTGATTATTCAGCCTACAAATGTATAATATTCAATAGTATTGATTTTGATTGAAATAATTATTATATAAAAATTGAATTAAGGCACAAGTAAAGAAAAGGATTCATTCGCACTCTAATAAGCCCCAAAAGCTGCGGAATTAATTGCAGATTTTTTGCCGGTATAGATAAATAAACAACGGAGTTCTTATGAAGCTTTCAACTTTCATTGGAAGGATTAGGAACATCCTTCTGTCATTTCTTCTTTCTTATTCAATCATATTATTAGTATCTACCCAACGGACAAATGCAGGTGATATGGTGCACTTACCAACACAACAACCGGAGTGATTGCAAATGTTAATTTACCTGGTGAACACATTGGAAGGGCTGTAGAATTTGGTACAATTGGAACATCTGCTGTTCCAACAACAGGGGGCCTACTTCATTTCATTGATACCCCCGGAAATATTACAGGTAGCATTGATTTGCCAGGTGAGCATATAAATGGAGCACCATTAGAGTTGGGGGGAGGGGATTATTTTGGCCAATTAGTCGTGCTAAACCAAAGTAATTATGTCTTCTTTGTAAATCCTTACACAGGATCGCTCACAGGACTTCCGCTTAATTTAGCCGGTTCTCCGGCTTATGGCCCCCACACCTACAGGAAATGGGGTATTGGTATTTTATCAGGCCTTTTAACACCTTATCAAACCCCCTCAAGTCATATAAAATCAAACAGCTTAATTCCACTGAAAATTGATTAGTTTTGAATGAAAATCAACTATAGATTTTATTTTAGTACCCTGAGGCGATATCAATTATCCAATCAACATACTCTTCGTGAGTCATCTGCCACATTTAAGAATGGGTGGACAGCGCAGCATGACTTTTTTGATTGAGAATCTGGATCGTGAAAGATTTAAACCATTTGCCATTGTGCCTGAGCCGGGGGAGCTTTCAGAAAAACTAATGGATATCGGCTGTCCTGTAAGCTTTGTACCAACACAAGGTTTGAAAATAAAGAACATTGTTTACACATGGAAACGAATTGGAGCTATTCGAAAAATAATCAAAGAACAAAATATTCACATAATACACCCTGACAATGAAAGAGATGCACTCATTTTTGGTATGGCCAAGCATGGAACAAGAGCCAGGTTACTCTGGCATATGAGATTAACAAGAAAGCACAAGTATGATTATATTAATTCTTTCCTTGCAGATGCGTTTATTGGTGTTAGCGAAGCTGTAGTCCAGCGAGTCATGGTTTCCCGAAGGCATCGATATAGAACTATATTTAATGGAGTTGATTGCGATATTTTTAAAACTGTTGATGACGTTTCAAGGATAAAATTAAAACTGGGATTCCCCGAAGACAAATTCATCCTTATCTTTGCAGGCCAATTAAAAGAGCAAAAAGGGATTTTTGATATTGCGCTTGCGGCAGGTTTGTTGAATAATGAACTTAAAAAAAATATTAAAATCTATCTGATTGGAACTTATATTAATAACAAGTTTCTGGAAAAAATGGAGTCCTTAATTATAGAAAATGGCATTGGTGATATTCTTGAAATAATACCACAGCAGAAGAATATACATGAGTGGATGCAGGCAGCAGATGCTTTGATTTTACCTTCTCATGAGGGGCATGAAGGCATGGGCCGAGTGCTATTTGAAGCAATGGCATGTGGTACAGCTGTAATTGGATCAGATATCTCCGGCTTAAAAGAGGCTATAACTGATGATACAGGAATTATTATTTCTCAAAAATCACCCGGCTCTATCGCTCAGGCAATCGAAAAATTGACCTCAGACAACGAATTGCTTAATAAATTCAAAACTTCCGGAAGAAAAAGAGCTCTTGAATTCTTCGATATTAAGCTACATGCTAAGAAGGTACAGGAATTATATAATGACCTTTTAATCGGCAGGCTATAAAAAAAGCCTGCCGGAAATATCCGATAGGCCTTAATAATGTTCGGGGAAGAAAATTTATTTAGTTAATGCGTCGGCACCGGAAACAATTTCAAGCATCTCTTTTGTGATTGCTGCCTGGCGTTCACGGTTATAAACTATTTCGAGATGACGTATCAATTCTTTGGCGTTGTTAGTAGCATTGTCCATAGCCATCATTCTTGCAGCTTGTTCTGCTGCACTTGATTCGAGCAATGAACGCCAAACCTGGATGTCTATCAGTTTAGGTAACAAGACATCAAGTATTTCCGGCTGTCCGGGTTCGTATATGTAATCAACATTAATCTTTTTCTCTTCTTCAACATTTTCCCGGGATTTAGCCTCAATAGGGAGGACTGTTACCTTCTTCGGAACTTGTTTAAGTATATTAATAAATTCGTTAAACCAAATTTCAACCCTGTCAAATTTTCCTTCAATAAATCCATATTTAAAGGGTGTAATAATATCTTGCGCTGTTTTAAACCTGAGTTCATTAAAAACATCCGGGAATTGCTTAATGATGTTGAAGTTTTCATGCTTCCTGAAATACTGGCAGGAACGCTTTCCAACTGGGATAAAAGTTACAGAAGCACCTGGAAAATCTTTCGGGATGTCATTCCCTGCATAATTAGCAACTGTCCGGAAAAGATTTGCATTGAAAGAACCACAAAGTCCCCGGTCAGAACCAACTACAATTATACCAATGGATTTGACATCGCTTGTCTGTCTGATAACCGGGTTTGAGTAGTTCTCACCAACTGAGGCAACCAGGTTTGAAATCACTTCTTCAAGCTTTGATACGTATGGCCTTGCAGACCAAATGGCATCTTGCGCACGCCTAAGTTTGGCAGCAGATACCATTTTCATTGCCTGCGTAATTTTAGATGTACTTCTAACACCTGTTATTCTTCTTTTTATTTCTCTTAAGGTTGCCATTACGGTTCCGTAATAATTTTAATAATATTTCCACGCCTTAAGAAGGTGCGATTTTATGTAGTCCTCAACTGATTCTTCGAGAGAGCTAAAATTGATTTTGCTTAATGATTTACTCAACTTTTCCATTTCGGCATTTGTATAATTCTGATATTGGCCGGAAAGTTCTTCAGGCATATCAACAAAATCAATAACCGGTTCTTTACCGATTGCTGCAAAAACGGCATTAGCCAAATCATTCCAGGTCCTTGGATTTCCAGTTCCCATGTTGAATATCCCGGAAACATTGCGATTGTTTATAATATCCCATAAAAGTTTATTACAATCCTTGGAATAAATAAAATCGCGCATCTGGCCTCCATCAGGATATTGAGTGTCATTAGACCTGAAAAGCCTGATTTTTCCGTTTTTCTGCACTCTTTTGAATGATTTGTAAACCATGCTTGCCATTTCACCTTTGTGATATTCGTTAGGGCCAAATACATTAAAAAATTTAATCCCGGCGAAAAGTTTGTCGTAGCCTTTTTCAAGTATCCAAAGGTCGAATATATGTTTTGAAAAGCCATATCCGTTTAATGGCTTCAGATCATCGTAAATTGCATCTGAATATCCGGATTCGCCACTACCATACGTAGCTGCACTGCTTGCATAGATCATCCGAATATCCTTTTCAACTGCAAATTCGGCAATCTCCTTGCTGTAATTTACATTATTATCAATCAGGTAGTCAGCATCTCTTTCAGTTGTCGTAGAACAAGCGCCGAAATGAATTATCAGCTCAATCTTCTCTTTTATTCTCCGTTCGTTCAGTCTTTTTCTGAACTCTTCTTTGTGCTCAAAGCTGTAAAACTTCTTGCCAACCAGGTTCTTCCACTTCTCACCGTTTCCCAGATGGTCTACAACAAGTATATCCTTTAATCCCTCGTTGTTTAGTTTCCTTAGCAGGCCGGAACCGATGAATCCGGCACCGCCGGTGAGAACAATCATGTTAATTTATAGTTTTCTTAAAGTTTTCAGTGAACTTGGTAACCGCGTCTTTTAGTTTCGATTTTAATTCTTCACTCAGTTTCTTCTCCTTGATTATTGAGCTTAGAATCTCTGCATACTGAGTTTCCATGAATTCGTAATATTCTCTTTCGTAACGTTCGATTTCAAAAATAGGGATAGTATCAAGAAATCCCTGAGTAGCTGCATAAATCAAGGCAATTTGGTTTTCCACCTTAACAGGTTGAAACTGTCCTTGTTTTAGAATTTCTGTTAACCTTGCACCACGTGTAAGCTGCTGCTGTGTGGATTTATCAAGGTCAGAGCCGAATTTTGCAAAAGCTTCAAGCTCGCGGAATAAAGCAAGTTCAAGTTTCAGCTGGCCTGCTACCTGTTTCATAGCTTTAATTTGAGCGTTACCACCAACACGTGATACTGAGATACCCACATTAAGAGCCGGCCTTACACCCGCGTTGAATAGGTTTGGTTCAAGGTAAATCTGTCCGTCTGTAATCGAAATCACGTTTGTCGGGATATATGCAGATACGTCGCCTGCCTGTGTTTCAATAACAGGAAGCGCAGTTAAAGAACCTCCACCCTTATCATCGGAAAGTTTAGAAGCTCTCTCGAGCAGCCTGCTATGGAGGTAAAAGATATCACCGGGGTAAGCTTCACGTCCGGGAGGTCTCCTTAGCAGCAGAGAAACCTGCCTGTATGATGCTGCCTGTTTGGAAAGGTCATCATAAATAATGAGTGAGTGTTTTCCCTTGTCCATAAAGTATTCACCCATTGCGCATCCGCAATAAGGGCCGATGAACTGGAGTGGAGCAGGGTCGGAAGCATTTGCTGCTACCACAATTGTAAAATCCATGGCTCCATATTGGTCGAGGTATGAAACAACATTGGCAACAGTAGAACCTTTCTGGCCTAATGCAACATAGATACAATAAACAGGTTCAATTCCCATTGCTTTTGCTTCGGGAGTATGAGTGTATTTCTGATTGATAATTGTATCCAGTGCAACCGCTGTTTTACCGGTCTGGCGGTCACCGATTATAAGCTCACGCTGGCCCCTGCCGATAGGAATCAGAGCATCAATACATTTGATACCTGTTTGTAACGGTTCTTTCACAGGCTGCCTTTGAATAACGCCCTCAGCTTTACGTTCGATAGGGTAGATGGCTGCTTCTTCAATCGGGCCTTTTCCGTCAATGGGCAAACCAAGTGGATTAACAACCCTTCCTAAAAGATTTTCGCCTACAGGTACAGAAGCGATTCGTTTTGTCCTTTTAACGGTATCGCCTTCTTTGACATGGCGGTCATCTCCGAAAAGCATGACGCCCACATTGTCTTCTTCTAGGTTTAACACCATACCCATAACACCATTGGGGAACTCTACAAGCTCGGATGCCATCACTTTCGACAAGCCGTAAATCCTGGCAACACCGTCGCCCACCTGGAGTACAGTACCGACCTCATAAATGTCGGCTTCGTTTTCAAATCCTGATAATTGGCGTCTTAGTATCGCCGATATCTCTTCAGGTCTTACATCTGCCATTTTATAACCTTTGATATTTTAGATTCAATTATTTGAATTATTAACTGCCCGCCAGCATTCCGTATAACAGGTCGAGCTTGTTCCTTATGCTTGCGTCGTAAACCCAATCCTTAACGGTCACTTTGAGCCCGCCTTTTAGTTCTTTATCAACAAAAAAGCGTGCTAAAATATTCATATCAGTAATGTCTTTCAATTTATTTACAAGCCGTTCTTTAATCTCATCGCTAAGTTCTATTGCAGAACCAATTGATACCGGCTGTATGTTGTGTAGCTTGTTGTAGAGCAATTCATACTCGAATTCAATGCTTGGCATTAATGATTCTCTTCGCTTCTCAGCAATTAGCATTAAGCAGCTCATAGAGACTTTGTGAATCTTGCCTTCAAAAATCTCTTTGAAGATGCCGGCTTTTTTCCAGAATTGAACTATCGGGCTGTTAACCAGGTTTTTAAGGTCTCTCGAACTTTCAATAGTTGAATTGATGAACCTGAAGTCATTAAGGACAGTCTCTATTAGGTCGTCCTTGGCTGCGGCTGTGAAAATAGCCCTTGCATATCTTGAGGATACTCGTTGCTCTGTCATAGATTAACTAATTTTTCTGAATTTTCTGTAAATGGTTTTCAACAAGTTTGTAATGCTTATCCTTGTCGAGTGTCTCATCAAGGATTTTTTCAGTAGCTTCAATTACAAGGCCTGCAACTTCAGTTCGCAATTCTTTAATTGCCTGGTCCTTTTTAATATCGATATCGCGAATAGCTTCGTTAAGCTTGGCTTGTTTTATTCT
Organism: uncultured Hyphomicrobiales bacterium; assembly: GCA_964454975.1. Classification (GTDB taxonomy): domain Bacteria; phylum Bacteroidota; class Ignavibacteria; order Kapaibacteriales; family UBA2268; genus CAYVVD01. The sequence continues at coordinate 59,664 of CAYVVD010000003.1, read as the reverse complement.
ATTGGCTTCTTCCTGAGCCTGTTGAATAATCTGGTTGCCTTGGTCGCGAGCCTTTCCAAGAGCATCGGTAAGCTCTTTGTTTGCTTCTTCGAGCTTGACGGTTGCTTCTTTTTCTCGCATTTCTGCTGCTTCAAGCTTGTTTAGAGCGAGATCTATATTTTTTTGAATCCTTTCTTCACGTGATTTAATGGCATCAACAATCGTTTTTCCGCCAAACTTATAAATAATAAGCATGAACAGTAGAAAATTGATGATTGTCCATATCATCAAACCCGGTGAAATTTCTAATAAGCTATCCATTTTTCACCCATAGGAATTTAAAATAATGGCGCTTCTTTAACAGAAGCGCCGTAAAACTTTATTTTGTTGCAAGCAGGAAGCAAATTACCGCTGCAAAGAGTGCAACACCTTCGATAAGGGCTGCTGCAATAATCATTGTTGTCCTGATATCGCCGGATGCTTCCGGTTGACGTCCGCTTGCTTCAAGTGCAGAAGCAGCCAGCTTACCAATGCCAAGGCCTGCGCCCATAACTGTGATACCGGCTCCAAGTCCTGCTCCCAAAAATGCTAATGAAGTTGCGTCCATTTAGATTCCCTTAGTATTATTGTGAGAAAAATTTATTTAAATAGTTAATGTGCATGTTCAGCATGTTCCTCGTGTGAATGATCGCCTATTGCAAGACCTACAAACACCGCCGTCAATATTGTAAACACATACGCCTGAATAAATGCCACAAGCAGCTCAAGGCAATAAATAAATAGCGAAAAACCTACTGCAATTGGTGGAACTACCCAGGTCTTTAAGAAGAAAATCAATCCAAGTAGGCAGAGAATAATTATATGCCCGGCAGTCATATTTGCAAAAAGCCTGACTGTGAGGGCAAATGGCTTGGTAAACATGGATAATATCTCGATCGGTATCATTATCGGTGCAAGCCAAATAGGTGCGCCACCTGTCAGGTGAGCAAGATATTTACCCAGGCCTATCTCTCGAATTGACGTTATGTTTATCACTATAAATGCTGTAACTGCAAGTCCCGCAGTAACTGCAATGTTACCTGTTGCAGAGTGGCCGCCAGGAATTAAACCAAGAAGGTTCATTATTATAATAAAGAAATAAAGGGATATAAAGTAAGGTGTCAGGCTTTCTGTAAGCCTGTCGCCAATATTTGGCCTTACTACTCTTTCACGGATAAAATCAACATAAAACTCTATTACAGTCTGGAATCCCTGCGTAATGTAATTCTTAGCTGCTTTGTATTGGCTTCCGGCAACTTTGAACATCACTAAACAAAGGAACATTGCAATCCACTGGAAAATTACCAGGCTGGTTATAGAAACATCCAGAGCAGGTGGTTGATGATCTGATGTTCTCACAACTTCATGGTGTACTTCGGTAAAATAACCGGCTTCTTCCATTTCTTCTTTATTCCAGTAGAAATGGAAGCCATCGTCTATAAAAATCTTGGGAAGCCCTACATGGAAGACATCATAAAACCCAACTTCACCATGGTCGCCAAGGTTCTTGTTGAGAACTGTACCGAAAATATCTTTTTCGGCTTCTTCGTTGTGTATATCAGATGCGTGCTCTTCATGCGATTCCGCAGCTTCTGATTCAATGTGCTGATTTTCAGCGAGAACATCTTTAGAATTAGTGTTATCAACAGCCATATGCTACCTAACGGGTTTCTTGTCTTTCTTAGCCGCACTGCTTAGTATCACTGCCTCAACTACCAGCGACAAAAATACCATAATAAACAGAGAAATTACAAACTCAGTTATCGCATACCCGAGGAATTCAATCCCAATCCAGACAAAGAGTAGGGTTGCAACTATCCTGATAATCATAGAGCCGAAAATAAGCTTTGAAAAAATCTTCCAGTTTTTCTTCAGGGCTCTTAGAGAAATAAATATGGAAACCAGGAAATAAACGAGGCCAAAAATGAGCGACGGTATTATAGATCCGAGGCTATTTTCGCCGTTTGTCATTTTTCCCTTTTTTCTGAGCTTCGCTAATAGTTTTAAAGAACGAGTAAAATCCTACAGCTATTCCCAGGATTGCACAAATTATTGTCCATAGTGGCGTTGTTTCATTTTTTCCGTCTAACCATTGCCCAAAAAACGCTCCGCCTACAATGGGTATAAGCATCTGCAATCCTAAATTTAAATAAGGACCCAGCTCTTTCATTACCTGTCCGAGGTCGCTGCCCTTCTGCTTTTTATCATTCAAATTAGCTTAACCACTAATTTTCTGGACACAAAAATAGTTACTTAAAGTATTGTAAACAAACAATTTCACTTCATTTTAAAATACTGTAATTCTTGGGTTGCTCTGTTAAAAAATGCTCGCAAATCTTTGATATATATATTGTTTCGAGAAGCTGCCAGTTGAATCAAATGGGCTTGATTAATTAAAATTAATGTTGAATTATAAAATTACATCAAAGATTTTCCGAAGAATAATTTGGGTAAAGAAGATAAATTTAAATTAGCTTTTCAATGCACAATCACTTAGCATTATTAAATCATCAATGTGATTTTCAATAACATCAACAAACACTTTAATGTCAAGTTCCTGGTATTGATGAACAGCAATGTTCCTGAAAGAAATCATTCTTCCAAGTTTGTCGGCAAGTTCAGCAGGAATTATTTTTTCCTTAGCAAGAAGCATAAAGCTGTCTCTTGAATGTTTGGGAATGCCGAGTTTCAATTTTTTTACAATGTGGTTTGCTATATTTATGCACTGCTCAATTGCGCGAAGCAGGCTTGTCGTTATTGCATCCTGTTTCAGGAAGTCTTCTTCAAAAGGCACCGTTGATTTCTGTACATAGAAACTGCGTGCTTGTTTTATACATCATTCGATACTTTCTTTTTTATTCAGAATTATATCATCCATTATATATTAAATACCCTCGAAGTATTTCTGATTTCTTCAAGAATCCCTTCTCTTTCAGAATTCAGCCTTTGATACTTAGACATTGTGTGCATTTCAAAGGAATCAGTTTCAAATTCATTTGAGCAATGAAGTAATTTGCTTTCAAATATAATCTGGAATTGGAATACATTATCAACTAATCTAATGTTGATTAAATCAACGTCCTTTCCAGTTAATTTGTCAAGTTCTGATTTGCAGTCACTAAATGTAATATTTTTCAATTGATTAGCCCTTGTGTGTTCAAAAAGCAAGGCAATATCAATATCGCTGTCTGCGCGTTCGTATTCTGTTCCGTGCGAACTAAACAAGTATATCGCCATTGCCTCGGGATAATGCTTTAGAATGATTGATACTATTTCGGTTGTGAATTTCCATTTATACCAGAATTGCAAATAGGTAATATTCTTGAATCATCAGGTTAAAATCCATAACTGTTTAGTACTTGTAATAAATCATCCTTGTATATATTTTTTGAACTTCCGTACCATTGACCCGGTGGAATAAAAACAAGAGAACCATAAGAGGATGGATTGAACTCTGAGAATATTGAGGTAGAAACAATGGAACTTTCTTCCGGCCTGTACTCGTTGTCTATGTCATAAACAGCAACAGTGCAGCCAATCTCGAATGGTTCTTCCTTTTCGAACTCAATTCCTTCAAAACCAAATAAATAAAATGGAATTTTGAATTTTATAATGTATCCATCATCAGTAAGATTTGAGACAGCTTTAATCATATTGCTTGCTTCGCGTTGCCATTCGTATAATTCATCTGTTGAGCTGACAGTAACATAAGCTTTCTTTTCAAGGAAGTCCCCCGGATAAACCGATATTTTATAAATACCTTCCTCAGCGCCAGTCCTGAAAACGATATCATTTTGTTCGCGGCTGTGGAATCGATCGTAAAGTTCCGGATAGTCATTTACGTCAAACCATAGCTGAATGTGGTCAGCCTGGCATGTGTCACAATTTGGGATTACAATATTATTATCAGTAATTTCCACTGTCAGGTAAATAAATTGATCGTCATAAGCGGATTTAACCCTGAATGAGCAGTCTTCATCACCCTCCCAGTAATATGCACCTTTACGGACATATTCAACTTTCTCACTGAAGGCATCAGCATTGTAACCCTTGTATATCTTCTTTCCGCGAGGATAAGAGGGAATAACCAGGTATTCAGCATAGAATATCTGTTCGCCATTTTTTGTATTCAGGTACTTCTCAGTATTATAAAGGCTGTTATAATTAATGTAACGCTCCTGTGTCAATTTTCCAATTCGTGATGTATGGTACTCATCCAGCATTATAAGTGAGCCATGGTCGAACCTGTAACCGGTAATATTCCAGTCGAATTGCTTGTTTTTCTTTGTGATATAGCATGCATTATTTCTTATGACAACTCCAATTTCAAGAGGAATTTCAACGAATTGATGATTAAAAACGGCCACTTTATTGAGAAATCCGTCGATATCGATAAACAAATGCACATGCATTTCCCGGCTACGATCACCAGTGTATCTTAATGAAAATGCCACGTCATTGTATCCGTCACCTGAATAATCTCCTACATCCCAGCCCCAAATCGTATACGGTTGTTTTTGTGGCAATTTATCACGGATATCTTCAATCAATGTCCTGTCGAAATACGGGTCGAGTTTTAATGCAAACTCTCCAAATGTCATCCCGGACTGGGAATAGATTGAAATGGCTGAAACAAAAAATAAAAATATCAGATGTAAAAATTTCATAACAGTCTTATTTATTAATGGATTCCGCTTTTAATTTATCATAATTATAATTAAGTCTTGCTCCCATTTGCGAAACAATTAAACCCGAAGCATATATTGCAAGCCGGCCGGAATTTTGCAATCCATATCCCTGGGTAATTCCATATAAATAAGTGCCTGCAAACATATCACCGGCGCCTGTAGTATCAATTGCTTTAACTTCTATCGAAGGTATTTCAATTGTCTTGCCGCCTTCAGAAATCAATGCGCCCTTGTCTCCAAGTGTGAGAACAACACCATCTACAAGTTTATGAAGCTCAAAAATGGCTTCACTGACTACTTCTTTTTTAGTAAAGTTCAAGGCTTCAGTTTTATTGCAAAACACAAGGTCAGAATGTTTTACGATTTCTTTAAGCTGTTCTTGGAATAACTCTGTTATGAATGTATCCGAAAAGCTGATTGCAATTTTTGTTTTTGCTTTAGTTGCAGCTTTGCATGCCTTAACGCAGGCATTAAAACCATCTTCTAAAGTCAGTTTATATCCTTCAATGTAAAGCCACTCTGAATCTGCAATAACCCTTTCATTCAGGTCATCTGCATTGAAACTTGCACTCGCGCCGAGTGAAGTTAGCATCGTTCTTTCAGCATCAGGAGTAATCAGGATTAAGGATACTCCTGTTGAATCGCCTTCAATAAAATCAGAATGTAGCTCAATACCGAGCTTCCTGAGTTCTTCAGCGTAAAACTTGCCGAGATCATCCTTTCCCAGTTTTGACTGGTATGCAGCTTTACCACCTAATGCAGAAAAAGCAATAATGGAATTTGCGGCAGAGCCACCACTGCATCTGTTTGGCTGAAGATAAGAGAATAGACGGATTAAATCTGCCTGTATAGCAGGATCAACAAGCGTCATTGAGCCCTTCTCGAGTCCAAGTTTAGAAATGTCACTATCCGAAACCATATATTGCAGGTCGACAATTGAATTGCCGAGTCCACAAAGTTGAATTCTTTTACTCATGTAAATCCCCGTTTGCTTCTTTGATAATTATTTCACAAAGTTTGCCGAATTCAATACCTGCAGCTTTGGCAGCCATTGGCACGAGGCTGGTGGCAGTAAATCCCGGAATCGTGTTCAACTCAAGGCAGAAAGCCTGGCCGTCCTCATCGAGGCGGAAATCAACCCGGCTGAATCCTGAACATCCCATTATTTCGTAAGCATTCAGCGCCAGGTTCTGAACGAATTCACTAATATCATCGGGTATTTCTGCCGGACAAACATATTCAGTCTGTCCTTTAACATACTTATGCTTGTAATCATAGAAGCCTTCATTGGGGATTATCTCAACTATTGGGTATGCTTCGCCTGCAATAATTGCAGCAGTAATTTCCTTTCCGTGAATAAATGTTTCTGCAAGTACCTTACCTGAATATAAAAAAGCTTTATTTATCGCATCCCTGATATCATCAAGATTGCCGCTTTCAACAATAGTAATGCCAATTGTTGAACCCTGGTCGTTAGGTTTCACTACAATCCTATTGCCCAGACGGCTTCTGATTTCTTCGAGAAATTCGTAGTTGTCCTTTTCTTTATAGTCAATCTCAATCCATGGCGGAGTATTTATACCTGCAGCTATGAGCAGCATCTTGGATGTGGTCTTGTCAATAGCAAGAGCACTTGCTTTAACACCGCTGCCTGTGTATTTGATACCCCTCAATTCCAGCAGGGATTGTATCCTCCCGTCTTCGCCATTTTGCCCATGGAGCAGTATAAAGGCAAGGTCAATCTTATCAAATACCGAGCTCATTACAGCTTTAATTAAATTTTCTGCAGGCATTGAAGCAATTTCTTCCCTAGAAGGAGCTACGTCAGGAATATCCATTGATTCCAGGTCAATCACGCAATCGGCGCCAAGCGCAGGATCAATGACTATTACATCATGTTTTAAATCTGTTAGTGCTTTGTATACAGAGAGCCCGCCTTTAAGAGAAACATTTCGTTCAGGGGAGATGCCCCCGCAGAGTATTCCAATCTTCATTCCTGTCCCTATTATTCCTTTATCAAAAACATCCGTGGCAAATCTGGGAAATTGTTCCCAATCGAAAATTCAAAATAATACTTTCCAGGCTTAACTTTGATATTTTTACTTTATATACAACAATCTTGTCTTCTCAGGTATTGATGAGCCGATTATAACATCGTAATAGTAATAACCGGGAATTACTGGCTTGTTTTCTTTGTTAAAGCCGTCCCAGTTGAATGCGTGTCTGCCTGGGGCTGAATTATTTAACTCATAAGTTCTAACAGGACTGCCTTCATTATCAAATATCTCAACTATCACATCCTCAGAGTTTTCCTGGAACCAGCTTATTGTAAGTGCATTTTCAATAAACGGCTCGATATGTGAGAAGTATATGTCTATGTCACCTGCATGGCAGTTAATGTCTGAACGGGAACTGCTGAGGTAAGCTTTTTTCCCATCTGCCGTAATAACAAGTGCAAATTCGCTCGAACCGGTGTTGATCAATTCCCCGGCATTAACTGGTTCTTCCCATATATCGCCATGAAAACGGCTAATAAAAATGTCATTATCCCCATAGTTTGGAACATGCCCTGATGAGGCAAAAATCAAGGTCAAATTATCATTTGTCATAACGGGGTTGAATTCATTCGCATCAGTATTTATTCCGTCAAGTAACAAGGGTTCTCCCCATATATTGGAAATTGTATCAAATTGGGAAACAAAAATATTAAGGTCATAAGAATTATCATTTCTTATTGGCCTGTCAGAAACAAAAAAAAGATTAAGTCCATCCGGGGAAATGGATGGTTGCGAGTCATAATATTTGGTGTTTATATAATCGGGCAGGGGATAGCTCGAAATTACATTGATCCGGTTGCCGTCAAGCTCGATACGTGCTTCGTATATATCGCATGAACCTTTTGATTTCTCACGGCAGACTGAATAATACATAAACTTGCCATCAGCTGAAATGCAGGCGGAGCCTTCATTGAACCCGGTATTTATTTCAAAATTATCAGAGAAAACCCAGTTTTCATTTAGGATCGCATACTCATTATTTTTCAATACTGCTGCATAAATATCGTAGGTTGGTGTGCCATCAGCCTGGGTTTTGCCACTAATCCTGTTTGAACTAAAGAACAAAAAACCGCCAAAACCCGAAATATAATTCGAAAAATCTGATTTATCGCTGTTAATTCCAACTCCCAGGCATCTGAATTCCCCAACTGTTTGAACCTGGCTGATTGCCGAACAAGCAAAAGTCAAAAACAGGATAATATTAATGCCTGCTATTCTGCAGGTATTCATCATAGAGTCTCCGAAGCAATTTAACATCCTCCCATGCCGGTTTTTTCCAGTTGGGGTTTCTTAAAAGCGCTGCCGGATGGTAAGTTACAAGCATCTTAGCGCTGTGATAATCAAGCATTTTGCCACGCATATCACTCATACGGTGGCGTTTTTTTAATAGCGTATCAACAGCAGTAAGGCCAAGAGCTAATATGAATGCGGGTTTAATCAGTTCAATTTGTTTTATTAAGTAAGGTTCGCACTCGTCGGATTCGCTTTTCTCCGGGCGGCGGTTTCCTGGGGGTCTGCATTTGATGATATTGGCTATATAAACATCCTCACGCCTGAAGCCAATTGCTTCGAGTATTTTGTTGAGTAACTGGCCAGCTCTGCCGACAAAAGGTTCGCCTTTAGCATCCTCATCGGCACCGGGTGCCTCGCCAATAACAAGTATATCGGCCTTTGGGTTTCCGACGCCAAAGACAAAGTTTGTACGTGTCAGGCCCAAGGGGCAGCTTGTGCATTTGTGGATATTATCATAAAGCTGGTTGAGTGATGATGACTCGCGCCATTCGGCAGCAACATTATCCTTGCCGGTAATCAATTCGGATTGCTCTGTTTGTGGTCTTATATTAGCGATTTCTTTAAATTCCGGTTTTGGTTCCGGGTTATTAGATTTTTCATCCGGTATATCCCCTTGGATACTCAATCCTGCGAATCCCTTTTCCAGAAAAACCGCTCTCCCTTCTTTTTCTTTAAGCTGCCTGAAGTATGCCAGGGCTTTTTCCCTTATGCTGCTATCCATCTTACCTTGTGATTAAGATTTTCGAGTTTTTGAGCCTGTTCCCATTTTTAAACATAATAAAATACACTCCGGCAGGCAATCCCGAAACGTCGGCAATCACTTCATAATTCCCCGGGCTGATGTTTTCTTTTGAAATCAGTTCGTTCATTTCACCATAAATATTGTATAGTCCTATTTCTATTTCTCCGTCAACAGGCGAGAAGAATTTTATTTTTAGAATGTTTCCATTTAGTGAATAAGTGAATGAGAAACTCTGTGTTATTGTAACTGAGCGTTCGTCCTCGAGGCATTCCCCACTGACTTCTATTAAGCCCGAATCAGGGAGAACTTCAATCGAATTGTAGGAATCTATAATTGCATCACCCCTGATTATAGTAATTTTCTCCGGCCCAGAAAGGCCCAGGAAGCGTACATCGAGCCACCTTCCATTTTCAGCATTCCGGCCATTGAATACATCAAAGCTGATATTTAAGATACCATTCGCCTGCTCGTTAAACTCTAAACCTTGAGCATCCGCATTCTGAAGGGCATCAGAAAATTGTACATCGCGAGCCTCCAGAACTGTCCAGTCGTACTCAAGTGTAAAATCAGCGTGTGTGACAACCCCTTCACCCATAACATACCCGTCCACACCGCTAAGGAATACAGGGAGCACAAATTCCTGGCCAACAACAGAGCTCAAATTTGCAGGTATATCCAACTGTGCATCAAAACCGGGTGCCTGGTCAACCCTTCCAGTTAATACCACGGGATAATTAAGAGTACCATCACACATTTTAGTTTCAAACATCCTGATTGGCAGTGTGTCAATTGAAGGGCTGGTTCTGTAATAAAGAAATGTAAATACCGAATCAGTGAAAGGAGGTATTGTAACAGGAAATTCCGCTGGAGCCGGATCAACAAGGGAGAAAGGAGACTCCAGGTCAACAAATTCAATTACATGCTCAAAGCTGTTTAAATTTGATATAGTTAATTTTTTTTGTTCATTCGCAAATGCTATATGTGTCCCAAAGTCTATATCCGATGAAGGACTCATAGATATATCATATTTTTCTATCGTTCCTGTAATTACTAATTTTATCTCCTGATCGCAGGGGTTTATTCTATACAGTACGATTTTTTCAAACGGGCCTTGGCCCAAACCGGTCAATTTGATATTTAATGCCTCAATTTCCTTGGTAAAAACATGCCCAACGGTAATGCTGGAAGTTACATCAGGCCCTATTGTAATTTCTTCAATTCGGGGAAGTTCCCCCTTGTCTCCTTTGCAGACGAACTGCAAGGTAGTGTCAAGTGAAATTAAGTCAGAACCACAGGTTGGCAGTACACCAAATTTGATAGTATCGGCAACAGTACCGTCAAGTGTGGTTATTTTCAGGTCCCGGGATGATTTTTCTGCGTATAGCTTAATTGGAGGATACTCCGGGCAAGGCGTTATTTTCAATTTGAACTCGAGTGTATCCTTTACATCGGCCGGTTGATAAGTGTAGCGGATAGTATCCGTTTCCATTGATTCTATTTCAAGTGGCAGTGGCGTATTAAAAATTATTCTCGGATCTGCGGGGCCTTCGAGGGAAACTGTAATAGTTTCAAAATTATCGTTTGTGATGGCAATAAGTGAATCAACTGATTGCTTACATTCGGACAGAACAAACTCAAGACTGTCATTTCTAAGAGTAAACATATTAGCCAATACTTCGCCACGTACTTTCAGTTTTAGTGTGTCAGGTGTTGTAATTGCCCCTTGAATTATTTCAATCGGAATACAAACGGTATCGTAGTAAACTCCAGGTGTACTTTCAATAAATTCAACATTGAGGATTACTGTTTGATTGTTGTCCACGATATCCCCATTGCTGATATTATTGTATGAAGGTGCAAATGGAGTTGCATCAATGGGTTCAAAAAAGCGGAATTCGGCGGAGCCGGTTAAAATTATTTCTGCTAATTCTGCATTTGTACCGCGACATGTAGTTTTCTTGAAATCAAGGGAATCAGGTTCAATATATGCGGATGCTACATCAAGATTTGTTTTTGTTCCTTTCAGGTGAACAGTGTCCTGCATACATATCGTATTAAATATCATGTCACCACTGAGATTACCATCAAATAGCATAAAAAACCTGACAGTAATCGGAACTATTTGTGCCGGTGGAACTATTATTGGAAAAACAGGGCTGATTATCTGGAAACTCCCTTCTATGCCCGGGGGATTATAAACAATATTGTTTTTATAGATAATCAATGTATCTGAACTGAAGTTTTGGATATCAACATTTCTGTCATTAAATGTCTGTCCTTTCTGGATATACATCCTTAGGGTGTCATTGACAAGGTTTGCAAAGCGGTAGTCCACATCTATGAATTTGAAAGTTACATTTGCCGTTGTATCGCTGCAAATATCGTCCACGTTTGCAATAAGCCGGTATGTGGCTTCATCTTCTTCGCTTAGCAGCAGATTGCTTTCATCGCGCATAAAGTCGGTGCCATCCTTTTGCCAGATTAGAGTTCCCCTGCCTTTACCCTCCAACTGGTAAAACTCGTCCCTGCAAAGGTAGATAGTAGTGTCATTAATAAATTCAAAATTCTGTTCATTGAATATTTTTGCGTCCGGATCCCTGATAAGCTTGATTTCCAAGTTATTTGAGAACACATAACAGCCATCAGACCTTCTGATAAGTTGTGCGCGATAATGAATTGTATCTCTTTGAATATCATTGAAAATCAGAGGCTCAGGTAATGTGTCCTTTTTGGTTTCTTCCGAACCTGCTCTCTGGCTGCCTTCGCGAAACCAAACAACATAATAATCATCATCCCATGGCGGGTCAATTGTAAGATAGATTAATTCACCATCGCAATAAGTATCCCTGCCATCGGTAGTAAAAATCTTGAAATCAATGTCAAGTTGGTCAGTAATTGTAAATTCCGGATAAACTATCTGATTATAAGATGGCCCTCTATATTTAGTTCCCGTTCCTTCATTCCGATATTGGTAAACAAACATCCTGTAGGAATATGTAACTCCGCATTCGGTTTCGTATTCATCGAGGAATCCGGAGACCATGGGATTTCGTATGTTTGCTACAACAAGCGAAGGGCCAAGAAAATCTCCCGGGCTATAATCCTCGCCATCTCCCGGCAAAATAAAGTTGCCCACTTCGCCTTTTGGTAAACGGAGGATAATATACCCCTGGTTTGCATCGCCAATAAGATCCAAAGCCCTGGACCATTTAAGTTTAATACCATTTGATTCTTTAGTTCCAGTTAAAGTTGGGTTATTCCAGACCGGATCCCGTAGTTCCCTGATAAAATCTTCATTATGCAATAAAAAGCCGTCATTCCTGTTAGGTGCACCCTTTGTTACGTAGCTATCAGAGGCTTTTACCCAGGCACCTGTTCCGTCGAATCCAACATTGTATTCTTCAATTTTGCTTCCAGGAAAAATTCTGACACTATAGTTAGTTTCGATTGTGCCGCTATATGCAGATTTAGGGCCGTTAATTGTAACAAAATCACCCGATTCTGATAACATATGGCCGAGCATATGTACATGATTATCGTTCGCATCGAGTACCTGGAGGATATCTGTCTCTTTTGCAATTGAAAGAGCGCTTAAGTCCCAGTTCAACAAATCACAAGACCAACATCTCTTCTCGAAATAGGTTAGATTTTCTGCTCCAAGTTCAATATACCCGTCAGATTTATCTACATCCTCTTCAGAGTTGCCACGGTGGTGAATTAGGATTATAGTTCCGCTACGCAAACCCTGCCACAGGGGATTGTCAGTAAATCTTACGCCGCCCTGCCAGGCAGAGGGTGTGCCTCCCTGGTTTGAGTTATCACGGAGTGAGTAGCCACGAAGGTCTAAGCCTGCTTCGGTAACAATCAGCTCTGTCCATTCGTCGTCCTGGTCGGCTGCGTTGAAGTATTCATTTACCAGCACAGATTGGCTTGCAGCAAAATGGAACAATGAAAAACCGGTAAGTAAATAAATAAAAACTTTTGCAGTCATCTCGGGCTTAGGAATAGTTTTTTTTTAATTTCTTAATTTAAGACTTTATAATTAAATAACGCATTAATAAAGCAAAAAATTACACTTATAATAAAAAGAAATGAGTAACGAAAACTTTCCTTATGCAAAATATGCAATGACAGGCGCATTAGGCTTGTTATTGAGCTATCATCTGCTGGGAGCTATATTAGTACTGGCATTTGGATTAGATAATGGTCCATATGCCCTCCTTTCTCTTACAGGTATTTCACAATTACTGGTTTTGCTCTTACCAGTTTGGTTTTTTGCAAAACTAACACCGCTTGATAGAAAAATATTATTAAGGATAGACAGACTGCCAAATCAAAAGCAGGTAATCTTTGGCATTATTGCCGTTTTTGCATTTCAGTTTCTTTCTACCGGCTTTCAGGCATTCCAGTTCTGGCTGATACCCGATTCGCTGATCGAAGACTATATAAAGTTGATTGAATCAATAAGGGGGGTGTACGCTGAGCTATTTACTGATGACAGTTTCCTCGGGTTAATCACCATGCTTTTATTCATTGCTGTGATACCAGCAGTTTGTGAAGAATTCCTGATAAGAGGATTTCTACAACGCTCGCTTGAGGAGAGATTCAGGCCATTCATTGCAATACTAATCAGCAGCATTGTGTTTGCCGGAATGCACCTTAACCCTGTTGATTTTATCCCATTAGTCTTAATAGCATTTGTATTCGGATATTCGGCATATTTCAGCGGGAGTATAGTTCTGCCGATAATTTTGCACTTTTTAAACAATGCATTTGCCACAATTGTGGTGCATACATACGGTACAGAGGAATTTGTAAGAGGTGAATTGGAATTGCCGCTTGAAGTCTGGATACCTTCTCTGATTTTTGGCGGCCTTGCTACTTATTTTTTCACATACCTGGTTTTTAAATACAGGAGCGATAATGGTAATAGAAACATTCAGGAAAGAGGCGAAGGAACTAATAGACTGGATATGTGATTATTACGAACACATAAATGATTTACCTGTCAGGCCTGGGCTTAAACCCGGAGAAATTATAACTTCTCTGCCTGAAAGTCCTCCGCTCTCAGGTACCGGGTTTGATTTAATTATGAATGATTTCGATAAGCTTATATTGCCGGGTATAACACATTGGCAAAGCCCGAAGTTTCATGCGTACTTTCCGGGTAACTCAAGCTTACCCTCAATTCTTGGAGAAGTGCTAACATCTGCTATCGCAGCCCAATGCATGATGTGGCAGACATCGCCTGCTGCCGCAGAGCTGGAAGAGTTAATGATGGAATGGTTAAAGCAGATGTGCGGACTACCGGAAGAATGGCATGGTGTTATCCAGGATACAGCCTCTACAGCCACATTATGCTCTTTGATTACAGCTCGAGAGAAATTTACTGATTATAAAATTAAACAGTCCGGATTTGCCGGCAGGAATTTCCGTGTATATTGTTCTGCAGAAGCTCATTCTTCCATTGATAAGGCTGTTCAAATCAGTGGCATTGGAAGCGACAATCTTGTCAAAATACCAGTTGATGAGAACTTCGCAATGAAATCCGGATTACTCAGGCAGGCAATTGCAAATGATCTTCAATCCGGAAAAACGCCGCTTTGTGTTATCGGCGCCCTGGGTACAACCGGCAGCCTTGCAGTTGATCCACTTCTCGAAATAGGTGAGATTTGCAATGAGTTTGGATTATGGTACCATATTGATGCCGCCATGGCAGGTACGGCAATGGTATTGCCTGAAATGAGGCATTTTCTCGAAGGAGTTGAATACGCTGATACATATGTTTTCAATCCGCATAAATGGATGTTCACTAATTTCGACTGCTCTGCATATTTTGTCCGGGACAAGGAAGCCCTTATAAGGACTTTTGAAATTGTTCCCGAGTACCTGAAAACCGGAATTACTTCAAAGGTAAACAACTACAAGGATTGGGGTATTCAGCTTGGGAGGCGATTTCGTGCGCTTAAGCTGTGGATTGTTATAAGAAGTTTTGGTGTTGAGGGAATAAAAGAGAAGATTGCAAATCACATAAGCTGGACAAAAGAGATAGCGGATATCATAGATTCAAATCCTAATTATCATGTAGTTGCACCTGTTGATTTTAATCTGATTTGTGTCAGATTTATTAACAATACACTTAGCCCTGAGGATGAAGACAGGCTTAACGAAGTAGTGTTGAATAAATTAAATGAAAGCGGGAAGATATTTTTGTCACACACAAAACTTAGCGGCAGATACACAATCAGGATTGTGTATGGGCAGACTTATCTTACAAAGGAAATTGCGATACAAAGCTGGGAGACAATTGACAGATTCTTCAGGAAGGAGTCAGGAGAGTTATATATTAAATGAGTTTAAATTCAATATTGTCCCCCGGATTTAACTCCATTTCTTTTGCAGCTTCACCACGATTTACTGCAATTTCGACGTAACCTGAAGAGCCTATGTAAGAAAGCCACTTACCTGGTTCGACGATAGAAAAAGTATTCCTGAAAGGAATCTCCATGTCGTTTATTAATATGCTCTTAATTAAATTCCCAGATAATGCCTCTTTTTTCAACGAAGTAATGACATTTCCAAACTTGTCATTATTCAGAACTATTCCGAATACATCACCTGTTTCAGAAATAGCAGCCGGTATATCCAATTTTATTATTGATGAAGGCTCTGTTTTTGTTCCGATTTCTTCAGGTAATATTCCAATTGACAAATATGCAGAAACAGGGGCGAATATATCCCTGCCGTGGAATGTGTGGCAGGGGGTAGGCAGCATATAATCGGGATTATTGATTATATAAAAAAACGATTTCTCATAATCAACAGAAAGGCTTAATAACCCATTGTCGGGAGCAATATAATATCTGTTTTTGTGTTTTGAAATAATTGCTTTCCTTTCGGTGCCAACTCCCGGATCAACGATGCAAACGAAAATAGTCCCCTCAGGGAAATACATGTGGGATGCAGAAAGTATATAGGCCCCTTGAATAATATTCTGAGCCAGGATTTCATGGCTAATGTCAATAATATCGGCACTTGGATTGATTGATTTAATTACACCTTTCATTGTTCCAGTGTATTCATCCCTATGGCCAAAATCTGTGATCAGGGCAATGTTGGAAACTTTCATTGAAATTATTCAGGTTAAATAATATATTAGAAAATCAATTCAGAAATATATTGCCAAATTATGAAAAAACAAATTTCCGGTTTCGATAAAGAAATTCAAAAGAATCTACTTGAACTAATTAAGGAACTATCGGGCGTCTTCAGGAGTAATAACAACAGGTCCGGACGTTCGGAGCGGCTAACCAGCCGTCAGGCCGAATTTATAAATACAATCAGGTATAAGACTAAAGGCAACCCAACATTAAATGAAACAGCTGCTGCATTGGGTACTACACGCCAGAATGCCCGTCAGTTACTGGACAGCCTGCTCAAAAAGAAACTGGTTGAAATTGCAAAAGACAAAAAGGATAAAAGAACAATCAGGATTAAAATACTTGATGATGCAGAAAAAATTCTAAAGGAAAAACAAAACCTGCAGGAGCTTAACCTGGAAGCATTATTTGATGAAGTTGAAATCAAAGACATATACACAGTTTATGATTTTCTTAACGTATTAAAGAAAAAAATAAGTAAAAAATAATCCTCATGAATAAACCTTGTTAATCTTAATTTCAAGGTAATTAAGGAAATCTGTTGATGAAAGTTCTTTTCCTGTTACCATTTTAACCAACTCTGCCGGTTCATAAAGTTTGCCATGACTGTGTATTTTATCCTTCAGCCAATTTCTGGCAACAGAAAACTGCCCGTTTCTTATTTGTGATTTAATGTTTGGCAATTCTATCTGCATCCTGTGCCAGAACATTGCTGCATATATCTTTCCGAGAGTGTATGTCGGGAAATATCCAAATGCGCCGAAGCTCCAGTGAATATCCTGCAGGCATCCCTCTGAATCATCTTCGGGTGTAATACCCAGGTAATGTCGCATTTTAGTATTCCAAAGACCCGGAATATCGTTAACTTCAAGGTTGCCTTCTATTAAATCCTTTTCGATTTCATAACGAAGAATTATATGCAGGTCGTAAGTCAATTCATCAGCTTCAGTCCTGATTGAAGATGGTTTAATTATATTAAACACTTTGAATAATTCTTCTGAATCAATGCCTGTAAATTGATTTTGGAAGTTTTCTTTTAATAAGGGTAACAGGTATAAGGAAAATTCGGGTGTTCTACCGATTATCTTTTCCCAGATTTGCGATTGCGATTCATGAATTCCAAGTGAAGCACCTTCAGCTGCCGGAGTTTCATAAAGCTCAAAATCTATTCCCTGTTCGTAGAGTCCATGTCCTGTTTCGTGTATTGTGCTCATTAGGCAGGGTATAAAGTTTTCCTCGTTAATACGTGTTGTAATCCTGACATCCTTTCCTGTTATACCTAGGGAAAATGGATGTACTGAAATGTCCAGGCGGCCGTAGCTGTAATCAAATCCAAGTTGTGAAGAAATAATTTTGCTAAGTCTTATTTGCTTATCTTTTGGATAATGACTCTTTAATAACTCTTCATTAAATGAAGTGTTGGAATTATTTACTGATTCAAGTAATCTCTGCAGTCCTTTTTTCAAATTCGCAAATATTATATCTAATTTTTTAGATACCATCCCGGGTTCGTACTCTTCCAAAAGTGCATCATAAGGAGAATCATTATATCCGATGCATTCTGCGTATTCTTTCATAAGGGATACTATATTGCTTAAGTCTCCGGCAAAAATCTTAAAGTCCTTATCACTTTTTGCCCTTTTCCAGGATTTAAGCCCCATGCTTTTTGATCGCGATAGATCTTCTACAAGTTTAGAAGGAATTTTCATGGCAATTTCGTGTTCTCTTGCAAATACTTTGAGAATCCTGTAATCTTTTCTGTCTGAAGCTAAATCTAACTCTTTAAACTTCCGGCATATTTCTTCAGCGTTTTTCGATGTAAGAAGTTCGTGGGAAATAGAATCAAGGATTGTAATTTGTTCACCCCGATGCTGACTCGAGCCGGACGGCATATATGTTTCCTGGTCCCACTCAAGAAGAGAGACGGCAGCCTTAACATTTGACAGCTTCTTTAAGAGGGGCCTTGCATTTTCTAAAAGTAAGGATGATTTTGCTTTCATTACAGAACCGTGTATGTTTTTCATGTGCGAATTATTTTTAACAAATAATACAAAAAAACCCGCTTACGCGGGTATAAAAAATGAATTTATATTTAATGTCTTGTTAGTTTTTAAATAAAATGTTCTTAGCCTTTAGCTTACCATCGAGTGTAAGAATATGCTCTTCGACTATTAGCCCTTTATTGCCAGAACCTTTTGCTGCATTAAAAGCAAATTGAGAAAGACCTTTGCAGCATGGGACTTCCATGATAACGACTATTGATTTTTTGGTTCCTGCTGATTTAAATATTAAGGACAGTTTATCAGTATAAGGGTCTGTATAATCCAGCTTTGGGCATGCAATCACTACTGTTCTGTTTTTGAGATAATCCTCGTGGACATTAGCGCTTGCAACCGGGCCGCATGTTGACATTATAACAATTTCGGAATTCTTAAAATATGGAGCTTCAGGATTTACAAGATGCAGCTGAATTGGCCACTGCCTGAGCTGCGACTCATTTATATCAGAATTGCTTTTTTCTTTTGTAATGGCCTGCTCATTAATTCTCATTTGTGAACCCGGGCATCCCTGGTTATTTGAAGAATGTATTTCTATGTTGTGAAGCTTGGGATTCATTTGAGAACTGAGAAGCCCGTTTAATTTATCAAGCGAGATATCTTTTCTTTCAAGATAGTCTAACGCCTGGTTAAGAAGGTCATTAGCACCGTGTTCTTTCAGATGGAACAAGTGTGCCTTCATAACTGAAAATGGCTTTTCAAGCAAATTGTCAATTACCTTGATCTCATCATAGGGTTCGGCTTCGCGTTCTTCGATTGTAATTGCACCCTCGGGGCAATGACCAACACATGCTCCAAGGCCGTCGCAAAATAATTCGCTTATTAAGCGGCATTTTTCATCAATTATCTGCAAAGCTCCTTCATGACATTCAGGGATGCAATCACCGCAACCATTACATTTTTCTTCATCTATATTAATCACTTTTCTCAACATAATGACCTTTGATAATATCAGAATAAAAAGTCTGAATCAAATTTAATAAATAGTACACATTACTGCAAGAATTAATTCTATGTTTTGTAAATTGTTATCGTAATTATAATTTAGATGTGTATTTTTATAATCTCGAATGACAGTAATATTCTCAAAAAAATGCGAATTAGCGCTTCAAGCAGTTTTGTTTCTATCTTCAAAACCACGTGGTTCGATGTTCAATGCAGGGGAGATTTCCAAAAAGCTAATTGTTCCCAAAGAATTCGTATCAAAAGTTCTGCAAATACTGACTGCTCATGAAATTGTCGGCTCAAAAAAAGGCAAATCCGGGGGGTTTTTTCTGGCAAAAGAGCCGCAACAAATTCGCCTGATTGATATAGTTGCAGCAATAGACGGTCTTGATATTTTCCATAAGTGCGTTCTCGGGTTCAGAGGATGCAGCTTTGAAGAACCATGTCCAGTACATGATAAGTGGGGTCAACTAAAGGAAAAAACATACAAAATGCTTAGTGAAGAAACTCTTGAACAACTCCGTGATAAAACAATAAGTAAAATAGAATCACTTGATTTCTCAAAATAAACAAAGTCCGCCACAGGCACTCGGCAGGGAGTATGAGCTTAGTTATTACCCAACCTGAAGTTAATTGGTATCATTACCCAGCATTTTACAGGATTATTATTCTGGATAGCAGGAGTGTATGCCACTTTTAATGTTGCTTCTACTGCAGCATCGTCAAGCAATCCGTTATCAGAAGAGAATATTATAGCCTGAACCGGCCGCCCGGTTTCATCTACGAGTACTTTTACTACTACAGTACCTTCAACCCCGGTTCTTCTGGCCAGTTCAGGGTAGATAATCTTGGATTTTAACACTTGCAGGTCAACTTGCGGAAGTATTTCAGCATGCTCAAAAAATTTATTAGCATCAATAGTAGGTTCAGTGGGACTAACCTTTAATGTTTCAGGAGTAGGACTTATAATTCCGCTTCTATTATTTCCAATAAAAAGGTAATCCCCATTTCCAATAGTCACAGGCAAGGCCATGCCTATTTTATCTAAAGTTGCAAACTCAGTATTGTCAATAAGCGTCAATTTCGGTATCGGCACTGGATTACCAGCAATTGCATCATTAGCTGCATGAACAACCGGTGGCCTAAAAATGTCTAATGGAACAGGTGGTAATTCCTCGTCAAAAGAATAAGTTGAAATTACTGTAATTGTAGGCGTACCATTTAGTGGGGGTTCAAATACTTTCTCAACAGTTGTAAACAATGAAACTATAAAGAATAGCGAAACAAAAAGTGAAATGCTGATATTAAATGCTATTAATTTATACTTCCCTTCATTAGCCTTTAGCTCAGATGCGCCATATGGGAACAGGTGCTTTTTCATTTTGTACCTCTTATTTCATAAACTGGATTGGTTTGGCGCCGTATTTACTTTGTTGACAATTCGATTTTATATTTGGTTACAGTTTAATTCATATATAATTAATGCTTTTATAATTTCTTACAAATTCCCGAAATTCAATTAGTCATTCATCACAAATCCGAGAGCAAATAAATGCAACGCTATGAATTGTTTATTAAAGATGCTACTTCAACCGGCGAATATTTATCAATCAAATCACCATACGACGGAACTTTGGTTGCAGAAATTGAAATGGCTGATGAAAATGCTGTAGAGCAGGCTTTCCATAATGCAGAACTTTATTTCGAATCAAAAATGAAGCCCATGCCTGCCTGGCAAAGGGCAGAAATTCTTTATAAAGTTGCCGGGTTGATGAAAGCAAATCACGAAGAGCTGTCCTTATCAATTGCATTAGAAGGGGGTAAACCTTATAAAGATGCAAAGGTAGAAGTAACGCGAGCGATAAATACGGTGAAAATGTCAGGAGATGAAGCCCTTCAGTTAAATGGCGAACAATTGACAATGGACAGAGCAAAGGGGAGCGAAAACCACCTGGCTTTTACTGTCAGGGAACCAATAGGACCTGTTTTAGCGATTTCAGCATTTAATCATCCGGTGAACCTTATCTGCCACCAGGTTGCAACTGCTTTTGCTGCCGGAAATAGTGTATTGTTAAAACCCGCCGGTACTACGATGATGTCTGCATTCAAGATAATTAACTTATTTAAAGAAGCTGGGCTTGAAGACGGAATAATTAACATTCTGTCCATTTCCGGAAGGGAGTTAGATAAATACATATCCGATAATAGGATACGGTTTATTTCATTTATTGGAAGCGGGCATGTTGGCTGGAATATTAGAAGGAAAGTTCACGATGGTGTGAAGCTTGCTTTCGAGCATGGAGGAACAGCAATTGCCGTAATAGATAAATCCGTTGACCTGGAGAAAGCTGTACCTGAACTTACAAAAAGCGCTTTTTATCACGCCGGGCAGGTGTGTGTATCAACACAGATTATATATGTGCATAAATCGGTATATGATAAATTCCTGGATTTATTCAAAGAAACTGTTCTTAAGTTAAATACAGGCGACCCTGTTAATGATGAAACAGACGTTGGGCCGTTAATAACACATGATGAAGCAGACAGAGTTGAGAATTGGATAAAAGAATCTGTTGATGGGGGTGCAAAAGCAATAATTGGCGGAAACAGGATTAGTAATTCATTAATTGAGCCTACTATTCTCACTGATGTAACCACAGATATGCCGGTTTGGAAAGAAGAAATCTTTGGGCCTGTTGTATGCGTAATTAAATATGCCGACTTAAATGAAGTTATCAATCTTCAAAACCGAAAGCCATTTTCTTTTCAAACCTGTATCTATAGCAAAGACATTGACATTGCTTTGCACTATGCAAGGCATGTAGAATCTAAAGCAGTAATGATTAATGAGCATACGGCCTTCAGGGTTGACTGGATGCCATTCGGCGGCGCTAAAGAGTCAGGTTTATACGTTGGTGGAATGCGATATGCAATACATGACATGACAGAAGAAAAGCTGGTAGTTATTAAAAGAGGAGGAATCTAAATATAAAACAGATTAATAAAGCAGGGGGTTGAATTCATCAAATTCGACAATGAATGCTGCGCCTTTGTCTTTCTCAGATTCAGCCCAGATTTTGCCTTTATGGAGGTCAACCAGTTTCTTGACAATCGACAATCCGAGGCCGGTTGATGATTCCCCTCCCGTAGGTCTGGCAGACAATCTTTGGAATTTTCCGAATAACTTGTTCAAATCATCTTTTGTCAGGCCGGGGCCTTCATCCTTAACTTCTATTCTTAGTTTTGGTGTTTCTTCTACTTCGAGTTTGCTAACAGAAACCCATATTGATTTCTCAAGTGGCGAGTATTTAACAGCATTGCTGAGCAAGTTATCAACAATTTCGTGAATCCGAACCGGGTCGGCATTTACAAATGATTTCTTTTCCGGCCCACGCGAGAAATGTATCTTTTGCTTCTTTTTTTCTGCATTTTTAAGATTTGCTTCAATTATATCAGCAACTACCTCGTTCAAGTCCATTTTTTCAGGTTTAAGATATGTTAATCCACTTTCAAACTTTGCCATTTCAAGTAATTCCTGCACAAGGCTCATCATAAGCTCGGAAGATTGTTTTATCATTTCAGCATAATCGTTAATCTCGGATTTTTTTTCCGACTCGCTGATTATTAACTGGGTGAAACCGGTAATTACATTTAGTGGATTTTTCAGGTCGTGAATAGTCATTTGCATGAAATGGTTCTTCGTGTCAATTGCCTCTTTAAGTATGGAATTAGTCTTTGTAAGCAATTTTAGCCTGATCAGGGTTTTCACTCTTGCAAGAAGTTCATTTCTGTCAAAAGGTTTGGAAATGTAGTCATTTGCTCCCAGGTCAAAAGCTTTAACAATATCTTCAATAGTGTCTTTTGATGTGAGCATAATTATGGGCAGTTCGTTAAGGGTGTGCTTCCGCCTTAGTTTTTTGCAAACATCATAACCTGACATCCCCGGCATCATAATGTCAAGTATTACAAGGTCATACTCCTTTTCATTAATTTTTACAAGAGCCTCTTCGCCACTTGATGCAAATTCTATGGTATAATTTTCCTCCATCAGGTAATTTTTAATCACACGGGGTATAAACTTGTCATCATCAACAACAAGCACATTGATTTCGTTAAGTGGAGATTCCGGTGATTCCTGGCCGATGTCTTTTGTTTCCATAAAGAATTGATTATTGTTCTGATTTCACAAATTTAACATTAATGAAAAACGCATAAAACAATTTCATGATATTAAAGAATATATGCAATAAATATACCGTAATTGATACGAAGAATTGCCTGTTTGTTTCAGAATACAAATTCGAACCGGACAAAAGCAAAGTGAATAATAATAGTGAATTTTATTACAATTTATTAGATTTACCCGAGTGAGCGGAACTATTTATAAATATTTATTAATTTACCTTGTTTACCCAGCCTATCTTGCATTGGGTGTTAACCTTGACAGCCTTGAGAATTTGGCTATGCAGCCGGGGCCGGAACAAAAAAACAGATTAATCAAACTTGCAGGCGAGTATTGGAGGGTGAGCCCCCAAAAAGCTATTAAATTCGCTGAACAGGCTCTCAGACTTATTGAAATTGACGAAGAACCGGAAACTGCCGGTGAGGCATACAATATAATCGGCCTTGGATATGAATTGCAGGGTAATTTTGACAGGGCAGTGCTCAACTACCAGCTTGCAGAAGGTTACTTCGCTATCAATAAAAATTATAAAAAGCTTCTCGATGTTTATAATAATATGGGACTTTCAGAAAAAACAAGAGGCAATTATGAATCCGCTCTTAATTATTTCAAACGCGCAAGAACTATTGCTGATACTTCAGGTGACAGAAGGGGCTTGTCTAAGATGCTTAATAACATTGGCTTGCTCTACTATGCCTGGGAGAGGTATGACGATGCCCTAATGCTTTTTAATGAATCACTTGAAATCAAAAGAACACTGGGCGATTCATTAAAAATCGCGAATACACTGAGTAATATAGCTAATATTTATTCTGAAATGGGGTATGATTCATTAGCCATTGAATATGACCTGGAAACAATAGGAATCTTCCGAAGGCTTGGGGATTCTATTGCAGTTTCAAAATCTTACAATAACATTGGGCACAATTACTCAAAAATGGGGCTGTACGAAAAAGCTCTCGAATTTTATAAGCTCTCTCTCAAAATAAAAAGAGCAACTAACGATCCCCTCGGGAGGGCTATAACATTGCAGAACATTGCCGAAATTCAAAAGAAAAGACAAAGTTACAATGAAGCCCTTGGCACTTTGACCGAAGCCCTGGGTGTTGTTTATAATAACAGGCTCTATTCAATCAAACCTGGTATTTTGAGGGATATATCTGCAATTCACAAGGAGTTGGGTGATTACCAGTTAGCTCTTAGTTTTTTTGAGGAAGCAAGTGCTGCGAAAGATTCGATGTTTAAGTTAAAAGTTGCTAAAGAGCTTGAGAATATGAAAGTCAAATATGAAACCGATAAAAAAGATCAGGAGATTAAATACCAGGAAACAGTAATTGTTCAGAAGGAAGAGTATATTATTCTGCTACAGATTATAATCGGAATGTTCATAGTGATATTACTGATTTCTGCCTGGTTTATAATATTCAGAACCATAACAAACAGAAAACTAAGAATATTAAACAGCGAATTAACCGAATTAAATAAAGAACTTACCATTTCAAGAGATAAACTTCACAAAAGTAACCTGACAAAAGACAGGTTTTTCTCAATTCTTGCACACGACTTAATTAACCCTGTGAATATTTTTCTCTCGCTTACAAGCTATATGAAAGAGTATTATGACAGGCTCGAAGCTGATGAGATAAGAGAATCAATTAATGATCTGAACAAATCATCTCGAAACTTGTACTTACTCCTGGAAAACCTTCTCCATTGGTCAAGAGCACAATCCGGAAGACTCAAAGTTCAAAAAGCGTTTCAAAATATAAATTCAATTACATCCGAAATTGTTGATTTATTGAAGAAAGACGCTTCCATAAAAGAAATAAAGATTAAGAATAGTGTTCCCTCTGATGTGGTTGCTTTTTGCGACAAAAACATGATTTCCACGGTACTAAGAAATTTGGCAACAAATGCAATTAAATTTACTGATGTTGGTGGCGAAGTTGAAATAGATGCTAAAGAGAATTCCCCAATGATAAACATTTCTGTATTGGACAATGGCATAGGCATTACTAAAGAAGACCAGGAAAAACTCTTCCGGATAGATATAAGTCATACAACAATTGGGACTTCAAATGAGAAGGGAAGCGGGCTTGGCCTCATTCTATGCAAAGAGTTTGTAGAGCTGA
This sequence comes from uncultured Hyphomicrobiales bacterium, assembly GCA_964454975.1. Lineage (GTDB taxonomy): Bacteria > Bacteroidota > Ignavibacteria > Kapaibacteriales > UBA2268 > CAYVVD01. The sequence continues at coordinate 34,389 of CAYVVD010000003.1, read as the reverse complement.
ATGAGGGCAACATTGATGTTGAAAGCAAACCGGGCCTCGGTACCAGATTTACTATTACTCTTCCAAAGAAACCATCAAAAAACGGCACCCCATCAGATTAGCACTAATTAATTGGTAACTTTTTCATTGTTTAATTGTCATTCTTTAAAACCAGGCGCTTGATAAATGACAAAGACATTAATTTTAATAGTACTTTGCTTTTCCTCTGTTTTATTGCTTTCCCAGCCGATAGAACTTGTAAATGCTGATAGCTTGCTCGGGGCAAATATACCGGGGCAGCGGATAAGGAACTTTTACGGAAATGTTCATTTAAAGCAGGGTAATGTTGATGTTTTTAGTGATAAAGCAATCCAATTTCTTGATTTTAATGAAGCAGACCTGATAGGTAACGTCAGAATTCACCAGGATAACCTTCTCCTTACAGCCCCCAAAGTGCATTACAAAGGTAATTCAAGAATTGCTTATGCAAAGCAGGGTGTGATAATAAACGACGGGCAGTCAGCACTTAAAGCAGATTCAGGTGTTTATGAACTTAATACACGCATTGCGAGGTTTTACTCAAATGTAATTGTAGAAGATGACTCAGCAGATATTTTTTCTGATACTATTATCTACCATAGGGCAGACAGGCGAAGCTACGCCAATGGAAAGGTAGTAATTAAAGGGAAGGAATCAAACTCGATTCTTTTCAGTGATGCATTGATTAATTTCCCTCAAAAGAATTATTCTGTTGCCAGCGGCTCCCCTCTGCTTTTCCAGATTGACACATCCAGTGATGAAGACAGTTATTCATTAATATTCGATACTCTGAGCATATCCTGCGATTCGATGGAAGCTTTTCGTTCTGAAGGAAACGAGTATTATATATTCAGACATAATGTAAAAATCCATCGTCGAAATTTATCAGCTAAAGCTGAAACAGCCTGGTATTACAAGGATGAAGGTTTTTTTGTTTTAACAGGAGTTCCTGTTCTATGGTACGATTCTACCCAGCTTCAAGCAGATTCAATTAATATTTTTATCCCGGATAACAATCTTAACCTGATTAGTTCATATGGCTCATCTTTTTTATTGAGCAAAGATGATTCCCTGAACCAAGATCGCATAAACCAAATAGCCGGGAATATTATTGAGATTGATTTTGAAAGCGATACTATAGTATCGGTAGTTAGCGAGGGTAATGCCAAAAGTCTTTACTTTCTATTGTCTGACAAAGAACCAGACGGGCTATCAAGAGTGGGAAGCGAGAAAATCAAGGTATTGTTTGCTGAAGGGACGGCTAATGAAATAGTCTGGCTGGAAGGAATAAAGGGGGATTACATACCTGAGAAGATTGTTTATTCAAAAGCTTCAGAATACTACCTGCCCGGTTTTTCCTGGGCAATCGGAAAACCGGGAATGCAAAAACCAAGATTTAGGGTCGAACTTTTAGAATAAAAAATTTGTTAATTGTAAATATTGGGTTAAATTCCTGTAAAACCAACAGTTGAAACCCCTGAGAGGTAATAATGAGATATAAATTGAACCTTTTAATAGTTTTTTCCTTTCTGATTTTACTTTCATTTGGGAAAGCAGAAAACTCAGCCTTTGAGGGAAGGCATTTCTACATTGGTTTTATGCAAAATGATACTGAAATTGAACCGACTTATGGTGTACACCTCATTTTTTATATAGCTACAACGGAACCTGCCAATGTTCAGGTATTGATTCCAAAAGAATATCCAATTTCTTTATCTCTCGGGGCAGACAGCGTTCACAGGATTGACCTGAATGACGTATTCCAGATAACAGATTCTGAAACACCACTTAAGAAAGCAATTGAAATTATTTCGGATGCACCTGTTACAGTGTATGCTCTAAATTCACAAATGCTAACAAGTGACAGCTATTCTGCCATTCCTGTAACTCATTGGGGTGATGAATATGTAGTAATGTCTATGCCCAATGACCAGTACAGGGATATGTATAATCCCACGGAATTTCGACTGCCTGTAAGAAACAGCGAATTTATGGTATTGGCTTCTTATGATTCCACTGTGATTAATTTCTCACCAAGTGCAGTTACATGGGCAAACAAACAAATCGGCAGCAATTATGAAGTTAATTTGCAAAAAGGGGAGTGCTATCTTGTTAAGTCAGCCAATACACCAATAGGGACAGGCGACTTAACAGGTACAATAGTCAGGGGGAATAAACCATTCGGATTGATTTCCGGGCACGTTAGGACTTCCTGCCCCCAATTTGATGCTTATGGTCAGGATTCGAAAGATCACATTGCCGAAATGCTAATGCCCACAAAATCATGGGGCAGGACATTTGTTACAGTCCCTTTTATTAAAGATGGATATATTACGGACAGGTATTATAATCCCCTGCATGATTTAATTAAAATCACGGCAATCAATCCCAATACAATTGTCACAAGCGAGAGCTCTGTAGAAACTAAAGTTTATAACCTTGATAAAGCAGGAGATGCCGTTTCGATTTTTAATGTTTCCCAGCCGACATTCTGGCAGGCTAATCAGCCAATTCAAATTGGGCAGATAATGCAACATGACGACCAGGATCCTGACGAGCACAGCTTCTATGACCCGAGCCTTGTGATGATTCCCCCGGTTGACCAGTTTGTTCAGAGTCTGATTTTTGCAACTCCGGGAAATACTTATAACGCCCAGCAATATATTTCTGAAGACATCACTTTAATAGTTAGCTCCGATGCTGTAAATTCAATTACTTTTGATGGCATCCTTTTAAAAGACAGCACCAACCTCCAATATAACAGGATATTAAATGAGCCTTACTATTGGGCTAATTTCCAGGTCAGTACCGGTGTACACAAAATCACATGTGATGAAGGTGGATTCCTGGGAATAATGTACGGTTGGGGGCATGTTGACTCGTATGCCATGATTCTTGGATCATCGCTGAACAATCCATTCGGTAATGATACAATTTCACCGGAATTTATTGTGCAAGAGGACTGTGGAAGGATTAGTGGCAGGATTACCGAATTGGATATTCCTGAAAACACCGCGATTGATTTTGTAAGTGTTATTATTGATCAGACTTTTAATTATAAATGGGATATTAGTCCGTTAAACCACGATACAAAAGAAGTAACATTCACTGCAGAACCGGAAGACGTATTCAAAGACGGTATGTTTACTATAGATTATCGTGATAAAAACGGCAATGGCGGGCGCTACGAGTTTATATACAACAAAATATTTGCAGATGTGCCAAACAAAATCTCCCTGTCCGATGTTCGATTTGATGATTCAACTTGCAGGGATTTCAAAATTGTAAATTATGGCAGAGACACTCTTCATCTTGATGATATAAATTTAATTGCTGACTCAAGAATAAAAATTTATACAGACTCAACAATCCCTGTTGACATTATTCCGGGCGGATTTATGACTATAAATGTCTGTTTCCAACCCAATGGAGATACGAGCCCGGTAGAAGGCGAAATATTGCTGGACTTTGATTGTGACTGGGAACACACAGTTGAAATTGAAGCAAATGTACAACTGCCTGAAATAGAAACTAATCATCTTGATTTTGGTGAAGTAATGGTTGGTGACACAGCCTGTCTCGAATTGTATTATGCAAATACCGGGAATGTAGATGTTGAATTGCTTGACTTTAAGTTCAATGATCCGGAAACAGGGGAAGCATTTTTCTTTGATACTTCTGCAATAGACTTTCCTTACACTGTTATGGTTGGAGATACTTTGTGGGTAAAAGCATGTTTTACTCCAAAAGACACAATCCTTTACCAGGGTAACATCGTATGCGATAACGAAGCAGACATCCAGGTCTTTAACTTTCTTTCGGGCCGTGGTGTTGCGCCATTTATTGAGCCAATATTAGTTAACTGGGGCAACAGGAGGGTCGGCACACAAAACGACACTACGATAATAATTCAAAATATAGGAAACACTGAAGCAATAATTACACTTGAACAACTAATTGCAGAGACTCACAGCGATGATAACTCACAGAAAATTCAAGACTTTAATCTGGTAATTCCAAAATACTCTTTTGTCGCAGTTGATTTCAGCTATATGCCTCAGACCAGAGAACCTTACAATATTTCAGCCCAATTACAAACGAACTGGAAATTGCACCCTGACCTGAGTATCGAGCTTAATGGTATGGGCACTCTGCCTGACCTTGAAACAAAGACAATCTATTTCGATACGCTTGAAATATTCAAAACAAAAACGCTCAATACTACATGGCTTTCTACCGGAGGTAACGAAGACCTCTCAATAACTAATGCAGTTGGAATATCGGGTGATTTCTCCCAATACAATATTGATCTTGCTGGTATAGCTGGAGCAAAGGTACCCTTTGGCGAAGATTTTAATTACCCTGTTGAATTTGCACCAAAAGACACCGGCTACTATGAGTTGCTAATAGCCATAAACAGTAATTCAATGCCAAACTATGGTCCACGAACAGATACTGTAATTGTCAGAGGCGTTGCAGTGCCTGCCGATACACTCAATGCCATAGGTGAAATACGTGGTGAAACCAATGCAATAGCTTGCGATTCAACAGAGCTTACCTTTACTATAATCAATAAAGGCAACGTTTCGTTTAGAATCGAAGAACTTAAGATTGTTGAAATGGGGCAGCTTTTCGCAAGATTACCCGATGAACTTAGTTTACCTGTTATCCTGAACGAAGATGAGTCGAAGAGTTTTGGAATAACTTACATCGGTGAGAAGACAATTGGATTAAACCAACTAACTATTGAAGCTGATATTCAGTATATGGACAAAAAAGCAACAAGAGCTGTGATTAGTGAGACTGCCGAAATCATAATTACACCTTCTGAAATATTCATTGACACCCTGAAGGCAGAAGCCTTCCAGATTGGGGATTCTGTCTCTATCGGCCTTTCGGGAGTTTTTGTAAACAAAATTGAAATATTTGATGAGCTTGAGTTTTATCTTTACTATGATATTTTTAACCTGATTAGCATTGATAAAACTCTGGAGATTGAAATTTCAGGTAAAAATGGGGAAAAAATAATTCCCGCTGTAATTTTTGAGGATAATAACGGTTTATATATTAAAGCGAGTGAAAAAGTGATGTTGCAGGAAGGCGACACTTGGCAGATGGAACTGCATTTCAGGGTACTTCTGCATACATCAATAGACCCGACAATTGAATTGGAGATTTTAAGCGAGAATTGCTTTGCTGATAATTCAAGAATATTTAATGTAGATTTTGGCAGTATTTGTAATTTTAATTTGCGTTCGGTAACTTTTATTACTAATTTATTAGGATTGAGAGTTTCACCGAATCCGGCAAGTGAGGAGATTGAGCTTGAAGTCTATGTACCAAACGAAGAAACGACGGATATTGAGATTACGAATTTAACTGGAATAAAACATTCGTTGGCACGGAAAGTGGCTCTCAACAAGGGTTATAACTCGCTAAAATTTGAAATTAATTCTTTGCCAAGTGGTTTATATGTGCTATCTTTAAAAGGCACGAAATTTAATCAGCAATCAATGTTTATAATTACAAAGTAAGGTGTCGGAAATATGAAACAACGTTTCTTACCATTGATATTTCTTTTGCTAATAACCCTCGTCTATAATGGTGTTTCCCAGGAAGAAGGCATTGGTGAATCGCCAATTACACTTGCTGGAGGCAAAAAACCTATATATGTAGGCCCGGTTCTTGGTTTTAACAGGTCATTGCATACAGTATCTCTGAAATCATTCTCTGATGATGCGCTTTGCCCTGTTTTTGAAAACGGCTCCCAGAATGGCTTTTATGCAGGCCTTTCAATTGAGTATCTTCTTGGAGATGCCAAGGATTCAAAATCCTCAATTATTGCAAAGTTTTTGTATAACAGGCTTCCTGCTTCACTTGAAGTTTCCGGAGATGAGTATCCCTCAAGGGTAAGGTTGTCAGACGGTACAGAAAGAGAAATAACGTCAATAACTGACCATAAGCAGGAAATCAATTATGACCTGATTACTTTCGAGGTGTTCTACAAGTTAAATCTGTTTGATACACCTTTCGGAATTACAGTTGGCCCGACTATTGATTTTGCAATGTCAAAAGAACAAACTCAGACAATGGAACTTATTGAACCATTGAACGCCCAATTTGTTCCTGACGATGACAACCCGGATGTACGTTACTCTGATGACCTGAGAACAATTTACGTTAAGGAAGGCGATATAGAAAACTCTGCATCCACTCGTTTTGGTATCAAAGCAGGTGTACAGTGGGAAATCAATATGCAGGGATGGTACATCGTACCACATGCACACTACAATTTTGGCATAACTAATCTTACATCGGCAGAAGACTGGAGAGTAAATGCATTCCAGGTTGGTGTTGATGCAAGGTGGGCTCTCAGAATTTTATAATTTATATAAATTTGAAGATTACGCCTGTAAATTCTAATTTGCAGGCGTTTTTATTTTTAACCTGCCGGAAAATATGATGGAAATACTTTGGGCGCCCTGGCGGACGAAATACATAGGAACATTTAAAGACGAAGAAAAAAAGAACAGTGAATCCTGCTTTTTTTGTGATGCATTAGCACAACCAGAGAATGCAAGAGAATTGCTTGTTGTTAGAAAAGAGGAGCTTTCCTTTGCCATGCTGAACAAATTTCCATATAACAACGGGCATACACTGATTGCGCCAATCAGGCACATAGGCGAATTAGACGAGCTTTCTGATGCTGAACTTATCAGCCTGATTAAGCTCGTAAAAAAGACTAAAATAGCGCTCGACAGAGCATATAAACCCCACGGCCACAATATTGGTGTTAATGTTGGAAGGGCAGCAGGCGCAGGGGTACCCGGGCATTTGCATTTCCACATCGTCCCTCGATGGAATGGGGATACGAGCTATACAGCAGTTATATCCGATACTAAAATTGTTTCCCTGGCTCTTGACGATACGTGGCAGTTGCTTCATGAACTACTTAATGAAGAATAAATTGATGGGGATTTCACCTAAAAAATCCCTTGGCCAGAATTTCCTTGTTGACAGGAACATCTGTTCGAAAATTGCCCAACTCGTAGTTAATGACAATTTACCTGTAATCGAAATCGGCCCGGGTACAGGAGCTTTGACGGACTGTCTGCTTATAGGAAATTCGGATGTACATTGCATAGAAATAGATGACAGAGCAATTGAAGAATTAAATGTAAGATTTGGTGATATTCCTCATTTTTATCTATTTCATGCTGACTTCCTGGAATTTGATCTTAGTTCCCATCTACATAAACATTCTTTAAAAAAAGTAAATATAGCAGGAAATTTACCTTACTACATCAGCAGCCAGATAATATTCAAATTACTGAATTATACAGAATTCATAAATTCTATTACAATTACTGTTCAGAAAGAATTTGCCGAAAGGTTAGTAGCAAAACCGAATTCAAAGGCTTACGGAACAATAAGTGTTGCGATCGGTCTGGCCGGAAACGCTAAAGGAATGTTCGACATAAACCCAAGGAGTTTTTTCCCTGTTCCCAAAGTACAATCAAGAGTAGTAAAAATTAATATTCTGAATAATCCTGAACCTAAAGAAATTAAGGGTGTTATGTCCATTGTACGGGCTGCTTTCAATTACCGCAGGAAAAAGCTCTCCAATGCGCTTGAAGGTTATTTAAAGAGTAATGGTATTATACCTGAAGTGGCGTTTTCCAAAATAAACAGGCATATACCCGGAATTGCAGAAAAAAGGGCTGAGAATCTGTCTGTGAATGATTTTCAGTATATTTATAATGTTGTTTGCCAAATGAGGGCTAAGAATGGGTAAAGGCAGTAATGAGCCGCTTATAAGATTTAACCTTAAAGAAGTCCTTTCTATGACGGATGTCTATACCCTCATTATTCTCGGCATATATACAATTCTTGCAATCATTTTTTACCCTTCGATAAATAATGCATCGTTTCTGATTCTTTTGAATCTTACGATAGCGATTGGGATGGTGTCAATATCTGCAATCAGTTATAAATTCAATCCCGGCAGGTTGTTTGTATTATTCAGGAGAATATACATTGCCCCGGTAATATTTTTGATTTACTCCCAGGTTCAAAATTACATACAAGTTGTAAATCCATATGATTATGACCGTATTTTAATTCAATGGGACCAATGGCTCTTTGGAGTAAACCCTACAGAATGGATAAACCAATTCTCGCATCCAATGTTAACCGAATACCTTCAATTCTCATACATGTTATTCTTCTTTTTTCCATTAACTCTAGGAATTGAGCTTCATATGAGAAAGCGTGACAGGTACTTCAAAGAATTTGCAAGAATGATACTCTTTGCCTTTTTCCTTTCGTATCTGCTGTACTTTTTTATGCCCGCAATTGGTCCAAGATTTACGATTCATGAGTTTTCCTCGATTAGCCTGGAACTTCCCGGCTTGTTTCTGACAGAAACATTCCGTTTCCTGATAAATGCCGGGGGTGGTATAGTGCCCGGTGAAGGCAATCCTGCTGCCATGGTAAACAGAGACTGTATGCCGAGCGGACACACAATGTTAACGCTAATAAACATGTCCCTTGCTTTCAAATACCGTTCCCGCCTGCGCTGGGTATTTCTGGCTCTTGGGATCAGCCTGATAATAGCTACTGTATATCTTAGATATCATTACGTAATAGATTTAATAGCAGGAGCAGTATTTGCCTTAATTGCGTTCAAGACTGAGCCAATCATTAGGAAGTATTTCAAATCACACGGCTTCCAGCAAGCATAAACTAAACCCTTTATAATCAATCCTTGTGAATAATGCCGCAATTGACTATACATTTTGATTCATTATTCGTAAAAAAAGGCTGCCGGAGCAGCCTTTTAGTGAATATATTTGCCTGAGATTATTTCAGGATTATCATCTTGCGTGTAGCTGAGTAAGGTCCGCTGTTCAACCTGAAGTAGTATGTTCCTGTTGAGAGTCCCAGTTCATCAACATTAAGGTCAACAGTATATTCATTCGGTTTCAGCCTTTCGTCAACAAGAACAGCAACTCTTTCACCGAATGAGTTGAAAAGTTCAAGTGATGTAGGAGCTTCAATACCAACTGAATAGTTGATGGTCGTTGTTTTGTTGACCGGGTTCGGCGCAACATCAATCAAGCTGTATTCAACGCCGGATGTAATTGCTGGGCGAATATCCTGCACACAAACCCTTGAATTGGAGATGTCACCATTAATTTGTGTATCAATTACGTATGGTTTAAGAACATCAATGTCCGGGTTTAAGTCATAAGTATTAAGAGTAGCAAGCCTTCCGAATACCCTGAATTCAAACAAAGTTGCTTCATTAGCATTGTCATATGTAAGGAAAACATTGTTCGGATCAGGACTTACAAACTTAACATACAAGTGGTCAAGCTGGTCGAGGTCATAAGTTTCAATTGTCCATCCATCAAGCAGTAAGCCTGAAGTGTTGATTATTTCATCTATCGTACTCGTGTATGTCATATCAGGATTGAAACTGAACATAACAAGGCTTTCCAAAGCTGCCTGTGGATAATAAACCCTGATTTTAACTTCAGTTACCTGTGCTTGTTGCAAATTCTTACTCTCAGTTGATTCCGGAGCCAGTTTTACAGCAATATCTAACTTTTCACCAAGATTTGGTGAAAGCTCGTATCCTTTGTCAACCTTTACGACAATATAATGAAGCATTCCATCACCAGTGATATTCGAGAACCTTGATTCCTGCTCTCCATCAATTTCCAGCTTGTACTCAATCTGGGCAAGGAATTTTGGAAGTCCGTCGCTATTGTCTCTTTCTTCGCTTGGTGTGAATGTTACGTCAACTTCGAGGTATTGATTTTCACCAAGGTCAAATGGAGTATTAATGTTTTCGGTACCCGGAAGCACCAGGTCATCTAAGCTGTTCTTAATTCTCCATCCAACAACATTGAAGTCAACATAGTCCTGACCAACAGGTGAGTTAAACGGTTCACTAATTGTTACTGCTGTGTTTCCTGTATTAATCAAATTCACAGTGTGGATATCTGAAGTCAGTCCACGATAATGCAGGCCTAAATAAGCATCAGTTGTGTTTACGCCCGGTAAGTAGGCTTCGCCGACTAAGTTACCAATTTCTTTGTCGCCAAGACCATCAGGAACGTCGTTGTTGTTTACGAGAGATGCCGTAAATGTTCCTTTAATTGTTGGATTGAAAGTTATTGGAACAATAATATTCGATTGTCCAAGCTCATTTATTTCAATCGGGTATTGGTTAACAGTGAAGAATGAGGGGTCAATTTCGAACATATCTGCATTTGTTCCGGTAATCTCAAGCCCGTTGAAAATTGTCAAAAGCCAGTCACCATCTCCATATTCACTGTTACTTGTGTTTGAAATAGTAATCTCACCGTCAATAGTTGTCCCGGCAAGGATACTGCCAAAGTCATAGTCAGTCACACTCATCCTTGGTTGTCCTGCGCTAGCGATAAGCTGTGCAGCAGGAGCCTGAACAGGGATTCCCTGGAAACTACCTGTGGCAATAATATCTCTGGTGAAAGAACCTGTGGCTGTCGGGCTGAAGAGTACATCAATTGCAACCCTTTCACCGCCCTGGAGTACTGCAGGTATCTGATTCGGGGCAACAATGCTGAATAAATTATCAGAGTTGTTCTGGATTGTTACCACAATATCCTGCATTGAGTTTCCACGGGTATTTTCGATATAAACAACACCCGGATAGCCTCCATCTGCAGTAACCTGCGGATCTTCAAAGCCATCCATTACACGTTTTTCATTCCATGAATACCCCTCAATCAGGAGGTCTGCAAATATACCTATTCCCTTCCAGTAGGACTCAGTTTTAATCTGCGTTGCATTCACATCCATTGTAGCTGTAGTCGTATGCTGGACACCTTCAACATCAGGTGAATAGAATGTTGTAAATTCAGTGTCCTCACCCTTCTGGAGAATTATCGGGAAGCTGATATCTTCGATCCTCGGGAACTGCACTTTATCAGCATCCGGCCAAGTCAGGTCAGTAATAACAATTTCAACGTCGCCACGGTTTTCAATCATTACCGGCAGCGATTTCTCGCGGCCAACGATCACATTACCGAAATCAGCATCGCCAATCCAAACGATTGGTTCTCCAGTACGAAGTTCAAGAGGAATAAGTCTTCTTTCGTAGCATGTAAGTTTTGCAAAAACAGTGTCTCTTACCGGTTCGTCGTTAGGAATTAATGCGGTTGCACAAATTTCAATTTCGGCTTCTTCGCCGGGTTGCAGAGTTACAGGAATACCTGTAACATCAACATCAAATTCATTTTTATCGAATTTTAGGTATAGTTCATGGACAGTGACTTCTGTTCTGCCGGGATTATTGATTTTGAATGTTTTGCAAATTGTATTGCCAATACTCATAAGGCCGTAGTCAAGTTCTTCAGGATTGAAAGCTATCTGTTCAGGAACGTACTCATAGGTTTTCCTGATGATTTTACCGGATTTTGTCATGATTTCGACAACGCCATAAGCTTCTTTTTCAGGATTTTCAACAAAGAGGCGGTATTCAACTTCCTTAGCAACTCCCTGTTCAAATTCATCTACTTCAAACCTGTAGTTGTCAGATTCCTGACTTATGAAGCGAATTCTGAACAAACCTGCACATTCAGCATCTTCAGGAACTGAATAAGCTGTTCCTGTAACATCGCCGCAGATGATTGTGTCAAGTACAAAGAGGCTGTCCTGGCAAGGAGTTGCATAGTTGATGCCAATCGGATAGCCGTATGCAAAACCGTCTTTACTGCGGTCCCAGTTACCATAAGCATAACCGGCAAATCTTGCGCCTTCCTTTCCTTCGATATAGTGGTCGCTTGCTGAAACCTGTTCAGTCAGGTAAGCATAATCTGTCCCTGGGATATACCCGAATGAATTACCAAACCGGCCAATAAAAGACTGGCCGTCAAAATAAAGATTCTTTGCGTCTTCAGCTTTGAAAGTCAGGTAAACAAAATTGTCTATATCTTGTGGTGAACGAAATCCTGCCCAACTGCACCATCTTTCCTGTGGAGCTAAAACTAGCATCATACCCTGGCCATTTCTTGGCGGATTTTGAATTCCAGAGCCATCATTTTTATTTGAGTTGTCTTCAACTTCCGGATTAACAGCCCTGAGCCACCATGTTTTACCATACTGGCCAACCAAAACCGGTTTACTTGCTCTATATACTGCCGCTAATTCCTGGTTTGTAAAGTTGTACCATTCACCTTTTTTCATGCTTGGATGCACAACCTTGAAGCCATTGCCATCATCACGCATGGTTGAAAGTTCAGTATTATCTTCAATAGCAACAACACGAATAAGGTCGCCTTCATCCTCAGAAATTTTTCCTCTTTCCCTGTCGGCATATTTTACCGGCGCTGATACATATTCTTTACCAAGGAGAGCATTTGGCCACATCATGTCAATCAACATATTCCTCATGAAGTTTGCCGGGCGACCAAGCATAGTTCTTGAATAACGTGGGAAAGCGCCTTTTGTATGTCCCGAAAGAACGGCGACAGGATGATTGGATTCAATAATAGTACCTGTAAGGTCTGAAGCCCAGTCCTGTGTATATGCAGGCTCAATCAGGCCTTCAATCAGGTATGTTTCGCCACGCTGCAGTTTCACCTGATTCCATCTTCCTGCTTCGGTCTGAGGCGTGTGCCATGTTGGTTTGTACTTTACGGTTGTACCGTCTTCTGTTGCAATAATAAGTATCTGTGCAGGTTTATATTCGTCAGTCCTGTCCTGGTACATATTTAGAGTAACGTATTCAGTGCCAAGCCATTCTACAGGTGTAACCCTGTAAGCCTCGCCGGACCATTTGTAAGAAAGGTAAACGGCAACGTTAATCGGGTCCTGTGATTTGACATAAATACCATTATCTCTTACAGTTTCGTTCTCTCTATGCATGTAAATATCAGGCAGGGGAACCTGTGTTATCTGGTTCGGATAAACCTTTACATTAATGTGCTGTCCTTTTAGAGTTGATACTTCTGCGCTTGTTTCTACCTTTGATGAAAGCCAGAGTACAACAGGATAGTCGCCCCTGATAGGTTCGTTTGTTTCTTTTCGGCAGTGGGGGACGCCGAGCCAATACTCAGTTCCGCCGAGAATTTCGCCACTGGTTTCTTGTGCAAAAGTTACCTCGTTAGGTATGGCAAATAATGCAATAATGAAAACAGGCAAAATACTTCGCTTAATTGTAGTAATTAAAGTATGCATATATGCTCCCGTATTAATAGTGAAGTGTTGTTTTATTAATTATCGAATATTATGAAATAAAACCAATAATTACAACTATAATTTATAGCAATTATTAGTATTTATATCAATTAAGCCTCTTTTCGATTTTATATTGATTTGCTTATTTATTACTAACAGATATCAAGTACAATAGTTACAATTAATTCATAATAATTTTTCATCATTAAGTATGTTAATTTCTTGATGCTTAACGCCCTATCACAGATTGAGGGTATTGATTTTTTAAATTCTTTAATTTAAAATACAAACTTTCATACTGTGAGATAATTCTATCAGCATTAAATTTTTCAACAGCGCGTTTCCTGCCTTCGTCAGCCATTGAATTCAACTTCTCAGAGTTGTTTGAAAGTGAAATCACAGCATCTGCCATAGCCTTTGTATCGCCAACATCAACAAGCACGCCCGATTTGCCGTTTTCTACAACTTCCTTTAACCCGCCAGCGTTTGTACTTATCACCGGTACGCTGCAACTCATCGCTTCTAATGCAGACAAACCAAAGCTTTCCTCTTCGCTTGTTATAAGAAGGAAATTTGTGCATGATAATAATTCGGGAATTGATACCTGCTTTCCGAGAAATCTTACGTGCTCTTCAATTCCGAGTTCCCTGCTTAGCCTCTCGCATTCATACCTGTCCGGACCATCGCCTATTAGCACAAGCTTTGCAGGAATTTTCTCCAGGACATGCTTAAGCACATATAGCGTATCGGTTACTCGCTTAACAGGCCGGAAAGTTGAAATGTGCATCATGATTATTTCGTGTTCAGGGGCAATTTGACCCGAAAGCCGTGAGCAATCAGTACGTATGTAAACTTCAGTATCGATGAAATTATAAATAACTTCGATATCCCGTTCTGTTCTGAATGACTTAATTGTTCTCTCCTTAAGGTAATGCGAAACTGTCGTTACGGCATCTGATTCATCTATTGCAAATTTCACAAGAGGGTAAAATTCAGGCTCAATGCCTGTAAGCGTGATATCTGTACCATGCAACGTTGTGACAATTTTCAGGTCAATTCCTTCCTTTTGCAGTATGGTTCTGGACAAATAGCCGCTTATTGAGTGCGGTATGGCGTAATGGACGTGCAAAATATCCAGTTTTTTGTATTTTGCAACTTCAATTATTTTGCTGGCAAGAGCCAGAGAATACAGGTGGAATTCAAACAGCGGATAGTGGGGGATTTCAACTTCGTGGTAGAATATATTACTTTGGTAGCCGTTCAGGCGCAGGGGAGAGGCATAGCTGATAAAATGCACCTCGTGGTTGCGTTCGGCGAGTTTTTTACCGAGTTCTGTTGCTACAATCCCGCTACCTCCGAAAGTAGGGTAGCAAACAATTCCAATTTTAAGGCTTTTATTCATATTGATTGATAATTCAGATATATATTACACAATTCAGTCTGGATGCAGGGAAGAGACAAAAGTAAAGGGCTCGCGTTTTATCGCAAGCGTATCGCCGGCTAAGTCAAAAGAGGCCGCCCTTGATTTCCTGGATGGCATTAAATCGGAATTTTTTGATGCTACGCATAATTGCTTCGCATTCAGGTTCGGCAGTGAAGGGCTTGAATTTCGCGCTGCCGATGACGGCGAGCCTTCCGGAAGCGCCGGAAAACCAATACTCTTTGCCATAAAAAAATTCAATATAAGCGATATCATTATAGTCGTTACCAGGTATTTTGGAGGAACCAAACTCGGCGTTGGCGGGCTTGCCCGCGCTTACTCCGATGTCGCAGAGCTGGCTCTTTCAAAATGCAAGAAAAAGCCGGTGCACTTAACTACACCAGTCACTATCCACTGCACCTACGAGGACGTTGGCACAGTTAAAAAATTGATTGAGCAGTATGCTGTTTCGGTCGAAGAGAGCTATACTGATTCTGTACATATTATTGCTAAAATCCACAATTCGGATGTTGAGGAGTTTTCCGGGTTGATAGTAAACAAAACGGCGGGCAGGGCAGGAACTATTATAAAAAGGGGATAGAATAAACTCTTTATTACAATTGTCATTCCCGCGAAAGCGGGAATCTATATTCCCAGATAACATCAACTTGGACAAACACTCTTATAAAAAAGTTCAATTAGTGTAAAGCCCCACGGCCGTACGGCTTTACACTAATTGAACCCTGTTAAGTTCTATGAACCGTCCCAGGTGGTGCAGATGACTATAGGTGTGAAAGTAACAATAAATATCGTTTAAACTACCCGGTTTCAAAGAGAAAAGGAAATATAATGGAAATAATAAATTCAGTAAAAAAGATGCAGGATGCAGCCACCTGGCACAGGAAGCAGGGGCAATCAATTGCCGTTGTACCTACGATGGGCTTCCTGCACGAGGGACATCTGAGTCTTGTCCGGGATGCTAAAAACCGTGCGGATATTGTTATAATCACGCTGTTTGTTAACCCGATACAGTTCGGCCCGAATGAAGACTACGGTGCATACCCTCGGGACGAAGTGCGCGACGCCCGGCTCGCCGAAGAGAATGGCGCCGATTACATGTTCATTCCGGATGTTAGGGAAATGTATCCCATCGGCTATTCGACAAAGGTTAATGTTGGCAAAGTGTCGGATAAGTTCGAAGGTGCGTTCCGCCCCGGGCATTTCGAGGGTGTAGCTACAGTCGTGGCAAAACTTTTCAACTGCACACTGCCAGATTTTGCGCTATTCGGACTGAAGGATTACCAGCAATCGCTTGTTATAAAGCGGATGGCGGCTGACATGAATTTTCCTGTTGAGATAATTACCCGCACTACAATACGAGAGGCGGACGGACTCGCCATGAGCTCCCGGAATAAATACCTAAGCCCGGATGTAAGGAGCAAAGCAGGGATACTATTCGTTGCATTGGAGAAAGCAAAGCTCGCAATAGCAGAAGGGGAGAGGGAGCGCAAAAAAATCAATGCTATCCTGCACAAAACACTTCGCTCCGTACCCGAAATAAAGCTCGACTACGGATCCTCCGCCCTTGCTGACACACTCGAAGAGCCGGAAATCTTCTTAAAAGGCGACAAAATTGTGTTGCTTATTGCTGCCTACCTTGGTAAAACCCGTTTGATTGACAACAGCCTTGTGCAGATACCATGATGTACGTATCTGTCATCCTGAGTGAAGATAAATATCCGGTAGCAGCCCACGCCACGCCTGTCATGCCTGCGAAAGCAGGCATCTTTTATAATCCCATACTTACTAAGGACGGGAATTATAGTTACGCCGCTTTGCAACCGTATTCTTTGCTTGGTTCAGAATAATTGGATGCAACTCTTCATTGCCTACGCCTCGACAATTCTATGGTGAAGTAGAATAAAAATACATAAGTTTGCTACTCCACGCCCATCTCAAGGAATTGGCGGAAGCTGTTTACGTCACGTGTGAATGAGTTGGTGGCAATAACGTCTTCTTCTGGTGTGAGGATTACATAAAGCGGCAATTCCACAGAGCCAAAGCGACTTTCCTGCAGAATTTTGTTTTCTTCGTAGTCGGTGTAGAGCTTCACTTTAACGTATTGGTCAAGCAGACCGGCAATTTCCGGTTTTGGGAACATACTGGTTTCCATCTGCCGGCAATTGGTGCATGCAAAACCCGTGAAGTCAATAAATATATTCCGGTTTTCCTCTTTGGCAATTTTAAGCCCATCGTTATATGTGCGTATCCAACCTTCTTCGCCTTTCTGCGCTTCGAGCATAACTAAGTTGCGGTTCCTGCTCCTGCCGGTTGTTTTAACAGAGCTTGTTCCTGTGCTTGCAGCTGCCGGTAACAAAGTTGCTGCGGCATCGCCCTGTCGCGATAAACTGATTATTTGCTCATAGTCTGACGGCGGTAGAAATGCTTCAATTTCGCCAAGGCTGTTTCCGAATAAGCCGGGGATGAAGTATATTGTTATGGCAGCAAACACAACTGCAAACATCGCACGGACACCGCTTACGCGATCTACATCGCTATCCAGCTTCAGTTTATAAAAGCCGAGAATATAAAGCACGACAAGTACGCCGCATGCAATCCAGATTGATAGGTATATCTCGCGCGGTAACACACCCCACTTCCAGTAGAGGTCAGCCGTACTTATGAACTTGACTGCAGCCGCGATTTCTACAAATCCCATCACTACTTTTACGTTGTTAAGCCACCCGCCTGATTTTGGCAGCTTGTTCATAAGTGACGGGAAGACTGCGAGGAAAAAGAACGGCGTTGCAAAAACTGCTGCAAATGCCAGCATCGCCAGCGTCGGGTAGAACCACTCGCCCTGCGAATATGTCAACAGTGTAGTGCCTACGAGCGGTACGGTGCAGGTGAAGGATGTGAGGGTAAAAACTATAGCCATCAGGAAGATGCTTGTTATGCCGCTGCCTGTTGTCTTTGCGTTCAGTTTGTTGAGTATGCTTGTCGGCACCTGTATTTCAAAAGAACCGAAAAGATTGAAAGCAAAAATGATAAATAATGCCGCTATCATCAGGTTTACCCAGCCGTTACTCGCGAAGGACTGCGCACCACCGGCACCTGATACAACGGAAAACAGAAAGCCTATCAAAGTAAAGAAGAATACAATGCTTAGCGAGTATATAAGTGCATCGCGAATGCCTTTGGTGCGGGATTTTTCAGAACGCTTTGTAAAGAATGAAACGGTGATTGGTATCATGGGAAAGACGCAGGGTGTAAGCAGTGCAAGCGCGCCGAGCCCCATTGCCCAGAAAATAAATGTGAAGAAGCCTTCGCTTTTCTTCTCTTCGTATTCGAGAAGCGATTCGGTAACAACCGGCATGATTCTTACAGCAAGCTCTTCCGGCGGGAGGCATTTTACAGTATCGCAAAGCTGAATATATACAAGGACGTTTGCAGTATCTTTCTTAAAGTTAATGTCTTTTTTTGCTTTGGCATAAATATCAAAATTGACACTGCCTTTGTAATAATCTATTTCAAATTCAAAGCCCTCATCAAATTTCCGTTTTGTTGGAGGTGGAACGATTTCTTTGGAGATTTCAATTACATCCTCCGGCGCGACAAGTATTTCAGTTGGTGTTGGGCCAATTCCTTCCGGGCCGATTTGTTCTTCGAGGCTGTATGTGTACCAGCTCTTATCAAGCTGCATGTTTACGGTGATTTTGAATTCATCCCCTTGTTTTACATTTAGCTTATTCGTCTTTGCTTTTAATTTAACGTATTTTTCTGCTTCTGCTGAAAGTGTAAGGCTTGAGAACAGATAGATAAATAAAAGGAATACGGCCTTCATTTTATTTTCCAAGTTGGTTTTGCTAAAATAACTAATCAATATACGATTAAGCGGTAATCTTATTCCACATCGCCCTGGAAGTAGTTAACAATACGCTGTTCCCTCATATTCCTGTCCGAGAATGTTTTATTGGAAATTGCATTATTCAGCCTGTCGGAGAATACCTTTGCAGTATCATAACCATAAGTCCTGAGCAGGTAGTTTATAGCAATTACTTCTGCGATGACGGTGATGTTCTTGCCGGGAAATATAGGGAGCTTTACCGTTGAGATTTCCACACCCATTACAGACATCGGCTCTTCGTCCAGGCCTGTACGGGTGTATTCCTCGGAGGATGTCCATTCTTCCAGCTCAACTACTATCTCCAGCCTCTTTTGGAATCTAATAGAGCGGATACCGAACATCTGCCTCACATCAATCATGCCCAGCCCTCGGATTTCCATAAAATGCTGGATTAGGCTTGTACCCGTACCCATTAAAGCTGTGCGTTTCTGGGTTATCATAACTACGTCATCTGCAACAAGGCGATGCCCGCGTTCCACGAGGTCGAGGGCGATTTCGCTTTTGCCGATGCCACTACGCCCTGTGAATAGGATTCCAACGCCGTAAACATCCACAAAAGAGCCATGGACAACTGCTTGCTGTGAGAAATGGTCATCGAGGAATTCAGATAGCAAAGTAAACGTTTTTGTTGTCGGGTAGGGTGTTGCCAGAAGACCAATATCAGCCTGTTCGGCTATTTCAATAATTTCAG
>CAYVVD010000003.1:0-15113 GCA_964454975.1 uncultured Hyphomicrobiales bacterium | reverse complement strand
GGGTCAAGTTTATGATTGTTGGTTATGATAATGCAGGGAATCTTAAATTCGGTGATTGTTTTAAAAGCATTTATTCTGCTTTCGAGTTCAAGGCCTTTCAGATAATACATCTCTGTATTACCGAAAATCTGAACCTGTTTATAGTTGAAAAGGCCAACATATCCAGCAAGTGCAAGCTGTGGACGGTAGATATTTTTATTCGTAATTTTATTTTCAAGTCCGGTTTTTCCGGTGAGGGACTCCAGTTTAACGGGCGAGTCCAGCAGGTCAGCAACCTGAATATACTCTTTTTTCAATATATTTAGTTTATCGAACTGGCGCATAGGTGCAAATTTATTAAAAAACCTCATTAATTTAACAAGCACAGCCAACTGAGGTAGTTGTCGAATTATGACAGAGTAATTAATTCAAACTACTCATAATATCCGGAAATTTGCATATAAATAAAAAAGCCCCGCCTGGGACGGGGCTGATTTTGTCAAAGATGATTTATCAATTTAGTTTTGTATTTTCTGATTTGTCGTACCATTTTATCTTCTGCATTTCCTAAGCTCTTTTTGAAATCGTCTGACCTTTCTGATGATTTAAGTGTTTTGCCCTGTACGTTAACTATGAACTCCACTATTTTATCATGCTCATTTATAAATTCAACGTCTGTGCTGATGATTCTGTCATGAAATTTTCCGAGGTTCTGTGCTGCACTCAAAGCCAGATTGTAAAGTTCCGGATGGTGCCCCTTAAAATGCCTGAAGGTTACATTGGTCTTCATATAAACCTCTGTGTATAATGAACGAATACTTAAATTTAAAAGAACGTGCTTTAAATACATAAAGCCCGAATTATACCTTTTGATAGAATATAATATTTTGGAACGAATAAACCGAATTATTTTTTATTTCTGTTTTCGCGTGGAATAGAAATTAAAGGACAGGCCAACGTTCAGGCCGATATAGCCGGGAATCATTGAATAGGAATCTGCAAATTCAGGCAATGCCTGGTACTCCTGGTCGAGAAATTTATTGAAGATTTCCAGCTTTCTAAAAATCATTGTGTAGCGTATTTCAAAAAAGAGAGATCCGAGGAATGATTCCTCCCCGCGCTTGTCAAATCCAAGCTCAACTCCCGCAAGAAGCCTTCCTGCAGGAAAAATGCCGGACTCATTATATATTTCGCCACCTGAACGTGGATCGCCGGGCGCAGTTGAAATTACATCTTCTTCCCATTCAACCGTACTGAGTGCAATACCACCTCCTAAGCCAAAGTAAGACCGGAATTGTAGAATGTTGAAAGGAATAAATTCTAAAGTAGCAATAACGGGTACTGTGCTTATGTCAACACGGTCTTCGATTGTTCGGAAAATAGTATCTGTGGGTAATTCAAGTTTTTGCTGGTAGTTATCATTGAAGCCGGATTTGAGGAAATTGCCTGCAAGCCCGATTTTAATATTGTCTGAAATTGGAAATTTTGTACCAATTCCAAGATTGATTTCACTGTCGAGAATGCGTTTTGTCCCACCTAATTGTTCGTTGTAAACTTCAAAATAATTGTTTGCTGTTACAGACGCCGGATATCCAACCATCAGGTATATTATATTGTAATCCGGGGGGTTCACATAGTCTTTGTCGAGCTTTTGTGCCCCGGCAATCATGCTAAATGCAATTATCAGGAAAATAATCCTGTTCATCTTAACCTTCGAACCAGCAAATCAGTTTGTATAATTTTTCTTTCATATCCTTACGGTTAACGATAAAATCAAGAAATCCCTTTTCAAGCAGAAACTCTGAGCGTTGGAATCCAGCTGGAAGTTTTTTCTTGATGGTCTGTTCGATAACTCGAGGCCCGGCAAAGCCAATAAGAGCACCGGGTTCAGCAATATTAACGTCGCCCAGCATTGCGTGCGAGGCGCTTAGGCCACCGGTTGTGGGATCAGTTAAAATTGAGATATAAGGAATGCCTGCTTCTGATAATTTAGCAAGCGAGGCCGATGTTTTAGCAAGCTGCATAAGCGAGAGCGCTGCTTCCTGCATTCTTGCACCGCCCGAAGCGCTGATGTTTATGAAGGGGATTTTCTCTTCAATAGATAGTAGTGCCGCTCTTTTGAATTTTTCTCCAACGACAGAGCCCATGCTCCCTCCGATGAAATTAAAATTCATGGCTGCCATGCAAACGTTTTTGCCATTAATTTTACCCGTACCGGTTGTAATGGCATCGTTAGTTTCAGTTTTTTTGTAAGTAGCTGCCAGGCGTTCTTTATATGGTTTTGAGTCAGTAAATCCAAGTGGGTCAGCCGAGCGGATATTTTCAAATTTTTCTTCGAAGCTGCCCTTGTCAAGCAAATAGTCAATATATTGATAGCCAAGGATTCTGAAATGATAGGAACAGTTCTTACAGACATAATAGTTGTCCTCAAGTTCGGTTTTGTACATTACTTCATCGCAGGATGGGCATTTAGTCCATAGCCCGTCCGGCATATCACGCTGTTGAGTCTCTTCAATATTTTTCTTCGATCTTGAAAACCAAGCCATTTTATAACCAATTAGTTCAAAACAACAAAGTTAGCTTATTTGTGAAAATATTAAAAATTCACATTTATTCAGTAGCAATAGAATCATACTTCCGTTTGAAGTACTCATTTATTTCATCCATTATCCGGGCAGCGTCATCCTTTTCGATGTCAATAATTGAGGCTCCTCCCATTGAGTAGAAAGCGGCAGTGTCAATTGAAAGGGTGGCAAGGCTTAGCCTGCGTTGGAAAAAGGACTCGTTAATGCTGAGTGTCTGTATCTTTTCAAGCGGGATTATAGTAATATACTGGTAGAAGAATCCCTGTTTGATGATAATGGTATCCTTCGAGTAGTGATAGCCACGGTATTGATAGCGAAGTACAGCAAGGTAATAAAACAGCGGTGTGATTAAAAGTGCCCAGAGCAGCCCCGGCAGAAGAAGGAATGCCGACACAGCGCCGGGAATTATATAAATCAAATAGCGGACAACTGAACGGCGTATCGTTTTACGGGAAACGTTGGTGAAATTATCCGGGAAAGCAAAGTCGCGGATTTTTTTTGCAAGCTCAACAAGTGATTCAAATTTAGTGAAAGGAACAAGCACCTCCGAGCCTTTAGCTTCCTTCAGTACATAACCAGCGGTTTGGAGGCTGAGGCCGTAAAAACCAAGTTTACGCCTGATGAAATTTGTATATATCTGTATTGATTGAAGCTTTTTTAGTGGTATCGTTGACTTTTTACTCGAAAACAAACCGCTCGTTGTATAAAGTTTGTTATCACCTGAGGACAGGGTGAATTTATAGAAGCTATTGAATGTAAGGGCAATATCGAGCATCCAGGAAACCAGCAGGGCAGTTACAACTGTAACAATCACTACCAAAACTATATTCAGAACATCAAGATTTTCTACATAGCTTCGTATCTCATTTTCGGCGACTTCCTCAAAATCACCCAAATAAAAGAACTGCTGGCCGAAAGAGAATATCCACGCAACAATCACAAGAACGAGAGGGCGAAACCTGAGCGCACCATAAAGCAGCACTTGTTTCCAATCCATTGAAAAAATAGTCTCTTCCTCATTCTCGTACTGTGGTGTTTCAACGAATTCAACTGCTTCATCAATTTCCGGCTTTTCATCAGATTCTACCTGGTATTTCCTGATAATCAGCTTTATCCTTTCCGCATCATCCTTTTTTACAAATTCAAGGTTGCCTTCTGTTTCCCCACCGCCGGCAGTTTCAATCCGGACCTTAACTATCCCCATAATTTTCTGTAGGAAATTTTGAGTCTGGTCTATGTTCTGAATCCTGTCAACGGGGATATTACGCTGTTTTCTCGAAAACACACCCGAATTGATTACGACTTCATCAGGAGTAATCAGATAAGTGTAGTAATAGTATGAAAGCACAATAGAAGGGAAGATGATAACGCCATACAATGCTCCAAGAATGATGTAAATCCACTCTTCCACACTTCCCCCGTAAAATGCGAAATAGAAGGGGATTATCAGGCTGGGCAGGCTCGCAATAATCCTGTAAAAAATAGTCCATGGGGAGAGTCTTCTTTCGCTGAGGAACTGTTCTTCCTGTAGTTTCATACAGCATCTTCGATTGTATAGTTTCTAAGCTGGTCGCGTAGCATTTCCGAGTATGCTATCGGAAGTCCGGGAATGATGATATCAGCTCCACGGGTACCTGCAGTATAAATAACGAGTTTGGAGAGGCCCATCATACGTTCGATAAAATTCTGCTCTACGTCGAGATGCTGCACACGCCTGTAAGGCGCAATTGTTTTTATCCTGGTGATTACTCCTCGCTCAAGGTAAATCTCTTCGTCCCTTACTTCAAATTTCCAGAATCTGTATTTGAGTGGAGGAGCTATAATTGCAATTGTCAATCCAAATATAAATATTCCTGATGGCAGGTAACCTTTTGCCATAGGCCAGCCTTCGAGCAGCGAATGGATAAAGAATAAATCTGCAATAAGAATCACAACTGAAAAGAATAGTGTCCTCATCATGTACGAGAGGAACCAAAGTGTTTTAATCCCGGGGTCAAGTTGGTGCATCGTTTTCTGCCATGTTTTTGTTGGGATAGACGCCCGCCTGCGTTGAAATATTTAGTAATATTCCGAGAGCAGCCGAATAAAAGAGAATTGCAGTACCTCCATAACTTACAAATGGCATCGGAACACCGGTGGTCGGAATCAAGCCTGTATTAACGCTGGCGTTTACAAGAAAATTAAGAATGAGCGATATCAAGATTCCAGCAGACAGGAAATATGCAAAATCATCAGGCGCATTTTTTGTAATTATTATGCCTCGCCAAAGCAATATTACAAAACAAGCAATAATTGCAATCAGCCCAATAAATCCATACTCTTCTCCAATTATCGAGAAAATAAAATCGCCATAAGATTCCGGCAGGAAGAGATGGCTTTGCTTGTTTTGACCGGGCCCGACGCCTATAATACCACCGTTACCCAAAGCCAACAAGGACTGGTTTAGCTGATAGTTTACGGTATTCTCCAATCCGGATTCAGATAAACCAAGATAACCGAGGATTCGTTGCATTCTGTACTGTGAAGACAATCCATATAGCGCTGCAAGAATAGAACCGGCGATTGCTGACAACACAAGGTATATGATGTTCACATTACCTATAAACATCAAAATAAAAGCAATAGTGAAAATCAGCAACATCATCGAAAAATTCGGCTGGATTGCAATTAATAGGCAAATAAGACTTGTCCAAATTACAAATGGTAGGAAACCTTGCTTAAACTCCTTGATAACACTTTTTTTGGATGCAAGCAGGGCAGCAAAGTGGATTATTAATATAAACTTTGCAAACTCCGAAGGCTGGAAACTAACCGACCCGATAATTATCCAACGCGAAGCGCCTTTAATATTCACACCTGCAAATAGCACAAAAATCAACAGGAAAACAGCTGTGAACATCAAGGGTTTCGATATTTTCTGCCAGATATGGTAATCAATCCTGCTGAATATGATTATTGTAATGATTCCGGCAAACACTCTGATACTATGATTAAAAAACAAAGTATCAGGTGAGCCGAATTTTAATTGTGCGATTGATGCGCTGGCGCTATAAACAAATGCTATGCTGAAAAGCATCAGCCCCAAAACAGGGATTAGCAGGTACCAGTCAATATGATTCCTGTCCGGATTCACTCTTTCAACGAATTAACAATTTCTTTGAAAACATCTCCGCGTTGCTCGTAGTTAATGTACATGTCGAATGATTTGCATGCCGGGCTGAAAAGTACATATTCTCCATGCATTGCTACTTTCTTCGTCCTTGCTACTGCTGCTTCAAGAGATTCTTCCTTGAAGCATCTTTTTTCGGCACAGAAAAAATTGAAGATGTTATCAGCTTCTTCGCCAATGCAAATAATATACTTAACATGCTCCTTTACCACATCTTCAAGCTGGGAATAGTCATTGGAATCCCCTCTTCCTCCGGCTATCCAGATGAGTGGTTGGTTGTAGCTGCTCAGGGCATACCATGCAGCGTTGATGTTCGTTGCTTTCGAATCGTTGATGTAGTTTACGCCTCCCACATTGCGTACAAATTCCAAACGATGCTCAACACCCTGGAATGACATCAGGCTGTCGCGCAGATCTTCGTTGCTTATTTCGAATGCCCTTGCTGCAAGGGCTGCTGCCATGGAATTGTAAGCATTGTGTAAACCGGGGAGGCTTAGTTCCGCGGTAAACATTAATTCCTCCTTACGCTGCAAATTAAATATCATTCGCCCTTCCGCCATATAAATCCCCCTGGCGGGCTGGTGCGCTGAAAACCACTGAATTTCCGCTGCCGGGCTTTTGTCCCCCTTGCCCAATATCGAATCATCAGCATTTAAAATTAACAAATTTTCAGCGGACTGCTTAGAAGAAATTTTCCACTTTGCTTCGATATACTTTTTCATAGAGCCATGATAACCCAGGTGGTCCGGTGTAATGTTCAGTATCACAGCGACATCCGGGCGGAATCTTGTAATTCTGTCCAGTTGGTAACTGCTTGTTTCCACAACGAAGATTTCGTCTGAATCAACATCTGTCAAATCGGATAACGGTGTACCCACATTTCCGGCAACCCTTGCTTTTTTCCCGGATTTATTGAGAATGTGAGCAGCCAGGTATGTTGTTGTAGTCTTTCCATTTGTACCGGTGATGGCAATTATTTTGTTATTAACAAATCGGTATGCGTATTCAAGTTCGCTAATTACCGGGATCCCCTTTTTCTCAGCATTTTGAATTATTGCTGTAGTTGGTGGCACACCGGGAGATGTTACTATCAAATCAGTGTTTTTAATTGCTTCATCAGTATTCCCGCCAAATTCAAATACAATTGAGTTTTCTTCAAGTATTTGAATTTGTGCTTTGAATTTCCCTCTATCAGCTGATTCCGAAAGGAATACCCTGTTCCCTTTTCCTGCAGCAAGCAGAGCTGCCGACATCCCACTCTTGCCGGCGCCTATGACAGTTATATTCATCTTTAGCTCAAATGAAAAAATCCAATATAAAAGATTAAACTACGTTCTGAAAAAATTAGTTATGCCTGTAATGCCTATATATAACTGTTTCCATCCCGTCCTGAAACAAAAGACAAAGGACATAAAGGAGATTGACGGCAATGTTAAAGACCTTGTTGAAGGGATGTTTGCAACTCTCTACAATATCTCCAACGGTGTGGGACTTGCCGCTAACCAGGTAGGCGACCTCAACTCAGTTATTGTTATAGACCTCTCAGCTTCGGAAGAACATAAGGATTCAAAACCGATAACAATGATTAATCCCAAAATCGTTGGCTTTTCAGTGCAGGAAGACGAGGATTTCGAGGGTTGCCTGAGCATACCTGAATTCTACGAGAAAGTGGTGAGGCCTGCTGCCATAGAAATCCAGTACTGGGATCTCGACCAGAAGTTCCACAAACACGAAGCTCATGGCTTTCTTTCGCGAGTGATGCAACACGAAGTTGATCACCTGAATGGAATTCTTTTTTTTGAACGACTTACTTCGCTCCGCAGGGCAATTTCAAAAAGCAAACTGAAAAAAATAAGGAAAGGCGATATTCCTACTAATTACCCGATGGTACTCCCAAATGGTGAAATCAGGGAAGCCGTAACTGAATAATTTTACCTGTTTACAGTAAACTTCCTGCTTTCTTTGTGATATTGGCCTGATATCTCCAGCATATACATCCCCGGATTGAGCTGCATTACTTCAACAACATGCGAATATTCCCCCTCCATATAATATCCAATGCTGTAAGAAATCAGTTCCATTCCGAGATAGTCATAAACCCTTAGCACGAGGTTATCCCCGCGGCACAGGCTGAAATTGATGTTCAGGTAATCGTCTGTTGGTTGTGGGTGTATAGTATGTATTAAGTCAAGAGGTTTTCTACCCGGGAACTTTTCGATATCAGTGGTGATTCGGGATGATTTGAAAATGCCCTGGCCAAATGTTCCGGCATATACAATCACACCGTCGTCATTTGTTTCCAGGTCAGGGATGCTGACTGTTCGCACATCTGCATCTGGCGGCAATCCTGAATTGCGCTGTTCCCACCAGTAACCTCCGTTGCCGGAAATCCGCACTCCGTCTTTGCCGCATGCCGCTGCCATGAAATCGGGATTGGCAGGATGAACGGCAATTTCATATACCCATTCATCAAATGCGTTTACATGCTGCCAGGTTACTCCCGTGTCAAGGCTTAGGAATATTCCCTTGCCGAATGAAACTCCATCAGTGGCTACTGTGTCCGCTCCGCAGACAAGATGAGCAGGGAATTCCCCGCTCGGCATTACTGTATGCACACGCAACCCGCGCAGGCCCATGCTGTCCTTTTGCCAGGTCTCGCCGTTGTCGTGCGAGCGCCATACTCTGCCGTCGTAAGTATCATCCGAGGCGGCAAACATAAGCCCTGCCTGTGCTTTCGATAGCTCCAGGTCTCTTGCCGAAATTGTTAAGCCGGGGAGAGATTCACAAGTTTGGAATTTATCTGTTGATACCTTAATACCCTCGCCCGTGTTTACACAGGAAGCATAGTATTTTTCCGAATTTTCTGTGCAATTGAGCTTTAGCGGTCTGAAAAAGCCATCGCACTCAGTGGTTTCCCAATCCCATGTTTCACCGCGGTCGGTACTGATTGCAAAACCGCCCCGTGTTTTGTTCACATAAGAGGCATACCATGTGTCGTCGTCAGTGTGGGATTGAACAATGTCGGTTACAATCAGATTGATAAGCTTCTTTTCGGAGTAAGTATTTCCCCCGTCTTTGGTGTATTCCATACCGTAATAGTTTATTGGGTAGAACTGGATTTCCTTTTCTGAAATGTCAATCGGTATAGAATCAGATGCCAGCATAAAAAAATTCGCATCATTCCGGTCGAATGCGATTTTGTAGATATAAGGCTTTGGTGAATTTACCGGCTGCCAAATCTGGGCATTTAGGCTCATTGTTACTATCAAAAAAAATACTAACCGGAGGGTATAAATCATTTTCATTTCAGGATATATTATATGTTGACAAACCATTAATTATCCTGTTAAGCTAAGGAAAAATCAGGTATTGGCAAAAGTATAAATAGAGAAGATTCGGTTACGTTTTTAACAAAAAATTAATTATTGCAGTTTGAAAATAAATTATAGATTGCACGTGTTTTAGCTTTGAACAATCGTTGCGGCCAAAATGCACCCCAAAGAACTAATAGCTTTTATAGAGCAGGGCGAATCCTCCCACCTGGAATTTAAACGAAAAGTAGTGAACCCGCGAAAAATCGCAAGGGAGATTTCTGCTTTTGCAAATACAAAAGGGGGCACTATCCTGATTGGGGTGGACGACAACCGCACCGTCTGCGGAGTTGCAAGCGAAAAATCAGAATCGGCAATCGTGCAGCAGGCTTGCGACTTCTACATCCTGCCGCCGGTAAAAGCATTCTTCGAAAACGTCAGCGTATTCGGCTTCGAAGTTGTCGTGGTGAAAATACTCGAATCCAAGCAGAAGCCTCATTATGTAATGCTCGAGGACAAAGAGACGGGTAAGGAATACAAACGGGCGTATATCAGGGTAGGAGAGAAGTCCGTAATTGCGAGCAGGGAGATGTCCCGCCTGATGAATTACCAGAACCCGGATGCAGAGCCCTTAAAGCTGATAATCGGCGAACACGAGAAGCGGCTTTTCGCATATCTCGAGAAATACGAGCGCGTAACCGTAAGGGATTTCGCCAAGATTGCCAATATCTCACGGCGAAGGGCAGAGCGACTGCTAATCAGGCTTGTGCGTGCCGGCACCATCCAGATAAACTCCGACGAAACTTCCGCTGATTTCTTTACACTCGTACCACAGATTTGATTATCCCCACTGTTAGTTTGACTCTTGCAGGCTGTTTCCTCTTCATCTCCGGCAATAACCCCAATATTTCCGTCGGTAACAGGCAGGTGATTTTAGGAAACAGTTAGATTTTTTCCTTTGCCCTTATGAATCCTTATCAGCATATTAGCAGAATCAATTGCAGCCGGTTTTAAATTTAGCGTTTCTTCAAGCCTTAGTCCCGCTGAATAGATGGTAGAGAAAATAACTTTCTGTTTCAGGTTACCCACTATCCCAATTACAGACTTAACCTCATCTTTTGAAAGCACAATTGGAATAATTCTTTCTAAGCAGGTCATTATAAAATAGTTTCAAAGCTCCCACGAGCTGCTTTTGATAAGAACGGGAAATTTTGTTATGAAAAACCCACCGGTTAATAAAGGACTCAATGTCTTTTTTCTGCAGCTCTTCAGGCAGTTGTGAAGGAAAACTGTTAATGAACTTTACCAGGGCATTTTTATACGAACTAATCGTACTGCGGCTATAGCGCTTAATCTGTAATAATTTTACAAAATTATTTAATAACTTCATAATTTGCGGATAAACCCAATAAATAAAACTACTGCTTTTATAGTGCTAATGTAACTGGATAAACTGAGTATTCCTATATTTTATTTCTATATTTATTCTTTTTATGTAAATTAGGTTTATTTAGGTGTTGGCGGTAATGCAAAAGTGACGTAATCCCAAAAAGAACAATAGATGTATTTAGAGAAATTTATAATCAAGAATTTTAGAGGAATAAACAACATTTCTCTGACATTCAACAAAGGACTAAATGTTCTTATTGGTGAGAACAATGCAGGTAAATCAGCAATAATTGATGCACTTCGTATTTGCTTGAGTTACGGAAATCAAAGACGAGACATTTACATCTCAAAATCGGACTTTCATCTTGACAAAAACGCTATATCAGAAAATGCAGACAGCATTGAATTTCATTTACATTTTCATATTGACGTTCCCGAAGAAGTAGCTTGGTTCAACGACCTTCTAAGCGTTCAAGAGGACGGAACGCAAGACTTACAACTTCATTTTAAATTTTACCTTGACGATAACGGAAGAGTTAAGTACAAAGTATGGGGCGGAACAAACGAAGGACAAGCAATTGCACCCGAAGTATTGTATTTAATATATCATGTTCACTTAGACGCTTTAAGAGATGCTGAACAATTTTTACGACCAATCAGGGGAAATCGCTTAGGGCAACTATACACAAATATTCAAATTGACCCAGACATTGAAAAAGACCAAGAAAAGAAAAGTGAATTAGCAAAAAAAGTTCGTTCTGCCGTTGACAGCGATGCAGAATGGGTTGGACATGTAGATAAAGGAAAAGAAAAAATCAATGAGCATTTAAAGGAAACAAGTTTTTCCAACAAACAACACCAAGTTGATATTTCATTTTTGCCGTTTGACTTCAATAGATTGGTAGATAATTTGAAAATTCAAATGCCATTATACTCTGACGAATTATTAGAAGGCGACCCAACAAAACAAAAATATTTTGAGCTTTACCAAAATGGTCTTGGCTACAACAATCTAATTTATACAGCAACAGTTTTAGGTGATTTAAAGCAAAGAAAACAGAAACAAAAGGAAACGTATGCAGCATTGCTCATAGAAGAACCAGAAGCACATCTTCACCCACAACTACAAAATTTATTCTTCAATTACCTAAATAAACTTGATACCGAACACGGCTTTCAAATTTTCATTTCATCTCATTCGCCAACTATAACGGCAAAAGCAAGTTTAAAGTCGGTAATAGTTCTTCAAAACCAAGAAAACAAAGTAAACGCACTCTCATTGCAAAAATCAGGACTTACAGAGGTCAATCATAAGTATTTGCATAAATTCTTGGACGTAACAAAATCACAAATCTTTTTCTCTAATGGAGCAATTTTGGTTGAAGGTATTTCAGAAGCATTGCTCCTACCTATTTTTAGTCGCATTGTCGGAGAAAAGGAAGAATATGACATTGACAAAGCGGGAGTTGAATTAGTGAACTTAAACGGTGTTGCATTTTCTCATTTCGCCAACCTTTACAATAACGATGATGATAGCAAGAATTTAAAGACAAAATGCTCTTTAATAACAGACGATGATACAGCGGAAGAAACAGACGAAATTACTTCAAGAGCAAAATCAGCGAAAGAACTTGAAAAGAATAACCTAAAGGTTTTCCTCGCTGAAAGGACTTTTGAATTTGAACTTTTCATTACAGGTAATAAAGACATTCTGTTGGAACTATTTAAAGAAATGCACCCCGTTGCAGCAGGAAGAATTGTTGCTGATGCTAACATCAAAACTCACGGAGCGAATTTTTTAGAGAAAGTTATTTCGAACAAGGCAAAGTCCGAATTAGCTCACAGATTAGCCGTTAAACTGTCAACAGATGAAGTAGCAAGGGATGCGTTCAAAGTTCCAACCTACATAGAAAACGCTATAAAATTTGCAGTTAAAGGAGAGTAATGTTTGAGTCACTATCAGAAAAACAAAGAGAAATTGTCTTTGACAAATCGGGCAAATTCGTTGTTCGAGCTTGTCCAGGTAGTGGTAAAACATATTGTGTAAGTGCACGACTTGCAAGATTAATTTTAGATTGGAAAAATGATTATGTGGGAATTGCAGCAGTTTCATTTACCAACGTTGCTTGGCAGGAAATAGAAAAAAAATATTCTGATGAATTTAAACTTGGTGACAGAATTTTATTTCCTCATTTTTTAGGAACAATAGATAGTTTTGTCAATAAACATGTTTTTCTTCCTTACGGTCATTTGATATTAAAATGCAAAAACAGACCAACTTTAGTTGGCGAACCTCACGGTATTTGGACAGGGAAATATTTCAGCGATAGTTTGTTTGATAATATCAGTTATAAAATTGACGGCACATTATACGCAATTAACGACCGAGCAATGCCGAATAATTGGACGACAAACAACAAAATAATTTCTTCAAAGAAGAACATCAATAAAGGTGGCTTCGCCACCCAATCTGATGCTAATTATTTTGCTATGAAAATTCTTGAGCAATTTCCACAAATTGCGAAGGCGATTGCTCTAAGGTTTCCTTATCTAATAGTTGATGAAGCACAAGATACTTCCGATATTCAAATGCGAATTATTGATTTGCTAATTGAAAATGGATTAAATGAAGTAATGCTTGTTGGCGACCCAGACCAAGCAATTTTTGAATGGAATGACGCACGACCTGATCTGCTAAACGAGAAGTACAATATTTGGGAAAATTCAGTAGTTCTTAATGAAAGTCGCAGAAGTTCTCAACTTATCTGTAATCATACTTATAGTGTTTCCTCTCTTGCTGAAATTTCGACAGCAGTAAGTGATGTCAAAGATTTTGCTCATCAACCAAGAGTGATTATGTATGAAAATAATCTACAGCAAATTGTTACGGATTTCATTTCTGAATGTGAACAGAATGGAATTATACCAACGGAAGAATCCGTTGCAGTAATTTATAGAAGTAAAAATCTTGTGAACGACATTACAGGAATACCTGAAATTCCATTTAATGGAAGTCCTTGGGTAACACAAGACAATTACACTAAAGATTTTGCAAAAGGGAAATTTCTTTACGACAACGGGGATTTTAAAAGCGGATTTAAAGCAATTGAAAAAGCTATCTTAAAGCAAGTAAATAATCTTTCCTTTTGTTCAGAGGAAAGTATTGAAAGAATGATTGACAAACACGGATTTGTCAAGTTCAAATCATTGGTTTACCAATTTATCAATTTGTTACCCAAAACGGACATCGCACTTGGACATTGGATAATAGCTGCTAATGAGGCATTAACAAAAAACAATATAAACTTTCAATTAAGCATTGAAAATGCAGGAAACGGTTATAGTTTCAACCAAATATTCTTGTACGAGAAAGAAAAAATTGTTGATAGAAATTATCGTCTTGGGACTGTTCATAGTGTAAAGGGA
This sequence comes from uncultured Hyphomicrobiales bacterium, assembly GCA_964454975.1. GTDB lineage: Bacteria > Bacteroidota > Ignavibacteria > Kapaibacteriales > UBA2268 > CAYVVD01. The sequence goes on along the minus strand of CAYVVD010000003.1, from coordinate 1,254 downwards.
GAAACCTTTGATGCAACACTCTTGATTTTAAAAACCAAAGGTATTGGTAAGGCTTACAAAACAATTTTGAGAGACAATATTTCCATTGCAGATAGTGAAGAATTGAGAATAGCATATGTAGGAATGACAAGACCAAGGAAAATTTTGGTTATTGCAGTACCTAACCAAGAAAACAAAACTGCGTGGGAAAATAAATTAAATGAAAATAATTAAAGAAAGCACATACCGCCAACATTGGCTATACGTAATGCGGGAAAAAGTGCTGATATGAAAGTAATTACATTAAACAAACTAACTGCTAAACGGAAAGTGAAGTGCCTTGAAATCCCGCACTACGCATAGCCGAGACCGTTGTATGCCATGCTGAAAAAGCCAACGCACAAACAGCACATTTGGTTTTGCCGACACGCAAAGCCAACGCTGAAAAAACCAAAAGATCTTGAATTTTTGCCAACGCTCGACAAAAAAATGATAAATTGAACAACTAAAAAAAAGACATAGGGTAAATGGAAATAAACAGACTGAAACCAAGAAAGGCACTTAACAAAGCCTTTTTAAAAGTAAAACCAAACAGGACAGAAATCGAAGGTTTCAAGACGAATCTTATCCAGCTACTCGATAGGACAAATGACACCGAATCTGAAGAGTTTCATAAAAACTTGGTTTCGGACTTTCTAAAAGACACGTATTACAAGCAAAACCACTTTATAAATACCAAAGGACGAAACGACCTTGTAATCCACAACGGAGACAAAGCAAAAAGCACGGTCGGAGTTATCATTGAAGCAAAGAAACCGACAAATAAAAGTGAGATGGTGACGACTGACAAGCTGAACGCAAAGGCTTTTCAGGAATTGGTGCTGTATTACCTCCGAGAAAGAATCACGCAAAACAATCTTGAAACCAAGCATTTGATTATTACAAACATAAATGAATGGTTCATTTTTGACGCAACCACTTTCGACAGGCTTTTTGCCCAAAACAAAGAGCTCGTACAGCAATTCAACGACTTTGAAGGCGGACGTTTGGCGGACACCAAAACGGATTTTTTCTACAAGCAAATTGCCGAGCCGTTTATCGCCGACATCAAAACTGCAATTGAATTTACCTACTTTAGCCTCCCCCGATTGAAATCGGGGGCTATGGATTTTCCATTGCTTGAAAAAGAATTGATTGCCCTTTATAAAATATTTTCTCCGGAACATCTGCTTAAGCTTCCATTTACCAACGACAGCAACAGCCTTGACAAACGCT
>CAYVVD010000002.1:0-213226 GCA_964454975.1 uncultured Hyphomicrobiales bacterium | reverse complement strand
TTTTTTTTTTTTTTTTTTTTTTTTTAAAAATTCATATATTAATAAAGCAATAATTAACGAAAAGCAAATAAGGAGATGGGATAATAAAGGTATTATCTTAAAGTTCTATTATGTTGACCTGTTTAATTGCACTTTTTTTAACAATATCTTCTTGCGAGTATGATTCATCAATACATACTGAACTTCCAAGTACAAAGTATCTGACATCAAATCCGCATGACTCATTAGGAATACAACATAATAATTGTATTGATTATATTTTTAGTCAAAATACTCCATATAACGAATCAACATGTACATCATATTATTTCATGTACAATTCTAAACCACATTTAAAAATTGCATTCTGGAATGAATCCGCTGATGATGCAATAGATTATGGTGTAACAAGGGGCTATAGTCGCTCTGGATTAGAAGATAATGAAGCTTTATTATTACGCTTGTTTGATACACTTGGAATAACAAGCATAGTTGAGGGTGAAGAATGCGTTGATTTCATTGGCGATTATCTTGGTGATTTGTGGGAGAAGTTTTATGACAATGGATTAATTGATTATACAAATTACAATTATTTGAAAGATATTATGGATCATGTTCAAAGTGGTAATTTTGAAACTGCTGATTCGTTATTGTGCGCAATAAATGAGAATTCTCTAGATCCATCCACATATGCATCAACATTGCAAGTTATAGCTGTTTATAAAGCTTCTAAAGATTATTGGGGAGAATTCTTTACATCATCTACTTCATCACTTGAATCTATGAGTAAAAATAATGAATCTTCAATTCAAGGATTAGCTTGGGAAGAAGTTGGTGATCTCGCCATAGGTATTACTGCAGGTCTTGTTGACGCATCACTTGCTGCAACTGGATATGGAGCAGCTTTGGCTGGAATAGGTTCTCTTGCTACTGGTGCATTGTTAAAGTGGGGTTATGAAGAGCTAAAAGATGCGATGGGGCCAACATACTGTAAATGCCTCCATTGTGGTGCAATGGTCTATTGCCCTTAATTTTTAAAGATTTACCAAGTAAAATGGGATATGATTTGATGAATTCTAAAGTTAATATACTTGATTATTGTTACACATTGATCATAGTTCTAATTTTAATGACATTGATAGGTCTATTATTAGGACTTTAATCAGAATCCGTAGTACTTTTAGTACGTTTCTTTAATTCGAATTTCATTCAATTCGAAACACAGTTGTGGTTAATAAAGTTTTAACAAATATTCAAATGTTTCAATTAATTAAATCAAGGTGAAGAAATTAGAAGAAGGCGTATTTTTATTTTAGCACTATTTTGTACACTGTTTATTTCTTGCAAGGAAAAACATTTGGAGCAAGTTGGTATTATTCAACCAGAGATTTCTGTTTTAGAGTCTGGTAGTGAAATGACATCGCCAACTTTGCACTTTGATGTCATCAAGAGAGATAATTGTCATTTACCCCCAAAAGGCTGTTTTGCACCTATCGTTGTAACTGCTCCAAAACTACCAAATATTAATCAATTAGATTCTGCTATTGGCAATTATACAACCAATGAGTTCTTTAGTAATACAGAAAATTATGAAGAACTATTTCCCGGATTTTATGGAGATGCCTTACAAGATTTACAAGACTCAATTACTACCTTAGTAAGAATTGAGAATGGACCTGATACTGCTTGGTACTATATTGTTTATTCATGCGATCAAGATTCATTACCCGACTATTCAAACGTGTATTAACTGCTAACTAATCTTACAAACCGGCTTTTGCCGGTTTGTAAAATTTTGATATATTAAAGACTATGAACATTTATATTACCTTGGTACTTCTGTTTGCTGCTATTGTGAGCTGCAAGAATGAACTTAACCCACAGTTAAAAGGTTCAAAACTGGAAATAGTGGATATAGTAGAATTTCATATTGATAGTCTCTCTGATTTTGATTCAAAATTCTTATTCAATTATAAAGACAGCCTGTTATTTAAAATTTCACCAAGAGCAAGAGATAATTCAATCTATGTTTATAACTTTTCTGATGAAGGGTTATTAACAAAAATTACTGCACCTAAAGAGCCGGAAGGAGTCTATGTTTTAAATTTAGACTCTATATTAGTTAGTTATTATCATAAAAACCAATTTCAGTGGATAGATTTTGAAGGTAATATAGGTGATTCTATAGATTTCAATATTAAATATGATGAAGTAGGGTTATTTAAGAGAGCAGCTACTTATTGGCCAATAAATTTCATTAACAGCACTATCTGGTTTCACGTAAGTCCAAATACATGGTATACTAATTTTTATAAATTCCCAACTTTAGCATCTGTTAGAATAAATGATCAGAATGATATATTAAAGGTAAATACTACCCAATATTATCCAGAAAAATTCAAAATAATAAAATCATATCAATATTTTTGGCCAAGCAGCTGCTACAAAGATGAGTTGATATATACATCGTTTGAAGTAGAAGATGAAATTTATGTTTATAATTTTGATGGTTTATTAGAATCTCATTTAGCTAAAAGTAAATACATAATAGAGATTCCAGATTATGATACAACCAAAGGTATGAGCCAAAAATATTCTAGAGAATTTATGATTAGTAATCCGCATTATGGAATTATTACATATAATCACAATAGCAAATTATTTTTTAGAGTTGCATTGCATCGTCAGGATCTCATTTCTGGTAATAGAGCTAATTCTTATCATGACCGTTCGTGGTCTTTAATAGTATTTGATTCTAGTTTTAACTTTATTACTGAGAAGTATTTTGAACCAAGAAAATACGAATTCACTGATATTGTGGCATTTAAGGATGGTGTATTAATCTCAAACAATCATATTGACAATCCTATGTTTGACCCGGACAAGTTGTCATATACATATTTTAAATTACAATAATAATGAAGTGTTTAATTCTAATATCCTTAGTTTTTCTGAATATTCCCTTTGAAAAGCAATCAAGCATATTTACGGATTATTTGGAAGAAACTCATAATTTGAACTTAGCAAAATATCCAACATCAGAATTCTTAATAATTAATCTGAATGGCTGCCAGGGATGTATTTCATATTATATAAATGAAATATTTAATTCTAGAAAAAAAATAAAAAGAAATAAATTTGTCATCCTATCATATTTAGGAAAAGTTGAACCGGCTATTATTGGAAAATTAAACGAGCCTAATGTATTAAAGGAAAAAAGAAACCAGTTCTTTAGGACATCCATTTCTCCAAATAGTGATGTATTCATTGAACTAAATAATAAGAAAATTAATAACATTACTGAACTAAACTTAGGTAACTTCAAGGAAGTATTTAGCGAGTTTTTAGATTAATAAATATTAATTGTTTTTTTTTTTTTAATTCATATATTAATAAAGCAATAATTAACAAAAAGTAAATAAGGAGATGGGATAATGAGGGTATTGAAAATGTTTACTGCCCTAATTATATTTATTCTTGCATTTATAGGATTTCAAAATGAATCTGATGCATTATTTCGGATAAAACATGGTCATGCCATTGCAGGCTGTGAAGAAGAAATTGATGACGAGGGACCAGCCGTTAATCCGGAAGGATTATATGATAATGAAGGCAAAGTAATTGGAATTACAGCTAATTGTGGTACGATGGAAACCTGGTGTATAAGGAGAGTTTGCGATATAGATGGGCTTTATTACGAAGCAAACGACGATATGTTAATACCACCAGGAATGCCTACTATAACCAGATGGTTAATTGACCTGCCACCAAGTTCAGGTGGCTAAGAAATGGATTCGATAGTTATAGCCGTTTTGGGCTCAGCGTTATTCGTTGAACCAAGGCGGCATTTGTTTCATAAAAGAAAGAGGTTGATAAACATGGTAATAGTAATATTATTGCTGTTTATATTTCCTGAATGTACTGTATCAGATGAGCACAATAAAAACATTAGTAATTTAAATTATAAAATCATTTCAGAAACCAAACTAATAGAAAACGATTCGTTGATATTAATATCAATTAATAAGTTGATTCAATCGGGTAACAAATGGTTTGTCTTTGATAAATCGGACTCTAAAGCTGTTATATATAATTCAAAAGGAGACATAATAGATTTATTTAGATTAAATTCGAGTATATCAGATTCAGGGGCAATTTATGGTATGCCATCAAGATTTGGAGACACCTCAATCACTTTAAAGGAAGCATACGAACTACCTGATGCACCGAATTCGATTTATTCAGTCCCTCTCTCTTATTATCTTTTAGATATGTATAAAAGTGGAGATGAAATACTATTTGCAATGAGAACACAGATTTATGCCTATAATAGTAATCCTGATTCAAATATACGATCTAAATACTATAGAGCAAATATAGCTGGAGTTGTAAGGTACAATATTTTAAATAAAAACACTCAATTTCACCCATTTATTGATGACAATTATATTATTACCCAGGCAAATTCAATTTATTATGATTCGATTGATAACCGTTATTATATTGATTGTTACGGTAGAAGAATTAGTGGCAGGAACTGGGTTTTGGCCGAATACGACAGTAATTTCCAAGTTACACGTAAATTACTTGAACTACCTGTTGATTACGTTGAATCAGGATGTAATTACTACTTGAAATTCGATCCTTACATTACGAATCTTAATAACACATTATTCGTTTCATTTCCATATGATGAAAAAATCATCAATTTGGATACAAAAGAGGAAATTAATATACCAATGCTTAGATATTCGAATTCGGATATATTCAAAATTGTTCAAAATAATGAATTACGAAGGGATTCGATTCTTTATTATTTATATAACTCTTTTGAAGGCTTGTATTCTACAAAAGATGCCAATCTCATCTTAATAATTAGGAAGTATTATCCGGATTCATCTGGTTCAAGAAAATCAAGTTTTGAAGTACTTGAAATTAATGAAAAAAGTGGCCTAATAAAAACTCTCAAATTTGGTTTTAATAATCACAATGGTTCTGCTCGATGCTTTACTTTCTCTAAAGAGAAAAATTCCCTATTTGTAGCAAGGAAGTCTAATGAAGGATGGACTATTGAGGAAATTCCCTGGGAAGAATAAATGATCTTTAAATTAACTATATTAATAATTTTGATTTCATTATTAATACCGGTAATTGAGGTTCAGTCTTCAGATACTGAATATTGGAATTCAATTATCGAAAAAACAGGGCTAAAGAAAGGTGAATACTTAGTCATCAATTACTATGCCTTTGGTGATTGTGATGCCTGTATTAAGCAAAGCAGATTATTTTTCAATTGCATTAGAACCAATCACAAAGACTTAAAAGTAAAATACCTGACATTAGTGTTTTGCACTCGAGAAATTGAATTAAACCTATTCAAGGAGAAATTTAAGTGGGAATATCCAATACTAAGAACCGGTGGCAAAGCCAAGAAATCGCTTGGCTTAGATATTAATACTACCATTGCACTATTTGATTTCAAAGGAAATCTGTTGTTGTCAGGTGGAAAAAATACAGAAAATTTCTGTTCGGATGTTCTGGCTATAATCAACTAATAATTCGTAATTCTCCCACCCACTCCACCAATTTATTATACTGCCTTTATTGGGGATTATTCTTTACAAGTAGAACGGGGCCTCCTGTGGTTACTATCACAGCCCTCTCCTCAAAATCAATATTAACAATCATTCTGTGTTCTGGCCAATATCGGTATAGTAGCGGGTCTCATTGTCTTGCTTTTTAGGCATATAGTTGCTAATTACTTTTAGAAAAACTTATTAATGCAATATAAAATATAGGTTTTGATATATATGATTCGTTCATTCAGGGCATTCAATTACTTCCGCTTCGTGGTTTTGGATGCTCACTTTTGCAAGAACAACATTATACTATAGCCCTTAAACGAATAACACGTAAACCAACAATTATCTCAATTGTCGTTTTACCGCTTTTTTTTATCTTGAAGCGAACAAAAGCGTGGAATAATGGAAAAGATTGGTTTATTTCCCTTAGGTATTGTACTCTTCCCGGAATCGCTCTATCCTCTGCATATCTTCGAGGAAAGATACAAACTGCTTATTAACCGGTGTTACCATACAAATACAGAGTTTGGTGTTTGTCTTGTAGCACAGTCCAAAATGAAGGAAATTGGCTGCAAGGCAAAGATTGCCGGTATAATGAATAAATATGATGACGGCAGGATGGATATACTCGTCCAGGGTACGGAGCGTTTTTCGCTTAACAATTTCACTGAAGGCGAAGAGCCATACTATGTCGGCGAAGTTGAACCATATTCGGATGAAGACTTTAACATTGATAAGGGACTTCTCGCAGATTGCACTAAGCTATTCAATAAAATTGCCGCTTCAATAACCACAGTTAAGGTTGAGAAGATAGAAGAAGGCAAAATGATCGTTAATTATCCGTCCTTTTTTATAGCGCAGAAAGCGGGTTTCCCGGCGGAGAAAAAGCAGCAACTCCTTGAAATGCAAACAGAAAATCTTCGGCTCCGCTTTTTACTTACCCACCTGAATAATATCCTTCCGGCGATTAAAGACTCATCCCAGGTACAACAAATCATTAAAAATGACGGCTACTACAGTCCTGATACTAAATTCTGATTTAGCTATATTTGAATAATATAAACAAGAGGAAAATATGCTTCCAGGAAATTTCCCGGAAATAATGGGGATACTCAATGTAACACCCGATTCATTTTCTGATGGCGGCAATTTCTTTTCTCATGAAAATGCTATAGCCCATGCAATTAAAATGATCAATGATGGCGCTGATATTATTGATATCGGAGGGGAGAGCTCTCGACCCGGGGCTGAAAGCGTGAATGCAGATGATGAGCTAAGAAGGGTAATACCTGTAATCGAGGGTATCAGGCAAGAGAATAATTCTATCCGTATCTCCATTGATACTGTAAAATATGAAGTAGCTGAAGCAGCCATTGAAGCCGGTGCCGATATAATAAATGATATTGGTGGGCTTGAAATCGAGCCTCGTCTGGCAGAGCTTGCTGCAAAACATAGCAAGCCTATGATAATCATGCATATGAAAGGTACACCGCGTACAATGCAGCAGGATCCGCATTATGAAAACGTTACAAATGACATTCTTACGTTTTTAAAGGAGAAAACTGAGTTTGCAAGAGCCAAGGGCGTTAGGGAAATAATCATTGACCCGGGTATCGGATTCGGAAAGTCTGTGGAACACAATTTGGATATTTTAAGGAATATCGAACGCTTCAGATTACCAAATGTAAAACTGTTACTCGGAATTTCCCGCAAGTCCTTCATAGGAAAGACTCTGGGTATGGAAAATGCAGGGGGAAGAGACATCGCAACACTTGCTTATCACATGATGTTAGAGGGTTTTGGAGGCGACATTATAAGAGTGCATAACGTATCCTTATTTTCAATGGCAAAAGCAATTTATGAAAATTTATTCCCAAATTTTGAGACGAAATGAAGGTTCATGTGTCATTAAGATTAAAGATGCTCCATAAGGGAAATAAATTGCAGGGATTTAGGAAAATACTCCCACAAATTTCCGGGGCATTCGCTAAGGCAATAATGGTTATTGCAGTTCTTTTACAATTTTCATGCGATGTCTGTGACACAGGCAACGGCGGCAGCGGTCAGGAACCGGCTATTTTCTTTACCGGCTTTTCAGAGAACAGCCAATTTCCCGGTGTATTTTCGGTAGAAGAAGATGGAGCTAAGCTGGAAGAGGTTGTTTCTAATGCAGTTATATTTTCCGGGCCATCTATTAACGGGAAAATTGCTTTCAGAAAGCAGGATACTTCCACAGGTATGAGGACGCTTTATTTGTCAAATACTGACGGAACAATGGAAAGCGTAATGTTTACCGAAGACGCAAGTTTCAGTATAGCTTATCCTGTACTTTCCTTTAATGGCGGATTGATTGCCTTTGACGGTGGAAACGGGAGACTCCTGTTGAAATCAACAGCTACCCAGGGAATACTTGTCAGCATTACCGGGAATTTGCTCCCGAATTCAATCGCTTCCTTTTCACCGGACAGCAGGATGTTAGCTTATTTTGAAGGCAAATCAAAAAGTGATGAAGTAAGTGTGGTTATATGGGATGCAGGCTCGGAAACTGAAGCATACCGCGAAGAATTTGAGTTCGGCCCTGATTACAGGTCAGGAGAGCCTAAAATCTGCTGGATTGATAACCAGACCTTCCTCTTTTTGATGACAGGAGCTGAAAGCGATTACTTCTATATTAGAGATTTAAGCGGAAGGAGAGAGGAGCACAGATTCAGGCGAAACGAAGTGAGTTTTGGCGGAGCTTATTTACCGGCAGCAAATTTCAATTCCGAAATCACGTTTACGGGTTATGACGGCAATATATGGGAAATGTCATTTATAGAAAGCTCGCTAACATTCAAAAAAATAACCAATAGCCCTGAAGGCGAGCTGAACCTGTTTGCCTCATATTCTGCCGGTGGGAATAAGCTTGTATTCAGTAGGTATTACGAAGGTGAAGCAAAGGCATCGCTGTTTATGCACAACAAGGAAAAAGGAGAGACACGGATCCTGGCAAATAATGCAGACCGTGGATTCTGGAACCCGGAAAATTGATGTAAGGTGTTTGTCCGCGATTCTGATTTCTCCAGGCGTGGAAACGGCTTATATTCAATCCCGGCCCAACCGGAAACGAAATGAGTAAGCCTATTGGAAAATATAGTGATTTAGAGTTATTTGAAGCTCTTAAAAGTGATAAAAAATTAGCGGAAGCCGCTTTTGCAGAGATTTATGCCCGTTATTCACAAAGGATTTATGCTTACTGCCTTAGAGTAACTGGCAACAACGAAGATGCAAATGATATCTTCCAGGATGCATTCCTGAAGTTCTTTGATGCCGTAAAAAGTACAAAAAATATGACAAATTTATCTGCCTTTTTGCTGATTATTACACGCAACCTGTGTCTTAATTACAAGCGTGACAAGAAGATAATGGTCAGCATCGAGGATTATCAGTTATTATCGCATGACAAAGGATATGAACAAAAGGAGATTATGGAACTAATATCCCATGCTCTTAATTGCCTTGACTTTGAATTCAGGGAAGCGTTCATCCTTCGTGTTTATCACGGAATGTCATACGAAGAAGCTGCCGAAGTAACAGGAGATACCGAATCGGCAATAAAAAACAGAGTTTGGCGGGCCAAACAAAGGCTGAAAGAAATTCTGTCACCTTATTTGGAAGAAATATCTAATAATAAATGAGTTAATTATGAGCTATTCCAGACTAATTCACGAATACCTCGATACCGGCCTCGACGAAGCCAATGAGCAGACTCTCTTTGCAGAGCTTGCGCGTGACGCTTCGCTGAGGATGGAATTCAACAAACAAGTGCAATTGCAAATGATTGCGCAAAATGATATGAATTCCATAACACCACCGGTAGAGGTCACGAGCAGGATATTTGGTAACCTTGGCTTCAGCATACCTGCGGAAGAGCCGGTAATATCAAATGCAGGCAACACATTTTTCTCAAAATGGCGCATTGCGGGATTATCCCTGCTTGCTACGCTCATCCTCATTCCTGTAACCGGCTATTACTACGGTTGGTTTGATGCGAATGAAACTGCTTATATAAATACTAATTCAAACACTGAAGTTAATGGCGGCATTGCTTTTGTCAGCTCGGAAGCTAATGACATTGAATCCGGCAATAAAGATAATACGGCTGAAAATGACTTAAAGTCTTCTGAATATGGGATTTCCAAATCTATTGAAAGTAGTCATTCCGAACGTTCTTCCATCTCAAAATTTGATGGAGTTGTAAGCGGTAATGTTATAATAGCAACAGAGGAAAGATTAAGCAACACAGCAGGAAGAGAAAGCTATTCCGGTAAAAATTCATCAAGCAACTTTGGGATTGCCGATAATGAAGAATCTACAGATTATTTAACATTACAATATTATGTATATAACTCTGCAGGCAGCAACACAATATTTGATCCATATGGTATTTTTGGTAAGAAGGAAAATTTCCGACACGGTATTGTCCAGAATTCAATTGAAAACCAGGGTAGCAGCAGACTTCCGGTTTACCCGGGATTTTCGTCCTATAACTTTAACGAATACATTGACCCTACAGACTGGTCTATTACAATCAGGGGAGTTGCTCCGGCAGTAAATCTCGCTACAACCAGCTATAACAAGGACTTTTCAGTTGGAAATAACCTTGCGGTCGGTTTTTTATACAAAATTGACAAATACAACGGATTCTTTGTAGAAATTGCTAAGGAAGATTTCGCCCAGGATTACTCAAGAATAATTAATGGTGTCCTTCACAACAGGGAGCAAATTCCTTCTATGCTGGTTTATGGAGCAGGCTATAGGTTGATTGTACCTGAGTGGGCGTTTTTAGATGTTTTTGCACCATACACAAGATTCAGTATCAATGGTACTACTATCGGCCCTATGTTGAAAGCACAGCCCGGCTTTACAATTAAAGTAGGGCAGAATGCCAGCTTAATGGCGGGATTAGAATATTCCCTGCTATATTACAATTACAATACTAACATATACAACACACAAAAACTTGGCCTGACAGCTGGTTTTGGTATAGATTTTTAAGCTCAACTACCCCCTGGAGAAAGCTTGCATAGATATTCTTACATGATTAATTTATGCAGGCTTTTTCGTATGAAAACTCTATTACTTATATCGCTATTGTTTTTTGCTTCCTGCGAGTGTGTGGAAAGGTTAGGCCCTGGCCAAAATATCCCGGTTGAATCTGCTCACGTCACACTGATTCATGCTCATATAGGCCTTCAGGAACTCTCGTATAAAAACAGCGGGATTGATAATAATGAGAAATTAGAATACAATCTTGATTATTTTTTGGAAACCAAAATGGTTGCCGGAAAATCTTCTCTAATGCTTAGCAGCGGAACAGAGATTCTTTATAATGGAGTTGTAGAGTTTGAAAAAGATGCTTCATATACAGTACCTGTATTTGGAACGGGCACAAGGATAAATACTTTGGTAATTAAAAATGAAACTCCTGACAACCAACTCTCCTATCTAAGGTTATTAAATCTTGCTAATACAGAAGGTGAAATAAAATTCGAAATAAAACTGGATGGGGATTCTGAATTCATTCTTGGATACAAAGACTATACTGAGTTAGTGCAATATCTTCCCGGGAATCTGGAAATTATAGCTAAGAAGGGTGAGGAATTGCTTGCAGAATTAAGTACCACACCGATACGCAAAGGTTATATATATAATGCTGTTTTCAGGGGACAGGTAGATTCTAAAAACATGCCTCCGGAATTAATATTAATTGAGACTGCAATTCCGGCAGACTGATGTAATTTCTTTCAAGAATCACTATTTATAATTAAATTAGCAATCCCGCTCGGATGGCGGAATTGGTAGACGCACAGGACTTAAAATCCTGTGGGCTTTTTGGCCCGTGTGGGTTCAAGTCCCACTCCGAGTACAAGAAAAGCCACTCGTTATTATGACGTGTGGCTTTTTTAGTTTAATATAACTCTGACAGTATTTTAGTCGAAGCCATACTCCTTTAAGAACCCTGTCAGGGATCGCTACTAACTAACTATAGATAGCTTAAAAATCGCCATCAATCCTTGTGTATCTCTTCATGATTTCCTGCAGCCAGTTGCCAAGCAGGTCGAACGATTCCACTATTTTGGGGCAATGCTCCCGGACAAATTTCTCATTTAGCGAACCGTTTTTGTGCTCTCTCGATGCCTCAATAGCTTCCTTTCCGTTGAAATCAACATAAGCAATACGAGCAGTGAATAAATCCGGCGGCGGACCAAAGTCGCAACCAGGCAGCATTGCTATTCCTAAGTCGTTTAATATCCTGTTGCACATCTCTACATCAGTATAGATATTCATGCTCCTGAAGGCATCTTTGTAATAATTAAAATCAGGGAATGCGTAGAATGCACCCTTCAGCTCCGGCGCTCTCAGTTTCATCTCTTCAAGCTTTTTGCTAATATACCCTGCAAGCACTCGTAATATACGCCTTGAGTGGTGCAGGTAATCATCAATTTCCGGGTGGCCGTTATATGCTGTGACTGCAGCATATTGTATTGGAGCGCTTGTTGCGGTGTATGTTTCGCTCGCAACAATTGCCATTGCGTCCTGCAGCCAGCGCAGGCTGCGAGGAAAAGAAAATGTACCCAGCCGCCAGCCACCAGCGCCGCACCACTTGCTTAGCCCGCTGCTTACGATAGTCCCCTCAGGGTAGAAGCGGGCTATAGAAACATGCTTGTCAAGGTGATGGATCAAACCATAAATTTCGTCGGAAATCAGGACAACTCCATATTTGCGGGCAACTTCGGCAAGTTCTTTAAGGCGCTCAATTTTATATGTGTCGCCTGTCGGGTTAGCAGGGTAATTAAGGATTACAATTCTGGGCCTATCAGGGTCAATGCGGCAAAGAGTGTCCAGCTTTTCGGGCATCAGGTGCCAGTTGTCCTCGATTGATGTCTGCACCCAGTTTACATGCCGCCCGATAATCCTTGCCTGCGGTGCGTAAGACACCCAACTCGGCGTTGGAATTATTAGCTCGCCGTAGTAAACGAGCTGCAACAGGAAGATTAATTCTTTGCTACCCGGCCCGATGATTATATCATCGTCGCTGTACTCCGTAAGTTTCCTCTGGGTGTTAAAGCCTGCTACGGCTTCTCTTAATTCGCGAAGGCCTTTTACAGGGAGGTAATCTTTTTGATGTGCGTTCTGCCTGAGCGCTTCCTGTACTACTTCCGGCACGGGGAAGGGCGACTGCCCAAGACCCAACTTATAGATTTTCCTGCCTTCCTTAATCAGTTGGTTGCTTTTCTCGTTTATCGCAAGTGTTGCCGAAGGGTGGAGCCCCCGCACATTAAGGTTTAGATTAACATTTAATCCGTTCCTCCTATTCATGCTGCTGACTCAAATTGAAAAAGATAAAAATACTCAGAAATGGAAAAACAACAAACAGGATTTTATTTTAAATCTGAAAATAAAAGAGTCCCTGCATTTGCGGGGACTCTACAATTTATAAAGTATTCCGAACCATTTGCTTTTTAATAACTAACCGATAATCCAACTGTAGTTGTGAATGGCCTGGATGGCCCGTAGATAAAGCCTGCATCGCGGTTGATACCCTTGTCGAAATCGTTCTGGTATTGGTCGAAGATATTCATTGCACCAACGCTCAATGCGATTTTTGGATTCTCGTTGATTGTAGCTGTGAATTTTACGTTTGCATCAATAAATTCTTCAGTACGGAGCAGTTCATCTGATTCAATATAACCCGAATAATGCGGCACATACATAGAGCCTGTGTAATAACCGCTGAAGTCTACACGCAAGTCATGAAGTATCTCGAGGCTTGCAATAAAATAACCATATAAATCAGGAGTTTTAAATATCTGGGCTGAGAATTTTGGCTCAAAGCCATTTTCAAGATCGCCTGCAGACCATTCAACAGGAAAAGAATACTCGCTTTTCTGGTATGTAGCACCGATTTTGAATGAATATTCATCCCTTAATGTACTCTGAATTTCAAAAGTAACCCCTTGTACAGTTGCAGATTCACCATTCTTCCTCAGCAGCACCATATTGCCTTTGTCATCTTCTCCGGCATCTTCAAGTATGAAAGCGTCATTCAGGTTTGTATTGAAGAATTCAAATGAAACTGCAAAAGGCAGATGGAATAAATCGAATGAATAATCTACAGAACCTGAAATTGAGTTTGAATATTCCGGTTTCAAACCTTCGCCAAGAAGAATAAGCACGCCTTCACCGCCAACCTGTGTAATGTGGAGGTCTTCGTCGAATGCCTGTGGAGCGCGGTAACCGGTTGAGTAAGTAGAGCGGAATGAAAGATCATCGAAAATCTTGTAGAGCAGGCTTGTCCGCGGATTTAAAACTATATCGTCAACAAGGCTGTGTTTATCAGTCCTCAAGCCCCAGAGCAGGTTGATTTTATCAGTTAACGACCAATCATCCTGGAAATAGAAACCATGTGATGAGGCAGTCTGGGCGATAAACCTGTTATATGCAGGTGCATTATCGTTCAATATATCACTGTTAAATTCATACCCCGTTGTAACATAGTGATAGCCAAGTAATTCACTGACAAGGAATGAGTAGTTTGCACCGCTTGCAAGTGTCAGGTTTTCAGTGACACCATACGCATTCAAGTCCTGCTCAGCGCCGTAATAGCTGTTTCTATCGGTTTGCTGGGCTGAAGCATAGGCATTTATCTTACTTTCTGAGCCAATAAACTGCTCGTAGGAAATCTGTCCCATCATAGTAGAGTGTTCAACATATTCAGTAATATCAGACTGGTGCGCCGGCAAATTTAGTTTGTTACCGCCACGTGTAAAATGCTCAATCGCCTGGATTTCAGCTTTGACTTTGCTTTTTGGCGAAAGCTTCCAGAACATTCCTGAGCCGAAGGTTTTTACATTCAACTGACCAATTTCAGTAAACCCGTCTTTATTAGCGTCGTATTCATGTCTGTCGTTAATCATACCATATAGGGAAACACCAAGGTCCTGGTTATCGTTAAGTATTGTCCCGTTCAGGTTTATGATGTTATCAGGGTATTTTCCCTTGATTAACATATTATCAACACTCATCTCAAACGAATTTACGTTTGGCTCTTTGGTGATAACATTGATTACACCTGCTATAGCATTGCCACCATAGAGCGAAGAGCCGCCGCCACGGATTACTTCAATCCTTTCTACCATGTTTGATGGTATCTGGTCGAGGCCATAAACACCGTTTAATGCAGAAAAAATCGGCCTGCTGTCAATCAAAATTTGTGAGTACTTGCCGTCGAGGCCGTTAATTCTTACCTGGCTGAAACCGCAGTTCTGGCAATTTACTTCAGTGCGGACACCTGGTTGAAACTGGAGCGCCTCTCTCAGGTTTCTTGAGGAAGTAGCCTTAAAATCACTTTTGCTTATTGTGGAGACTTTGATTGGAACATCGTCATATATCTTCTCGCTTCTTGTTGCAGTCACAACAACAGGTGAAGTTTGTATAGGGTTTTCAATCATTTTGAATGTATATTCATGTTCATCGCCTTCGATATGCATTAATTCAATTTCTCTTTTTATTGTCTGCATTCCGACAGCTGAAATCATGAGCGTAAATTTCCCGTCAGGTACGTTTCTTATAACAAAATTACCCTGTGTATCGGTTACTGATCCCAGTACAGTGCCGAGCAACCTTACATTAGCTCCGATTACGGGTGATATTTCCCCGTTTTCGAGTTGTACAGTCCCTTTGATTATTTTATGATGTGCATTAAGATTGCCGGTAGATATAACTATAAAAAGGGCAATCATTAAAAGACGGGTTAATTTATATAAATTCATACAACCCTCCCCAAAAAATCAATTATTAAATTTTTAAACTGCTTCGTTATCAATTCACAATGTTTAATTTTAGTCATGCCTAAATCTCACTGTTTGCAATTAAAGTAAATCAAAAGGAGATATAAATCTGTATCGGACATCTGTAATCCGGCTGTGTTTTTTTCTTGTAATAATGCGCTTTTACGAGGACAGATTGAATTATTAAACTAATAACATTTTGCTATATATTGAATGATACTATTCTCTATAATGTGGGTTTTATGAGGACAATGAAACGGGTATAATAATATGTAGGTATTTTTAACTTACGGTGTGATTAAAAAATATAGATCCACTGCCCAAAAAAAAAATCATTTTTATTTTGCCGGGAAAATATATAAATTTATGAATATTCATTAATATTTCAATAATTGATGGGGTAGAGGAATATGAAAAAAGTTCTGATTTCTACCGTTGTTGTGTTTATTGCATGGGCGCTTATGGATATGCTCATCCATATGGTAATTCTCCAGGGTCTGTACGAAGAAACTAAAGCACTGTGGAGACCGATGGAAGAAATGAAAATGGGATTGGGTTATGTAATATCCATAATCGTAGCTTTCCTGCTCAGCTATATTTATTATAAATTTGTTGGGAATAAGAGTGTTAAGATCGGTCTGACGTTTGGTCTGCTTTTAGGGTTAATGTGGGGCCTTTCAATGGGATACGGCACATATACATATATGCCCATTCCATATATGCTGGCACTCGGTTGGTTCCTGGCTACAACTGTCGAAATGACAATAACAGGAATTATATTAGGTGCAATTATTAAGGAATAGTTTACAATATTAGAAAAACAGGCTGCCTTCTGGCAGCCTGTTTTGTATTATCTCACAATTACAAACTTTGCATTGATAGTTCTTTTGCCTTTAAGGCAGATGAAATATATCCCTTCGGACCATCCTGTTGTGTTTACAGTGAAATCTTTTTCCTTTACAATTAAATTGTGTATCAGTTCTCCGTTCAAATTGTAAATAGCTGCATTTTGAACTAATGACTCACTACTTAGCGAAATATGCAGAACATCATTTATGGGGTTAGGATTTATATTAATCTTTCCATAATTATTTTCTCCTACACTGGTAAACCAGTCTAAATGCCTGGAATTTGCATTCAATACCTCTGTTCTGCCATCCGAATTATTTATAATATAAGCTATAATCTCAATTTCTTCTTCGTCGTATTCATCGTTTAAAACTGTATTGAATATGTATTCATAAATTTCACCGGCATTAATTTCCATGGGCAGATTTTCATGAGCTTCTCCCCATGTCCCGCCAAGCATATCCCTGAGGACATGCTGGTGCGAATAATTCTTAATCGGATTGCCTTTCCTGTATAGATCCGGGTATTCCGGACTATTACTGTAGTAATTTGCCTGGTCGTAGCGTGTGTCTCCGGTGACATGGTTCTCAATTACATAAGCATTAAAGGCAAAATCACCACTAATAGCACTTATAAATTCAGCTTTTACAATTATTTGCAGGTGCCTTGAATCCGGATCGAAAATGTTTTCAATTTCGATCTGAACAGGCGATGGAATATTCAATCGTTCTTGAATAAACTTCTCAAATTCATTATCAAAAATCAGTATCGAGTTTTTCCTATCAAACTGGTATCGGTCAACAATTCCGTTCGGGAATGCAGGATTTAACTGGTCAATGATCTCTTCTCCATCTTCAGTAAGCATTGGTTCATTAGCACTCCCGCCGTGAATTTCTACCGGTATCAGATTTGGGTATTTTTCAATAAGACGTTTTATCTCAACATGCGAGCGGGGGCAATTCCCACACCATGTCCCTGTGAATGACTCGAGCAAGACATTCCTTTCGGTGCCCCCAGAAATTATATTTATTGTTGTTGTAATAGTGTCGTTGCTGTGGTCTGTATCCTCCTTTCCATTAGGAAGTTCTACCCATGCTTTTACCACATGCGGACCATTGTTAGTAAAATCAAGTTTAATATTGGAACTAAACGAATTGAACTGTTTCAAAGATATTGAGGAAATTACCTGTGAATTAACAGATACTCCGTTAATAGCTACATTCATTTTTAACCCGACAACAGGGTTTAATCCCCAGTTTGTAAATCCAAAATCTACCTCAATTTCAGCCGGAGAGGAAATAGAAGGTAAATTAAAGAAATCGAGTGAAATATCCGGTTCGGAAAGTTCAAGAATTTCTATGTCATCAACAAACAGCATCCAGCCCTGAGTACCAACTCCCCTGAATGCAAATCGGATTGTTTTGCCTGCAAAATCTTCAAGGCTGATTTTAGGATATTCAAAATTGTACTGTGGTTTACTTGCGTAAACCATAGTAAAGTCATTTTCAATATCAGTACCTCCTTCAGAAATCAATACCTCGTAAGATTCCCAGTTCTCTTCTTGGTTACTTGAGTTTCTAGCCCGCCAAATCAGGTAATTGTTTTGAGTAAGTTGTATTTCAGGTGTAATCAGCCAGTCATCAGCTTGAATCCCGTTATCATAGCGTGAAGAAGTGATTGCAAAGTTATTCCCTGGTTCATATGGTATTTCACCAACAATCCATGCATCATCATTACTTTTGAAGTAATCAACTACCGGAACTTGCCCATCGTTATTAATTATTTCAAACCCGGGCGGGAGAGAATTCGATGAATCAAAATCCTCACTATAAATAATCTTTTTAGAACTTAACTCTGAAACAGAAATAAATAGAATCAGTGAAATTAGAAATATCCTCATTTCAATTCTCCAAAAGTAAAACTTTACTAATAACAGGATAAAATGCCCAACGGTTACAAAACTGTTTATTATTTACCATATTTATATTTAGCTATTCTTATTGATTAATTATAAAATATACCATTTAATAACAAACTGAACAACAATCCCCCAAAACAGCTTATATTTGCAGATTGAATGGACACTTTTCTGAACATATCAAGAGGCCTGTTAGGGCTGATTTTTTTTGTTTTTGTCAGTTGGTTGCTAAGCAGGGATAAAAAACGAATCAACTGGAAACTTGTTGGCGGTGGGCTGGTTCTTCAGTTCTTATTAGCAGTTGTATTACTGAAAGTACCTTTTGTCTTTGAAATGTTCTATTTCTTATCAAATCAATTCGTAACATTATTTAAATTTTCAGACATAGGAGCAGAATTTCTCTTTGGTAATCTCATAACCGATGAAAAAACATTCGGCTTTATCTTCGCTTTCAGGATTCTGCCAACGATTATATTTTTTGCAGCACTATCCTCAATGTTGTATTATATGAGAATTTTGCCATTACTTGTAAACTTGTTCTCAAAGCTGTTGCGAAAATTCATGGGTATATCCGGCCCTGAAAGCCTCGCATCTGCCGGGAATATTTTCCTTGGCCACGTAGAATCACCATTGCTTATCAGGCCTTATATAGAGAAGATGTCAAAGTCTGAGCTTCACACGGTAATAACAGCAGGCTTTGCAACGCTGACGGGTGGGATAATGGCAGCACTTGTTGGAATCTTAAGCAAGGAAAACCCCGGTTCTGAAAGTTTCTATGCTGTTCACTTCATTACAGCATCAATAATCTCGGCACCTTCGGCGATTGTCATGTCCAAAATCATAATCCCAGAGACAGATGTTGCCAACCTTTCAGATACCTGCAAAATCGAGAAGGATAAGTCCGTCAATATTTTCGATGCGCTCTCCAATGGTACATTCGAGGGAGTTAAAATTGCTTTGAATGTAGGAGCAATATTACTGGTTATTATATCGCTAATTTCACTTATAAACTGGCTCCTTGGTGATTTTATCGGGGAATACACCGGGCTGAATATTGCCATCGGGCAGGAATTTTCAATGGAATACATATTCGGCATTTTGTTTTCTCCACTTGCATGGATTATGGGAATCGACTGGCAATTTGCAATTGATTCCGGAATGTTAATTGGGCAGAAGACTGTGTTCAACGAAATTATCGCATACTCATCAATGCATGAAATGATAATCGCCGGCACATTAAGCGATGAGAGAACTATTATTATACTTTCTTATGCGCTTTGCGGTTTTGCCAATTTCGGCACAGTTGGTATTATGATTGGCGGGCTAGGAACCCTTGCTCCATCAAGAAAGAGCGATACAGCAAGGCTTAGCATTAGCGCTTTGGTAGCAGGTTCCTTCGCATGTTTCATAACTGCATGTATCGCGGGTATCCTAAATGCCTGAGCCAATGATAATTGGGATTACGGGAGGAACGGGCTCCGGGAAGTCTTTTATAGCAGAAAAAATTCATAATAGTATTCTAAACCGATCTGTAATTTTTAAACTCGATAATTACTATTTACCGCTTAATAAACAACCCCTGGATGAAAACGGCCTCTACAATTTCGATACACCTCAATCCCTCGATTTCAACTGCTTTGAAACAGACCTGAGAAAGCTAATAGGGGGAGAGAAACTAAAGATGAAACAATATAATTTCAATTTCAGGGATAGGATTGTGCATATCGAGATTGAGCCACAGCCGGTGATTATCCTCGAGGGATTATTTCTATTCTACCGTAAATCTGTTTTTAAAATGTGTGATATAAAGATATTCGTTGATGCAAGTTTGGAAATTAGGATAAAAAGAAGGCTAAAACGTGATGTACAGGAAAGAGGCTATTCCCGGGATAACGTACTCTATAAATTTGAAAACCACGTAAAACCGGCACACTTTAAGTACATCGAGCCTTTGAAAGCAAAATGTGATTTTGTGATCCAGAATGATGAAGTGCCTAAATTAGATGACATTGTAAAAATAATTGAAAGTAAGCACTAATTTTTTTCCTCTTTTCTCTCCACGGTTTTTTTTCTTTGCAATCGTTTGTCAAGGTAAGTAAAGTCTTCCGGGTGCTCATTCTTTTTTATAGTAACATTTTCAAGCCTGAATATTAAGTCTCGCATACGCCTGTACCGGAGTGTTCCAAGCAATATAGTGAATAAAGACGCAGGAAGGAATGACCAACCCAAAATTTCGAGAACCAAAATATCGCCAAAAAATTTAATCAGTCCAAACCCGGTAATCAACATAGCGAGCGACATACGCTGGTATGCCAGGAATGTTCTTTCATTGGCCATTATAGAGCGAATAGCTGCAAGGTGGTCATTAAGTGAGATCTGTTTTTGGAGATAGAGCCTGTATAGGTCCTGGAGATTTCTTCGTTGACCTTTTTTTACTAACATTTATGAGCCTTTCTTCGATTCATTTTTTAATTCCTGCAAAATCTGCAATGCCTGGACAGGAGTAACATTGTCTATGTTAATATTTTTCAGCCTTTCTCTCAATCCATCATCTCTGAATTCAAAAATAGCAAGCTGATTTTCACTATTGCTGTGCTTTGATTTCAATTTCTTCATGCGTGTTTTCAGGTCTTTTGTCTTTTCGTGGCGGCCTTCGAGCAACTGCATTATTTCATTAGAGCGCTCAATCACGTCGTAAGGCAAACCTGCCATTTTTGCTACATGAATGCCGAATGAATGGTCGCTTGCACCGGGTTTAACCTTATGTGTAAAAAGAACAGTTCCATCGGCTTCTACAACCTCCACTTTGTAGTTGACGATTCTTTCATATCTTTCGGCTAAATCGTTCAATTCGTGGTAATGAGTTGCAAATAATGTTTTAGCAGCAATGTGGTTGTGGATATACTCAGCAATAGACCAGGCAATGGAGATACCATCGAATGTAGCTGTACCCCTGCCTACTTCATCAAGAAGAATAAGCGACTTTTCGGATGCGTTGTTCATTATATTTGCGGCTTCCTGCATTTCCACAAGGAAAGTGCTTTCCCCGGCAGTTATATTATCCTGAGCGCCAACGCGTGTGAAAATCCTGTCAATAATGCCAAGTCTTGCTTTTTTTGCAGGAACAAAGCAACCTGCTTGTGCAAGTAGTACAATCAGGGCAACCTGTCTCAAATAACAGGATTTCCCTGACATATTTGGCCCGGTGATTATCTGTACTTGCTGACTTGTTGTGTCCAGAAATGTATTGTTGGGAGTAAATGATTCGCCGATTGGTAACAGGCGTTCCACTACAGGGTGCCTGCCTTCGCTAATCTCTATAATACCTGATTCCTCAATTTCCGGGCGTACATAGCCATATTCGAGACTTGCAGAGGCATAGCTGAGCAAGCAATCAAGCTCTGCGATTAAATATGCATCTAATTGAATAGCGTTAATATATTCGGAAATTCTTGTCTTAAGTTCTGAGAATAATCTTTGCTCAAGTTCAAGTATTTTGTCCTCGGCATTTAGAATTTTATTCTCAATATCTTTTAATTCCGCTGTGGTATATCTTTCCGAATTTGTAAGTGTTTGCTTGCGTTGGTAATTTTCAGGTACTTTTGAAGAATGTACTTTAGTTACTTCAATATAATAACCGAAAACAGAATTATAGCCTACTTTTAGCGAAGGTATCCCGGTTTTGCTTCGCTCTGAATCCTGGTAATCTCTTATCCAGTTTTTACCTGAATACCTTGCATCAACATAGGAATCCAACTCTGTGTTAAAACCACTTTTGAATATATTCCCAGTACCAAAATTTGCATTAGGTTCTTCAACAATTGCATTGTTGAGCAATTCGAGCAAATCAGGTAATTCGTTCAAATTCTCAAAAATGAATTTAAGCCTTCCATACTTTTTTTCATTTAAGTAGTCTTTTATTACAGGAATCTTAGTCAGCGAAGCACGAAGGGCAGCAACATCCCTCGGGCTGCCTTTTCCTACACTAATTCTGGCAATAAGCCTTTCGATATCGTTGATATTTTTCAGCTCGCGTGAAAGTAAGTCTCCAACTCCTTTATCCTGAAATAATACTTCAACGGCGTCGTGTCTCTGGTTGATTTCTGACAAATCCAACAGCGGTTGGGTAATCCATTGCCTGAACAGCCGTCCACCCATTGATGTGTGGGTTTTGTCTAAAACTGATATAAGTGAACCTGATTTATCTGTAATTGAATTAGACAGGGTGATTTCGAGATTGCGGCGTGTTGAATAATCCAGAATCATGCTTTCTGACGTGTTTGCAAGCCTGATGCCTGTGATTTGCGGCAGGTTGCTGTTCTGCGTTTCTGATATATAATGAACAATTGCTCCTGCGGCAGTAATTGCTTTATTTAAACCTTCAATACCAAAGCCCTTCAATCCCTTTGTTGCAAAGAGTTTCTGAAGCTGCTCCCTGCCAAAGTCCTCTTCAAAAATCCATTCCTCCAGCCGAGTGTACGAAGGTTCGAACGATAAATCCGAAAGAAAGGCTTCAACTGTGTGCTTCCTGCTTTTATTGATTATGATTTCAGATGGTGAAAATGATTCGAGCAGATTGATTATATCAGTTCCACCAAGTTCAGTACAATTAAACTCACCTGTTGAAATGTCACACCAGGCAACACCCGCATGGAAATTTCCGCTTTTCATCTGATCCAGCGTAATTGCGCATACATAATTATTAGCCTTTGAGTTGAGAATTTTATCATAAAGGGCAACCCCCGGTGTGACAACTTCAGTTACACCCCGTTTTACTATTCCTTTGGCCTGCTTAGGATCTTCAAGCTGTTCGCAGACAGCAACCCGGTAACCGGCTTTAATCAGTTTAGGGAGATAGGCATCAAGTTGGTGATGAGGGAATCCTGCAAGTGGCATATCACCTGCAGCACCGTTGTTGCGTTTTGTTAATGTGATGCCACATGCCCGGGCTGTGAGAACAGCATCTTCATCGAAAGTTTCAAAAAAATCGCCCAGGCGGAATAATAAAATAGTCCCGGGATACTTTGATTTAATGTCATTATACTGCCGCATAAGCGGCGTGATTTTATCTGCCATTTTTATTTCGGAATAATTACTCCGTTCATTCGGGCGCGAGTTGTTGCCGCCCTGCCAAGTATATAATTTGTAGGACGTGCAGGCGACCAGATATTTGGATTTCGCAAAACTGCTGCCATTAGCGAGGCTTCACGGGATGTTAATATTGAGGCCTCTTTTTTAAAATATGTCTTTGCGGCTTTCTGAGCACCATATACTCCACCGCCCCACTCAACAACATTCATATATATTTCGAGTATTCTCTTTTTGCTCCAGTATGTTTCGACAAAAGGAGTTAGCAATATTTCCATTCCCTTTCGCAGGAAATTACGATCATGTAGGAGGATGGTATTCTTTACGGTTTGCATAGTTATGGTACTGGCTCCGCGTTTTTTTCTACCTTTATGGCGTTTATTGTAATTGATTGCATCTTTAACGGCTTTCCAGTCAAATCCAGTGTGCTGCATAAAACGGGCATCCTCTGTTGCTACTATAGCACGGGGCAGGTTGGGGTTGATTGAGCCATAGCCGGACCATTCAACAGCTATCCTGTGGCCACCGTTTTTATTACCTTCGATAAAATTATAAATCATCACCGGTGTGATTAGCGGCGGTACAAAAACATACAGAACAATAAAAAATAAAGATAAACTCAATATACCTGCGAATGCTTTCCATATGAATTTGATAATAAACACCAGATTATGCACTTGCTGTATTTATAATATACGATGTGTAGATAATAATCAATAATTTTCACAATGAAAACAGGAAGAACTGCTGTCCTTCAGGTGTATTAAGTATCACATTAGCATCAGTGCCGCCACCGGTACCTGTAAAAACATCAATGTTATCAACATCATTATTTTTCAGAGACTTTACCCTGTCTGCCATATCGGGTGCGAAATAAGTTATAGCCGGTGACGCAAAATCATCTGTCTGATGTAGTCCCAGAATGTTTTGTCCGTCATATAGAATTCCCCATGGATAAGGGATGCTGTTTTTTGATTTTACTTCAAAGCCGAGTTTCCCCCAAAAATTGATTGACTCATCAAGATTTTTTACCGGGTAACACAACTCGCCGAATATTCCGATTTTTTCATTTGGGTATTGACTTGGGTCGTGAAGCAATCCCTGGTCGAATGTAGCAAGAGTATCTTTCACCGGATTGTGCATTTTTGAAGCATCATGGTTAACAACGCTAAATGCAAATCCGTCGGGTGATTGGAAAATCGCTTGCTGAACACCATCATCAGTTTCTGTCTTATTAACAATGGTAGCGCCGGCACTTTCAATTTCACCTATCATATCATTCAGTTTTGGATTGAAATATATCAAGCCAATGTATTTGAGGCTGTCTTCATTCAATAAAATAATAACCGTATCATCAGATATTTGCGCCCAGTTATTTGGTTGAGAGTTTTGAGCCACTACCTTGAAACCAAGCTTATTGTACAATTCTATGGATTTCTTGAGGTCAGCCGTACCGATAGCGATTTGAGACCTTTCGCCAAGTTGCATATTATCACCTAAAATAAAATAGTTAATGATTCATTTCTATGTATGAACTAACTCTAAATTTACTAAAGGTTTGCAAGAAAATAAAAATGCAGGAAAAAGTAATTGTTGGAATTGGTGGAATGACCTGCGCTATGTGCGTCAACACCGTTAAAAAATCTCTTGAAAAAGTTCCCGGTGTGATAAGCGTTGATGTGAATTTAGCAAGCGAAAGGGCATTTATTGCTTATTCCGCCAAACAGGTAAATACAGAAAAGATTAAAAATGCTATCGAGGATGCAGGGTATTCATATATTGACAGCATTGCTGATACTGATTCAAAGGCACACAAAGAATTAAAGAGGAAATTGTATAGGATTATTACAGGATTTACTTTTGCGGTTCCGATTATATTCATAATGTATTTCGGTATTGATTTGCCTGTTGATGCTCACCTGTTGTTTTTTATAATTTCTACACCTGTATTCATTTATCTCTCATACCCGATATTTGAACATGCCTGGCGCGCATTAAAGAACAAATCCCTTACCATGGAAGTGATGTATTCGATGGGCATTGGTACTGCATATGTCGCCTCAGTACTAGGGACTTTCGGCATTGTGCTAAGCCGCGAATTTATGTTCTACGACACAGCGCTAATGCTTTCATCATTCCTGATGCTGGGGAAATACCTTGAAGCAAAAGCAAAAAGCAGGACCGGAGGAGCTATCAAAAAATTGATAAAACTGCAGCCGGATACCACAATCAGAGTTCAAGGTGAAAAAGAAGAAGAAATTACACTAAGCGAAGTAATGATTAAAGATACTTTATTGGTACGGCCAGGTGACAGAATCCCTGTTGATGGAAAAGTCTTATCAGGAATGGCATCAATAGACGAAGCAATGCTTACAGGGGAGCCATATCCAGTTACAAAATATGAAGGAGATGATGTTTATGCCGGTACTATCAATTTAGATTCACCGGTAAGTATTATAGCAGAAAAGACAGGCAGCAATACTGTACTTGCCAATATTATAAGACTTGTTGAAGACGCCCAGGCTTCAAAACCACAGATTCAGAAACTTGCTGATAAGGCTGTCAGTTGGTTTATTCCGTTAGTATTGGGAATCGCGGCAATTGCATTCTTTACATGGTATTTAATTGCAGGGGAATCACTACTGTTTAGCCTCACTATATTGATATCAATACTCGTTATTGCCTGCCCATGTGCTCTTGGCCTTGCAACTCCTGCTGCTGTCACTACGGGACTTGGAAGGGGAGCTGAACTGGGTATCCTTATAAAAAATACAGAGAGCCTGGAAACCCTTGACAAGATAAACAAGGTTTACTTTGATAAAACAGGTACAATAACAAGTGGTAAGCCAAAAGTTACAGCTGTGTATCCGAAAGAAACCGGGCAGAAAATATTACAAATTGCAGCATCTGTTGAAAAGGACAGTTCGCATCCAATTGCCTTGGCAATTAAGGAAAGCACAAATGGCTCCGGCTTTATCTCAATGCCTGTAAATGAAATGAAAAACTTCCCCGGTTTGGGTATTAGTGCAGATTTGTTTGGGAAAAAAATATTTGTAGGCAGCAGGCAACTTTTGATTGAAAATGATATTCCGGTTGAGGACAAATTTGATGATAATTTACAAACCGGGAGCAGGGTGTATGTTGCGGTTGATGGAAAGCTTGAAGGAATTGTAATAGTAAAAGATGAGATCAGGCCGGAAAGTAAAAAAGCTATTGAGTTATTTCACAACCAGGGGATTAAATGTGGTATCATTAGCGGCGATAATGAAAAATCAGTTGCAGAAACTTCCAAAATATTGGGTATTGATGAATACCATGCAGGAATTAGCCCCGGGGGTAAACTGGAAATAATAAAAAAGGCTCAGAAATCAGGAAAAGTCGCATTTGTGGGTGATGGTATTAACGATTCACCTGCATTAACTCAGGCAGACATCGGAATTACAATTAGTAGCGGTGCAGAAATTGCAGTTGAATCCGGGGACATTGTCCTGATGAAAAACTCCATGTTTGATGCAGCCGTTTCAATTAAGTTGGGGAGGGCAGTTATAAAAAAAATCAGGCAGAATCTTTTCTGGGCTTTTGCATACAATGCGCTTTTGATCCCTGTCGCTGCAGGGGCAATATTCCCGTTTACGGACATTATGTTCGAACCCGAGTTTGCAGGAGCGGCTATGGCATTAAGCTCTGTAACAGTTGTAAGCCTATCCCTCACTCTTCGTAATTTTAAACCTTAATTCATGATTTCTTTGTTAGTTTGCAGCTATGGTTAATGAAGAGCATACTGAATCTTTTGAAAGGCCTCAAACTAAAGTTGAGATGTACGAAATTGTGTGTTTCAACCTGGCAAAAGAGGAATTAGGCTTTGAAATTACTAAAGTAAAAGAAATTATTAAACCACCGCAGATTACAAGAGTACCCAATTCAAATGAATTTATAGATGGAGTGATAAATTTAAGGGGAAGGATAATTCCGGTTATAAATCTTAGGAAAAAATTGAATTTTGAATCCAGAATAATCGATAGTAATTCCAGGATAATAGTTGCAGATACAGGTATTGAACAGGTGGGTTTTGTTGTTGACAGAGTTAATCATGTAGTATGGGTGGACAGATCTCGTGAGCAATCACAAACAAAGGCAATTGGAGGTATAAATGCTGAATACATTAATTCTGTTTATAAATCTAACGAGAGGTTAGTTACCATTCTTAATCCTGATAAGCTATTGTATAAGAATTAATCAGATAATTCCTTATATAAATTATAGAGATTCTGAATCTCGTTTTGCCTTGATTCAAAAAACACAAAATACTCACCATCCAAAATAACATTCGAATAATCGCTTAAAAACTCCCTGAAAAAATTTTTCTCTGCAATGATTACTGAATTTTTCAATTCTTCTTTCAAGTCCTGCATTAGGGTCATCTTAAGTGAATTATAAAGGAAATAGCTGTCACCAACAAAACTATACGGGCTGATAAAAGAAGTTTGTATATGCTTTGCCTGGAGGCATCTCACAGGAATAACAACTGAGCGGTCTATATAAAACCGGCTGCTCCCATTATTAGATTCTATTTCGTTGATTCCACTGTTTAATTCAGAATAGAATTTATTCAATGATTTTATATGTGAATACGAAACAAGGTAATAAGATTTCATCCTTTGCAAGTTTGCGTCATAAAAAGGGGCATCACCTCTCAACTTCTTATATTGCACTCCGGCATTAGGATACTCATAGGGTATTAAAAAATAAATAATTATCTGCGCAATGGTAAGTACCTTTATTAATAAAAGTTTTTTAGAATTAACATTCAAGGCCAGGTATAAGAAAACCCCGCCGGATATTAATAATATATAAGCCTTCGCATAATGGAAAAAAATAAAGAATAATAAAGATGGCATAATCCAGGAAAGCAACATATATAGCAGGTTGCTTTCAATTTTCTTGAAACCTGCAAGTATCATAACTATCACTGTAGGTAGTATTCCATAAATTCCATGAATTGACAACAATAGTACATTAACAGCAATTCCTTTCAGGGAAAATAGTTGAAATGATTCCGGTAGCGGGTTTTCCACTTCAAAAAGAGCGAGATATGATTGTATTCCACCTGCTGAATATACCATAGGTAATAGCCATGCAATGAAAACTATTATTGAAATAAAAAATGAGATCAATAGATTTCTGATATTCAGTTCATTGTTTTTATATCCCAGGTAAATAAACCAAAAAGCAAGAGGAAGCAATAAAACAGGGGAGCTCTGTCTGAATCCTGCTGCAAGAGCAAGTATGGGTAAGATGAAATAATAATTCTTATTTATTCCAAGCCATATTAGTATAAATGAAAAGACCAGATCAAAAGTATAAATCTCAGGAATACTGCCATAAAACCAGAAGAGCGGATTGAATATCAAAAAATTAGTTAAAATAAAAGCATTTTGCGAGTTGGAAAAATGCCTGAAAACAAGGTATGCAACGACTGAACCAATTGTTGAGAATAGAACAGCTAAAATTAATACCGAAAATTGATTACTGAAACCGACGGAGTAAATTATAGCACATAGCTTTGCATACAGGAAGTAGCCCGGAAGATGTGGCCTGGATTCTTCTATCGAGTAGTCGATAGCGGCAAGAGCAAAACTGCCTGAATCAAAGGAAAAAAATGCACCCTCATCAAGCGATAACCAAAACCTCGAAATAAAGACAATGGCTATTATCAAAGGAATATGCAATCTCTGTTTCATATGCAACAGCAATATTACAGAGTTTTGTATTCACATGGAATTCTTTTTTAATTATTCTCTTTTTTGGCATATTTGCCTTTTGAATTTGATTGCTAAGTTCTTGGATATCAATGGATTGAAAAAAGGAAGTTAAAAAACGAAAATGAAGGCAAAAGATATATTGGAGAATTAAAATGAGTTATAGTCTTATTGGCTCTTCTATTAGTGAATCCGGAACACTAAAACTAAATGAAATAGCATCTATATTACGTGCAAAAGGTGAACCACTAATCCATCTTGGGGGCGGTGAACCAAAAAGCAAAACTCCGATGGAAGCTATAGTGAGGGCCGCAGGTTATCTAAACTCCGGAGAAATTCGCTACACACCTGCTGATGGAATCCCTGAATTAAAGCAGGCGATAATCCGCTACACAGAAGAATTTTATGACAGAAAAGTAGAACCTGAAAATGTGATTGCATCCGGAGGCGCCAAGCAGGCGATAATGGTTGCTTTGCAGGCAATTCTGAACCCGCAGGAAGAAGTGATTTTCCCTGCTCCATATTGGGTAAGCTATCCCGAAATGGCAAAGCTTTGCGGCTCTTTTCCAGTACCCGTTTACCCTGAAGACGGAAGCTTCTACCCGCGTATTCAGGATATTGAGCAGGTTACTACATCTTATACAAAGGCGGTTATTATCAATAGTCCTAATAACCCGACAGGGGCAATGTATTCCGAGCAATTTATTGCCGACGTTGTTGAGTTTTGCGAAAAGAAGGGGATTTGGTTGATAATGGATGATATCTACCACCGGCTGCTTTTTGATGGTAAGCGTTCAGTAAACTGCTATAATTATGCAAAGGATAAATCAGAGAACTCGAAGCTTATTGTTATTAATGGGGTTTCAAAGCAATATGCTATGACCGGGTTCCGCATTGGTTGGGCAGTTGGCAATAAAAAGCTAATAGAGATTATGACAAATATTCAGGGCCATCAGACTTCAGGGCCATCGGCACTATTGCAGAAAGCGGCAGTCGGTGCAATCAATGGCATCCAAAGCAGCGTGGAAAGCCTTAGGCTTACTCTCGAGAACAATCGCAATATTATGATGGAAAGGCTCAATGGCTTTGAAGGGATTAGAGCTTACAAACCTGATGGTACCTTCTATACTTTTGTTGATTTCAGCAATTACGGCAAAGACTCAAACAAACTTGCTTATTACCTGATTGATAAAGTCAGGGTTGCGACTGTACCCGGTGTTGAATTTGGAATGGAAGGATTTTTAAGGCTTTCAACTTGCGGCTCTGTAAAAGATATCACTGAAGGAATTGAAAGAATAAAATGGGCGCTCGACCCTAACTCGCCCAACGAACTTTACATTGGCGAAAGAAAATTAGTGAGGGACTGGATATGACAAAGTATTTAAAATTCGATACTCCTGCGATTAAACACGCAAAGGACCTTGCAAGCGATTACAAACTCGATAATCACGGCCTGATTAACCTCGACCAGGTTTTCTGGAACCTGCCTACTCCCGCATTATATGAAGAGGCTGTATTTCGTGGCGAAGGCCACATGGTTAACGGAGGGCCTTTCCTTGTAAGCACTGGCAAGTGGACAGCCCGTGCAGCAAACGATAAATACGTTGTCAGGGAACACACAACAGAGGATAAAATATGGTGGGGTGTTTATAACCGCCCGATGAATCCTGATAAATTCAACGGTATTTTTAACCGCCTCCAGGCTTATTTGCAGGGTGAGGAACTTTTTGTGCAGGACGGTTATGTTGGAGCTGACCCCAATTACAGTATGCCGATTAGAATTATTACCGACAAAGCCTGGCAAAGCCTTTTCGCACGAAATATGTTTATCACACCAAAATCACGCGATGACCTGAAGAAGCATATACCGGAATTTACTCTGATTGCTTCGCCGTCATTTAAAGTTGACCCTAGAATAGACGGTACAAGGAGCGAGACTGCAATTATCCTGAACTTTGAACAGAGGATTGGAATTGTCGCAGGTTCGAGTTACGCCGGGGAAATAAAGAAGTCGTTCTTCACCGTTATGAATTTTCTTCTTCCTCTCCGGGGTGTAATGGCAATGCATTGCTCGGCAAATGTAGGGAAAAAGGGCGATTCAGCTTTATTCTTCGGATTAAGCGGTACAGGGAAAACAACATTGTCCGCTGACCCTGACAGAAACCTGATTGGTGATGACGAACACGGCTGGAGCGACGAGGGTGTATTTAATTTTGAGAATGGCTGTTATGCCAAGGTTATCAGGCTTTCTGCAGAAGCCGAGCCTGAAATATATGCCGTAACAAGACGATTCGGAACAATCCTTGAAAATGTAGTCTATGACCCGGCATCAAGGTTGATTGACCTTGATGATGAAATTCTTACCGAAAATACAAGGGCATCATATCCACTCGAATTTATACCAAATGCAATGCCAGAGAAAAGGGTTGACACTCACCCTCAAAATGTGATTTTCCTGACCTGCGATGCTCAAGGTGTAATGCCGCCTATTGCAAGGCTGGACATGAACCGGGCAATGTATCATTTTATCAGTGGTTATACTTCTAAAATAGCGGGCACCGAAATCGGGCTTGGCATCGAGCCGGAGATTGCATTCAGTGCATGTTTTGGAGCACCTTTTATGGTACATCATCCGTTTTATTATGCAAATCTTCTCCGCAAAAAGATGGGAAAATATGATTCGCGGTGCTGGCTCATAAATACAGGCTGGGTTGGTGGTAAATTCGGAGTTGGCAAGCGTATAAGTATCAGGCACACAAGGAACATGCTTTCAGCGGCGCTTGAAGGCCACCTGGACAATGTAGAATATAGGAAGGACAAACTATTTGGCTTTGAAGTACCACTTTCCTGCCCCAACGTGCCGGAAGATGTTCTCGAGCCGGCAAATGCCTGGGGTAACAAGGATGAATACTGGATGCGTTACGATGCACTTGCAGCACGCTACATAGAAAACTTCAAGCTGTTCAGGGAAGGAGTTCCTGATGAAGTGATATCTGTAGGGCCACGAAGGCTTAAAGATATAAAATAAAAAAAGCCCCGAAAGGGGCTTTTCTTTTTTATTATCTATCTCTCTGGTGGAACATTCATTATTGTTTCGATCATAAGCATTAGCATATGCCCTTCTGGGAGTTTATCTTCAAGAAGATTTTTTGCCTTTGTGAAGTATGATTTTGCATCTCCGGTATTGCCTTTCATTTGGGCCTGCTGACCGAGAAGGAAGTTCAACAACCCCTTGTGTATGTCCGGTATTTCTGATTTGAGTAAATCCGCTGTTTTCTCTGATAGCCATTGGGAATGGCCGTTCATCTCATAAATCATGAATATATTTTCTGCTAATACAGGGTCCGGTTCGTCTTTGAATATTAGTTTTTCAGAATACACAAATGCAGTTCCTGGCTCACCTTTGCCAAGAAAATGTTCTGTCATATAGAGGTTTGCAGCAGGGTGGCCGGAATCTATATTAAGGCACTTTTCAAAATAATGAAAAGTGCTGTCGGCAGAATGCGGTCCCCGAACACGGTATAACTCTGCAAGCATGGAGTATGCCTCGAGAAGAATATTATCCTCACCAGCAAGGTTAATTGCTGTATGAATTCTCTCAACGGCCTCTTTGTTCTCGCTAAGGTTGATCATACATCTGCTTATTGCCAGATGAGTAGATGGAGAAAGGGAGTCGAGTTCCAGCGCCCTTGTATATAATTGTTTTGCATCAATATACTTACCGGTACTTTCATAGTATTTCCCCAGGGCTGCTGCACTGTATTCGTCGTAGTATCCACCTTCCCATGCTTCCTCGAAATATCTCTTCATTGCCTGGACTGAATCATTATCAAAGATATTGCCTTCGTATTTACTTATGTAATTGTAATAAACTCCAAGCCAATAACTTATTTTGGCATTCATCGGGTCGAGAGTTCTTGCTTTTATTAATGCTTCTAATACATTAAAATCATCAAAATTATCCCTGATTTCTTCTTTTTGGTTATAAAATAAAAGCACATCCATTCCGGGATAGGAAAGGAAAGCCTCTGCCATTAATTCTGTAAGAAGGGGATTTTCGTATTCAGGATTTTTAGCGGCGGCAAGATCAAATGCTTCATTAAATTCTTCATTGTTC
Organism: uncultured Hyphomicrobiales bacterium; assembly: GCA_964454975.1. Classification (GTDB taxonomy): domain Bacteria; phylum Bacteroidota; class Ignavibacteria; order Kapaibacteriales; family UBA2268; genus CAYVVD01. The sequence continues at coordinate 180,101 of CAYVVD010000002.1, read as the reverse complement.
AATGCATCCCTGATTTCATCATAGATGTCAGATGTATTAATTTGAGCATTTAACATGCAGGATAATAAAATAAATAAAATGATTTTGTATTTCATTTTGCAATTACGATTTTTTCTACATGATTCACATTCACGTTTCTCAAATGTACGAAATAAACTCCCGATTCCAACTCTTGAGTATTTATATTAATCTCAAAGTTACCAGCATGGATATAGCTCTCCAGTAAAGTTCTTCTTTTGTTTCCAAGTTGGTCAATAAGTGTGATGCTGGTAAATCCATATTCAGGATTGGAATACCTGTAAATTATTTCCTTACCGGCTATCGCAGGAATAGGAGAAACTGAAATACTTCCGCCTGCCCAAGAATCTTCGATTGAGGAAACAGTAAGGTTTGAGCGGGAATAGCAAAGTATTGCGGTTGTGTCGGCAGTTACAGAAACCGGTGCAAAGTCGAGAACAGTTTCAAAATGCTGGTTCCGGCTGTCATTGTAAAACGTTCTTATTTCAGACTGACCTTCTGGTCCTTCAAAAACAATCGGCAAGGGCATTACAAATACTTCAGGCCAGTTTTCGAATTCATCCTGCTGGTATTGGTCAACATCAATCGAAATATCAAATTTCCCATCCGGGTTTTCAACAGATTCAACATAAATATCATAAGCTGGGAAGCCCACTTCCGACAACCATTGCTCGAAATACAACCTAATCTCCATAGGAGGATTTTTGATGCTTTCTTCAAAGTAAGTTACAAAGTCTTCAGTAGCAACTGATGTATGGGCATTATCGGCAAGGAATTGCCTGAAAAGAGGCATAAACTTTTCCTGACCGACAATTTCGGCAAGCATATGATAAACCCATGAAGCCTTTGCGTAAGTAGTTGACCAATTAAATAGAATTTCAATTGGTATATCATAAACCGGAAGTTCCTGCCAGGCATCGGACATAAATCCCCTGCGCTTACCATAAAGCACCTGGTCATACCATTCTTCTCCCCAAATCTCACCGGCCCAAAGCGCCTCGCTCCATGAAGCGCCTCCCTCATTTATCCAGATATCAGCCCATGTGGCGCAAGTAACCATGTCTCCAATCCACTGGTGGGCTAGTTCATGTGCAACACCGATATCGTCCCATGCTGCCAGCCACCTCCTGTGAATAGTGGTCATTGTCTGATGTTCCATACCCCCGTAATCGAAGGGTAGCACAGCAACCTGACCGTATTTATCAAATGGATACTCGCCGAAATTGGTACTGAAAAATTTCATCATGTGAACCATATTCATAAATAGGTGTTCACCGTTAAAATCATGAGTAACGGGCTTTTCACTGGATTGGTCGCCCTCCCATACATAATAAGAAAGCTCTACCATTTCGCCGGGTTCTGTTATTCTTTCGTACCAGTCAGCCCATTTGTAAAACTTCGATGCGGTTACAACCATAAGATATGTTGTGATAGGGTACTTGTTTTCCCAGAGAAATATGTCAAAATCACCGAAGCTTACAACATCTTTTAGCAAGCCGTTTGATAACGCAGTGTAGCCGGGGGGCACTTTTATATAAATATTGCTTGTTGCTTTGTCATCAGGATTATCATTGCAGGGCATCCACATCCGTGCTTTTTGAGGTTCGCTCATTGTATAGAAAACGTTTTCCTCTACAAACATTGAGTCTTTTACTGCTTTACCATCATCATTGTAAGCTCTCTCGCCTGCAAATAATCCCTTAGGGTAGAAATGTGCGCCTTTATTCTGGTCACCTTTGAATGAATAATCTATCGTGAAAGTTAATTCGGCACCAGTATTAAATTTCTGTGGGAGCTGTATTATGAGCAAACTGTTATGATTCGCAAATTCAAGCTCCTGGTGCAGGTATTTTACTCTGTAAATATTCAGCCTGTGATTGTCTAATTCTATCTTACTGGTTCCATCTTCAGTAATCACCAGTTTGATTTCATTAACGCCATCAAAGCTCCTGTCAATGTTCACAATATCTGATGATAATGGTGTTGTAATATCCATGAATAAGTTATAATGCAATACATCATAAGGCCTGTTTGGATACTCGGGTGTAAAAGTTTGAATTATACTGCCATGCTTCTTCTCATAGCAAACATGAGATTTATCCACATATTTTGTCTCAATTGGTCTTACTTCAGGTGAGAGGTAGTCGGGTATTCTTGCATAGGTAGAAACGGTGATTAAAATCAATATTATGATAGTTTTCATTCTCTGATCCGTTTTATTCTCTTTATTCAATTACTTACAAATCTATATAAACATATCAGGTATATTTAGTTACATCATTGACTGTAGGAAGAGCATATCATTAACTACAAAATAACCGCTTCCACAACAGACGATTGTAATGACAATAGCAATAAGCAACATTTTGAATTTTCTTATTTCCGCACTCAGATGGTTGAACCATATAAAAATCAACCCAAAAGAAAGGATTGCTATAATCTCGTAATGAACAGAAAGGTCGAATTTGACTTTACCCCTGGTTGTTTCATAAAACTCTGAGAAATATAGTTTTGTTCTCTCAGCTCCTGTGTATATAAAAGCTGCATTATTTGAATTGCTTCCTTTTTTTGCTATTAATAACACCGATGATTTATAATCCGGTTCAATATCAATGCTCCGTTCCTGCCCTTTTTCAAATGTAAAATATGATGCAGGGATGTAATTGATCAAATTCTTTTGTGGATACCAGACATCATTAATCTCGAAAGCGATTAAAACAGACTCGTCATTTTTTAAATCATTAAGTAGGATAATCTCCTGGCTGGAATGTATTAAAGGATTCGACCAGTCTGTTTTTAAATACAGATTGAAAATCTCAAATGAAAACAAAAACCAAAAAGGCAGAATCGATACATACCTAAGAAATTTAAAGAGAAGCGGGGAGCGGCTATATTTTCCACCAGACCGCGGATACCAGAAAATTATATAAACAAGTGCCGTGAGCCCGATTATTAAAATTAACAACATGGAGATACGCTAATTACTTTCAATTCATAAAATTAATGAACTTAATCGACACTTGTGAGTATTATTTGATTGTTTTGTTGTTGAATCAACATTAGTTAGTTTTGAGTTTTTCAAAATTCAAGATACCGGATGGCAATGAATTTACTCGTTACCGGTGGATGCGGTTTTATAGGGAGCAATTTTATCAGGCTGGTAATAGAAAAGCCCGGAACGAGTGTGATAAATCTTGATGCTCTTACCTACGCGGGGAATCCGGAAAATCTTAGTGACATTGAGAACAATACTAATTATTCCTTCATCCATGGTCAAATTCAGGACAGGGAATTATTAGACAGCATCTTCCAAAATCATAAAATAGACTGTATCGTCAATTTTGCGGCGGAATCGCACGTTGACCGTTCTATTTTAGATTCGACACCATTCATTGATACAAACATCACAGGTACCCTTGCTTTACTTGAAGCTGCCAGGAAAAACAAAACCGGAAGGTTTCTCCAGGTTTCCACTGATGAAGTTTACGGTTCGCTTGGAGAAAACGGAAAGTTTACTGAAGAAACTCCTATAGCGCCAAATTCTCCCTATTCGGCTTCAAAGGCCTCTGCAGACTTGCTAGTCCGCTCATACAACAAAACATACGGGCTTGATACTATTATCACCCGGTGTTCCAATAATTATGGTCCTTATCAGTTCCCGGAAAAATTGATACCGCTAATGATAATAAATACATTGGAAGAAAGGGAACTTCCGGTATATGGGGACGGTGGAAACGTAAGGGACTGGATTCATGTTAGCGACCACTGCCGGGCAATATGGGAATTGCTTCAAAAAGGCAAACAGGGGGAAGTATATAATATCGGGGCAGACAGCGAGTTGAAAAATATTGAATTGGTTAAGATGTTACTTAGGATTCTTGGAAAGCCTGAATCATTGATTAAATTTGTGAAAGATAGACCCGGGCATGACAGGAGATACGCGATTGACAGTTCAAAAATCCGCTCTGTTTCCGGATGGACACCGGTAATTGATTTTGAAAAAGGGCTTGCAGATACTATTGAATGGTATAAAAAGAAGGAACCCTGGTGCAGGAATGTGAGAACAGGTGCTTATTTGGAATATTACTCGAAAATGTACGACAACAGGTAATGGAAAAAGAACAATTATTCAGAAGTAAAATTGAAAACAGCGAGCTCATAGTAGCCGTTGTTGGTTTGGGGTATGTCGGATTGCCCCTTGCTGTGGAATTTGCAGAAAAGGGAATCAATACTTACGGCATTGATGTTAATGAGAAGAAAATAAACATGCTTCAATCCGGAGTCAATTATATTCAGGATATTAAGGACGACAGGGTAAAAAATGTTGTAAAAAAAGGAAAATTAATCCCTGTAAATGATTTTGCTTTTGCAAATAAATGCGATGCCATATTCATCTGTGTACCAACACCATTTACTCTGAACAAAGATCCGGATATTACATTTATTATTAGTGCAGCTGAAGAAGTTGCCAAATACTTAAAGCAAGACCAGTTAGTTGTCCTGAAAAGCACCACTTTTCCGGGTACAACTAACAAATATGTCAAACCAATACTCGAGAAAAATGGTTTAAAAGCAGGCGAGGATTTCCTTCTTGCTTTTTCACCCGAAAGAATTGATCCGGGAAATAGGGTTTGGAATACCTCCAATACTCCCATTGTACTTGGTGGTTTAAATGAGGTTTCTACACGGGTGGGCAAGTTAGTTCACGAGCTTGTGGTTTCGAAGGTAGTGCCTGTAACTTCACCTGAAATAGCTGAAATGGAGAAGCTTTTGGAGAATATATTCAGAAGTGTGAATATTGCCCTGGTAAATGAACTTGCCAGGCTCTGCGACAGAATAGGCGTGAATATCTGGGAAGTAGTAGATGCTGCAGCAACAAAACCTTTCGGATTTATGCCATTTTATCCCGGACCGGGTATTGGCGGGCATTGTATTCTAATTGATCCTTATTACCTGGCATGGATGGCAAGGGAACATGATTTTGTGACAAAATTTATTACTCTTGCCGCTGAAATAAATGAAGATATGCCTTTTTATGTGACACAGATGGTAATTAAGCACATTGCCGCACAACCTGTTAGCACAACAAACGCGAAACTATTAATACTGGGGATGGCATTTAAAAGGGATGTTGATGACCTTAGGCATTCCCCGGCGCTAAAAGTAGTGGAGCTTTTGCAGAATGAAGGAATATCCAATATTGACTATTATGACCCATATATTCCTGAAATAAATATTAACGGCTCTGTTTTTAGTTCAGAGGAAAGTCTTACACCTGAGTTACTAAGAAAGTATGATATTTCAGTTATTACAACTGATCATAGCGTTTTTGATTTTGAGATGATTGTTGCTAACAGCAAGGTTGTGATTGACACACGCAATGCCTGTAAAAAAATAAAAGCTGATAATATTGTGCTGCTTGGGGACGGCAAATGATTAAAATTCTTTCAGTTGTAGGCGCAAGGCCGAATTTTATGAAAGTAGCGCCTATTGCGAGGGAGTTTAAAAAGCACCGGGAAAAGGCTGTCCATAAAATTGTACATACAGGCCAGCACTACGATAAAAAAATGTCGGACACATTTCTTCAAGAATTGGAAATTCCACATCCCGATTACTTCTTGAATGCCGGTTCGGCTTCTCATGCGGTTCAGACTGCAAAAATTATGGTAGAATTTGAAAAAGTATTAGATGAATTCCAGCCTGAATTGGTAATCGTTGTTGGTGATGTAAATTCCACAATAGCCTGCTCACTGACTGCAGTGAAAAAGGGAATAAAAGTTGCTCATGTTGAAGGAGGATTAAGGAGTTTCGACAGGAAAATGCCGGAAGAGATAAATAGGATTGCTACTGATTCGATTTGCGATTATTGCTTTATTACAGAAGAAAGTGCGATTAAAAATCTAACAAATGAAGGATTTCCACCTGAGAATATCTTCTTTACGGGCAATACGATGATTGATTCATTGTTGTATGCCTCGGAGCGACTCCATAGCAATACCATAGTCAGTGATTTAGGATTGGCCCGGGGAGAGTTTTCTGTTATCACCTTACACAGGCCAAGCAATGTGGATTCTAAGGAAAAATTGAGTGATTTAATAAATGCCATTAAAGTAATTGCCCATGATTATAAGATCGTGTTTCCAATGCATCCAAGAACGGCTAAGAGCTTGGAAATTCATGGTTTAATGGACTCCTTCAACCAGAATCGTAATATTTATGCAATTGAACCTGCAGGTTACCTTGATTTTGTTTCTTTGATGAAATCATCAGCTTTTGTATTGACTGATTCAGGCGGAATACAGGAAGAAACTACCGTGCTTGGAATACCATGTTTCACGCTTCGGGATTCAACTGAAAGGCCTGTTACTATAGAAATTGGGACTAATATTCTTGTAAACCCTGATTACAAAAGCATTCTCGAAAATTACATGCTTTTCAAATCAGGTAAACTTAAAAGGGGGAAAATCCCACCATTATGGGATGGTAAAGCCTCCGAAAGGATTTTAGATGTTATACTTAACAAATTAACTTTTTAAAATGAAAGTATTAACACTATTTCTATTATCAACTGTTTGCAGCTGGGCACAGGTTACAGGCGGCCTGTTTGAGACTGAGGAATTAATGAAAGACCAGGCAAAAAGCCAGGCACTGTCATCCCAAATAATGCAGAAACAGGAGTATCCGGTCGGAAATACAGTTGACCCTGAACACTATATTGTCGGTCCCGGGGATGTACTTTCAATTCAGTTACTTCCATTAATGCTAAGCGATAATTTGGTAATGCTTAGCCCTTCGAATACTATTGTTTTACCAAAATTTGGACTGGAATTTAATCTAAATGGCAATACTCTTTCTGATGCCAAACAACAAATTAATGATACCCTAAAAGCAAGAAATATAAAAGCAAAAGCAATAGTTGCCCTCCAATACAGCAGACTATGCCTAGTTACGATCGAAGGGAATGTACAGAATCCGGGTTCATATTCTCTCCCAGCATCATATAAGGTATCAACCGCAATAAAAGTTGCTGATTCTTACCTGATGAACCAGCAATTATCAATTATAGAATCTTCAACTCAATTTAAAATTGAAGAGCGTAGGAAACGCCAGGATGTAATCTACTCTGAAAGCGGAATTCCTTACGAAAAAAAGTACGCTACCCGGAACATAACATTACTTAGGAATGATGGTAGTTCATATAATGTAGATATTGAGAAATCGCGAGTTACAAACAGCTATAAACTAGACCCCTATATTTCGCAGGGGGACATAATTCACGTACCATTTGATAAATCAGAATACGAAACTGTATCTATTAGCGGTGAAGTACACAGACCTGTTGTACTTCCATATAAATTTGGGGACAAACTGTCAGAGGTTGTCAAATTTGCTTATGGTCTTAAAGAGACTGCAGACATAGAAAATATCAGATATGTCAGCGGAAGCGAAAATATTGACAGAAAGATTCGTTGCGATCAAAATTTGAATTTATTAAGTGAAGATATTGAAGTAAGTCCCGGGGCGATGATATTAGTAGGAAAGAAAGCAATAAATACTGCAGGAAACTTTGGTGTTGTTTCGATTTCCGGTCAGGTGCAGAAGCCCGGAGTTTATCATGTTTCTTCCGGAAATACCCAGCTAAGGGAATTAATTGACAAAGCCGGAGGGTTTACCCAGGATGCTTACCTTCCTCTTGCTAAGATTTATAGAAGGCACGGTGCTGATGAATTAATATTTAATCCCGATAATCCAATCAAAGAATATTACAGGCTCAGTGATTTAATCCTCGAAGATACTACTCGTTTTAATATGAGCATTACAATGAAGGATTACATTGTTTCTGCGAATATGAGCAATTACTCTGAAAATTCTCCGGTTGCGAGGACAAAACTCTATGATGGTGATGTAATCATTGTCCCATCTAATCCCGGAAAAGTTTATGTTTTTGGCATGGTTAATAATCCCGGTTTTGTTGAGTTCGCTGAGGGCAGGAATATGGAATGGTATATTGAAAAAGCAGGTGGGTATGCCAGCGCTGCCGAAGAATCCCGAGCAAGAATTATCAGGGGGATAAACAAAACTTGGGTTGAGGGAGATGACGATGTGTTTGTATATGCTGGTGACGAAATCTATATCCCGGGACCACCTGATATACCAGAGTATGTTAATGTTCAGAAATACAGTTTTTATACCAGTCTTGTAGGCTCGTTATCTGGTATTGTTGGTCTTATTCTAACTATTATTTCAATTAGCACGAGGTAATAATAGCAAGGATTTTCATAGTATTACTACTAATTACGATTCCCCTTTTTACGCAAGTGGAACATGTTCCTGTTAGTAATTCAGTTTATGAATATTTGAAAAGGGCTGAGACTAAAGGTTTACTTCCACATTTCTCAACAACTTCACTTCCACTACAAAGAATGGCAATTGTTGATGCATTGAAGATGATCAGGAAGTCTTCATCTGTACTTTCAAAAACAGAATTGAACATTCTTGAAAGCTACGAAAGTGAATTTGGTATTTCCGGTAATAAATATGCCGTTTTAATATATAGTGCTACTGATTCCTTACAGGCTATACCCGGTGAATTATTTTCAGACAAAGAAAAATTTGTATACAGGCAAAGCGATTCTGTTGCCTCAATCTATATTGAGCCTCTTGGCTCTGCCGATTACAGGAAATTTGAAAATGGTACAAATGGTGATGTTTTTATTGGGACCCTGGGAACAAGGATATTTGGTACAATAGGCAACAACGTGGGTTTTTACTTACAGGCAACAAATGGTTCTGTATTATCAGGGGACAGGGAATTAGCTCTTCGCGACCCGAAATACCAGCAAAACATTAAATTGCGAAGATTGAATAGTGATATTGATTTTTCGGAGTCCCATGTTGTATTCAACCTGGACTGGTTCTATGCCTCTATAGGAAGAGAAACAAGGCAATTAGGTTCAGGATTGTTCCAGAGGATATTTATTAATAACCTCGCACCACCTTTTGATGCTGTTTCCCTTGGAGCAAAGTTTAAGACTTTTGAATACAGTTTCATCCATGGCAGTTTATTATCGCTACCGATAACCCTGCAAGATGTAGGCGCCGATTCTGAATTACCTTCAAAATACATTGCTATGCACAGGTTTGCTATTAAACCTTCATGGGGTGAAATCGCATTTTGGGAGAATGTTGTTTATACGGGAAGGGGGGTAGATTTTGCATATATTAATCCACTTAGTTTCTTCAAATCCCTTGAACATGCCCTCCACGACCGTGATAATACTATGATGGGTCTGGACGCTACTATTAGGCCCTTTAACGGCTTGCAGCTAAAAGGTACCTTCCTTCTTGATGATATTAAATTCTCTACGATTAGTGAAGGAGACTGGAGCAATAAAACTGCATGGAACATTGCTGCGATTGCTGCATTGCCCGGAGATTTTGATGCCGGGATAGAATATACGAGGGTGGAACCATATACGTTCAGTCATTTTAATTACCAGAATTCAATGACAAACGACAGCGTTTTACTTGGTTCAAATATCCTTCCAAATTCAGACAGAATAAATGCAATGCTGCGATGGTGGTGGGGGGACAGGTATCCACTGGAGCTTTCATTCCAATTTACGAGGCATGGCGACAACATCTATAACGAAAACGATTCACTTGTTGTAAATGTCGGAGGTAGCCCCAGGTATGCTAAAAGATATGAAGACCCTGCAACGGTTGTATTTCTTGATGGCATCCTTGAAACTATTAGCTCAGTAAAATTAAAAGGTGGAATAGAGGTGTTTAGGCAATGGAATATCATCGCCAGTTATGAATACAAGATTATAAACGGTAATCCTGAAAACCAGGTAATACTCCTTGTCAGGTTCGGTGAATTCTGATGACAGTTCCGGAGTATATAATACTAATAGCACTGCTTTCAATGATATATACACTATTCGTTTACCCGGTCCTTCTGTTTTTTTTATCGAAATTTTTTCACAATAAAATCCACAAAGTTGAAAGTTCAGTTCAACCGGAAATCACAGTTTGTATTGCAGCATGGAATGAAGAAGAAAATATCGCAGAAGCTATTGAATCAATTTTTCAGTCAAATTACCTGGCAGAAAAGATATTTGTAAGAATTGGTTCAGACGGCTCTACGGATAGTACCGTTGAATTAGCAAAAAGCCTTCAGCAAAGATATCCCAATATTAGTGTTTTTGATCTGCCGAGAGGTGGGAAAAATGAAACACTAAATGCAATTACAAGCGATATAAATACTCCTTTAACATTTTATATGGATTGCGATTGCAGGCCGCAAAAAGATACTTTTATGAAAATTATTGAAAATTTTTACGATGATAATGTTGGACTGGTTCTGATTCCAATGGTGTATCCTGAATCCAAAAAAGAGGATACTGGAAGTAAAGGTGAAAAAATATACCAGAAATATGAACTTTTACTTAGGAGATATGAATCTAGAATATGGGGTACTTGTAACAATATTGGACCAATGTATGCATTGAGAACAGAACTTGATATGCAATTGCCAAATAACATGTGTGCTGACGATAATTTCCGTTTGTTTAGAGTGTTAAACATTGGCAAAAGAGCGATTTTTGATGAAAGTACATGTGCATATGAAAGCAGGGATAAAAGCCTGGGAAAGGAATTCCAAAGAAAAATAAGGATACTGTCAGCGACAGTGTGGGCAGGTATTTATAACTGGCAGCTTTTGCTTCCATGGAAAGGATGGAGCAGTATATTTTTCTGGTCGCACAAAATGATGCGCTGGGCATTGCCATTATATTTAATTTTTATTATTGCGTTCTCCTTTTTTATTAATCAAAACACAATCCTTTTCGACACTGTTTTCTGGTTTCAGGTTTTGCTTTATGGGGGCGCTCTTTTAGGTTTTTTTATGGAAAAAACAGGGCTTAAATTCTCTTTGCTTAAGATACCCCTCTTTTTTGTAAGTATGAATATTGCCTACTTTTTAGGATATTTGAGATTATTATCAGGCTTGCAAAATGCAAAATGGACCCGCGAAGGCTTTGAAGGATAATGAATACTAAAGCTGAGCATATCGATTCAATCATTGAAATACCGGCAAAGAAGGTTCATACTGCAAGCAGGTTTGTTAATAAATTTGCCCCGGTTTTATTACAATTACTTGCTGATATTGCGGGTATTACAAGCAGTTACCTGATTCAGTATTACCTGGTTTTTGAATCCGGGCTTTTCAGGCCGATTGCAGAAACTGATACAATGATGATTATCCTTCCTGCTGTGGCTCTCAACATCTTCTGGATTACTATTTTCTTCTTTTCGGGACTTTACAAAAACTGGTTTGAAAAATCACCATTCGAAGAATTCTTCACATTGTTAAAATCAACGCTGATTGGTTGTGCCATAGCATTCTTTTTTGTGATTTATTATGAGGGTGTCGAAAGGATGATGATTTTGGTTTACTTCGGCACTTTGACGATTAATATTACCATTGCCCGGTTTATCGCAAGAAAAATACAATATAAGCTGAGGATTTCGGGTTTCATTTCTTTTCCATCGATTATTATTGGAAGTTTTAATAGAGCCAAAAGGATTTTCTCGATGATCAAGAAATCTCCTAAATGGGGAATTAAAGCACTTGGGATTGTTACTTTGAATAGCGGGCCAGAGAATGAAGTGATAGGTACTATTGATAATTTCAAAAAAATCATTGACGAATACACACCATTTGAAGTAATCCTTTGTATGGGAACAAATCAGAAAATGCTAATGGAAATTGTAAGTTATTGTGCAGAAAGAGATATTACCATTAAGATAGAACCTGATTTGTACCATATATTCACAGGGCAGTCCCGCACTCATAATATTTATGGTATTCCTTTGATTGAGATTAGCCCGCAATTGCTCAGGCCTTGGCAGGCAGTACTGAAAAGGCTCTTTGATATTTGCTTCAGCGCCAGTGTTTTGGTTATTGGATCGCCTGTATGGTTTTTACTGGCAATCTCTATTAAACTCGAGTCTAAAGGAAAAGCAATCTTTAAACAACTCAGAGTCGGTAAGAACGAGAAGCTATTCACAATGTACAAATTCCGTTCAATGTACACAGGTTCTGATAAGAATGGCCTAGCGTGGACTAAAGTCAATGACCCCCGTGTAACCAAAATTGGGAAATTTATCCGCAAGACTCACCTTGACGAAATACCTCAATTTATCAATGTTTTCAAAGGTGATATGAGTATTGTTGGCCCAAGGCCTGAGCAACCAAACATTGTTGAAAAATACACCGCTATTTTCCCTTATTACAAGCGTAGATTGAAGGTAAGGCCGGGAATTACAGGGTGGTGGCAGGTTAAATATCAACCATTTGAGATGAATGAAGAAGAAATCGAAAATCGCCTTAAGGATGATTTTTATTATATTGAAAACATGTCAATAAAATTTGATGTTGAGATAGTAATTCGCACAGTATATTGCGTTCTTACCGGGCACGGGCAAACCTGAGGTTATTAAATGAAAGCCATTGTAGTAATTCCAACATACAACGAACGAGACAACATTATTAGCATAATTGATGAAATATTTAAGCATGTTAGCGGGATTCACGTACTTGTTGTCGATGACAATTCTCCTGATGATACTGCACAATTAGTTGAAGAATTAATGAACAGGGATGAAAGAGTCCATTTGTTAAAAAGAGCCTGCAAAATGGGATTAGGCACTGCATATTGCGAAGGATTCCTGTATTGCCTCGAAAGGGGATTTGAGTATATTTTTGAAATGGACGCTGACTTCTCACATGATCCCGCGGTTTTGCCATCATTTCTGGAAGAAATTGAGAATAACGACCTTGTAATTGGTTCCCGGTACAAGACAGGGGTTAATGTAGTAAATTGGCCGCTGAGCAGACTGATCTTGAGCTATGGCGCTAATCTATATACAAGGATAATAACGGGAATGCCCATCTATGATGCAACGGGTGGTTATAAGTGTTTCAGAGCAGAGTTTTTAAAGAGGATTGACCTCAAATCCATTCATTCCAATGGTTATGGCTTCCAGATTGAAATGAACTACCGTATGTGGAAGCTTGGTGCACGAATTAAAGAAATTCCCATCATATTTATCGACCGCCGTAGTGGTGTATCCAAAATGAATAAAAGCATTATTTATGAAGCGATTTTTCTTGTTTGGAAGCTAAAACTCGGTTTTATAAATACCAGGCACAGTGATGCCTTAAACAAATAGGCATCTTTATGCCCAATACTGATATATCCGTCGTTATCGTTAATTACAACGTTAAAGATTTTCTCTATCAATGCCTTCGTTCAATTGAAAAGGCGTCCCAAAATTTGGAAGTTGAAATAATTGTTGTTGACAACCATTCAGTTGATAACTCAGTTGAATATCTAAAACCAAGATTCCCGGGTGTAAAGTTTATTTCACTAAATGATAATCTCGGTTTTGGAAGAGCTAACAATATAGGAATTGAAGCTTCAAGCGGAAAATACACTCTTATACTTAATCCCGATACCATCTTGTCGGAAGATACTCTTGTTGTGATGAAAGAGTACATGGATAAGAATGCCGAAGTCGGAATGGCAGGTTGCAAAGTACTGAACCAGGATGGTTCTTTCCAGGTTGCATGCAGGCGGGGATTCCCTTCTCCTTGGGTTGCTTTTACAAAACTTTTCGGCTTACAGACTTTGTTTCCCAAATCCCCAATCTTTGCCCGATACAACCAAACATACAGGAGTGAAGACGAAACATATTATATAGACGCTATTATCGGCGCTTTTATGTTTTGCAGGAAATCAGTTCTTACTGAACTCAACGGGTTTGACACGGATTTTTTTATGTATGGGGAAGACCTGGACCTTTGCTATCGCTGCAAAGAACTTGGAAAAAAAATAGCATATGTGCACACAACATCAATAATTCATTACAAGGGCGAAAGTACCAAAAGAAGCTCTATAAATGAAGTCCGTCATTTCTACGATGCAATGAAGATATTCTCTAAAAAGCACTACGGCCGATCTTCATTCTTCTCTGTGCTTTTAAAAACAGGTATTTTTCTTCGTTCAGTATTAGCCTACCTGATAAAATATAAACTGGAAGCCTTTTTTATAATTAGTGATTTATTATTGGTAAACTTTGTTCTGATTTTCTCTACAAAGATCCGTTTTGACGACTACTTTGCTTTCCCTGATTATGCCTATCCAATTGTTTTTGTTGTAATTAGCATGGTCATGTTTGTATCAATGACAGCAGTTGGCGAATACTTTGAAAGGCGATACAGCCCCATCAGGGCTTTTTTTGGTTTAATGGCAAGCTTCTTTTTTCTTTCATCGCTTACTTATTTCTTCAAAGAATTTGCATTCAGCCGTGGTGTATTGCTTCTTACAATTGGAATTACAACAACAGGCGCTATCCTGACCCGTTCAATACATACATTGTTCAAAAGATTTGGAGGGAAAGGCAAAGACAGGAATATTGCTATTGTAGGAACGTCGGAATCAACTTATAAAATGATTTCTGCCCTGCAAACAGCTGAATCAAGGAACGCTGAAATTATCGGGATTATATCAAACGGACCGGTCTCAAACACATACAGGGATTATCCGCTCATTGGCGACTTCGAGTATCTAGGGCGTATTATCAAGCAATACAGCCTGAAAGAGGTCGTGATTTGTGATTCGACAATCCCCAGAAATTTACTATTGGAGAAAATTTCTCTTTCTTCGAAGCAAAACGTTCGCTTTCACATTGCAGAAGGATATGACGAGCTGCAGGTATCGAGAATAATTGAAGATATATCCGGCGAGGAGATAAACATCCCTCAACTAAAGCTTGACAGGCCCCGGTACAAAATAGCTAAAAGACTCAGCGACATTTTACTCTCTCTTTTCTTTTTGACTATTGGCCTCCCTTTGCTATTTTTTAGGTTTTCAGATAGAAAGGAATTAATTTTGAGCTTGCTTAAGGTATTAAAAGGTGAATTATCAATGATTGGGATCTACCCTGTTGATGATTCAGCTTCCAAATTTGCGAAAGTAGGCTTAACAAGCCTCGCTGATGCCGGCAGACCGGAAAGGCTGTCAAATTCAGCTATTAAAAACCTTAACGAGTATTATCTCGGGAATTATAGTCTATCCCTTGATATTGAAATTATGTTGAAATTTTTATTCAGGAAAAAAAGTGCCGTCTAATTACATACTTGAATTCGAAAAACCAATAATTGAGCTTGAGAAAAAAATCGAGGAAATGAAGACTCTGAGCGAGCAACTTGATATTGTAGATCAGATAAACGAACTCGAAGAAAAAACAGAAGCACTCAGGGCAAATATTTTCAGTAACCTGACCCGGTGGCAGCGTGTTCAAATTGCCCGCCATCCAGAAAGGCCTATTACCATGGATTATATCAGGCACTTATTTACAGACTTTATTGAACTCCATGGCGACAGGAAATTTAAAGATGACCCTGCAATTGTTGGCGGTATGGCTACTTTTGAAGGGCGTTCCGTCATGGTTGTAGGCCATCAGAAAGGAAGGGATACAAAATCAAATCTGTACCGAAATTTTGGTATGCCTAACCCTGATGGTTACAGGAAAGCAGGCCGTTTATTTCAACTTGCTGAAAAATATAATAAACCTGTCATTACATTTTTGGATACACCCGGTGCTTTCCCAGGCATGGAAGCTGAAGAACGTGGCCAGGCTGAAGCAATAGCGGCAAATTTATTTATAATGAGTAGCCTTAAAACACCAATGCTGGTTGTGATTATTGGAGAAGGAGCTTCAGGAGGTGCGCTGGGTATAGGTATCGGCGACAGGGTTATTATGCTCGAAAACGCCTGGTATTCAGTTATTTCTCCTGAATCCTGTTCAAGTATTTTATGGCGTAGCTGGGACTTCAAGGAACAGGCTGCTGAAGCACTGAAATTGACTGCTCACGATTTGATAGATTTTGATATTATTGACAGGATCGTAGAAGAACCTGTTGGAGGTGCTCACCGCAAACCTAATGAAATGTTCGGAATTATGAAGAAGGTAATCGCAGAGGAGCTGGACTCAATTTGCAATATCCCTCCCGATGAATTAGTTGACAAAAGAAGGGAGAAATTTATGAAACTTGGAGTGTGGTCGGAATAAAGAATGAAAACCCTGATAGAATGGCTTAGAAAATTAAAAGAATGGATTGAAAGTTTTGCTCAAAAACCCTACGCAATGTGGGCTTTATTTCTTACTGCTTTTGCAGAATCATCCTTTTTTCCAATTCCTCCTGATGTATTATTGATTGCTATTGGTGTTGGTATTCCTGCTAAATCCTTTAAAGCTGCCCTTTGGTGCAGTATTGGCTCTGTACTCGGTGGGATCCTGGGATATACAATCGGCTACTTTTTTATGGAAACAATCGGGAATTCAATCGTTGATTTCTATAATGCACATGAAGTTTGGGCGAAGGTAGTTGAGAAGTATAATGGGGAAGTAGGTTTTATGTTCTTAGCCGGAGCTTCATTTACTCCTATCCCATATAAAATATCAACCATCGCTGCCGGGGCAACCCAAATGGACTTGATTCCATTCATTCTCATCTCCTCATTTGGCCGTTCAGCAAGGTTCTTCCTTGTTGCTGGTTTAATTTATTTCTTTGGCCCTTCAGTAAAGAACTATATTGATAAATACTTCGATAAACTATCATTAGCGTTTATTGTTCTGCTTATATTGGGCTTTATTACAATAAAGTACATCTTTTAGGTTGGCTTCACCAAAGAATATAATTTATATCTGGAAGGGCCCTTATCCTTGGGATGTAAGGGTTGAGAAAATATGCACCTCACTCTCCGAGGCCGGCCACAACGTACACATACTTGCTCGCTGGGGTGGAGAAACACTCGAAGAGGAAGTAATTGATGGAATTCATATCCACAGGGTTGGTATTAACCGCCCATCATTTTATTCCCTGCCGTTTCCTTTTAACCCTGTCTGGAGAAACTCATTGGATTATTTAGCCAGGAAAACAAAAGCGGATTTACTTATACCACGCGATATTTTGCTCGCAGAGGAAGCTGGCGAAATCGGTAAGAAATATAATATCCCTGTTGTTATGGACATGGCTGAAAACTACCCGGCAGCTATGAAACTTTGGAAAAAATATTCTGATAAATGGTATTACAGGTTCTTGTTTAATACTTTAAAAATACCAGATTGGGTTGAGAAAAGAGCAGTTTCTCTTATGTATGGCATAATTACAGTTTGCGAGGAACAAATCGGCAGGCTGGAAGAAGAATACAAATACAATCCGGCAAATTGCACAGTTGTTCACAACACTCCTTTAAATGCTATATTGGCTGAATCGGTTGGTAAAAAAGAAGTGGGCAATATAGTAATAGGCCACCATGGCTATCTATCAAAAGAAAAAGATATTTCATTATTGATTCATGCTGCAGTGGAGTTTAAAGATGAATTAGATAAAGTAGAATTTAAAATAGCGGGTACCGGAGAATGTTTAAATGAATTAGAGCAAATTGCACAAGAAGGTGGTGTTAACAATGTTGAATTTACGGGCGCTTATGGGATTAATTCAACTTATGACATTGTGAATAGTTTCGATATAGGTATTCTTCCATATCCTGTAAATGAGTTTAACAACTTTACTATCCACAATAAAATATTCGATTATTTTGCTCTTGGAAAGCCGGTTATCGTTTCCGGGGCAAATCCACTTATAAGGATTATTAATGAAACCCGCGCAGGTGTCGTTGCTGATTGCAGTACAACGGAAGGAATCAATAATGGGATTTCCGAAATTCTTAATTCTGATTACAAGTGTTTGTCACTGAACGCCCAAAAAGCTTATGAGTATAAATACAATTGGGGAGTAGATTCTGTAAATCTACTGGCTTTCTTAAATAAGTATATTAATTAAAACATGGGTTATAATGCCGGATTTTGAATCAAAATACGTCCAGGTTCATGTTGCCAGGTTTAAAATTGAGGTAAATGATTGGGAATTCCTCATTCTAAAGCGTAATGCAAACACTAAGCTTTACCCGGGCATCTGGCAGGCAATTACTGGAACTATTGAAAAAGGAGAAAAATCAATTCTTACTGCTAAAAGGGAATTGCTTGAAGAAACTTCTTTGGTTCCTATGAATTTGTGGACTGTTCCTTTTGTTACGATGTTTTTTGATGCAGAAAGAGATAATATTAACTCATCGCCTGTTTTTGGAGTGCAGGTCGAAAAGGATTCTGAAGTCAGGATATCTAAAGAGCATGTTGCTTACGAGTGGTTGAGCCTGGATTTATGCCTTGATAAATTAATACTACCTTCACATAGGGAGGGATTATTATGCTTCTATAACGATATTCTTGAAAGCAATCAATCAGACAGCTTCCTGGTTAAAACTAATGAATAAGAATATAACTGCTGTAATTGTAACACATAACAGGCTGGAATTACTTAAAAGAGTAATCAGTTCTGTAAAAAAACAAACTTACCCTGTTAGTGGTATCATTATTGTAAACAATGATAGTTCTGACGGGACAGAGGAGTGGCTAAATGAACAGGATGGTATTAGTATAATCAACCAGGCAAATACCGGAAGTTCAGGTGGGCAATTCACAGGATTTAATGCTGCTTTTGAAAGAGGTGCAGAGTGGATTTGGGCTATGGACGATGATGTATTTCACAGACCTGATTGCCTTGAAAACCTGGTTAATGGTATCAACGAAAATAGAATTCATGCACCATTAAGGCATAATCCCGATGGAAGTGTTTTTTATAATGACACCCTTGTATTTAATTTAACGAATCCATTTAAAGGTTTATGGGTGAAAATTATTTCACCAGAAGACCTGGATTCAGAATTAATTTCGGCCACTGGGCTTACTTTTGAGGGGCCTTTATTTCATAGGTCACTAATTGAAAAGACCGGATTACCTGAGAAAAAATTCTTTATTTTTGCTGACGATACTGAGTATTTCATTAGAGCCCAAAAAAACGGATTTCAACCTTACATTGTAAGGAACGCAAAGTCAGACAGGGCGTATGAAGGCCCTCCATATGGTGTCTATTCCTGGAAGACATACTACGCTTTCAGAAATATTATAGCAATTGATGTTTTGCATACAGATTTATTAGTTAGGATAATCAGGCCAATTGTTTATTTAATAAGTTGGTTAAGAGATGCTAAAAATAGAGAAGAAAGAAGAATTACACTAAAAGCATTTAAGGATGGCTACTTTTATAAATCTGAAAATTAACCAGGCCTTGCGACTGCAAACAACTCACTTCCGGTAATATCTTCATAAATCCGGGCGATTCTTTTTCTCATTGTTAATGACATATCGAATAATCCGCTAAACATTGTACCGGTTAATCTGTAGGATCTTTTTGTCAGCATATTATTCGGCTTTCTCTTTCTTAATTCAACAATAGAGAAACCTGAAATTTCAAGTATATTTTTTAAGGATATTTCAGTAAAATGAAATAAGTGATTTTCAGGTTGAAACCAAATCCACCTGGATTTTAATAACCTGGAGTAAAATGATCCAAAATCGGGGACTCTAATTATAATAATGCCATCTTCAGAAATTATATTCTTGATTTTATTTAGTTCTTTAACAGGATTTTCGAAATGCTCTAATACGTGAAAGAGTGTTACAATGTCAACTTTTGAATTTATTTCATTAATACTGTCAAAAATCTGAATCCCGTTATTCATGGAATACTTCTTACCAGTCTTTGAGGGCTCGATACCGGCAACATCATAACCAAAACGTCTGGCTTCGTCAAGAAAAAAACCTTTGTCACAACCGATATCAAGCATTTTAGCGGGTGTTTTTTTAATTTTATTAATAGTTGATATTAATTCAATTTGCTCCGGTATTCTTGAGACTCTCCTAAACTCTGTTTCGATTATTTCAGAGCCTGAATAATTGTATTCTTCAGAGTAATATGAATCTAACTCAGATTTCTGTGGAAAAACAGCATTGAAAATGACTTTGCAATCATCACATTTTATAATTTGATGCTTATTATAATTAATTAAAATCGCATTACTCGAATTACATATCCTACATTCAGGCATCCGAACCTTTTAATTGGTTAATTGAGCCGGAACCAATTGAAAAATATTGTTTAAGAGGCCTTTGATTGAATTTAAAAATGTAGTATTCTCCTTTTTTCACATGCAATACTGCAATCATTGACAAAATGAGAGCCAGGTGATTCCATGTAAGAAAATTAACATAAAGATTTCCGGAAATAAAATTGAATTCAAAAAGAAGTATCATTAAATAGAATGTAAGCCTGATTAACCTTCTTTCGGAATCTGTAAGGCCATTGATAAATTGGTGCTTTCTAAGATATTCAAATGTAATTACAAACAGTACAGCAAAGAATAAAATGAATGCTGTAGAGCCAAATAACCCGGTTTCTGCAAATAACGAACTTATTGAGGTATCACTAAATAAAAATTCATAGCCCGGTATAGTATAGAGTAATCCTAAGCCACATCCATATAATGGAAATTTTGTCCAGACTTCCATCGTAGCAGAAACATTGTCCCGCCGGATTGTAAAAGATTCTCCCGCAAGGTGTTTCTCCTCACCACTCATAATATCAAATACGCCGGTTATTCTGTTTGAGAAAAGCTCTAAAACTGAAATTTCAGTGTATTGTTGTAAATATGAGTCAGCAACCAGCAAAACGATAATAGAAGAAATTAAAGTAATCACCAATGCTTTGATTCTTTTGACTTTTTCAAGTAAAAAAACAGCTGACAATAATAGTACTAATCCAAGAAAACCTGTAAGTGAATAAGTTAGCATTAAAGTAATTAATGCTGTAATAAATATAGAAAGTGTAAGTGTCTTGTTCTTAAAGAAAGGGCTCTCTTTTTGAACAAAAGGTATAAGTGTAAAAACGAGTACAAATAAGTTATACTGAGCAAGAGAGGAGGGTTCAGAAAAAAATGAAGTTGCCCTGAAAAAATTTCCGAATTTAAGGCTTAATTGGCTGAACTCATCAATATCTTCCATAAAACCTCTTCCAATCAGGCTAATATTGTTATAATTTAACCAGGCTAGAGGGAGGTTAAAAGCACGGGCAAAAATCTGATAAATAGCAAATATATTAACTAGTAATGAAATAGCAAGGAATACTTTTATTATGTTATCCCAGGTGTCAGATTTTACAGGTATAACAAAGCATATTAAACAAAAAAGCATATACAGGTATAGGTGAGAGGCTGTTTTAATATACTGGAAAATAAAATCGGTATTATTGGATTCAAAAAATCTCAACCCCGAGACTAACACAGATAAACCGAAAATGAAAAAAAAGTAAATAAAGGCGTTTTTCGGGATATTTAACTCATATCCGCTCCAAATGAACTTGAATCCTATGATTAGAATCAGGATGCAAATAAAAAAGTCATAGGCTGTGAATCCATAACCAAATATTGAAAATAATTGAAAAGCAGTTGAATAACCGGAAATAAATAATATGGTAATGAACCATTTCATCAAATCAGGCCTTTTTTATTCCTTTCACTTAAAGATTCAATCATGTCTTTTGTCATTGCGCTTATATCAAATCCGGGACTCCAGCCCCATTCTTCGCGGGCGCTTGAATCATCGATTGTATGCGGCCATGAATCTGCTATTGGCTGCCGGTAATCAGGTTCATAATTAATTTTAAATCCTGGTATATGTCTCCTTATTTCGTCAGCCAAAATTGCCGGTGTAAAACTAAATGCCGCCACATTGAAGTCGCTATGATGCTTCAAGTTAGCAAAATCAGCTTCTGCGAGGTCAATAGTAGCTTTAATGCAATCCGGCATATACATCATTGGTAGCATTGTATCATCTCTTAAAAAGCAAGTGTATTCACCTTTTTTAATAGCTGCATAGAAAATTTCCACAGCATAGTCTGTTGTACCACCGCCCGGCAAGGTGACATTGGAAATAATACCCGGGTATCTCAATCCACGGCAGTCCAGGCCATACTTCAATACATAGTAATCACAAAGCCGTTCACCTGCTACCTTTGTTACACCGTACATAGAAGTTGGTTTTAATACACTGTCCTGTGGAACGTTTTCTTTTGGTACACCCTCGCCCCAGACTGCCATGGAGCTTGGAATAATTATTCTGTTCAGTCCAAATTTTACACCCAGGTCCAGCATATTAATTGTGCCATTCATATTTACATTCCAGCACAGGTGAGGATCTTTCTCGCCAATACCGGAAAGTATCGCTGCCATATGGAATACAGTATCGATATCATATTTAATGATTGTTTGCCTTATAGATTCAGGTTTTGTTACATCAATCACGGCAAATGGCCCTGTACCTTCAATCTCTTCAGTCGGATTAACCCGAATATCTGAAGCAACAACATTTTCTCCACCGTAATTTCTTCTTAAAGCAAGAGTAATTTCAGTGCCTATCTGGCCTAATGCTCCTGTCACAAGGATTTTTTTGATTTTTTTCGTTTCCATATCCTATGTTTCCTCTATTTCAACCTAATGCAACATCCAAAGTCATCATAACAGCAAACCCCAGCATAGCACCAACAGTTGCAGTATCCGTATTCTTTTCGAGCTGGGATTCAGGTATTAATTCTTCAACTACTACATATATCATAGCCCCGGCTGCGAATGCAAGAGCAAAAGGCAAAATAGGCTGCACAGTAATCACAGCAAGAGCACCTAAAACACCGGCTATTGGTTCTACAATTCCGGAAGCCTGCCCATACATGAATGCTTTGAATCTGCTGAAGCCTTCTCTTCTTAAGGGAACGGATACAGCTGTCCCTTCCGGAAAATTTTGTATTCCGATTCCAATTGCCAAAGCAATCGCTCCAGCAAGGGATGCAGATGGCAAATCTGTAGCCAGCGCACCAAAAGCCACACCGACTGCCAGTCCCTCAGGTATATTGTGCAATGTTATTGCAAGGACAAGCAATACACTTCTTTGCCAGCTAGTTTTAATTCCCTCTGCTTCAGAACGGGGAAATCCGAGATGAAGATGGGGCAATACTTTATCAATTCCCCACAAAAAAGCTCCACCAAGTAAAAATCCGACCAATGGAGGAAACCAGGGTTCGTAGCCAAGTGCTTCTGACATATCTATTGCAGGATTAAGGAGTGACCAAAAACTAGCCGCTATCATCACACCTGCAGCAAAGCCAAGCATTCCGTCAAGAATTTTCCGGTCAATGGTTTTGAAGAAGAACACCAGTGATGCTCCAAGCGCAGTAACAAACCATGTGAATAGTGTCGCTATAAGTGCTTGCAAGACCGGGTTAAGATTATAAAACCATTCCATTAAATTATCATATTGAGTTGTTTCCCAACCTTGATAAAAGCACTTATTGCTTTATTAATATGTTCATCATCATGACCTGCAGAAATTTGTACCCTGATACGGTCTTTCCCCCTTGGTACTACAGGAAATGAAAATGCAATTACATATATTCCTTCTTCAAGCATCTTGTTTGCAAACTCAACTGCTAATGCAGAACAATTCTCGTATTTACCAAACATGATAGGCACGATTGGATGGTCACCCGGGATGATGTCAAATCCGGCGTTTGTCATCTCTTTGCGGAATTTAATTGTGTTTTGTTCAAGTTTATCTCGCAAATAGGTAGATGCCATCAGCAGGTCAAGGCATTTTAATGTAGCTCCGACAACAGCAGGTGCTACTGTGTTCGAAAATAAATAGGGCCTTGCCTTATTTCTCATCCAGTCAATAATTTCTTTTTTGCCGGAAATACACCCACCGGAAGCCCCGCCTAATGCTTTACCAAATGTAGTCGTAATGATATCTATTTTATCCATTACATTGTGGTATTCGTGCGTGCCGCGCCCTGTTTTGCCCATGAACCCCGTTGCATGGCTATCATCAACCATTACTAAAGCATCATGTTTTTCTGCGAGTTCGACAATTTGGGGCAGTTTTGCTATATCACCATCCATAGAAAAAACGCCATCGGTAGCAATTATCTTGAACCTGCATCCCTTTTCGTTAGCTTCTTTCAGGCATCTTTCAAGTCCTTTAAGTGTTTTTCCGGTTGAGGGATCGGTTTCTTCAATGTCTTCAAAATTACCGTGATTATATATCCAGCGCTGCGCTTTGCAAAGGCGGATACCATCAATTATTGATGCGTGGTTAAGAGAATCAGTGATAATAGCATCTTCAGGTCCGAGGAGAGGTTCGAATACTGCTCCGTTAGCATCAAAGCAGGAGCTAAATAGGATTGTCTCTTCCATACCGAGAAATTGACTTACTTTTTTTTCGAGTTCTTTATGAATATCCTGAGTTCCACAAATGAAACGGACAGATGAAAGCCCGAAACCACGCTTGTCTATTTGCTCATGTGCTGCATTTATTAAATCAGGATGTGAAGATAACCCCAGGTAATTATTAGCGCAGAAGTTTAATACTTTTTGCCCGCCTACGGTGATTTCTGCAGACTGTGGGCTTTCAATTATTCTTTCGTGTTTGTAGAGGTTTGATTTGTGGAGGTTCTCTAATTCTTTACTAAGGTATTCACGTATTTTGCTGTACATAACTGCTCCCGCATTTAATAAAAATACACTAAACCAATCTGGTAAAACTACAAAATTAATCCAAAATCAGCGGGAGAAAAAGGATTGTTTTGGATCAAAGTCTTCCTAAAACATCAACCTTCCGGAAGGTTCGATTTATATGTAAGGTGCTACAATTATAATGACACATGAATAGCAAAAACGTCTCAAAAAAAATCAATCATCATTCAATTGGTTCTTGTTACCAAACACTTTGCTCATGCAATAAATGACCAATGTTATTGTCCCCCCCCATCCCATGGCAACTAAAACCCATCCTCCGGTTGTAAGCTCATGTCCCATTTAATCCTCCTGTGAGTTGAAATGTTCGTTTTTGGGTTTATTCCTGTCCCAGGCAATTTTTACCAGTATTAAAAGGCCAATAAATATCAAAACCATAAGTCCACGGGAAGCCCATCGGTAAGGGATTGCTTCGTCAGCAACCCCGTAAAGTAGAAGTTGGTCTAATGCACCACCCGGCTCTCGCATAAAGTCCGGCATAGAAATTCCCAGACTGTCTTCAAGGAAGTTACTGAAATGCACACCCTGGATTGTCCATCCTATAAGCAATAAAATCAGGTAAGTCGGTGTAATATATTTAACAACAAAAATAAACACTTTTGGAACTTTAATGTCTCCTCCTTTGTTAAGCTCGTCAAGGCCTTTTTTAGCGCCGAATATCCAGGCAAATATTACTACTTCTACAAGCGCTACTACAACAAGGAGGAATGTTCCTGCCCAATAGTCCATTTCATCCATAAAGCCATATTCGTGGTAAAAGACCACGAATTGAACACATATAAAAATGAAAGCGCCGATTGCAAAGGTTGCATTTTTATGAGAGAAATTGAACTGCTCTTTCAAAAATGAAATCAGTGGTTGCGCCATTGCAACAGAAGAAGTAACTCCTGCAAAAAACAGAAGGAAAAACCAAACAAAACCAAGGTATTGTCCCATCGGGATCTGCTGGAAAATAATCGGCATAGAAACAAATCCAAGGTTGAAAGAGCCTCCTGCGGCTATAGCCTCTGTCTGGACTAACCCAAAGAATGCCACCGCAATCGGGATTGCAATTGTACCTCCAAGCACTACTTCAGTAAATTCATTAAGTGAAGCTGTCGCAAGGCCGCTCAAAGCGATGTCATCCCTTTCCCTCAGGTAGCTTGCATATGCCTGGAGTGTACCCATTCCAACGCTTAGCGTGAAAAATATCTGGCCGGCAGCCGCAAGCCAGATTTTGGCGTTGCTTAGCTGGTCGAAATCCGGGTTCCATATAAAAGCAAAGCCAACATGAACACTCCAGTCAGGATGTACAGGATTAGGAGTGCCAATAGTTAAGGTCCAGATAGCAAGAAAAACACCAAATAAAAGAAGTAATGGCATAGCTATTTTAGCAAAAACTTCAATACCCTTCTTAATTCCGCGGCTCAGGATATAAAAATTCAAAGCCATTGTTATTATCAGGAAAATATATGCCCAGAATAAGCTTGGGAAATACCCCTCACCTGCACCGGTATAGGAAGAAAGGAAGCCGCCCATTGTCTCAAAATCCGTCATCCCGAAATAAGTCTGCATCAATGAAAAGAAACTAAATCCAAGGGTCCAGGATTCAACGTAAGTGTAATAGATCATTATTATTGTTGAAATGAAAAGGCCTATAACTCCGAGATATTTAGCAACTGGACTGTTCCACATAACATCGAGCATTCCCGGGAGACTGCCATGCTTATACTTGCCCCCATGCCTGCCTATAGTCCATTCAACCCACATCATTGGTATGGCAAGAAGGATAAAAGCAACAAAGTATGGTATCATAAATGCCCCGCCACCATTTTGGGCAGCCTGGACAGGAAATCTCAGAAAGTTACCGAGGCCGACTGCATTACCTGCCATTGCAAGTATCAGCCCAATCCTCGTACCCCACATTTCACGTTTTTGCATACTAATTCCGCTTGAAAGGCTTAATAAACATTTAAGCTACAAACATAATGAAATTTAATTAATAAATACAGGGTAGAAGTGATTAATAAGGGGATATGGGATAAGCAACATTAAATTGAGACAATGTGCAGAAAAGTAATAAAAGAAATTATTTTCTGATGTCAATCCAAAATTGATTTGGAATCACTTTCTGAAAAGTATCATCGGATTACCACCACCATTCGCGTTTTGAACTACGGTTCATTAAATTGCGAATTGCATCTTTCGGGGGATAGCCTTCAAAAAGGATATTATAGATCTCTTCTATAATGGGTAATTCTACACCTCGTTTTTCGCCAAGTTGGTAAGCTGCTTCAGTTGTAAAAATACCTTCTGCAATCATCTTCATTTTACTGGTAATATCGTCCAAGCTATGGCCTTTGCCAATTTCTTCACCAACTCTCCTGTTTCTTGAATGCCTGCTATTGCAAGTAACAATTAAATCTCCTAAGCCGGAAAGCCCGGAGAAAGTCATGTGTTGAGCACCATGAGCAACTCCCAGCCTTGCGATTTCTGCAAGTCCACGTGTAATAAGGGCTGCCTTTGTATTGTCACCCATCCCGAGGCCGTCTATAATTCCGGCAGCAATTGCAATAACGTTTTTTAGAGATCCGCCAATTTCACAACCGGCAACATCCTCAGAGCTGTAAATCCTGAAGTAAGGCGTCGAGAAAATATCTTGTACCTTTTCGGCCAGTGAGTTGTTTTCAGTTCCTGCAACAATAGTTGTAGGCAAGTTTCTGGAAACTTCTTCAGCATGGCTCGGGCCTGTAAGCACAGCGAAATTATTGGAATCAACATCAGCTATATCATTAAAAATACGGGAACCTGTCATAATTGTTTTTCTCTCAATACCCTTTGCACAGTTAACCAACGGCTTACCTGAAACATCAAATTTGTTTGAAGTATAAAGAGAACGGATAAATTGAGTTGGAACAGCGTTTACAATTAATTCAGCTTCATCAGGCGACTCAGGATCATCAGTTGCACGAATATTCTCCGGTATTTTTATCCCGCTCAGATAAGAATCATTGGTGTGCCTTGAGTTAATTTCTTCGATTAGTGCAGTCTCATGAGTCCACAAAGTAACATCGTGGCCATTGTGGCTTAATACAATAGAAAGGGTGGTTCCCCACCCTCCTGCACCAATAACTACTATTTTCATTTAATTATTGACCGCTTTTTTTGTGCTGACACCTGATTAGCCAAAGTTTCGAGAACCTGTTTTCAGTTCCCTTTATCAGTCGTTTGATATTGCTTCGGTGAGTGTACACAATCAATACAAATAAGCCGATTCCAAAATAAATCAATGTTTGGTAGCCAGGAATATTATCGTTCAAAACATTGTACCTAAAAAACATTGATGAAGGAAAGGCAAAAGCACCCGCAAGGGAACCTAATGAAATATACCCTGAAAAAAGAACAGCAATGAGGAAGAAGCCAAGCGCTATTCCAACATCAAGCGGGGCTATACCAAGGAGCATACCTGCGGCTGTATTGATACCTTTGCCGCCTTTGAAGTTTACAAAAACTGACCAGATATGGCCGATAACAGCAAAGATTCCTGCTCCGATTTTTATTAATGTTGCATCTTCGAATATTGTTTCATTTGGAATGACAACATTCATGCCAATTATTCCGGCAACAACAACCACGGCCAGAACACCTTTAAGAATATCAAGTATTTGCACCACAAGTCCCCATTTCCAGCCCAAAATGCGAAAAGCATTGGTGCTGCCCATGTTGCCACTGCCTTTAAGCCTGATATCAAAACCAAAAAACTTCTTGCTGATAAGAACACCTGTAGGAATGGCGCCTGCAAGATAACTAAGAATTGCTATCAGCGATAATCTAAATACTGTCTCGAACGAATCCATTTACTCCAACCCTGTCTGCAAAAAAGATCGCAAAAACTTTAATATATTAATTTCGACGCAATTTTCTGCGTATTTATTTTATTTTGTATCAGCCCCGAAATGATATAGAGTAATGCCTACTGCAACAGCAACATTAAGTGATTCCGACCTGCCGGTACCCTCGATTTTAAATCTGTGATCCAGCATCTTTATTAATTCATCGCTGATACCACTTGCTTCACTACCAAAAACCAGTCCGAATTTTCCCCTTGGCTTGCAGCTTTTTAAAGGTTTGTCGCCACCGAGGTCAGCGCCATACAATTTGTGCTTCTTAAAATTACCTTTTAAAAAGTCTGCCATCTCAGGCTTGGAGACAATTTTCATCCTGAAAATAGAACCCATTGTGGATCTTACAACTTTCGGGTTGTATAGGTCAGCGCAATCTCTGCCGAGTATTACCTGTCTGAAACCAAACCAATCTGTCGTTCTGATTATAGTTCCAACATTTCCCGGGTCTGAAATGCCATCAAGGGCAATAAATGGCTCGTCAGGGATAATTTCATGGTCTTTTTTATTTACGACAGCAAGAACGCCCTGGGGGGTTTTTGTATCGCACATCTGGTCGAATTGATGCTTTGGCGCTGTGTAAACTGGTACTCCTTTGTCTGCAAATCTATCAACTACATCAAGAACATCTGATGATGGAGAGTCTTTGATAACTATCAGCTCGGGGATAAAATCACTTCTAAGTAATTCTCCTGTAAGCCTGGCACCTTCTGCCACAAACAAATCGTTTTGGTCACGAAACTGCTTTTGATGTAAAGAGCGGATTAATTTTTTTAATCTCTGCGTTATTTGCATTGTGTAATGCATTGTCAGGTCAACCCCGTTTCTAAAAAAACGAATTTTGCAATTTATAAATTATTGATGTATTTATTAAATTTTAACTGAATTTTTAATATAAATCAACAATCAGATAGATTTGAATTAATTTACTTTGTTATTTTTGACTCTGTTAATTGGAGAAGAAATGATTACGTTGAATGTTAATATTGACCATGTAGCAACTGTAAGACAGGCAAGGGGGGGGCTCGAACCTGATCCTGTAGCAGCTGCTGCTGCTGCAGAACTTGCAGGCGCCTCCGGGATTGTCTGCCATTTAAGGGAGGACAGGCGGCACATAAACGACAGGGATCTGAGGATTATCAGGGATACTGTTTCGAGTAAGCTGGACCTTGAAATGGCAAATAATGAAGAAATTATAAAAATTGCACTTGAAACGCTGCCTGATATGGTCACAATAGTTCCGGAAAAAAGGCAAGAACTTACAACAGAAGGAGGGCTTGATGTTGTTTCAAATGTCGTGTCAATAAGTTCCCTTTCAGATAGAATGCATGAAAACGGTATTATAGTCAGCTTATTTATTGAACCTGTCAAGGCTCAGATTGATGCTTCAAAGAAAGCAGGGGCCGATATGATTGAAATTCATACAGGAACATACTCTAACTTGAAGAACAAAGCTCAATTCACTGAATTTGAAAGAATTATTTCAGCTGCAAAGTATGCAAAAAGTATTGGGTTGTGGGTTGCAGCAGGTCATGGACTTAATTACAACAATACTCAGCTGATTTGCTCAATTAAAGAAATTGACGAGCTAAGTATTGGCCACTCAATTATTTCCCGTTCCGTATTTACCGGTATATTCAATGCTGTTAAGGAAATGCGCGACCTGATACTAAACGCATCCTTAGTATATAAGAAATAATATGTGTGGAATATGTGGAATAGTTGATACAAAAAGCAATTCATCAATTGGAAGCGGACTGCTCAATCGTATGGCTGATGTTATTATCCATCGCGGCCCTGATTCTGATGGATACTTTATTTCTCCTAACCATGAATGCGGCCTTGCTTTTCGAAGGCTTGCAATAATTGACCTCTCCGAAGCCGGCAATCAGCCTATGAGTACTTCTGACGGGAGATACACAATAGTCTTCAACGGCGAGATATATAACCACTCGAAGATTAGGGCAAATCTAAAAGAACGAGGCTATCAATACAAGTCTGGTACTGATACTGAAACAATATTATACGGATTCGCAGAATGGGGCCCCGAAATAACAAAGATGCTCTATGGTATGTGGGCATTTGCAATTTGGGATGATTTCGAGAAAAAGCTTTTCTGCTCAAGAGACAGGATTGGAATAAAACCATTCTATTTTTTTAGCAAAGGTGGACAATTCGTTTTTGGTTCAGAAATTAAAACCATACTTCAATACACCCAGGTAAACAAGGAATTAAATCTCAGAGAATTACCTAACTATCTCAACTTTGGGATGTCATCGAACAGGGAAACATTATTTGAGGATATCAGAAAAATCCCTGCCGGGCATAACCTTACATGGAAAAGTGGCGAAATAAAACTGGAGAGGTTTTGGCATCCATTTGCAAACGGTTTGGAATATCACAATAAAGACAATGAAGAATTGCAAAGTGAACTTATTTCGCTTCTGAGGCAATCAATAAGCGACCGAATGATGTCGGATGTACCATTCGGTGTTTTTTTAAGCGGAGGAATAGATTCCAGCCTTAATGTAGCCCTGATGAGCGAATTGATGGACAGGCCGGTGGATACTTTTACTGTTGGTTTCAGGGAATTGGAGAAATACAATGAACTGGAATATGCCAGTAAAATTTCTTCTCTTTTCAAAACGAACCACCATGAGATACTGATTGACAGTAAGGATTGCTTTGAAATACTTGATAAACTTGTATGGCACGTGGACGAGCCAAATGCAGATCCTGTTTGCATGCCATTATACTATTTGAGCAAATTAACAAGGGAATCCGGTACTATTGTCATCCAGGTTGGTGAAGGCAGCGATGAGCAATTCGCAGGGTACAAATGGATGCTTCGGGATTTCAATTTTCATAAGGATTTTTATTCAAGATTCAGGTGCTTGCCTTTTCCTGTTAAGAAGTTGTTCTATGCATTGTCAGAGCCATTTCTGAGCTTAGCAAACCAGCCGCTTATGAATGAATATATGCGTCGGGCGGTATACGATGAAGAGCTTTACTGGAGTGGAGTGCCTGTTATTTCCCCTTACCACCAGGGTAAACTGCTTGAGCCTGATTTTGAAAATCTAAACCATATCC
Organism: uncultured Hyphomicrobiales bacterium; assembly: GCA_964454975.1. Lineage (GTDB taxonomy): Bacteria > Bacteroidota > Ignavibacteria > Kapaibacteriales > UBA2268 > CAYVVD01. The sequence continues at coordinate 148,498 of CAYVVD010000002.1, read as the reverse complement.
CTTCCCGCTACGGTAATTCACTACATAGAGAAGCTCTCTCTCTGAACCCAAAGGCCGATTACCTTCAAAGAATGCTTTATACAGAGTTGACTCAAAGACTTGCAGAAAGCTTGCTAATGAGGGTTGATAAAGTAACAATGGCACACAGCATTGAAGCACGTGTACCATTTCTTGACCACAGGATTGTAGAATTCAGCATGAAAATCAAACCGGGACACAAAGTCCCTAACAGGAAAGAAACAAAAATTTTGCTTAAAAAGGCAGTAGAAGGTATTCTGCCTGACGATATTATTTATCGAAAAAAAATGGGTTTTGCTGCACCTGTAGCTGAGTGGTTCAGAAATGAGTGGTATGATTTTGCCCGGGATTCACTGCTTAACAAGGGCTTGTCACAAAAAGGGTATTTCAATAAAATATACATCAATAAGTTGCTTGATGAACACAAAAGTGGGAAGTGGAACCGCAATACTGAATTATTCTCGCTACTAACATTAAATCTTTGGTATGACAGGTATTTCAATTAAATTTCCCATATTCAAAATTACCCGCAGATAATAAATGGCTCCGAAATCAAAAAAAAAGTTCAATTCCGCTTTGATATGGCTGATTGTCATCAGTATCATGACATTTATCCTTAGAATAAATCTCCTTGATATACCGCTCGAACGCGATGAGGGGGAATACGGATACTTTGCACAGCTTATGCTCGATGGTATCCCCCCATATACCGAAGCATACAATATGAAGTATCCTGGCACACATACGATGTATGCAGTATTCATTACGCTATTTGGGCAGTCAACATTTGGCATTCATTTGGGCCTTGCATTGATGAATATTGCCACTATAGTTCTAATCTATTTATCTTTCCGAAGGATTTTCAGAGACAGCTATGCCCTTGTAATTGGGGCTGTTTACGGAGCATTGTCGGCATCAGGTTATGTAATGGGTTTTGCCGCACATGCCACACATTTTGTGTTGTTCTTCTCAATGCTTGGGTTCTATCTGCTGTTACGTTCATTCGCAGACAAATCGTTTCTTTTCCTGGTTCTTGGGGGGATCTCATTTGGCCTGTCATTAATAATGAAACAATCCGGGATATTCTTTGTCATATTCGGATTTGCGCTATGCATTATTTATTCAATGGACAAGGGCGCTAAAAGTATAATAATTAACTCCGGCATTTTTACAATATCAGTTGCAATCCCATTCTTATTGATGCTGCTTATTATGTCATTAAGCGGTGTATTCGACAAATTTTGGTTCTGGACATATACTTATTTATCAGAATATGGCTCTGCTTTATCGTTATCATCTGGGTTCGACAACCTGACATTCGGTATTGGAAAAGTGACAAAATCCAATCTGCTGCTTTGGATACTTGCAATTCCGGGTTTATTGCTTCTATTTATTAGCGACACTAATAATAGAAAAAAATGGCTCTTAATCTTGTTTGTTTTCTTTTCCTTAATGAATGTAATACCTGGCTTGTATTTCAGACAGCATTATTTTATTGTATTGCTTCCTGCAATTGGAGTGCTCTATGTTTATTGCTTTGAATATATCAGGGAAAAATTCAGGAAATCTGCTAAAAATATTGACTTTGTCGCGTTTCTTTTAACTGGATTTATCCTGTTTGGAGGAATAATTGCCCAGAAAGATTATTATTTCGAAACTGATGAAAACAAGATCAGCAAAGATGTTTACAGCGCAAATCCCTTTGTTGAAATAATTCCGATTGCCGAATATATTAAGCTTAATTCAGAACCGGGGGATGAGATTGCCGTATTGGGCTCAGAGCCTGAATTGTTTTTCTATACAGGGCTAAGATCTGCTACGGGCTATATATACACTTATAACATGGTAGAGATTCATGATTATGCTTTAACAATGCAAAAGGAAATGATAGAAGAAATTGAAGAGTCTAAGCCCAGATATCTTTTAAGCGTGGAGATCAGCACATCATGGCTGATGAAAAATGAATCGGAGCGGCATATTATTGAATGGTTGAATGAATATGCTGACAAACATTACAGGCTTGTTGCAATTGTTGATTTAATAGGCCCGAATATTGTCAAGTACGAATGGGAACCCCGAAATACACAATACCAGCCAAAATCGCAATACAGGATGTTTCTTTTTGAACGAAAAGGAAAGATAAAAAACAGGAATTGGTGATGATTTATGTATGTGCGGTTCGTGAACGGCACATAGAAAAGATATTTTTTCTCCCGACTTAATACAAATGACTTACTTGTCTGCTTCGCCCATAATCGGGTCAACAGAACCAATGATGGCAACTATATCGGAAATCATAGAACCCTCTGCCATGTGTGAAAGACCCTGGAGATTGGATGCGGATGGAGAACGGATTTTTAGTTTCCATGGGTGGCCGGTTCCATCCGAGACAATAAAAAAGCCTAATTCTCCTTTAGGAGATTCAATTGCAGTATAGGTTTCACCCTTTTCAGGCTGAGCGCCAAAATTAATAAGCATGAAATCGTTTATAAGTTCTTCCATCTTCGTATAAATTTCTGCCTTTTTGGGGAGAACCATTTCAGGGCGATTAAGCATTATCTCGCCTTGTGGCATTTTATCAAGAATTTGAAATACTATCTTGAGGCTTTCTGTCATTTCGTCAATTCTTACCATATAGCGTGCCCAGGTATCGCCCTCAGAGTGCGTAACAACATTGAAGTCAAGTTCATCATATACCAAATATGGCATATCTCTGCGAAGGTCTCTCTCAACTCCCGAACCTCGTAAGGTAGGTCCGGTAAGGCCAAGCGCAATTGCCTTTTCTTCTGAAATATGCCCTACGCCTGCCATACGGTCAACAAAAATCCTGTTTCGGTGAACAAGTTTCTTGAAATAATTCAATTCTTTAGGGAATTCATCTGCCCATTTCTTAATTTTCGCAAGAGTTTCAGGGTTTATGTCATTTGAAACGCCACCTATTCTTGTATAGCTGGTTGTGAACCTGGCACCGCATATTTCTTCAAATAAATCGTAGAGCTTTTCCCTTTCGACAAATGTCCAAAGTAAAAGTGTTAGTGCGCCGACATCCATACATGTAGAACCCATTGCCATCAAATGCGAGGAAATCCTCGCCATTTCGGATACCAGAACTCTTATCCATTTTGCTCTTCGAGGAGCCTCTATTCCAAGTGCATTTTCAATGGCAAGTGCAATAGCGACGTTATTGGACATCGGTGCAAGGTAATCGAGCCTGTCTGTATGAGGGATGAATTCGTGGAATGTAGTATTCTCAGCTAACTTTTCATAACCTCGGTGCAAATACCCAAGTTCGGGAACACATTTTATAACAGTTTCGCCATCCAGCCTGAGCACTACACGCAGAACACCATGAGTTGCAGGATGCTGTGGGCCCATGTTAAGGACCATGTCGTTTTCAAGAGGATCTTCAAATAAAACTGTAGTATCCTTATCCAATAACTCACTGTAAATCTTACTTTGCCTGATTTTGTTTATTCTTTCAATATCCGATTTTGACTGAATGTTCACCCTGAACTCCGCTAATTCAAAACACAATCTGTAAAATTAAGCCTTTTAATTGCTTTTTTCAAACTGAAAAAAATGTAAGTAAAAAACATTAAATTTTTGATTTTTTTCGTCTAATAGTTTAATTAATGATAACTCAATAGTAAAAAACTAAAGAAAAAGAAATGAAAGCAGCTTTAATTTCAGAATATTCAAATACACAATTAGTAACAGCTATAACCGAAACCTTTGTACGGCAACTTACTAAGCATGGAATTACCTTGTCACATTTCGATATTGAAAGCATGAACATAGAACCATGCGAAGGGTGCACCGGAGATTATCTTTTTGAAACCAACGGCAAGTGCCGTAAAGACGATGACATGAATAAGATTTATCCGGGATTGAAGGATTGCGACACCTGGCTTTTTTCTTTCCCAATTGTTTCCGGGAAAATGCCCGAGCCATTAAGGAATTTCATTGACAGGCTTGAACCTTTATTTAAATTTGAATTAAATAGTAAGGAACATGAAATGAACAGGGATCACAAGGGAAACTTAGCAGTAATTGCAGGCATTGACGGAAGTAGCAATGGGTTAGAAGAAATGGAGTTTCATTTTGCCCAACTTGCGGCTATGTACGATAAGAAGTTCTCGGGAATTATGGCAATTCCAAATTCAGGTGCACTCGAATTAATGTACCGGTATGGAAACAAACTCCCGGTATTGTTTGATGCTGCTGAAGAGTCTGGCAGGCAATTTGCAAATATCAGAGATATTAATCCTGCTTTAATAGAAGCATTAAAAATTGATATTATCGAAGATGGCACTTTCCTAAAAGAAGTGGGCGAAGTAAATTCAGTTAAAGGTAAGTACTAAGGAATATTCAATGGACTGTACCAAATTAAAAAAGAAGCATTCCCAGAAGTATAACAATAGTCAGCCCTGAAAACCCTATTGCAATTTTATATATATTCAGTTTCCTTGAAAAATTGACTTCGAGCCTTCCTAATTTCTGTTCAATTGTCTGTATATTTTTCTTCAAAGTATCATGAGATTCCGGTTTTTCACCTGACTTTGGTTCTATGCTTCCATAGATTTCGATCATAAGTTTTTCTCTGAATTTATCCAGTGTTTGCTCAACGACTCTAATTTTCTTGTTGATTTCAGAATCAAACTTTCCGAATCTTTCAACTACCATTACATTCATATTATCGAATGACCTTTTCATTGAATCGAATTTATCTTTCAGAGATTCAACATCATTAACTCTTTTCCTGCCTTTAGCATACTGTGTATTAAGAAATCCATTAATCCTGTCTTCGAGATTAAGGATAGTATTCTCAAAACTCCTGATTTTAACTGAAATTTTCAATTCCAGTTTATTAGTTTCAGATGAAAGGACTTTATCTGTTTTTGTTTTAACCTCCTTAATCAGGTTGTCCAGGTAAGTAGCGGCATTAGTTTCAAAATCCGACAAGCTTTCGGTCATTTTTGTAGACAGACTTTTAAACAATTCGCTGCGCATCTGAAGTGAATCAGCAAGTTTGGAAATATTTTCAAGCTCTTCGTAGGTGTCAAGTATCTTAGATGTCCTGTTTTTAGTTTCTTCAAGAGAAGCTTCAACTTTATTGTGGACATCCTCAATAGAAGCATCAACAAGTAATTCCAGGTATTCCAACTTTTCATCAACCTCTTTTTTGAGATTTTCGGCCTCTTTTACCTGCATGGAAATTACTTCAAAAGCTTCAGAATATTCTGTAGCCTGTTTCCGCACTTTTTCATAAAGCGCTTTAACCCGGGGGCTTAATGCTTTTGAATCTTCCATTCTTTAACGTACTCCAGGAAAAATCCCAGTGTCTCTCCTAATTTTTCAAGATAAAAAACATCAATTTCAGGAATTTGTTTGTTTGAATGTTTCAGCATAATACTATACATTTCATCTCTGAATTTCGCATCCTTTTTAATCCTTTCAGAAAAAAAGCGGTTTATGTAATCTCTAAGGTAACCATCCTCGGCAAGATCCTGGTATATGGATTTTGGCTTAACGAGTTGCTTTAGTCTCTCTATGGTTTTTGCTGATAAAAACATAGCCGTTTGATTTATAAATCGGAATTATTTCCTAAAACTTAAAATAATTGGAAATACTTTGCTTTACCTGTTTGAAATTAGTTCTCTTTTGTATATAATTAAAACCTTAAAATTTGGGAGGTTTATGCAACTTGACAGAGTAGATTATGTCATTGGTGTGGACGAGGATGCTGATCTTGCTCATCTATTGGGCTATTGCAGGGAAAACCTAAGAACACTTGATGAAATACTAATCAAAAAAGCATTTAAGATTTGCCTTGATGCTCACTATGGGAGAGTAAGGAAGTCGGGTTCAAAGTATTATACCCACCCGCTTGGAGTTGCATTAATTGTGGTCGATGAGATCCCGATTGATGACACTTCAGTTGCCTGTGCACTTCTGCATGATGTTCTCAATTACAGTGAAAAATATAATCTGAATGATATTCGAAGAGAATTTGGAACTACAATAGCACAAATTGTTGAAGGTGTTCATAAGATAAAAAACATTGAATTGCACAGTATTGAGCAGTTGAATCAACTTGAAAACTATCGAAAACTACTACTTTCTTTGTTTACGGACGTTAGAATAATACTCATCAAGCTTGCAGACAGGCTTCATAATATGCGGACACTTGATTTCCTGCCTTCTGAGAGGCAGCGCTACCTTGCAAACGAAACACTTGAAGTTTATGCACCCTTTGCAAACAGGTTCGGACTGAGAAGCATCAAATGGGAGCTTGAGGACCTTGCATTCAGGTATTTAAACAGGGAAGCTTATGACAGAATCAAAAAGTCTTTAAAAAGCACAAGGCAGGAACGGGAACTATATGTTGAGGCATTTAAGAGGCCTATTGTTGAGAAACTCGCTAATGACAATTTTCTGAAGAAAAACGAGATTAGCTTTGAGATATCCGGAAGGCCCAAGCATATATTCTCCATATATAACAAAATGAATTACAGGAAAAAAGACCTGGACGAGCTCTATGACCTTTTTGCTGTGAGGTTAATAATTGAATGCAACGACCAGAATATGTGCTTCTACATATACAGCCTTATTGCAAATATTTACAAACCTGTTCCGGGTACTTTCAAAGATTATATCAATGCTCCCAAAAAAAATGGCTATCAATCTATTCATACTGCAGTATTGGGGCCCGATTCTAAACCGGTCGAGGTACAAATACGTACTCGTGAAATGCATCTTATCTCTGAAAAAGGTGTCGCTGCACATTTCTTATACAAACGAGGACTTCTACCGGCACAGTCGGTTATAGAAGACACTAACCTTCAGCAATGGATGGATACCGTTCGAAGTATATTTGAAAATGCCGGGGATGAAACTCCTGCAGAATTGCTTGAAAACGTTAAAAATAATTTTTTCCTTGACGAGATTCATATTTTCACACCTGCAAACGAAATGAAAACCTTCCCGAGAAACTCAACGCCACTGGATTTTGCCTTTGGAATTCATACTGAGATAGGGTATAACTGTATCGGAGCAAAAGTCAACAGCAAAATTGTACCATTAAATTACAAGCTTCAAAACGGAGACCAGGTTGAGATTTTGACATCTGCAAACCAGACTCCCAAAAAGGAATGGCTAAAGCTGGTTGTGACAAGTAAAGCAAAATACCTGATTAAAAAGTACATCAAAGATGATATTAAACGCATTGAAGACGAAGGCAGACAATTGTGGGCTGAGAATCTTAATCAAAGGAATATCATTCTCCATGAGAATGATATCCAAAACCTTGCTTATACCCTAAAATATAACTCAACAACTGATTTTTTTATTGCATTGGGAAGTAGGAAGCTATCGCTTACAAAAGCTAATGAAATACTTGAATACAAGTTGAAAACCGGATTTACAACAAATGGCATTAATAGGGAAAATAACAATAACAAAGGAGTTGTTTCCACATTAAACATGGAAGTAAAATTTGCCAAGTGTTGCAACCCTATTCCCGGAGACCTGATTAAAGCGTTAATTAGCGATACGAATCGAATTGTTATTCACCGTAGTGAATGTAACGAACTGCCGGGACTATTAAGATTTGAGCCAGGTGGTAAAGTTGACATAAACTGGTCTGATTTAGCTAAACAAGAATATATCTCCGTGCTTCATATTGAAAGTAATGCATCAAAAAAGATAATTGGTGATATCACTGAGAAAATAATTGATGCAGACCTTGAGATTGAGGGAATTAACAGTGATAAAGATGATAACAAGATATTAACCGAAGTTTCAGTTTCTGTACCAAACTTAGATGTGCTGAATAGTTTGATTGATTCTCTTAGTAGTATTAACGGAGTAGCCAAGGTTCAGCGCATTTGATTTATGCCTTGAACTGTCATCGAATTTTAGTAATTTTGATACTAGTGATAAATTATTGGTTTGCAAAGTGGAACTAACACTATTTTTTTTCATTCTGCTCGGTACACTTGGCATTGCGTCAGCCCTTGTTACTATTACAAGCAAAAATCCGGTTGTTTCGGCAATGGCACTTGTAGTCCATTTTTTTATGCTTGCCGGATTATACCTGACCTTAAACGCTCAATTTGTATCTGTGATGCAGGTTTTAGTATATGCCGGTGCAATTATGGTGTTGGTAGTGTTCGTAATTATGCTTCTTAATCTCGGGAACGAAGAAGAGCTTTCTGAAAAATGGAATTTCAGGAAATTACTTGCCATTCTGTTTGCAGCAGGTCTTGGAATCCAACTGATCTCCATTTATTTAACAAATGCTGATAATAACACAACAATAGACCCTCAGCTAACAGGCTACGGAACTATTCAACGTATAGGGCATGATTTATTTACTAATTATCTTTTCCAATTCGAGGCAATTGCTATATTGTTACTGGCAGCAATAGTAGGCGCATTGCTTCTGGCAAAGAGAAAAATTATTTAACAGGCGGATTATGTTACATACTATTCCACTTGAGTATTATCTCGGCTTAGCGGCAGTCATTTTCCTGATAGGAACGGTCGGGGTATTAACGAGGCGCAATGCGATTATTATTTTCATGTCATTAGAGCTGATGCTTAATTCTGCAAACCTCACATTTGTTGGTTTCTCAATCTACATGGGTGACACTGCCGGCCAGATATTTGTATTTTTTGTAATGGCTGTAGCAGCAGCAGAAGCGGCAATAGGACTCGCGATAGTGCTGGCACTATTTAGAAATAAAAAATCAATCTACGTAGATGATGTTAACTTGTTGAAGTGGTAAAACTATAATAAAGATAAATAAAAAAAGCGGGTTTTTTACCCGCTTTTTTTTGCCTTTTTATTCAGAATAGCAACTGTTTATTAGTTGATGTCCTGGGCCACGAACGGAAGCAATGCAAGATGCCTTGCATATTTCACCGCTTTGGCAATTCTTCTCTGCTGGTAAGCTGAAACACCGGTAATCCTGCGGGGCAAGAGTTTGCCCTGGTCGTTTGTAAAACGCTGCAGGAATTTAGAATCAAGGTAATCTACAATTTTTTGTCCCCGGATAGGGTTTGGTTTTTTCTTGAATACTTTTTTGTTTGTTTTCTGGGTATTGTTCCCTGTTTGCATAGGATGAATAATAGCCATTATTTCTTCCTCCTTGATTCCATTATTTGCTTAGCCTTTTCAAATCGCTTGTTGAACCTGTCCACACGGCCGGCTGTATCAACAAATACTTGCTTCCCTGTGAAGAAAGGATGTGATTTTGAGTCAATTTCCAATACCATCTTTTCTGTTTTATAACATGAGCGTGTCTTGAATGTAGTGCCGTCTGTCATCACTACTTCAACTTCATGGTAATATGGGTGAATTCCCTTTTTCATTTACTACCTCGATATATCAATTTTGTCAAGCAGATTTAAATCGTCAACATGGACAAATTTGACCATGGAGCGTAATGTGCCGCGGGTTTCATCGTGATACCATTTAATCACTTTTACGTTAACCCGTGTGTCTTCTTGTTTTCTTTTCAGCTTATCGCCGAATGTTTGTTGTTTAGCCATTTTGCCTTATCACTTTCAGTTTTTTTCAGAGCTACAAAGATATTATTTAATTAAATCAAATCAAAACTGATTTTTCGTTCAGATGCTTTATTTTTCTTTCCTATATTTCGTATTATTCATTTTAGTCCATTTTATACATATATGAGCAATAAAGCCAAAGTAAAATCCCTTGTAAATGAACTCCGCCAGCTAATAGATAGATACGATAAGGCTTATTACGTTGATGCTGCACCTTTAGTGAGCGACAGGGAATACGATGATCTTTTCAGGGAATTGCAGGAACTGGAATCGGATTTCCCTGAATTTATTACACCCGATTCTCCTACTCAGCGTGTTGGTGGAGAGCCGATTGAGGGTTTCAGGACATTAACTCATGATATTCCAATGCTTTCCTTGCAAAATACTTACAGCCGGAGGGAAGTTGAGGATTTCGACAGGCGGGTCCGAGAGGCGCTCGATTCTGATGATTACAGTTATTATGTTGATTTGAAGATTGATGGCGTTGCACTTAGCATCAAGTATAAAAACGGATTGCTTGACCTCGGATTAACCCGTGGCGACGGCTATAATGGCGATGATATTACTCACAATGTCCGGACAATAAAAAGTGTACCTCTAAGGGTTAATGAAGTTATGTATAACGGAGAAACCATTTCTAACTTTGAAGTGCGTGGCGAAGTATTTATGCTTGATAAAGATTTCGTAAAAATGAACCGCGAACGTGAGGAAAAGGGGGAGAAATTATATGCAAACCCCCGAAACACAACAGCAGGCACCCTGAAACTGCTTGATCCTAAAATAGTTGCTGCTCGTAACCTGAGGTTTATCAGCTATTTTATTGCTGCAAAGGGTATTAATTTTGAATCGCAGAGCTCGAATATAGAGTTGCTTAAACAACTGGGATTTCCAGTTGATCCGGCTGGGAAGCTCTGCAATAATATTGATGAAATCTTTGAATTTATAGATGAATGGAAAGAAAAACGACACAATTTGGGTTTTCAGATTGACGGGATAGTTATTAAACTTGATTCAATTCGCCAGCAGGAGGCCGCTGGATTTTTAGCACGCTCGCCGAGGTGGGCAATCGCTTACAAATATGAAGCAGAAACTGCAGAAACTAGAGTGAATAGCATTTCTTTTCAGGTTGGCAGGACAGGAGCTGTGACACCTGTTGCGGAACTTGAGCCGGTTTTCCTTGCCGGGACAACAGTAAAACGTGCTTCTCTTCACAATGAAGATTTTGTCCGCGAAAAAGACATCCGCCCCGGAGATTATGTAATTATCGAAAAGGGTGGTGAAATCATCCCAAAAGTAAATGAAGTAGTCTTTGACAAGAGGCCTGAGGGTCTGCCAGAATTTAAATTCAATACACTTTGTCCTTGCGACTTACAAAGCGAACTTACTAGGCCTGAAGGTGAGGCTAATTACTATTGCAATCATCCTGAGTGCCCCTGGCAGAGACGCCGCAGGATAGAGCATTTTGCCTCGCGGGATGCATTGGATATTGAGGGACTTGGCGAGAAAGTTGTTGAGCAGTTTGTTGATCTTGGCATTCTGGTAAACATCGCTGATATATACAGCCTGCATCAGCATAGGGATGAAATCATTGCTTTGGACAGGTGGGGGGAACGCAGCGTTGAGAATTTGCTCGCAGGTATTGATAACAGCAAGCACCAACCTTATCATAAAGTGCTATTTGGTATTGGAATCAGGTTTATCGGCGAAGGAGGCGCTAAGCTGCTGGCAAGGAATTTTCCCAGCATCAATGCTCTTGCGAACGCTTCAATCGAAAAGTTAACTGCTGTTCACGAAATAGGCATAAAGATGGCTGAATCGGTTTATAACTTCTTCAGGGATGATAAGGAAAAAGAAATCATGACACGCCTTAAAGAAGCAGGCCTGAAATTTGAGGCCGAAGAGGAAGCCCTTACTGAAAACCGTTTCGATGGTGCGACATTTGTTTTCACAGGCGAGCTGGAATCAATGGGCAGGAAGGAAGCTGCTGAAATTGTAGAAAAATTTGGCGGCAGGGAAACTAAATCAGTCAGCAAGAAAACAAATTATGTTGTCGCCGGAGCAAAGGCGGGAAGCAAGCTGGAAAAAGCCCAAAAACTTGGGGTGACAGTCCTGAACGAAAGTGAATTTATTAAATTGATAAAATGATTGACTATACAAAAATCAGAACCGGGAAAAGAGTTGAGCGCTTCAGGAACGTTCTTGAGAAAAGGCAGCGGGATATATCCATTGTCCTGGAGAATATAAACGATCCGCACAATTTATCGGCTGTCCTGAGATCTTGCGATGCTGTTGGCATTCTCGAGATAAACGCTGTTTATCACGGCGGCCAGCCTCTTCCAAAACTCGGCAGACAAAGCTCCGCAAGTGCAAAAAAATGGGTTAAACAGAGGTATTTCAACCGAATTGAAGTGTGTTTCGACTTGCTAAGAAGCGAAGGAAAAAAAATCTACACCACCAAAATGGACATTGATTCAATTCCTCTGTACGATCTCGATTTAACAAAACCGGTTGCACTTGTGTTTGGAAATGAACATGACGGTATATCCGACAGAGCTGCAGAGCTTGCCGACGGTAATTTTCTTATCCCTCAAGTTGGGATGATACAAAGCCTGAACATATCCGTTGCATGCGCCGTATGCCTCTACGAGGCTTTCAGGCAAAGGCTCGTAGAGGGGATGTATGACGAACCCTCACTTGAACGGGAAGATATAGAAAGAATATTGCAGGAATGGCTTGCTAAGTGAAGTGTTGTAAATTATCATATATGTTGAGGCGCATGATCTTGCGCTCTATAATATTGATACCCAAATAAAAAATCTACTTTCCCAGTCTGGCACTTTATCAAATCTTTGAATGTAGGCTTTTTGCAAATCATAAGTATGCATATCTTACATATACTTTATAGATATCAACTGTTTTGAAAATGGGGGGTGTATAATTAAATAAACAAACATTATCAATTCAGGAGTCAAAATGAAAGTATTAATGTTGATCTTATTGATTATATCATCAAATCTGCTGTATCCTTAAACCGATTGTGACAATTGCCCGCAATCTCCCTGGATTTCGGGGGGGGCATTTTATTTACCATTTTGAAGATGAGGGCTGCCCTTTATGCCTCGCTTATGTTCATTTTAATTATCGTTATAACGATTGTGAAAACAGGTGGGAGGTGTAAATGGACCATTTTTACCCGGATGAAGAGTGTGTCCCATGTATATCTATTCCGGAAGTTTTTCAAGTCATTGCCGAAGTTGCTATCAAAGATGTTGCTGCCATTGAATATGCAATACCTGCACTACAGTGTGTTTCAAACTTTAGGTTGTATGCTGCCAACTGCTGGATATTAGAATATGTAGATTTGGAAGAACCAATGCAATGGTCAGATTATTTGATTCATAACCAACATTATAACCCTGTGGTAAGGCCATTTGATTATGACCAGATTTTATCAATTTGGAATCCGGAAAATTGTTGCAATTCTGAATATTGAGTTTGTAATGTTGTTACAGATGAAAACCCTGCTTATACTGTTGAATTTATTGGAATTGATTACGAGTACACAGATTGTGCATTAATAGGATGTGATTTTAATTGCACTGATTTGGCGCCGATAGACATACCGCTACCTATCATTTCAAACATTAACAGCGTATATGGAAACAAAAAAATTAAAATGCTTTCAGGTCTCGTTACAAATGCTAATGATAGTTTTAATCCATTAATTGAAGATAAAGGAATTTATACGATTGAAGTGTATTCAGTTGATGGAACAAGGTTGGTAAATCTTGAAGGAGAAAATCTCGAAAGTCAATCAGTTTTTGAAATAGGCCTGAATCAATTTAAATCGGGAGCTTATTATTATATTATTGAGTTCGAGAAAACAATTTATCATGTAAAATTTCTGGTGTAAAATGACAGCTAAATATTCTTTCATAATGTTTTTTGCTTTTTGTTAAATATGTTTTTCAAATGGGAATTGGATAAAAACAGACCAAATAGAATCCAATGCAAACAAGGACATTTCTTATATTGACTCACTAAACTGTATAGTCGGCGCAACGAGTAACAGTTTGGGAATAGTAATAAGAAAAAGTACCGATGGCGGTAAGAACTTGTATAATCTTTATACTGATACTGCAATCTGCTATATTGACGACAGGGGTTATTTGCACGTTGATTATTCTCCGGAGAATGCATTGTGGAGCGCCTGTTATGTATCAGAGGATGTGATACTGGCAGGCCTTGACTCAGGTAAAGTTTTTAATATCAACTGATACGGGTATAAATTTCCATGAAATTCAACTTGGTGACAGGGGTTTGGTAAGAGAAATAATTACTCTTAATGATACAGTTTACCTAAAAAGGACTTGGGGGTATTATTTTTCCTATGACTATAAAAACTGGAGGTATTTAGAATTAATTGGAAAAGAAGATGAAGAACGGTATCCAATTCATAGCATTTTTCCGCTTAATAATGATTTAGTATATGCTCTTGTTTTCAAACGAATAATTGGCACACAAAATACATTTTTATAGACAACAAAAGATGGCGGAGAAACCTGGGATATAAAAAAGGGACCGGATTATGCGGCAACTATTCATTTCTTTGTTGAACTGAACGGTATAGCTGGCTGTGGCAAACACTAGGACGATACCTGGAAAAAAACATATTTACAAACTTACATAACAAGCGACGGCGGAGTAACTTGGGAATTAACTTATGATTCTTTAGCCATCGGTTCAATGGACATAAATGAGTTTGAATTTTATAACAGGGATATAGGTTATGCTACCGCAACTAGTCAGCTGTTATTCAAAACTTTAGACGGCGGCAGGTCATGGAATGTTGAAATCGACAATAAGATAAAGGATACGGAATTTTATGCAAACTTTATACTAGATATAGAATACATTTCTCAGGAGCATCCAATATACTGCACCGGTTCCGGCAAAATATACAGATATGAAGAGGAGAGAACCGGTATGCAGGATAATACCTTGAATGATGCCTTATACTTATTCCCTAACCCTGCTTCATCAATATTAAAAATCCACATCGGAGAGGGATACAATCCTGCCGGAAATATAGAAATATATGATGTGGTTGGAGAGCGGGTAAAATCTGTAGAGACAACATTTAAAACATCTTTCCAAATAGATATTTCCGGGTGGCGCCGGGCATTTACTATATTTCCATTGATACCGGGCAGGGTGTATTAACAAAGCAGTTTGCAGTAAGCAGGTAAGCAGTGTCATTCCCGCGAAGGCGGGAATCCAGTGGAGCATGATGAAACAATATTATGCGTATATTTTAGCAAGTAAAAGAAAGGGGACTCTTTACATTGGGGGCAACCAATAATTTAATTAAAAGAATTTATGAGCGTAGAAATGATTTAGTCGAGGGTTTTACAAAACTATATTCGATTCATTAACTGGTATATTATGAAATTCACCAAGATATTTATAATGCGATTCAAAGGGAGAAAAGATTATAGAAATGGAATACAGACTGGAAAATTAATTTAATTGAAAAAGGAAACCCTGAATGTGATGATTTATATGGAGGTTTATTCTAAATCAGCAGGATGGATTCCCGCTTTCGCGGGAATGACAAAAACAATGGATTACCTCCTTCGCGGGAATGACACCCTATTGACTTAGGCTGTGGGAAAACAGTTACGTACCGATTCAATTCGTGCCTCCATGCCAGCTTGACGTTTGTTCTAAATAGAAACCCAAATATTGAATCGTTGTAATTTGAAATAATACAGATTAAATTTATCTCTACTTTGCCAGCTTAATCCACTTTGCTAAATCTTTGAATGTAGGCTTTTTTCCTGTCATCAGTATTCCAATCTTGTAGATTCTTGCGGCTACCCACAGGCAGCCAAGAAATGTTCCCACAAGAAGTATCACCGATGCTGCTATCTGCCACAACGGGACGTCTGTTGCAGCAACACGAACCATCATTAGAATCGGTGTGAAGAAAGGTATTAGCGATGTTACTACTGCAAAAGTGCTGTCCGGGCTGGTCATAATATTTCCAATCAAAAGAATCGGAATGATAATCGGTAATGTAACGGGAATCTGTAGTTGGGCTGCATCTTGTTCCTGGTCAACTGCAGAACCGATTGCAGCAAAAAGGGTTGAATAAATAAAGTAGCCGCTCAGGAAATAAAATACAAAACCCAAAGCCAGCCAGGGTGATATTGTAGGTATTTCAAATCCGGAAAAATCCTGTGTACCTTGTGCCTGTTGGACTCCCTGCTGAACGAGCTGCGGATCAATATTAATAAAAGTATTGATAATGAACCCGGCGCCAAAGAGAAGGATAGAGCTTAATATTATCCAGAACAAAACCTGGGTAAGACCAACAAGCCCAACTCCGACTACTTTACCAAGCATAATTTCAAATGGCTTGGCGGATGATGCAATTACTTCAATAATCCTGTTGGCTTTCTCTTCTATTACGCTCCTGGAAACCATAGTTCCATAGATAAACATCAAAGCATAAATGACAAATCCAAGGAAGTAGCCGATGAATGAAAGCTCCTGTGTGAAATCTTTTTCTGTGCCGGAAACTGTTACTTTGTTTGTGGAGATACTAATACCTTCTTCAATTTTATTAATCGTTCCGGTATCAACTCCGGAGCGTTTTAGCCTTTCGTGTCTGATAATATATCCAAGCCTTTCTTCCAATCGGCTTATATAGCCAATTCCACCGCCACCGCGAGTATAAACTCGTGCTTCTCCGGTTTCAATGATTTCCCCGGGAATAATCAGGTAACCATCAATTTCTCCTCCAAGAGTGCTTTCCTTCAGTTCTTCTTCGCTTTTTTCTGCAAGAAAGTATTTATCAGGCTCTCTATCGATTATCTTACTCGCAACAAGGCCGGATTTATCTACAATCGCAAGCCTCTTATCCGACTCTTCAAAAGAAAGCAACGTTGTGATAATCGGAATAGCAATAATTGCAACAAGGATGAACGGTGCGATAATAGTACCGATGATGAATCCTTTGGATTTTACCCTGATTGTGTATTCATGAGCGATTATAGTCTGTATTTTGGAGGAATTAGGCATTTTCGACCTCCTTATCTTTTACCATCTCGATAAATATTTCGTTAAAGCTCGGTTCTGACAATTCAAAGCGGTAAATACCAAGATTCTCAGATAATTTCCTCAACAGTTGCGCAGGAGTAATATTTAAGTTATTAAGCCTGAACTCTGCTCTGCCGTCAGATTTGTTAGTAAATTCAAGTCCGAGTTCATTCAAGAATGTATCCACGCCATCGTATTCAATCAGTACTGTGTCCTTTCCAAAGCTCTTCTTTATCTCTCGCACATTACCGCTAAGCACAAGCCTGCCCTTGTTAATTAGG
Organism: uncultured Hyphomicrobiales bacterium; assembly: GCA_964454975.1. GTDB lineage: Bacteria > Bacteroidota > Ignavibacteria > Kapaibacteriales > UBA2268 > CAYVVD01. The sequence goes on along the minus strand of CAYVVD010000002.1, from coordinate 131,522 downwards.
CATACATCGTCGCAAAGTTCCTCGACTTGCTGCATTATGTGCGTGGAAAGGATTATTGTCTTGCCTTCTGCTTTTAACTCAAGGATGATGTCCTTCAATGCTTTCATATTCACCGGGTCAAAACCGGAAAACGGCTCGTCGAGTATCAGGAAATCAGGGTTGTGCAGAATAGTGGTTATAAACTGGATTTTTTGCTGCATACCTTTTGAGAGTTCCTGTATCTTCTTGTTCTCCCATTCTGCCGCACCAAGTATTTTCAGCCATTTTTTCCCAGCCTTTGATGCTTCGCTCCTGCTCATCCCCTTTAACGAACCGAAATAAATAAGCTGGTCTATAACTTTCAGCTTTTTGTAAAGGCCGCGCTCTTCCGGCAGGTAGCCTATGTTGTTCTGTAACTCGGAACTGATCGGCTTATCGAAAAGGAAAATTTCTCCTTCATCCGGGAAATAAATATTTGTAATCATTCTGATAAGAGTAGTCTTTCCGGCGCCATTAGGGCCAAGCAGTCCGAGAATCCTTCCTTTTTCAAGCGAGAAACTGACATCGTTTACAGCTTTGTAATCGCCAAATATTTTGCTTGCATTCTCAACCCTGAGTATCTGCATCTACCATTTCCACATTGTTTAAATACTCGTTAAATCTCTTTGCTTCTCTCAGCTTCCAGCCACCTTTGTGATAGGCATAACTGACGATGAGCGGCATTGCTATTGTTGCCTCGCTGAAAACCATCTGCTCCCAGGTTGTCTCAACTTTACCCCAGGAACTTGCCTCTTTCAGGGTCGAACCGGAAAGCCCGCCGTCGCGTTCATCGGCTACAGTAATCTGCACGGCATATTTATGCATATCTGCATCAACTTCAAGCACTTCGGCTGCTACTACAATGTCCTGTGTGAAATTCTTTGGAACACCTCCGCCAATCATAAATATTCCGGTGTCCTTGTTTACGAGTTTTATCCGTGTAAGTTCCAGGAAATCTTTGGCAGAGTCTATTGATACTTTTTCTCCATGTGTATTGAACTGATGGTGAACCAGCCCAAATCCTGCAGAGCAATCTGAAAATGCAGGTACAAATATAGGTACTCCCTTTTCATAAGCTGTCCTGATTACGGAATCCTGACCTTTGTCATTCATTACCAGCCATTTGCCCATCTCTTCGATAAATTCGCGTGAGCTGTAGGCACGCGGCTCGAGACCGTTTGCAATCTCTGCTACTGTCATGTCGCAGGCGCGCAGGTCCTCCTCATCAATATATGTATCGTAGATTCTGTCAATCATAAGTTCACGAAGTTCATTGTCGTCAACAAACTGGGTCCCCTGGTAATGCTTGTATCCCAGTGCTTCGAGAAAGTCCTGGTCAACAATGATTGCGCCTGTTGATACTATTGCGTCAATCATGTTGTTAGTAATCATATCAACAACTACATTTTTCAATCCCGCACTGAAAAGAGAACCTGCCATAGTAAGTATGCTCGCACACTCCTTGTCCTTCATCATCAGATCGAGAATACCGGCTGCCCTGTGCAAGTTGCGAGCCTGGAAAGCCATTTTACCCATAGCATCAACTATGGGAATTGAATTAAAGGATTTGATGTCAATGTGTTCAACGAGCCTGCTTGAATCTAAATAATCGCTTTTGTTTGTCATGTTTTTTCTCCCGGATGATTTTTAATTCATGCCAAATTAACAAAATGGTATTAGAAGTGTTAATTAATTTCCGTGTGAATAAAAAATTAAAAATAATCTATTAATAAAAAGGCTTTTTCTATTTAAGCATAATTGAATATTTTTATAGGCTTTAATACAAATTAAGCCAATCACTTAATTTGAATCAGTTAATTTGCAATTAATTATTTATTAACACAGATTTTACTCTTGGAGTTGGATGATGAACGTTTACGAAACACAACAACTGAGGAACCTGGCTCTGACCGGCCATGCAGGCTCCGGAAAGACTTCCCTTGCTGAGGCAATTTTACTTAAGGCAGGTGCTATTAACAGGAAAGGAACTGTTGAAGACAAAAATACAGTTTCTGACTTTCACGAACTTGAACATGAAAGGACCTGCTCGGTTTTTTCTACATTGATGGCTATAGAATACAAAGGAATTAAAATAAACCTGGTTGATACTCCCGGTTATGATGACTTTATTGGTGAAACTATAGCATCCATCAGAGCCTCAGACGTAAGCGCCTTAATCGTAAACGCTCATAGCGGAATAGAAGTTGGAACAGAAATCGGATGGATACAATCCGAAAAAATGGAAAAACCACTTATTATGATTATCAACAAGCTGGACCAGGAAAATGTTGATTTTGACAAAGTGGTCGATGAACTAAAATCTCAGTTTAGCCAACATGTGTTACTGATGCAATATCCAATTTCAACAGGACAAGGGGCTAACCAGCTTGTTGACCTCCTTAAAATGAAGCTGTTGAAATTTAATGCAGATGGTGAATACGAAGAAGCTGATATTCCATCGGGCGAATCTGAAAAAGCTGAAGGCCTTAGGAATGAACTTATCGAATCCGTTGCTGAAAGTGACGATGAATTAATGAACAAATACTTCGAAGCTGGTGAACTGACTGATGATGATTTCCGTGTAGGTCTGAAAAATGCAATAGTAAACAGAAGTTTATTCCCACTGTTTTGCTCAGTAAGTAAGACTAACACCGGTGCTAATACTTTGCTCGAGTTTATAAATAATTACCTTCCTTCGCCGGTTGACATGCCGGCAGAATTAACAGAAAATGAAAAAGAGGTCAGGTTCGATGTTACTAAACCGGCATCCCTGTTCACATTCAAGATGTTTTCTGATTCACGGCTTGGCGACATGACATATTTCCGTGTTTATACCGGCAAGGTAGCCAGCGGCAAGGATTTAATTGTGGCGTCAAACAACAACCCGGAAAGGCTCGGCCAGGTTTTTGTCATTAATGGTAAGAACAGGACGGAAGTCCCTGAATTAGTTGCCGGTGATATCGGTGCTGTTGTAAAACTAAAGAACACACACATAAATGATACACTCCACGAAAAAGGTTTCGATGTTTCATATAAGAAGATTGAATACACAAATCCGAAAGTCCGTATCGCAATCGAGCCTAAGACTAAGGGCGAAGAGGAGAAAGTTGGTCTTGCACTCCATCATCTACACCTTGAAGATCCCTCTCTTGGCGTAGTGCATTCCCAGGAACTTAAGCAGTTGATTGTCTATACCCAGGGCGAGCAGCATCTTTCAGTTGCAAAATGGCGCCTTGAAAACAGGTACAAAGTAGAAGTCGTGTTCAAAGAGCCGCGTGTGCCATACAGGGAAACAATCCAAAAGCAGATTCGTGGCAGCTACAGGCACAAAAAGCAATCCGGCGGCGCCGGGCAGTTTGCTGAAGTACACATGGTTATCGAGCCTTACAGTGAGGGGGCACCATACCCTGACGGACTTTCCATCAGGGGTAAAGACCTGACCGACCTTGATTGGGGAGGGCAGCTCGAATACGTAAACTGTATCGTCGGCGGTGTTATTGAACAGAGATTCATGCCTGCAATATTAAAGGGTGTGATGGAAAAAATGGAAGTTGGCCCGCTAACCGGCTCCTATGTCCGAGACATACGTGTTTTGATTGTTGATGGTAAAATGCACCCTGTTGATTCTAACGAGGCTGCATTCAAGATGGCTGGTTCCAGGGTCTTTTCAGACAATTTTCGACAGGCGAGTCCCAAACTGCTCGAACCGGTCTATGACGTTAAAATTCGCGTACCGGAAGAATTTGTAGGCGATGTAATGAGCGACCTCCCATCCCGCCGCGGTGTAATCCTCGGTATTGATGTGGATGGACGGTACCAAGTGGTGAACGCAAAGATGCCCCTTGCAGAACTCGACAGGTATGCCACTGCCCTGCGCTCGATGACACAGGCAAGGGCTACTTACAATTCCGAATTTGCTGAGTACCAAACAGTACCTGCCAATATCCAGCAGGAACTGATGGATTCATACAGGAAAGAGCAGGAAGAAGAGGAATAGGGAGAATGTCTTTCCCTGTTGATGGAGAGATTAAATTCTATAATGCGGGCTTCGAATACGCTTAGCCTGACACATTATTTTATTACTATTCTGTGTCACAATGAGCTAAGTCGAAATGTGGTGCTTTTCTCAAGAGGAATAAATGACTGAAAAAATCAAAGTTGCTGTAATCGGGACAGGACACCTCGGCTCAATACATACTAAACTTTGGAGCCAGAATGAAGAAGCCGAGCTTGTAGGTATATTCGACATTGACAATGCGAGAAGCTCAAAACTGGCGCTTGAATATAATTGCAATGCTTTCGAATCACTAGAGGAAACGCTTGATTCCGTTCAGGCAATCACCGTTGCTGTGCCTACAAACCTGCACTACGAAGTAGCATCAAAAGCTATTGAGAAGAATGTACACTGCCTTATTGAAAAACCAATTACAGCTACAAACCAGGAAGCAACCGGGCTTATTAATTTAGCTAAAGAGAAGAATGTCCTGATCCAGGTTGGTCATGTTGAGCGTTTCAACCCAGCGATTTCAGCTATCAGAAATATGGAACTGAATCCGCGTTTTATTGAAGCGCACCGCCTTAGCCAGTTCAAACCCCGCGCAACGGATGTGTCTGTAATCCACGACCTGATGATTCATGATATTGATATTATGCTTTGGACAGTAAAGTCCAAAGTCTCTAAGATTGATGCAAATGGAGTGAATGTACTAACAGATACACCCGACCTTGCAAACGCACGCATTACATTCGAGAACGGTGCTGTCGCCAACCTTACGGCTTCGCGAATATCCGCTAATCCTATGCGCAAGCTGAGGATGTTTCAGAAAGACACTTATATCTCGATTGACTTTGGTAAACCGGAGGTGGAGGTCTTCAGGATAATCGGTGAGAAGGAGGAATCCCCGGGCAAAGCAATCCCCGCCACTATGCTCGGAATGCTCGATGCCGGGCTGCGCAACAAAAACATTGTGTATCAAAAGCCTGAAATACCAAAAATCAATGCTATTGCCGAAGAGCAGCACGCTTTTGTACAGTCAATACGCAAGAATGAACCTGTTGCAGTAGGTGCGGGGGAAGCTGCCGAAGCGCTAAGAATCGCTGAAGAGATAGCACAAATTATTAAATAAATAAGAGCCGCACTACTGTACGGCTCTCAAACAACTTATTCTATTCCCCAACCAAACTGGCGGTAAGGTATTCAGTGTTCAGCCTGGCAATAAACCGTACTGAAATGGATTTCGGGCAGGCAGCTTCGCACTCGTAGTGGTTGGTGCAGGCGCCAAAACCTTCATCGTCCATTTGTTTTACCATTGCAAGCGCGCGCCTGCGGCGTTCGGGCTGCCCCTGGGGCAGCAGTGCTAATTGGCTTACCTTTGCAGCTACAAAGAGCATAGCAGCCCCGTTAGGACACGATGCAACACACGCCCCGCAACCTATGCACGAAGCGGCGTCCATTGCAAGGTCTGCTTTAATCTTGGATATCGGTATCGAGTTACCGTCCGGCACTGAGCCTGTGTTCACGCTTACAAATCCACCCGCCTGCATGATACGGTCAAAAGCGGAACGGTCAACAACGAGGTCCTTCACAACGGGAAAACCCTTTGCACGGAAAGGCTCTATCCAAAGCTCGTCGCCGTCGCTGAACTTGCGCATGTGAAGCTGGCAGGTTGTAGTTGCAAATTCCGGGCCGTGCGCCCTGCCGTTTATGGTGAGCGAGCATGCGCCACAGATGCCTTCACGGCAGTCGTGGTCGAATGCTACAGGTTCCTTGCCGCTTTCGATAAGGCCCTCGTTCAAAACATCCAGCATCTCGAGGAATGACATATCCTCTGATACATTGTCCAGGCTGTATTTTTCAAAACGACCTTTTTCATTCCTGCCGTTCTGCCTCCATACATTCAAAGTTAGTTTCATTATTTATAACTCCTTACGGCAAGTTTTACATTCTCAAAATCCAGTTCTTCTTTGTGGCGTGCTGGTTTGTTACCCACACCTGTGTATTCCCATGCTGCAACATGCGAAAAGTTCTCATCGTCACGCATAGCTTCGCCGTCCTCAGTTTGGTATTCCTCCCTGAAGTGGGCGCCGCAAGATTCCTCACGTTCGAGAGCATCCCATGCCATCAGCTCGGCAAATTCAATGAAGTCTGCTACGCGAAGTGCTCGTTCGAGAACAATGTTGAAGTCCTCGTTTTTTCCGGTAACTGTTACGTTCTGCCAGAATTCCTCACGGATTGCAGGAATCTCCTCGATTGTCTTTTTTAGCCCGGAAGCATTCCTGCCCATACCTACGTTATCCCAGACTAACTGCCCAAGCTGTTTATGGAAGGAAACAGGCGTTCTCTTGCCGTTTATGGATAATAGTTTGTTTATTCGTTCTTTTGCTTCTTCTTCGGCTTTCTTGAATTCTTCGTGGCCGGTATCAATTTTATCCAGTTTTGCTGTTGCAAGGAAATCTGCAATTGTGTAAGGAATCACGAAGTAGCCGTCTGCAAGACCCTGCATCAGGGCGCTTGCGCCGAGCCTGTTAGCGCCGTGGTCGGAGAAGTTTGCTTCGCCGAGCACATGCAGGCCCGGAATGTTGCTCATCAGGTTGTAATCCACCCAAAGGCCGCCCATTGTATAGTGGGATGCCGGGTAAATCATCATTGGTGTTTCGTAAGGATTGTCGCCGGTTATTCGTTCGTACATTTCGAAGAGATTGCCGTACCTGTCTTCTATTGTCTTCTTGCCGAGGCGGTTGATAGCATCCGAGAAATCGAGATATACACCATAACCTGTTGCAGATACGCCACGCCCGTCTTCGCAAACTTCCTTAGCTGAACGGGATGAAATATCTCGCGGTGAAAGATTACCAAAGCTCGGGTACTTCCTTTCGAGGTAATAATCCCTTTCATCCTCGGGTATCTGGTTTGGCGGACGCTTATCTCCTTGCTTTTTCGGCACCCATATCCTGCCGTCGTTACGCAATGATTCTGACATTAGTGTAAGTTTGGACTGGTGATCACCGCTAACGGGGATACATGTCGGATGAATCTGTGTATAGCAGGGATTTGCGAAGAGCGCACCTTTTTTATATGCACGGTAGGTTGCGGTAACGTTGCAGGCAATAGCATTTGTCGAAAGGAAAAACACATTGCCATATCCGCCGGTAGCGAGGATAACTGCATCACCCCAGTGAGACTCTATCTTTCCGGTAACCAAATCACGTGTAATGATTCCTCTGGCAATGCCATCAATTAGTACTATATCAAGCATTTCTTTACGTACGTGCATTTGGACTTTGCCGAGGCCAATCATCTTTGACAAAGCCGAGTACGCACCAAGCAACAACTGCTGCCCGGTCTGCCCGCGGGCATAAAATGTACGGGATACCTGAGCGCCTCCGAATGAACGATTAGCAAGGGTTCCGCCATATTCCCGGGCAAAAGGAACTCCCTGGGCAACGCATTGATCAATAATGCTTGTGCTGACTTGAGCGAGCCTGTAAACATTTGCTTCTCGTGAGCGGAAGTCGCCGCCTTTAACTGTATCATAGAACAGCCGCCAGATGCTGTCGCCGTCATTTTGATAGTTCTTTGCAGCATTTATACCGCCCTGTGCAGCGATCGAGTGTGCGCGGCGAGGTGAATCGCTATATGTAAATGCTTCTACGTTGTAACCAAGCTCTGCCATCGAAGCAGCTGCAGCGCCTCCTGCGAGGCCGGTGCCTACTATCAGTACTTTATATTTTCGTTTGTTTGCGGGATTGATAAGCTTCATTTCGAAACGGTGTTTGTCCCATTTCTCTTTTAGCGGCCCGGACGGGATTCTGGAATCTAATTTCATATTTCACCTCCTAATATTCCGAGCATTATTGTAATAGGTATAGAAATGTAGCCGATCACAATCATTACTGAAAACCAATTGCTGAATTTAATCATTGTCGGTGTGAAGTTTGGCCCGCTTATACCCAGCGTTTGAAACATACTCTGTATGCCATGGCTGAGATGGAATCCAAGGAAAATCACAGCAACTATATAAAAAATTGAAACAGGGATGCTTTTGAAACCCATGATAATCATGTAATATGCATCGTGCCGTTCAAATAATTCACCCGGGCCGTACTTATCAATATGACCAAAGATTGATGGATCTGCGCTGCCTATCGTAAAGTGTGCCAGGTGATATAAGAGAAATGCGAATACTGTTATTCCACCATAAATCATTGTCCTCGAAGCAAGGGTTGACTTAACGGGTGAAAATACTTTGTATTTCTGTGGTTTAGTAGAACGATTTAGAAAATAAAGCCGAATTGAAGTAATAACATGGAGTACAAAACACGTAGCAAGGATAATTCTGACAATCCAGAGTATCTTGCCTGTGCTGTGCAGGAACTCCGCATAAGCGTTGATTGCGTCGGGGCCGGAGTAAACCAGCAGGTTGCCTGCCATGTGCCCGACTATATAGAGCACAAGCACAACTCCCGTAGCTGCCATTACTACTTTGCTGAGTATTGATGATTTTAAGAAATCGAATATCGCCATTTTACCTACAAAAGTTAGTGTTTAATATGTTTTATCGTCTAAAAATAAAAGAGAAAATCTATTAGTAATTAAATTAAGTTGTAGCTAAGGAAAGTTAGGAAATGGGAGTGAAACTATAAAAAACAAATTGTAGATTTTCATCCTGCTTTCAATCCTATAGCTGTATAATCATCGTGCCGATTTAACTTACAAAATGCAGGTATTATTTCAAAAGACAAAGATTACATCTATGTTTGCTGATGTTTTTATGAATAAAAAATCATAAATGGATGGGATTATCAAAGAAATCCAACCTTCGAATTATATCAGCCCTTCCCTACACATTCAAAACCATTCAGTTTCTATTCTAAATTCACTAAATTAGCTGAATGTTATTAAACTAATCCGGAGATGGATATGTACGACATAGTTAAACAAGGCGATCCAGAGGTATGGGCATCATTAAATAGTGAAAACAAAAGGCAGATTGAAAAAATTGAGCTTATTGCAAGTGAGAATTTCACTTCGCCGTCAGTAATGGAGGCGCAGGGTTCAGTGCTTACAAATAAATATGCAGAAGGATATCCCGGCAAGCGATACTACGGAGGTTGCGAATGGGTGGACGTTGCAGAGGATTTGGCTCGTGACAGGCTTAAAAAGCTTTTTGGCGCAGAGTATGCAAATGTACAACCGCATAGCGGCAGCAGCGCAAATATGGCAGTTTACCTGACTTATATCAATCACGGCGATACCGTGATGGGACTATCGCTTGCGCATGGAGGGCATCTTACTCACGGTTCACCTGTAAATTTCTCCGGCAAGTTTTATAATTTCATCCCTTATGAACTTGATAGCAAAACCGGCAGAATCGATTATAATATGGTCGAAAGTCTCGCTAAGAAACATAAACCCAAATTAATCACTGTTGGCGCATCTGCTTATCCGCGGGATATTGATTATGATAAATTCCGCATGATTGCAGATTCTGTTGGCGCTTTCCTGTTTGCGGATATAGCACATCCTGCAGGCCTGATAGCCAAAGGTTATCTGAACAATCCATTGCCCTGGTGCGATGTTGTAGCAAGTACAACACATAAAACCATTCGCGGCCCCCGCGGAGGTTTAATTATGCTCGGGAAAGATATTGAAAACCCATTTGGAGTAGTCGCTCCCAAGTCAGGCAGGGTAAAAAACATGGGTGAGCTGATTGACTCTATGGTTATGCCCGGAATACAAGGTGGCCCGCTGATGCATGTTATAGCTGCAAAAGCAGTTGCATTTGGCGAGTGCCTGTCCGAAGAATTCGACTTTTACATTCAACAGGTGATGAAAAATGCCAAAGCGCTTGCAAAGGCCTTAGTTGAAAAAGATTACAACCTTGTAAGCAATGGTACCGACAACCATTTGATGTTGATTGACCTGGTTAACAAAGGCCTGACAGGACGGGATGCAGAAAGGGCGTTGGATGCTTCCGGTATAACATGCAACAAAAACGCAGTACCTGATGACAAACAATCACCCCTGGTAACAAGTGGTATCAGACTGGGAGCAGCCGCAATGACTACCCGTGGAATGAAAGAAGATGATATGCGGATGATTGCAGGTTTGATAGACAAAGTAATCAGAAACCACGGAAATGAAGAAATCTATACTGAAGTAAGAAATGAAGTCAAAGAGCTGACTTCCGGATTCCCGTTGCATAGGAAGATGATGTAATATTTTTTTTCTGTACTATTCAGCCGTGATTCTTTTCAGAATTTGTTCACGTATTTCCATCAAATACTTTGGAGAGTACTGCATCCTTGAACCATACCAGCTGAACATTTGTCCGTCAACAAGTATTAGCTCAGCATCAGGTAATTTGCTTTTCAGTTCATGCAAATGGTTCTCATTGAATGGAAATGGCTCTGATGATAAAAGCAATACCTTAGGATTCAGTTTTTCCAGAAATTCAATAGATAGTTCCGGATAACGGGAATTAACGGGATTGATAAAATGCTCAATTGAAGGACTAAGTTCAGAAGACATCATATTCTCAAAACCCGCAAGCTTCATTATGTAATCTATGAAAGTGTCTATACCGGCTGTCATGTAAGGTTTTCGCCATATAAAATAAACAGCACCGGTTATCTCACCATTCACTGAAACATGTTCGCTAAGCTTATTAAAACCATATTCAATCCTTCCTATTGTTCTTTCTGCAACTGCACTTTTATCAAAAATACCTGCGATGCCCCGAATCATCGAATAGTTGTCTTCAAGCGAACGAACATTACTTATCCACACGGGGTAATCATGCATTAGCTCCTCTACCTGTTCCTTAACATTCTCCTCTTTATTAGCTATGATCAGGTCGGGAGAAAGTTCTTCAACCCTGTGGAATTTCAGGTTTTTTGTTCCACCTACTTTTGGTACGTTGTGAACCAGTTCAACGGGCCTTTCGCAGAATTTTGTTATCCCAACGATACTTTGCCTCAAACCTAAATCGAAGAGCAATTCGGTTTGTGATGGAACAAGCGAAATTATCCTCTGGGGAATTCCCGGAAGTACGAGATTTTGTCCGAGTTGGTCTGTTGTTTTTATCATAAAAAGTAAAAATAAGAAGTGTCACACTGAGCTCCGTGTACCGCTAAAAGAGGTGGAAGTCGAAGTGTGACACCTTAATAATCACCTGTACCTTGATATTACTTACCTACAACAATCTTGCCTGTGTAGACGCTGCCGCCATCAAAATACTTAATAATGTATGTTCCTGAAGCAACCTGGCTGACAGGTATGGCAATGTTACTATTGCCTTTTTGGACAATGGAGTCAAATGAAAATACTTCATTGCCGTAAATATCATAAACAGCGAGGCTGGAATTAACACTAAGAAGTTCATCGGGAATAGTCAAATAGGCGATTTGATTTGCTGGGTTTGGAAATAACCTTATGCCGGCATCAGAAAACTCCCCGACACTATTGGCAATAGACTCGCATATTGCATCACCTGTAATAGCGTTAACAAAACAGGCAATATTTTCCTGCTTTTCGTTGCCAATAAAAAGTGACCAGAATGGTACTCCAAATTCAAGAAGTGGATTATTAAAATTTGTGTAAAGCAGGCAGCCATTTAACACTATTCCATTGCTTGATTCGCTGAATGATTTAAATAATGGTTCGCTTGCCAGGTTTTCGACCATCACATCGCTGTCAATTTTCCAATCTTCAGTATCAACTATATTCTCAGGGTCGAATGGAAGAATATCAAATTCATTATATGCTATGCTTATAGGAGTAAAAATCAAAATTCTGAGTACACCGATTGCTCTTAAAATCTGAGGATTACTTTTTGATCGGAATATATATGCCCAGACTGTTGCTTCACCGGTTTCAAAATTAAAGTCAATAGGAATTGCCTGAATATTCCCTTCTATTGTACCAACTCCAACTAACTCGGGGTCCTCAATAGCTGGGACGGGATCTCCGTTTGTATCAGTATCTGCTTCTTTAACTTTCTCAAGAGCCACGTCAAACCCGGCTTTAGCCTTAAAGGGTTGAGCTTCTGCAGAAACAACTGTTGCCAGTAAGATAATTAATAAGTAGTAAACATATTTCATAAAATCACCTGTTTGGTTTTTGAATACTTAATAATACCTTTCTGATTCCCAAAAGTTACATAGAATAGCTATATTACTCAAAAATTAATAATATAGAATAGTACCATTAGTAAATATAATCATGGCGAAGAAGATAATATTAAAAAAGAAGGGAATCGGCGAGAAAAAGAAAAGGATAGGCTATGTACTTAACTATGAGTCTGAATTAAATCCCGCACAATATGAAGCTGTTATGCATAACAACGGCCCTGCTCTTGTAATTGCCGGCGCAGGAACGGGAAAGACAAGGACGTTGATCTACCGCGTAGCCCGCCTTATCGAAGATGGAGTCCAGCCGGAATCTATTCTATTGTTGACATTTACACGCAAGGCGGCATCTGAAATGCTGCGCAGGGCTGCATCGTTGCTTGATGGAAGGTGTGAGAAGGTATCTGGAGGTACATTTCATTCATTCGCGCTTAATATACTCAGGAAATATGCTGAGGCAATTGGTTATGACACAACCTTTTCCATATTAGACCAGTCTGATGCTGAGGATACAATCAATTATATCAGAAACTCGATGCAGTTCGCTGACAAAAAGAAACGCTTTCCTCAGAAGGGCACTCTATTAAAAATGATTAGCCTTGCATCAAACAAGCAGATTCCGATTGATGATATAATCGAAAAAGACTTTCCGGGCTTTATTGACAAATCAGATGAAATTAACCGTCTTGCCGGGGAGTATGCCAAATATAAGCTGAATTACAACCTGATGGATTATGATGATTTACAATCGAGATTCCTTGACCTCTTAAAAAAAGATCAGAAAATCAGGGATGAAATAGGGAATACATTCAAATACATCATGGTTGACGAGTACCAGGATACCAACAGGCTCCAGCATGAGATAATATTAAAGCTGTCTTCGAAACATAGCAATATAATGGCTGTTGGAGATGATGCTCAGAGTATTTATTCATTCAGAGGTGCAGATTTTCAAAATATTCTTTTTTTCCCTAATTCTTTTGATAGCTGCGAAATATACAAGATAGAAGAAAACTATCGCAGCACTCAACCTATCCTAAATTTAACAAACAAAATCATTGAAGAAGCTGTATTTAAATATGAAAAGAGGCTTTACACCCGAAGGACAGCCGGAGACTTACCGATGCTTGTCAGTGCGAGGAACGAGAGGCAGCAATCAGAATTTATTTCGCAAAATGTTCTTGAATTAAGAGAAGAAGGAGTACCTTTAACCAGGATGGCTGTACTTTTTCGTTCAGGATTTTTATCATTCGACCTCGAAATTGAATTGAACAGGGCTAATATTCCATACCAGAAATTTGGCGGAATGAAGTTCATTGAAACAGCACACATCAAAGACCTTTTGGCATATCTCAAAATAGTTTCAAATCCGCGCGATTCGGTTAGTTGGCAAAGAGCTTTACTGCTATTGGATGGAGTCGGCCCCAGAACAGCAATTAGCGTTGTTGGCCACATGTCTGATAGCAACATCAGGTTCAGCGATTATAATAAGCTCGGGATAAAAGGACTTGCCGGGGCATCCCTGAAAGATATGTTCGATTTGTTAAAAGAGATTGATGCAAGTAAGCTCGGCGTAGGTCAAAAATCTGCTTTTGTGGCAGAATACTATAAACCACTGCTGATGAAAAAATATGATGACTGGCAGAAGCGCTGGCGTGATATCGAAATGTTTGTTTCGATTGCCGAGCGATATAAGTCAGTGCAATCATTCCTCAATGATATGGCAATAGAACCACCAATTGAATCACTATCCGGACTTGAAAAAGACGATAACGAAGATGAATACCTTACACTTTCAACTATACACTCTGCCAAAGGGCTGGAATGGGAAGTAGTAATGCTAATCTGGGCTCTGGAAGGAAGATTTCCTTCATCCCGCTCAGGGGATTCAATTGATTCTATGGAAGAGGAACGCAGGTTGTTCTATGTGGCTTGTACGCGGGCAATTGACAGGCTTTGCATAAGCTATCCTACTAATATCTATGATAGAGAATCCGGCTTTGTAATGAGTGAACCTTCAAGATTTATCAGGGGGTTTGACGAAGAAATCTTAGAAAAATTCGTTTTGATGGATGAAGAAAATGACGAGGGGGAACAGGGGAATGGTATTGTTTAGTAAATAAGCTATTGATGCTATTTTGCCATATCTTTAATTCTGTTTAATTTCACTTTCTTGATAAATACAAATCGGGTTGATTTGAAGAAACTGGAAATATTGTACCTGACCCCACGTTTCCCGTACCCATTGATTGGGGGCGACAGGATCAAGTCCTTTATGATGCTTGCTCATCTTTCTTCTAACCACAATGTCACACTGGTTACCTTCTACCAGGGTAACAGCCTTCCCAAAAGTTATAAAAAAGCAATTGAGGAAATGGGAATTGAACTCCGAATAGTTCCATTGAATCCTGTAATTGGCGGTTTACGTTGCATGACAAGGCTTTTCGGTAAACGCCCGCTTGAGATTCTATACTATTATCAACCGGAATTCCAAGCTGAAGTAAACAGGGTAATCGAAGAAAAGGATATTGACTTATCAATTTCTTTCTTCATGAGAACGGCAGAATATGTAAAAAATGCAGAATTTGCAAAAATATTGACTGCAGAGGACTGCAGAACCCTATACCAAAGACGTTCTTATGAAAAAAGTGAGCGACTAATCCAAAAATACGTCCGCTACTGGGAATGGAAGAAGCTTTCAAAGTATGAACCTGAAATGATCGGCAATTTTGATATCACTACAGTTGTCAGTGACAGGGATATGGTTGAAATGAAAAGCCTGAACCCCAATGCTGAGCTTCGCTTGCTGACTAATGGTACAAACATAAACGAATTTCACCCGCCCTCTGACAATTCTAAAAGAAAGGATGTACTTTTTGCCGGAAAGCTCGATTTGTGGGCAAACCAAATGATGATTCAGTCGATTGTGAAGGAAATTATGCCCCAAATAAGAGAAAAATTTCCTGCAGTTAAACTGAATATAGTGGGTGCAAAACCGCCTCAATCTATCTTATCTTTAAGATGCGATTGGATTAATGTTCATCCTGATGTCCCTGAAATGGCGCCCTACTTGAGAAATGCAAAAATATTTATTCACCCTCATAAAGGTGCCAGTGGTATTCAAAACAAGCTTCTTGAGGCGCTCGCTTGCGGTTGTCCTGTTGTAACCACTACAACCGGGAACCAGGGTATAAAGGGTGTAAATAATGAAGAAATGATTATTGGTGAAAATCCTGCAGAATTAGCTGAACTTGCTATCGAATTACTTTCTGATAATGAGCTTTACGAAAAAATATCTCTAAAAGGAAGAGAACTTATATTAAGAAAACACACATGGGAATCAATAAATAAAAGGCTGGATGAAATTCTGGATGAATTATTTCCTGGACAATAATGAATCGAAGGGCGGTATTTTTCGACAGGGACGGAATTGTTAACGTAAGGATAGTAGGTGATTACATTAAAAAACCGGAAGAATTTATATTTAAGGAGGATTTCTTAGACCTCTTCATTACTCTAAAATTAAAAAACTTGCTAAAAATTTTAATTACCAACCAACAAGGCATTGGAAAAGGCTTTATGAGTGAAAGCGATTTGAGCAGAGTTCACTCATTTATGCAGCGGAATTTAAAGCTTATCACAAGAAGCGAATTTGATGATATTTACTTCTGTCCGGATTTAGCTGAAACTAACAGCTTCCGCAGGAAACCAAACCCCGGGATGCTTTTTGAAGCAATTGAAAAATATAAAATTGACAAGAGAAATTCATGGATGATTGGTGACAGTCAGTCCGATGTTATTGCGGGTAAAAGAGCAGGATTGAATACAATACTAATTGGCAGCTATATTAATAATGAAATTCCTGAAGCCGATTATATCTTTCAGGATTTAAGCAATGTGAAGGAATTTCTATTAAAAGAGCTATAATTTTATAAGTTGAATTTATTGTTTATTAGAGAAATCTAAAATGAAAATTGCTGTTACGGGTGGCGCAGGGTTTATCGGTTCTCATATAGTTGATGAATATATAAAACTGGGGCATGAAATTGTAGTAATTGATAACCTGAGTACGGGAAAAAAAGAAAACATTAATCCAGTGGCGCAGTTCGTGGAAATGGATATTAACGACAAAAGCCTAATTAATTTATTTAAAGAAGAAAAATTTGACCTTATTAACCATCATGCTGCACAGGTTGATGTAAGGACTTCAGTACGTGACCCCTTTTATGACGCTAATACAAATGTCCTCGGCAGTCTCAATGTATATGAAGCATGCCGGATTGCAGGCATAAAAAAAATCATCTTTGCGTCTTCCGGAGGGACAGTTTACGGCGAACAAACCTCGCACCCTGCACCCGAAGATCACCCTTTAAATCCTTGTTCCCCCTATGGAATAACAAAGCTTATTAACGAAAAGTACCTC
The DNA here is from genome assembly GCA_964454975.1 of uncultured Hyphomicrobiales bacterium. Lineage (GTDB taxonomy): Bacteria > Bacteroidota > Ignavibacteria > Kapaibacteriales > UBA2268 > CAYVVD01. The sequence goes on along the minus strand of CAYVVD010000002.1, from coordinate 114,952 downwards.
TTTTACTATAAAGAACTTCACGGAATTGAATACGTTGCTCTACGATATGGCAATGTTTACGGCCCCAGACAGAATCCACACGGCGAGGCAGGAGTAGTGGCAATTTTTCTTGAAAGAATGTTTACGGGTAAGCAACCTGTGATTAACGGTGATGGAAAAAACACACGTGATTATATCTATGTAAGTGATATTGTCAGAACAAATGTACATGCCCTCGAAACAAAAGCCAACGGTGTTTATAATGTAGGTACAGCGGCAGAGATTGATGTTAATACTGTATTCAGGATATTAAAAGAACAAATCGGTTCGGACTGCCCTGAAGAACACGGCCCATCAAAAACAGGTGAGCAGCGCAGGAGCGTGATTTCTTATAAGCGGTTGCACGAAGAGTTCGGTTGGGAGCCTGAATTTGAATTTGAAAAAGGGTTAATCCCCACTGTAGACTTTTTCCGGAAAAAATATTCTGAATAACCCATACCATGCAATTTTCATATCCCGATTACATTGTTATTGCGCTTTATGTAGTGATAATACTGTATGTAGGATTCTTCAAATCAAAAATCATTGAAAAAAGCAGCGATTCTAAAACCGATTTTATCCTGGCCGGACGTAAACTTACACTCCCTCTTTTTGTAGCAACTTTAGTTGCAACCTGGTATGGAAATATTATTGGTGTAGGAGAATTTGTTTTTCAGTATGGTTTAGTAACATGGATTTGTTGGGGGCTGGCGTACTATATCGCGGGTGGGATTTTTGCACTATTTATCGCAGGAAAAATCCGTGACGCTGATTTTCATACTATACCCGAGTTTATTGTATCTAAATATGGAAAAAAAGCAGGACTGGTAGCTGCTGTTATTGTATTAATCATTACAACTCCGGCTGCTTATCTTTTTATGCTCGGAACACTGCTCCAAATGTTCCTCGATATTGATATTTCAATTGCAATTATCTTTGGAGCCCTTATATCTCTTGTTTATCTTTTTACAGGTGGGTTCAAGGCAGATGTTCTAACAAACGCAGTGCAATTTGTATTCATGTTCCTTGGGTTTATTTTCTTGCTCATATTTTCTATTAACGAGTTTGGCGGATTTGATACAATGTTAGCACGATTGCCGGAAAAGCACCTGACAATTGATGGCGGGCTTTCCTGGCAATATATCCTCGCATGGTATATTATTGCTTTTCAGACGTTAATAGATCCAACTTTTCATCAGAGGTGTGCTGCCGCTTCATCTCATTCGGTTGCCAAAAAAGGAGTGCTGATTTCAATTGGGATGTGGGCAATATTTGATATGCTTACTTTGTTCACAGGATTCTACTCAAAAGCGTTTATCGACACAATCCCATCTTTTGCATACACAGAACTTGCCGATGTTGTATTACCTGTTATTTTTAAAGGTTTTTTCTTTATAACGTTACTTGCAACAGTAATGTCCACACTTGACAGTTATGCTTTTATTAGCGCCGCAACACTGGGGAACGATATACTTAAACCATATTTCGAGCCATTCAGAGATTTATCTTCTCCTTCGGTAACGAGGATATCGCTGTTCGTAGTAAGCATTGCGGGAGTCGTACCTGCTATACTTTTCCCTTCTGCTATTGACTTGATTTATATCGCAGGTTCTATTGCAGTTCCAGGCCTATTGGCTCCTCTTATTGTGGCTTATTCCGAAAGAATACACCTTAATCCGTCCAACAGTGTCAGGACAATGATTTTCTCAAGCGTGACAAGTGCATTGTGGGTGTTTTTTTCAAAGATGGAAGAAAACCGTATCTTTAGCTCAGGAACTTTTTCCCTCATTGAGCCAATGTTACCGGGTATTGCAGTATCAATTGTAATGCTCTTGTTTTTCGCGAAGAAAAAATGATCTGGAATATTTCAAACATACTGAGCATTGGAAGAATTATCCTTGCCTTTCCGTTAGGACTTGCTATTTATTCCGGGGATAAAACAATGGTAATTATTCTTGGCGCTTACGGGATTATCTCTGATTACCTCGATGGTTTCTTTGCAAGAAAGTACGGGCAAATAAGTGACACAGGGAAAATTCTCGATCCCATTGGTGATAAAATTATGGTAACAGCGGCAGTTATTGCGCTTTTAATAATAGGTAAAATCCCTGTTTGGTTCGTTGTAATTGTAGCCGGAAGGGATATATTGATTTTGCTCGGTGGATTATATTATAAATCAAAAACGGGCAAAGTAATTCCTTCAAACTTGTTTGGCAAACTTACTGTTAATGTCATATCACTTGCGCTGGTATTGATTATTTTTGATATTAACTATTCCTATGATTACGGTTTATCAATTGCGAGTTGTTTTGCGGTTATTTCATTTTTGATCTACTTAAATAGGATGCTGACAAAATTAAAGGAAAACAAGGAGTTAAGTTATGAGCGATGAATTTAAAGCTTTTGTTGTAGAAGAATATGAACACGGTAAATTCAGAAGAGAAATAAAGACAAAAAAAATCTCTGACTTGCCGGAAGGTTCTGTATTGATTGAAGTATTTTATTCAGGATTGAATTATAAAGATGCCCTTACTTCCCGTGGGCATAAAGGAATAACACGGATTTATCCGCATACACCCGGAGTAGATGCTTCAGGGATTGTAGTCGAAAGTGATGACAGAAGATTCAAGGAAGGAGACAAAGTATTAGTTACCGGATACGACCTGGGAATGAATACTGACGGTGGTTTCGGACAATACATAAGGGTGCCCGGGGATTGGGTTGTCCCATTGCCAAACAGCCTTGGCATGCGCGAATCAATGATTTACGGCACTGCAGGATTTACTGCAGGACTTGCTATACATGAGTTGATAAGAAATGGTGTGGAAGCAGGTGCAGGAGAAGTGCTTGTAACAGGTGCAACGGGAGGCGTAGGTTCATTAGCTGTTGGAATGCTTTCAATGATTGGATTCAATGTAGTGGCATCTACGGGCAAAAAAGATAAATATCAATATTTAACTGAACTGGGAGCCAAACGAGTCATTGACAGGAGCGAAGTGGATTACATCGGGCCAAAGCCGCTCCTTGAGCAGGCATGGTCAGGAGTAATTGAAAACGTTGGTGGAAATACACTTTCAACAGTATTAAAGCAAACTAAAAGGCGTGGTGTTGTAACATTAATTGGAAATGTACAGTCTGATAAATTTAATTCTTTTGTTTATCCGTTTATTCTTCGCGGTGTTATGCTGATTGGCATTGACTCTGCTGAAAGGCCTATGGAAATCAGGCAAAAGATATGGGATTTGATTGACAGAGGCTGGAAACTTCAAAATCCTGAAAAAATTGTAAAAGAAGTTGGCCTTGATGAAATAAGCTCTGAAATTGACGAGATACTCGAAGGAAGGCAATTTGGTAAAATTCTACTTAACCTCAAGAAATAAAATGAAACACAAGATTATAATTCCATTAGTCTTATTGATACTTGCCTGTGGCGAAGAAAATGAAATTCAAAATATTAATTCGATTGCTAATGAATACGTTATTCTGGCTTTGGAGTTGGGAAAACATAATACCGACTATATTGATGCATATTTCGGGCCGGAAGAGATAAAAAAACAAGTTGATGAAGGGGAAAAACTAACTCTGAATGAAATTCAGATAAAATCTAATAATTTACTTGAATCACTACAGAAAATGGATTTAAGTTCATTTGATGAGCCAGGAAAACTCAGGTATGAGAACCTTAAATCCTTAATCAAAGCCCTGCACAATTATTCCTTTATACTCCGCAATGGTAATGAATCTGTTCCATTTGATAAAGAAGCAGAATTGCTCTACCACGTAAAACCACCGGGTTTCAACACAAATTATTTTGATAATATCCTAACAGAACTCGATAAGATATTGTTAGGTGATACTACACTCCAGGCACGATATAACACGTTTGTCCAACAATTTGTTATCCCCGGGGATAAACTGGATGAAGTTTTTTCGGCAGCTATTGAAAAATCACAACTAATCACCCTCGATTATTTTGAATTACCAGAAAATGAAAGCTTTTCTGTAGAATATGTGAAAGATAAGCCCTGGGGTGCTTATAACTGGTTTCAGGGTGGTTACAAAAGTATTATAGAAGTGAATACAGACCTGCCGATCACTATTGACAGAGCAATTGACCTTGCCTGCCACGAAGGCTATCCGGGGCACCATGTATTTCACACATTGGTCGAAAAGAATATGCTTGAAGAAAACGGCTGGCTGGAATATTCTGTTTATCCTCTATTTTCACCGATGTCGTTGATATCAGAAGGAACAGCAAATTTTGGAATTGAAGTTGTATTCCCGGGCGAAGATAAAATCCTCTTTGCCAAAGAAGTGCTTTTTCCTGTTGCGGGGCTCGATACATCAGGTGCAGAGCATTTTTTTAAAGTTCTTGAATTAAAGGAGAAACTTGGGTTTGCAAGTATCGAAGCTGCAAGAATGCTTGAGGTGATGCCGGAAGAAGATGTTGTTTCATACCTTATGAAATACCAGTTGAGAACTGAAGAAAGCGCAAAAAAGCATATAGAATTCATTAAAAAGTATGGAGCATATATAATCAATTATAGCATGGGTGAAAAGCTTGTAGAAGAATATATTATCCGTCATGGAGGTACAAAGGATGAGCCTGCAAAGCGATGGATGCTTTTCGCTGATTTATTAAACAATCCCATTCCACCTTCCTTTCTGGAAAAATAAATGGAAACCTTTCCCATCAAGTTCCTTTCAATTGTAATAATTATTGCAATTGCTCTCGTTGGCGCTGTAGCTGCATTAGGAATATTTCGCTCAGCCGGGAAAAAACACTTTCTCGCAAATGGAAATGCTTTTTCAGGTGGAATTTTTCTTGGAGCTGGCATATTACATCTATTACCTGAATCTTTTGAAAAATTAAATGAAATAATACCTTCTTCCGGAATTTTCATCGCAATTCTCAGCATCTTAATCGGAATATTAATTGTTTTTATAATTGAAAAAATTGTTATAATCAGCAAAGGGTTTGAGCAGGGTGCTTCAAGCGCGTTCCCCTGGGTTATATTAACAGCCTTGTGTGGTCACTCAATAATCGCAGGCCTTGCTATTGGTTCAGAAATAGAATATGCAAGTGTTGTAGTTATTTTAATAGCTATTGCGGTTCATAAGGGTTTTGAATCATTTGCTTTAACCGTAAACCTTTTAAAATCCGGATTGAAGGCTTCTAAATTAAAATACCTTGTTTTGTTGTTTGTAATTATGACCCCAATAGGAATCATAATAGGTTCATTCATTTCTCTTAACAGGGGTGGATTGGCAGAAGTTATTTCCGGCATTTTCAATGGTATAGCTGCTGGTACTTTTATTTACGTGTCAGTTACAGATGTTATTTACAGGGAAATGATTTTAAATAAACAAGTTGCTCAAAGGTCTTTATATTTAATTGCCGGGATTTTGTTAATGGCTGCAGCGGGATTTTTACTGCATTAATAATGGCTAAGAAAGATTACATATTATTCGAGCTCTGGGAGGACAACCAGTCATTCAGGGAAATTGTAATTATAGTACTTCTTGGACTTATTATTATTGCATTAGTCCTGCTTTCCGGATTAAATTATTATATAGGCCTGTTCTTTGCATATTTTCCAGGCATAGGCAGGGGAGGAGCAATTGCACTACTTGTTTATACCAGCATAGCGATGTCAGTTTTTGCTTACAGGCGTTGGGACAATTATAAAAATGAAAAGCTTGAAAAAGAGAATGCCGAATATCGCATGCAAAAAAGCAAGGTGCAGCTTCAGGCAGTTCACGATGGGATCCCTGATATAATTTTGCAGGTAGATTTGTCCTTGAGAGTGCTCTGGGCTAACAAGGCAATGTTGGACATAAATCCATATTGTGTGGGACAACGCTGCCACAATGCATTATCATACACAGAGGGTACATTTATTGACTCCTACTGCAAATGGGCAATGGACATGGGCAGGATTGAAAAGGGAATTAAATATTCTCCACAAATTACCGGTTCAGAAGCTGAAAGTTACTGGGAGTGTATTGCAATACCATTAAAGGGTAAAGATAACAAAGTGTATGGCTCCATTGCGATAGCCCGGGATGTAACTCAGCGAATGAGAGTGGAACATACCTGGAACTTACTTGCATCTATTGTTGAGTCAACTGATGATGCTATTTACGGTATATCGATTGATGGTACTGTAATCAGCTGGAATGAAGGAGCTGAAAAAACTTATGGCTACCACTCCGAAGAAATTGTCGGCAAAAATGTATCAATGATGGTTCCTATTGACAGAAGAAAGGAGCTTTTTGATATGATTGAAATTGTGATGAGGAAAAAGATAGTGGAGCGCTTTGAAACGTCAAGGATAAGAAGCGACGGGGAATCAATATCGGTTTCAATTACAATTTGCCCTTTTCTTGATGCTACCGGCAGGAAAGTTGGCGTTTCGACTATCGAGAGAGATATTACAGCAAGTAAAATCGCCCAACAGGCACTTCTGGAAAGCGAAGAAAGGTATAGGAGCTTTGTACAAAATTTCAAAGGCATTGCTTTTCGTGCCATGCCCGATTTTACGCCGGTATTCTTTCATGGCGCCGTTGAGGAAATTACGGGATACATGTCTGAAGACTTTAACGAAGGCAGGATAAACTGGCGGGATCTGATTCACAGAAGCGACTTGAAATCCATAACGAAGCGAAGCCACAAAAACATTGCATCATTTATTTCAGATACTGAATTTGAATATAGAATTAAGCGAAAAGATGGCAATTATTATTGGGTTCAGGAATACTCTCAGAATTTATACGATGAATCTGGTGATCTTGTTTTAATTCAAGGAACGGTATATAATATTTCGCAAAGAAAGGTAGCCGAAGGTGAATTGAAGTTATCACGCGAGCAGTTCAGGAACCTTGCTATCCATTTTGACAATATAAGGGAAGAAGAAAGAAAGCAGATTGCATTCGAAATACATGATGAACTTGGTTATGCGCTGACTGCAATGAAGCTTGACCTTGCCTGGCTTAAGAACAAGATTTCTCCCGACCAGCCAAAAGCCAGTACACGCCTTAATGAAATGGCTGAACTAATTGACTCTACGATAAAAAAAATCAGAACAATCTCCACTCAACTTCGGCCATCAATACTTGATCATTTCGGGCTGGTTGCCGCAATTGAATGGCAGGCAAACGAGTTTCAAAAGAGGATGGCTGTCAGATGCAATATTAACTTAGAAGGTGAAGACTTAATGTTTGACGACAGGTTCTCAACTGCTGTTTTCAGAATAATGCAGGAAGCGCTTACAAACATAGCACGACATGCAAAAGCTACAAGAGTAGATGTAGAATTAAAAATTGATTACGATACACTCGGCCTCACTATAACCGACAATGGCGTAGGCATGGAATCAGATCCATTTAAAAATACTAAATCATTTGGATTGCTTGGTATGCGTGAACGAGCTAAGTTTATGGATGGCGATTTGCGCATAATCAGCGAAAAAGGGAAGGGAACTGTAATTAATCTCGAAGTCCCGGTTAAACTTAAGGAAATAGTAAATGATCAGAGTAATAATAGTTGACGATCATGCTGTAGTCAGGAAAGGCCTCAGGCAGATTTTCGAAGAAACTCCGGATATTGATGCTGTTGAAGAAGCCGGGAGTGGCGACGAGCTATTCAAAAAAATCAGGTACAGCGATTATGATGTAGTGATTCTTGATATTTCCATGCCCGGACGTGACGGTTTAGATATAATCAAAGAACTTCGCTATATGCGCCCCGAATTAAAGGTATTGATATTTACCATGTACCCCGAAGAACAATATGCCGTCCGTGTTATCAAGGCCGGCGCTTCAGGCTACCTGAACAAAGAATCAGAGCCCGAAGAACTTATAACAGCAATAAGGCGAGTAGCCCAAGGCAGGAAATATATTTCGTCACATCTGGCTGAATTGCTTGCAACCACACTTGAAGGAGGAGGTGAAAAACAGCCTCACGAAACCCTTTCCGACAGGGAATTCCAGGTTATGTGCATGATTGCATCAGGAAAAACTGTGTCTGAAATTGCTAATGTGATTAACCTAAGTATTAACACTGTAAGCACCTACCGCCTGCGTGTGCTCGAAAAAATGAACATGAAAAGCAACGCAGAACTGACCCATTACGCTATCAAAATGCAGCTTGTTGACTGATTTGTAGTAGAAAAGGTGACAACCGGTTGATGCTCACTACTACCTTAATTATATAACATATACTACATTTTTATCATTTTTCTGACTACAAACCTAATTCCATTATGGGTGTATATTGTTATAAGTAAGATTGAGGAAGGGCTTTGATCCCGCGTTCTTTAGAAGCTTGATCTACTGTTAGGTATAATAAGTAATGCCTGAAGCGAAGTCAGATTGCAACTAAGAACAGTGTGGGGAAGTTTCATAGGTGCAGATTAATCAAAGAGACTTGCTTCAGGCATTTTTTTAATTTTTCAATCGGGGAATATATTAATTTTTAATAATAATTCAAACATTAAAATCAAAATCCACTGTTATTCCACTTGAAAATTAGCATTATATTTCCTGCCAAGCTTTTTCACTTCTTTTTCCGCTTCTTCGACTGTCGGGTATCCCCATATTTTTACCAAATATAGTGGGATATTGTTTTTAAGGTAGCGTTCGTAATAGCTTCTGAATCCGCGCTTTTCCCATTTCTCAACATTTGTCAGTGCCTCTTCTTCTGTATCAAAGTTGTCTGCAATAATTTCATATGGCAATAAAGCCGGATCCAGCCAGCGAATTTCAACCCTCCTGTTCATTTCTTTCTGCCACTCATCCTGCTCAAGGTAGTATAGTGGTTTACTGCTTCCTGCGGCTGTTACTTTTACCTGCTCCGAATCTACTCTATTATCAAGGAGTAAATCTTTAATAGCTTGTGCACGCAAGCCGGACAACAGGCTGTTTTCATCCCAGCTGCCTTCTATTCCGGAGTGGCCTATTAGTTCTATTTTGAAATCAGGATTCTCATATAGGAGTTCTGCAAGAATATTTAAATCCCTGTGAAAGCGCCTGTTAACAGTTGTATCCTTGTAACCGAAGGTAGCTACAACCTGGGAACGGGGTGGATGATAATCTTCTTTTACAACTACCCGGAATATATCGGAATGTTTTTGTTCGCTTAAATGAAATACGATTTCCGAACGAAGTTTTTCGCAGTCCTCAGCTTTTAAAGCAACGAGTGGTAACTTGAATTCATAGTAAGCGCGTTGGGAAAAAGCTATTTCATTTAATATGCTGCCAATTTCTCCAAGCTCATCATCGGAAAGAGAGTAGTATCTTCCGCCGGTGAAGGCAGTAAGGTACTTGAGAGAATAGCTGTCAATATCATTCCCAACCGCAATTACATAAACAGGAATTTCATTATTACGTGCGTAGTGAGTTACATCGTCCAGTTCGTAAAAAATCGAATTGTTATCATCATTAAATGCAACAAGGACAAGCAGCTTCTGGTTGTTATTTATTACACCCTTGAGGTTATTCAGGTTGAAATATGTTGCTTTATTTAGCGAATTTAATCCCCCTGTTTCAGGTAATTTCAAATTATCAATTTCGGCAGGGATTTTTTTTGCACTGCCAAGATTGATTACCTCGTCATAATTCTGGTTGAACAATGAAAGCATAACATTATCAAAATTTCTCTGCCCCGCTGCAAAATGTTTTATGGAGTTTAATATCTCATCATGTCCGAACGATGCCGCTGAGATGTCCAAAAGGATGGAGATATCAAGATAATTTCCCTGATCCTTGAATTCTTTCTCGGTGAATATTTTTATATCCTCGCCAACCATACCCAGGGTACAATAGTAAATAGCCGACCAGAAAGCTGAATCGTTGCCGGTAAATCCCGGGAGGTAATTCCCGAACCTGTCGAGAACTAATGTTCTGACTATGCAGGTGTCGGATACAGCAGGGTTGCAGATGCTTCGGACTATTTTTATATAATATGGTTCCTGAATGTTCGGATTAGCAAGAATTCCGTTGAAGTATTTTGACTCCTCGAAAGAAGAGTTGCTTAGGTTTCTTGGGGTATTGCTATAAGCAAATGTGTCCTGCCTTTTACGTACATCAATGTAAACACGCCAGTTTCTTTCGAGAGTATCCCCATCACGGAAAATCCGGAACTTGTATTTCATGTTTTCATTCGGGGATACAAAAACGCTGTCAAACTCGCTGAAATGCTCACCAAGGTTTTCGATTATAATTTTATCAGCGCCGGGGAAACGCCACTCCATTTTGGCTTTACCAGACTCACCGGCATTGGAAAAGCCCGGGAAATAATCAGTACTCTGCTGCTTAGAAGAAGAGCAGCCCCAGAGTGCAATCATAATAACTAATAGCTGGAGAGTTTTTTTCATGGTGCGACACCGGGATTAATACATACAATCCTAAAAATAAGTGAATTTTATCAAATTTCAAGGTTTCATGCTTTATTAAACACAAATTCACCTATGTCGTTAATATCGGCTTTTATCTTGTCGCCTGAAACAAATTCATGCGAAAGAAGCTTTGTTGACAGTTTGTCGGTGATGTTTTTTTGTATGGCTCGCTTCAATGGCCGGGCACCATATTGTGGGCTATAACCTACTTTCGCGAGCCATTCAATTGATTGTTCAGAAAAATCAATTTCAATCTCAAGTTCTTTCAATTTTTTTACAAAACGTTCCAGTTGAAGGTGGGCTATTTGTTTAATTTCTGATTCAATCAATGGTTTGAACAGGATTATTTCATCAATACGGTTCAGGAACTCAGGACGCATTCTTTTCGCTAGAGTATCGGTTATTTTCACTCTCATCTCAGAAAGAATTTGTTCCCGGTTGTTTTCATTAATATCATTAAGCCTTTCCTGGATTAATTCTGTTCCTATATTGGATGTCATGATAAAAAGAGTATTCCTGAAGTTAACAATTCTTCCTTTGCCATCAGTTAACCTTCCATCATCAAGGGCTTGCAAAAGTACATTATATACTTCAGGATGTGCCTTTTCAAACTCATCCAAAAGAATAACTGAATAAGGTATTCTCCTGACTGCTTCAGTTAACTGGCCTCCCTCTTCGTATCCAACATAACCGGGAGGAGCTCCGATAAGCCTTGAAACTGAAAATTTTTCCATGTACTCGCTCATATCAATGCGAACAAGTGAATTTTCATCGTCAAATAAAAACTCGGCAAGTGCACGTGCCATTTCAGTTTTGCCAACACCGCTTGTACCTATAAAAATAAAGGAACCCAAAGGCCTGTTTTCATCCTGCAAGCCGGCTCTTGATCGTCTTATTGCATTTGCTACAGCAGTTACTGCATGATCCTGCCCGATAAGTCGCTCGTGTATCCGGTCCTCCATTTTAATAAGTTTCATTCGTTCGGATTCAAGCATGCGTGAAACAGGGATCCCTGTCCACTTGGCAACAATTTCAGCAATGTCCTCAGGATTTATCTCTTCTTTTAGCATTTTTCCGGTGCTTTGCAATTCTACAAGCTGTTCATTGGCATTTTCCAGCTTGGATTGCAAATCGTGGAGTACACCATAACGGATTTCTGCTACCTTTTCCAGTTCACCTTTTATTTCATAATTCTCTGCAGCCTTTTTCTGCTCTTCTATCTGAGCCTTAAAATTTCTAATCTTTTCAATTAGTTTTTTTTCTTTAGTCCATTGCTCTTTAAGCTCTGTAAGCTGATTATTCAGAACTTTCAATTCTTTATCAATTTCAACTAATCTTTCAGAACGATTTATTTCTTTTGATTGTTCCATACTAACCTTAAATCAAAACTACACTAATAAAACGAAGATTCAGATTTATTATTAATGTTTCGTAAAGTGTTTCATATTTAGTATTGGACGTCATTAATCTGGTGAAAGGGAGCCGCATTACAAATGGGGTCTCAATTTTTAGCAAACTTAAAAGTATCAATGCTGTTCTCCGATTGAAGAACCAAATGATAAATTCCCGCTGGCAATTGAGCAATTATTATTCTTGATGTGTTTATTTCTCCTTTTAAAATTTTCTGTCCGAGAGTGTTAAAAATTGAATATTTCAAAGGGAGATTAGTTCCTTTCAAGGAAAGATAATCATTCGAAGGATTTGGAAAAATCGAAATATCAGTATTTTCATGTTCTTCAATATCAGTTGCAGGTTTAAGATACTTCAGGAAAAAATCTATCATATTTTCCACTTCTTCAGGGGGAGTAAATTCGAACCAGGAGCTGAAATCAAGCCCCAAGTTTTGATACTGCTCCTGTAAATAGAATGGGTGAAGCGGATGGTGAATTGCCAAGCCGGAATTCCCGGGCGTGTCGAACGATGCATCATTCGCAAGATAGATTGGAGGGTCGCTTTTATCAAGGTAAGCCGGCATATCCAGGAATTTGCGTAACTCGATTATTTCGGGGTCATTGTATTGGCTGCGGTCTGTAATACGGTAAAGCTCAAGGTCTTCACGTGTGTTGAATTCTTCCATCCAGTTTTCTTCTAAACCGAGAATCTCACCCCATTTTGCAAAATCATAAGTAGCCTGGGAGGCAATATGCCCTACAACTGCAAGGCGTGTGGATTCGCGCAATACAGGATCCGGGCTGTTTGGTTCAGCCATATCATCACGGAATGCAAGCCAGATGCTGGCGCCACCTCCGGCAGAGCTGCCATAGGCGGCAATTTTTTCCTTGTCAATATTCCATTGTTCTGCTCTTGAGCGGATAAACTGTATTGCTCTTTTTACATCGAGCATGATTGTATCGAGGCGTGTCGTCTGTCTGAAACGGTAGTTTATTGATGCGAAAGAGACCCTGTTCTCGAGGCATTTCTTAAGGTATTCAAGGTTTCGTGACTGGCGGGCTTGCATTTTGTCTCCGGCCTTAAATCCGCCTCCGTGGATATATATTACAACAGGTGTCGGTAATTCGCTTTCTGCCTGCCAGAAATCAAGTACATTCCTTTCATACTGGCCATACTTAACATCCTCATAGAAAGGGGCATCCTCAAACTGGCAGCTGACGTTGAGAAAGTAAATGGTTAGTAATAACGAATAAAGCAATAGCAGATTAATTTTCATATATTAACTCCGGAATTAAAGAATTTAAGTACTTATCAAGAACTACACAAGAAATGAATATTTCTGAAAAAATAATAAACTTTACTAAAAGCCTTTCCCTTGAAGGAATTGAATTGCCGGATGGAGTGAATGCTATGAATCCATACAAAGACGGTAGTGATTTAACTAAGAAAACAATGGAAACTTTTTTTAGAAAATTTTATAGCGATTCGAAAAAACGAAATATCATTCTTGGTATTAATCCTGGAAGATTTGGAGCCGGGGTAACAGGAATTACATTTACAGATACAAAACGCTTAAGGGATGAGTGCGGTATTAAATTTGAAGGGAAAGATACGCATGAACCTTCTTCTGTGTTTGTGTATGAGGTAATCAGTTCTTATGGAGGTGTTGCTAAGTTTTATTCTCAATTCTATTTAAGCGCATTGTGTCCTCTTGGGTTTGTTATTAAAAATGATAATGGGAGGGAGGTTAATTACAATTTTTATGACAGTCGCGAGCTTCAGGATGCCGTGACACCGTTTATAATACAGACATTAAAAGAGCAAATATCATTTGGAATTGACACAAAAAGGGCAATAATACTTGGAAGTGGGAAAAACTACAAATACTTTGAAAAGTTAAATAAAAAACATTGCTTTTTTAAAGAAATAGTCCCGCTGGAACACCCGAGATTTATAATGCAATACCGCGCGAAGAGGAAGGGTGAGTTTGTAAGCAAATATCTTAGGACGCTTGAGAGCTAATCATAGATTGACTGCATTTTTATTGAATTTGTAATTCTTTCACGATGGTGGTGGATAATAAAAATCCGGCCGTAGCCGGATTTGTGCTTCCTGTGGGGCTCGAACCCACGACCCACGGATTAAGAGTCCGTTGCTCTAGCCAACTGAGCTAAGGAAGCGTGGCTAAAATAATAAGCCACGACTTTAAATTCAAATTAAATTTATATAATAGTAACACTTATGAAAAATTCACTTGAAGCTTTTCAAGCTGTTCTGATGCTTCGGACCATTCGTTCATTTTGTCTTCGAGCAGTTTGCGTGTGTTTTCAAATTCTGATTTTAACTTAGACATTTCATCAGGCCGCTCTGCCAGTTCAGGATTTGCGAACATTTCTTCATATTCAGTAATTCTCAGCTCTAAACTTGAAATTTCCTCTTCAAGAGCTGAGATACGTTTTTCTGCTTTGTTCAGTTCTCTCTGTACTGCTTTTTTTCGTTCGCGATCTTCCTTTGCTGAACTATTTGTCTGTTCTTTTTTCTCGCTTAATTTTGTCCTTTCCTGTATATCTTCAATTTCAGTGATTCGCTTTTTGTACAGGTAATCATCAATACTACCCGGGTACTCTTTGATTTTACCGTTATAAAATTCAATTGTTTTGTCCGTTAGCTTCTGCAGGAATTCCCTGTCGTGCGAAACAATAATCAAAGCTCCCTCAAAGTCGAATATTGCCTGCTTAAGAACATCCTTGCTGAGCATATCGAGGTGATTTGTGGGCTCATCGAGGAGCAGGAAATTTACAGGTTGAAGCAAGAGCTTGCAAAGTGCAAGACGGGATTTTTCTCCACCAGAAAGAACCTTCACCTTCTTATAAATATCGTCGCCAATAAAAAGGAATGCGCCGAGCAATGTTCTAATTCTTTTGCGTATATCTCCGGTTGCTGCCCTGTCAATAACATCGAAAACAGTTGACTCAGAGCTTAGCATATCCGCCTGGTTTTGTGAGTAAAATCCCAGTTCGACATTGGTACCCTTTTTTAATTCACCTTCATAACTTTCATAACCTGCAAGTATTCTCGAAAGTGTTGATTTACCTTCGCCGTTTTTACCAACAAAAGCAACACGCTCTCCTCGCTCAATTGCGAAATCTATTCCACGTATTACATGGTTATCATCATATCTCTTATGCAAGTTTTTAATCTCAGCAACCAACCTGCTGCATCGAGGTGCAGCAGGAAAACTGAAGTTGATTGTTGAAGTATCACCTTCGTCAATTTCAATAAGCTCCAGCTTTTCGAGTTGTTTGACCCTTGATTGTACCCTTGATGCAAGGTTCGCCTTATATCTGAATCTTTCAATAAAACGTTCTGTTTGCGCTATTTTCCTTTGCTGGTTTTCAAATGCTGATTTCTGCAACTCTCGTTGCTTTTCCATAAACTCGACAAAATCGCTGTAAGCCAATGGCTGGTCGTAGAGCTTGCCACCGGAAACTTCGATAGTACGATTAGTGATGTTATCAAGAAATTTCCTGTCGTGAGAGACAATAATAATAACACCCGGATACTCCTTTAAAAAGCCCTCAATCCAGATAAGCGAGTCAATATCCAGGTGGTTTGTCGGCTCGTCAAGTAACAAACAATCAGGCATTTGCAACAATAACTTTGCAAGTTCAGCCCGCATTTGCCAGCCACCGCTGAATTCGCTTATTGGTTTTTCAAATTCTGAGCGCTTAAATCCCAACCCTCTAAGTATCTTCTCAATCTGTTCATTTATTTTGCTTCCTCCCAGCAGTTCAAAACGTTCAGTTGCTTCAGTTAGGGCGCTTATTGCCTTCATGTATGAATCGCTTTCATAATCCGCTCTCTCACTAATTTCTTTATTCAGGCTTTCAATATTAGTTTCAAGTTTTTTGAGTTCGGTGAGTGAATTATAGGTTTCTTCAAATAGCGGTAAATTTGATGTGAAATTGACTTCCTGTGGAAGGTAGCCAATAGTGTACTCATTTGGGGAGCTTACTGAACCGGAATCAGGCAATTGCTTTTTGCTGATTATCCTTAGCATAGTTGATTTGCCGGCGCCATTTCTTCCAATTAATCCAATCCGTTGCCCACTCGAAACGGAAAAGCTTACATCATCGAAAAGAGACTTGCTGCCAAAGCTCAGAGATACCTTATTAACCTGAAGCATCAGTATCTATCCTTTTTCCTTTTTTATCAAACAAATGCAGATTAAAAAGAGATGGTATAATGCAAACTCTGTTACCGATTGAATATGTTGGCTTTTCAGGACTTCTGAGACAATTCAGGTGACCATCAATACGGAAATATGTGATAAATTCATGGCCCAGGTTTTCGATATTCTCCACTGTAATTTGTAAACCATCTTCGCCAGTAGAAAGGTTTAGGTGTTCAGGCCTGATTCCAATTGTAATTTCTCCAAAGCTATCGACATTATCACCAATAAAAAATTTAATCTCTCCTGATTTGAAATATCCATTTTCAACTATTCCTTCAAGAAAATTCATCTGTGGGCTGCCAATAAACGAAGCAACGAATTTATTTTCAGGTTTGAAGTATACATTTTCCGGTGTATCAAATTGCTGTAATACTCCTTTGTTCATAATTGCCAGTTTTGTGCCCATTGTCATTGCTTCAACCTGGTCATGAGTTACGTATATTGTTGTAGTGCCAAGTTCCCTTTGCAACGAGAGTATTTCATTTCTCATCTGCACACGTAACTTAGCATCAAGATTTGAAAGTGGTTCGTCAAAAAGGAAAATATCCGGCTGGCGGACAATTGCCCTGCCCAATGCCACCCTCTGCCTTTGACCACCGGAAAGCTGACGCGGTTTGCGATGCAAATAGTTATCTAATTCTAGCTTTTTAGCAACATATTTAACTTGAGCCTCAATTGCTGTTTTTTTATACTTCAATATTTTAAGGGGAAATGCAAGGTTTTCATAAACGGTCATGTGCGGGTAAAGAGCATAATTCTGGAATACCATCCCAATATTCCGGTCTTTTGGACCTGCTTCGTTGATAATCTTTCCGTTAATAAGAATTTTACCATCGGTAATTTCTTCGAGACCAGCGATTAAACGCAGTACCGTACTCTTGCCACAACCGGAAGGTCCGACAAGGACAAGGAATTCACCATCTAAAGCATCCAGGCTTAAATTATCTACGGCTCTTGTTTCCTTTTCGTAGTCTTTTGAAACTCCTTTTATTTCCAGTCTTGCCATTATTTCCCTATAGCCGAATTTGGTTTATACTCTTAAACTCTTTATCGTATATTTGTAAATTATTCCAAATTGGGAATCAAAATGAGCAAGTTAATACTTTTAGCTCTTTTTTTAGTTCTAATTTATGGCTGTGAGGATGACCCTATAAGAACAGGACCGCCACAGATTTTATCAATTTCGCCGGATGAGCCTGAAATTGGGGATACTATCAGCATTTCAGGTACAAATTTTGGATTACCCGGTGAAAATGCATTCCTGCTCTACAATTCTACCCTGAAAGTAAAATCGGCAGACTGCGCGAAGTGGAATGACAGGCTTGTAAAGCTTGCTATTGCCCCCGGGATGAATTTAAATAGTATTGCAGTTGTAAACAGCGATACTTCTAATACCGTATCGGTTGATATTAGGGCGTACCCTGTAATCGAAACTCTAGAGATACCTTCAGGCAGCTTCAATATGGGGAGCGAGCGTGGCCAGATGGACGAAAAACCGGTGCGTAATGTTACAATTACCAAACCATTCCTCATTTCTAAATATGAAATAACGAATCAGCAATACTATGCCGTTACAGGCAATATCAGCGAAGATGACCTGCGGGACTTTCCCGTGGACAGCATAAGCTGGATGAAAGCAGTTCAGTTCTGTAACGAGATCTCAAAATTGCAGGGTCTCGATACATGCTATGAAATAAATGGCAATGCCGTGATATGGGAATCTGGTAATGATGGTTGGAGATTACCGACTGAAGCTGAATGGGAATATGCCTGCCGCGCAGGAAGTGATTTTGACATATCAGGGACAGGAAACATCGAAGAGATGGGCTGGTATGATGCTAACTCGGGATTTAATCCGCACTCGATTGGCAGGAAAATGCCAAATGATTTTGATATTTACGATATGCACGGAAATGTATGGGAATGGTGCTGGGACAATTACTCTGATAATTACTATTCACTGGGAGAAGATATTGATCCAAAAGGTCCTTCCGGTGGATTCAGGAGGGTTGCGCGTGGCGGCGCTTACGATTCCGGAAACTCCCTGGTACGTTCATCAAACAGAAACTATAATTTAAGCTATATCTATGCCACAGGTATCAGGTTAGTAAGAAACAAATAAATTTTGCTTAAGAACACTAAATACATCCTATTGATTCTGTCAGCCTTGTTCATATCTTGCTCCGGCAATGATTATGAACCGCCGGAAACCGTCAACCTCTATGGTAATCCGGGCAGGACTAACACATTTGAACATATTTCCATCAGCACCGGATACATCAGGGAAATAACACCTGATTTTGAAGATACAACTGGAATTGCTTCGTATCCTCTGATATTGAAAGGGGACAAAATCTTATATCCACAGACTTCAGGCAGGATAAGCATACTTGATATGAATGATCTGGAATATAGCTTTTTCCCGGACTCCTCTGCTCGCGCCCTCTCTTGTGCTGCAGACAGTGCAGGGAATATATATGTTTTGCTTAAAAATGGTACTGTCTATTCTTACAATAGTAACAAGCAAAACTGGAAGTTTGATATCAGAAATGTTTGCGATTCACCTGCAATTTACTCGAATATCCTTGTTGATGAGTATGGTATTATAGCCGCAGAACAGAGCAAAGTGATATTCAAACTGGATTTCAATGGCAATCTTGTTTGGAAACGATTCCACGACGACACTATCAGCCGTACTTTTGCATCGGATGCAGGGCATATTGTATATTTTGTTACATCGAATACAATCAGTGAATCTGACACACTTTTTGTAGTTGAACCAAACGGTTATGAACTACTTTCCTTGCCGTTTGATAGAGTCCGGTTGGTTGGCTATCCGGTAGTTCATAATGGAAAAATTTATCTCACCGGTGTAATTAATCAGGAAGACAGGAAGATCACAAATTTATACTGCATTGGCGACAATGGAGATGAATTATGGAAAAAAACAATTTCGGGCCTTCCAAAATATATTTCTGTAAGCGATAAAGGCGAAGTATTTGTAGTTAGTTTTACCTCTGGTATCGGCCAACAAATCAATACCGTGTATAGCTTTGGCAAGGGGGGAGAGACAAAAGACAAGCTTTATATGGATGTCGCCATTGCATCCCCACTAATAATCGGTGAGAGAAAAATCATATTTTCCGGTATCGCAAGCGAAGGGCCGGGGCTGTTTCTCCTCAACAGGCAGAATCTTGATTTGTATAAATCAATTTCACTTGTTGAATACCCGGATGTAAATATGCAACCGGGGATACTCGAAAATGGCGCTATGGTTTTGTGCGGGCTAAACAGGATATATATTCTTGCTCTCGATGATACACCATTTGATAAACTACTGCCATGAAACTCGAAACCGGAAATAATGCAAGTATAATCACCTACAACGGTATTACACCTATAATACACCCAAGTGTGTTTTTGTGCGAGGGTGTGCGTGTAATTGGGGATGTTGAAATCAATGAGAATAGTTCTGTCTGGTACAACTGCGTGATCAGGGGAGACGTTCATTACATACGAATTGGTAAGAATACGAACATTCAGGATATGAGCATGCTTCATGTAACCAACAAAAAATTCCCCTTAAATGTTGGAAATAATGTTGGTGTTGCACATTCAGTTACTCTTCACGGAGCTACAATTCACGACAGTTGTCTGATAGGAATAGGAGCATGTGTCCTGGACGGCAGCATTGTCGAATCAGATTCTCTTGTTGCAGCAGGGGCAGTAGTAAGAGAGGGATTTATTGTACCTACAG
Source organism: uncultured Hyphomicrobiales bacterium (assembly GCA_964454975.1). GTDB lineage: Bacteria > Bacteroidota > Ignavibacteria > Kapaibacteriales > UBA2268 > CAYVVD01. Next base: position 95,154 of record CAYVVD010000002.1, on the reverse strand, counting down.
GTACTTTGGTTGCGGGGGTCCCTGCAAAAGTAATTCGCGATTTAAGGGATGATGAAATAGAAAGAGTAAGAACAACTGCTACGAATTACGTGCAGTACGTAATTGAATACAGGGAACAATTGAAACAAGGAAATAGGTGAATTATGTTAAAAAGTATGACAGGCTTTGCTAAGAAAGAACTTAGTGAAAATGGTATTAATGTAAATGTTGAACTTAAAAGCCTTAATGGCAGGAACTTGGAAATATCCTGTAAGCTGCCGAGAAATATCATTAAATACGAAATTGAATTACGCGAAATAATTCGCAAAGCAATTGCTCGGGGGACGATTAATTTGTTTGTAAGTTTTGAGTATGACAATGTTGGAGAGGTAAAGCTAAACCATGAAAAAGCATCGGCATACTTTCAATCTTTAAAACAGCTTAAGAGCAAGCTCAAAATCCGCGACGCAGTAAGTTTGGAAAACCTGCTGCTGTTTTCAGAGGACTTCATGGAAAAAGAGGGAATTGGGGATGAGTCCAATGAAATCAGAATAGTTAAAAAAGGGCTTAGAGAAGCAATTAAGATACTCGAGCAGGGACGCAAAAGAGAAGGCCAAAACATCAATAAAGATTTCTCCATAAGGATTAATAACATCCACAATATTGTTGAGGAAGTTGAATCTCTTGGTATCGAACGCATACCAACTGAAAGAGAAAAAATTCGACAGCGCATTGCCCAACTCTTCGAAAACGATGAAATTGATGAGCAACGCCTCCAGATGGAAATGGTACTAATGGCAGACAAACTGGATATTGCAGAGGAATGTGTGCGTCTGCACTCACATATAAAATACTTCCATGACTTATTAAAATCAAAAGAACCGGTCGGTAGGAAAATTACTTTCCTGCTGCAGGAAATGCACCGCGAGGTAAATACCATCGGTTCTAAGGCTAATGACGCTATTATATCACAGCACGTAGTCAGCCTGAAAGAGGAAATTGAACGTATCCGCGAGCAGGCTCAGAATATTGAGTAAATCAACTAACTCCGACAGGGTTCTAAACCCTGTCGGAATTCTTCAACACCATTTTTCTTAGCAAACTCCGGCAAGCAAAAATAAACCCCAAGCATTAAATTGAATCTAAAAAGAAGATGCTAACGGAAATGCCTGACCTGAGAAGACTACTAAAGCCTTTTATTTCTCAACGCAAAGGGAAAATATCAGTTATTTAAGTACCTGAGTTTCAGTACATTACAATTGAAGGTATCGGCGATCCAAACACAAGCAAAGACTTCGGGGAAGCTATCGAAGTGCTCTACGGACTGTCATACACAATGAAGTCTGGAAGGATGAAAGACGGGGAAGGCCCGAACTACAACATACTTCCGCTCGAAGGGCAGTGGCGGGCAGATGATAATCCCGATTTTACCAACATGAAAAAAGTAAATTGGTGCTGGAACCTGGGTATCATAGTCCCCGATTTTATTAAACAAAAGGATGTTGAATTTTATGGCGCTCAACTTCGCGAAAAAAAGAATCCGCCTGCATTAAATAAAATCAAGTTGGAGAAAATAACCGACGGACTTTCTGTCCGGATTCTACACATCGCAATTTTCATTCATCCGATAACTCTGCGTTATCGGATGAATGAATATAGATAGTACCACCTCTGAGGTGGCAAATATCATGAATTTATTTCAGCCTATTGGCTACGGATTTACCCTGCATGAATAGCATCAGGTAATCGCGGCTGCCGGCTTTTGAGTCGGTGCCGGACATATTGAAGCCGCCGAATGGTTGCACATCAACCAAAGCGCCTGTGCACTTCCTGTTGAAGTAAAGGTTTCCTGCATGGAACTCTTCCCTTGCCCTTGCAAGCTTCTCTTCGCTTTCAGAGAAAATACCGCCTGTAAGTCCGTATATAGTATTATTTGTGATTTCCAGGGCATCGTCGAAGTTCTTCGATTTGATTACAGCCAGTACAGGGCCGAATATCTCCTCTTGTGAGATTGTGTCTTTCGGCTTTACATCTGCAATAATAGTCGGCTCAATGAAGTTGCCGTTCATTCCTTCTATTTTCTTACCGCCGATAATCAGCCTGCCTCCTTCCTCGATTCCCTTTTGAATATATCCGAGGATTGATTCTTCAGCGCTCTTGTTGATTACCGGGCCGGAATAGATGTTGTCTCTCGGGTCGCCGATTTGATTCTTGTCGGCACGTGCTTTCAACCTGTTAATAAATTCGTCATATATTTTCTCATTAACTACAACACGTGAGCATGCAGAGCACTTTTGCCCCTGGAATCCAAATGCAGAAACAAAAACACCTTCAACCGCTTTGTCCATATCAGCATCATCTTCTACGATTATAGTATCTTTTCCGCCCATTTCAGCGATAACCCGCTTAATCCAAACCTGCTCGGGATGCTTCTTTGCTGCAAGCTCGTTAATTCTCAAGCCCACTTCCATTGAGCCTGTAAAGGAGATAAATCGTGTTTTCGGATGCTCAACCATATAATCGCCGGCTTCAGCTCCGCTAGCAACGAAGTAGTTCAGTACACCTTTGGGCAATCCTACTTCACGCAAAATGTCTGCTAATAACCATGCCATCATCGGAGCATCTGATGACGGTTTCATTACAACTGTGTTACCTGCTGCAATTGCAGCAGTTGTAATACCCACCATTATTGCAAACGGGAAATTCCATGGCGGAATTGCCAGCCCTACACCGAGCGGGATATAAAAATACTCGTTGATTTCATTTGGGTATGGTGTAACAGGTTGCAACTCGCCATAACGGATTGCTTCCCGGCCGTAAAACTCAAGGAAGTCTATAGCTTCACAGGTATCTGCTTCTGCTTCTGCATAATTCTTTCCAACTTCGGAAATCATCCATGCATTTATTTCATATTTGCGCTGGCGACAGATTTCCGCAGCCTTGAATAAATATTCAGCTCTTTCCCATGCAGGAACTTTCTTCCAGGATTGAAAAGCTTCATAAGCCGACTGGATTGCTTTCTCGGCATCATCCTTTCCGCCTTTCTGGAAGGTTCCAATTAATTCATCGTGATTTGCGGGGTTGTATGAAAGTGTCTTCTTGCTTGTAAACACTTCCTCACCATTGATGATATTAGGGTATTCTTTACCAAACTGAGCCCTTACTTTTTCAATAGCAGCTTTTTGTTGTTTGTCGATATCAGATATTGAGAAATCAACAGGGATGCAATTAGCAAACGGTTTCATCATTCCTCCTTTTATTCCTTAATTCCATGCTAAACATAAGTTTACAAAATTATCAAAGTGAAGCAAGAATCATCATTAATTTATATTCAGAATATTTGCTAAGATTAATACTCCACTGTTACAGTTACCCGCCTTTTTAGTATATCAGGAAGCTCTTCGTTAACATCAATCCCCATTCCTTTAGTTCTGAATATCACTTTGCCTGGAGGCACACCGCCCCTGACCTGGTTTTGCAGTTTTTCTTTTATGTAACTCATTGTGAAATAAGCCCTTAGGCGGGACAATAAATCATTGTTCAAATTGTCTCCCCGCATAATGCTAAGCCCACGTTCAGGCGAATCAATGTTATCGCCTGCATAAGCAGCAATCGGTGAAATTCCTCTTGGATCTGCAAAACCAAATACCGTTACTACTATGCTGTCTGCACCTGAGTAACATTCTCCGCTTTCATCGAATGCGGCGGTGTAGATGTATTGTATTACCTCGTCAAGCGCCTCAGCTACAGCTTTTGAATAATCGTCATATTCTGCTCCCGGCTCTTCTATATAACGGGTGCTGTCATCGAAACCGAATAACTTATACTTAAATTTTAATCTAAGGTCATATAGATTCTCTGGTGTATTGGGGTAGTAATATCCTGAAACAAAGAAGGGGACATCATACTCCTCAAAAGTAAATTCCCTTTTTTTCGCCTCTATGGGGAATTTAGCCTGTATGTTCACTGTTTTGCTGTCGGAGCATGGTGTATCAAACTCGTACACATACGATTCATCGTCAAAACAATCGCTTGTGAAGCTAAGCACGTATTCTTTATCACCCTCAACCTCAATTGTCATCCTTCCTGTGTTGCCAATGTAATATTCACCGAGAACTGAACCATCCGGTGAGGAAAGCATTGCCTTGCCGGATAACGGTACAGGTTTGTCCGCGGCTTCAATCACAATATCAAGCAGCACAGGCCCGCAAAGCTTATACCTGTAAATGTCAAAATCACCACAAACGGTATCCCTGTTGGAAGACAAGTAAATATAACCATCATGAGCAACGGCACCAAATTCATCTTGTTTTGAGTTGATTGGGTAGCTGAGCCTAAGCGGGTTGTCCCAACCGGAACCGTTGAACCTGGCAAAGTATATGTCGAAACCGGCATCAACTGTTTCACCGGCATAAAAAATATTTAGATTATCATCAAATGATGGTGCAAACTCCCTTCCGGATGTATTCAGGTTTTTGAGCTCGAGAGGTTTGCTCCAGGAATTCCCCTCCTTCATAGATATAAATAAATCAAAATCTGATGATGAATTGGCCAGCTCAGATGTAAAAGCCATGTATTCTCCATTCTTGCTTATATCTGGATATGAAACGTAAACACCCGTGTTTGTAAATTCATCAATTTTTTTTACGGTTGAGTCCTTCCCGAAATTCTCAATCTTGTAAATGGCGCTGTTCCATTCATCCCCATCTTGCAGGTTTGCTGCAAAAATGGCGCTCAGGACTCCGTTGTTTTCTATCATGGTTGGAGTAGTATAGCTTCTGAAAAGCCATTTTGGAAAGTAAATATCATCAACAGGTTTCATTGCAGCAAGATCGACACCTTTTAAGATGAAATTGTCAGGCCCATGTGAACTGCTTTCTTCTGTTCCTATATCATTTTGTATGAAGTAGAGAGTGCCATCATTTACTTTTGGCGCAAATTCATCAAAGTCGGAGTTGATTTCAGGCCCGAGGTTGTTTTCATCAAGCTTACCGGGACATACTTTTTTGGTAACATCGCTGGAGCAGGAGATTAGAAGTAACATGATGGGAATTATAAATTTAGCCATTTTTTTTCCTGCCTGTGAATGAAAAATCATGTAAATTTAGTCAATCGAAGTTAATTTTGTAAGTTATATTCGCAATATCGGCATAAAGAGGGATATTTTTAGAATGAGAAGCACTGTTGCAGTAGTCAACACTAACCATTTATTGCATAATCTCGAAAAAATCAGGCAACATACCGAAGATGCTGAAATACTTGCTGTAATAAAAGCAAATGCTTATGGTCACGGCGCTATTGAGATAGCACGAAATCTAAGGCAGGCAGGTATAAACTACCTTGGAGTGGCCTATTTGTATGAGGCCTTGGAACTTAGGCAAAGTGGAGATAATGGCAATATTATTCTAATCGTGCCGGAAACTCCAGATCTATCAGGGAAAATTGTTGAGCTTGGACTTGAAACTGTGCTTAACTCCAAAGATACCCTTGTCTCCCTTGACGAGGAAGCAAAGAAGCAGAATACAATTATTAATGTTCATTTGTTTATTGACACCGGTATGCACCGTGAAGGTATCAAACCTGGGGATTCATTGCAATTCCTGGAATTCGCATCGGAATATAAAAATGTCAATATTCATGGGATTTTAACTCATCTCGGCGCTGCAGAGCATGAAGAGAAAAAACATACACAAAAGCAAATTGAAAAATTCAATATTCTGCTCGAAGAACTTAATTCGTCAGGTAAAAATTTTAGATTTATCCATGCACTCAATTCTGCAGGAATCCTGAACTTTCCTGAAGCAAGATATAATATGGTGCGGACGGGCATTGCACTATACGGTAATATGACTGAAAAGGCCTTAGCTAAAGAAATGGGACTTAAACCTGTGCTTGAATTAAAATCCAGGGTCGTGCTAATTAAGGATGCGGCAAAAGGAGAAAGCGTTGGGTACTCCCGTAGGTATATTGCTGAAAAAGATACAAAGATAGCCCTTGTCCCAATCGGATATGGTGATGGCTATCCATGGGGTCTTACAAATAAGGGCAGAGCATTAATAAACGGGCAGTCGTTCAGAATAGCCGGTTCTGTCTGTATGGACCAGCTTATGCTGGAAATTGGTGAAGCAGATGTAAAAATTGGCGACGAAGTCACGTTAATTGGTAAACAGGGTGATGAAACAATTTATGTCTATGAATTAGCTGAACTTGCAGGGACAGTACCATACGAAATCACAACAAACTTACACCGCAGAGTCCAGCGCGTTTATACAGATGTGGAAAAGTAGCTTCCAATGTAAATTTTATATTAATTAAATTAATTAGTTTAAATATTTAGTTAAAATGTACCAGATAAGGCTGCCAAATTTCGAGGGGCCGTTCGATTTGCTCCTGTATTTTATCAAAAGGGATGAGATTAACATCTACGACATTCCTATTGCTAAAATAACAGAGGAATTTCTTAGCTATATCAGGTTGATGCAATTTTTCGACCTTGAGCTTGCCGGGGAGTTTATCCTGATGGCGTCAAATCTGATGTATGTAAAGGCTTCATTGCTTCTTCCACGTCCCACCGAGGACGGTGATGAAATGATTGAAGACCCGAGGACACTGCTTGTAGAGCGTTTGCTCGAATACAGGAAGTACAAGGAGGCAGCAGAAGAACTGCAGTCGCTTGAAGAGGAAAACAGGTATGTCTATTACAGGCATTTGTTCGATGCCGACAGGCAAACAGCTGATGACGAAAGCGGTTATAAAAATGCAACACTTTTTGAATTGCTTAGCGCTTTTAAAATAGCGATTGACAGAGCAAACCAGGTACCGGCAGAGCATCATGTAGAAGTAGTTCCTGTAACAATCGAGGAGCAATCGGAATTTATCCTCTCGAGAATTGCTAAAGGTGAGAGGGTGAGCTTTCTACAGATTGTATCCAACCAAACAGTTCAGGTCGTGGTGGTAACATTTGTCGCTCTTCTGGAGCTAATAAAAAACTCTAAGATTTACTTTTCGCAAAGCGAAGCTTTTGATGATATTATTATTGCAAAAAGGCCGGTTTTAAACTGATATGAAAGATTCAATAATATATACATCTCTTGGCCGCGAGGACAAAAAAGCGGCAATCGAAGCAATTATTTTCTCTTCAGAAGAAACTGTTTCAATCAAATCCCTTGTGGAAATACTTTCTTCGGAATTTTCAGATGGAGAACAAATCCCGCAGGGTATTGAAGAGGAAGTCGAAGAGTTAATCGCAGAGATAAACTCTGAGCTGGAATCTTCAGCCAGGCCATACAGCATTGTTCAGTTTGCCGGCGGTTACCAGTTTGCTACAAAAAAAGAGTACGGCAGGCTGATTGTTGCTATCAACAAATCCTGGTTCCGCAAAAAGCTTTCACGAGCAGCGCTTGAAACACTCGCAATTATAGCTTACAAGCAACCTGTTACAAAGCCTGAAATTGAGCAAATTCGCGGCGTAAACTCCAACGAAGTAGTAAACGCTCTAATGGAAAAGGAACTTGTAAAGATTGCCGGCAGAAGCGACACTCTTGGTAAGCCTTTACTTTTCAGTACTACAGACAATTTTCTTAAAACATTCGGACTGGTGACGTTGAAAGACCTTCCAAAACTCAGGGAACTTGATGATCTTGGCGATTTAAGCGATATAAGCATTCAGCCTGATAATATGCTCGACATTCAAATAAACGAAATCCGAACAGATGAAGAAAAAGCCCTCGATGCTGTTAAGGGCCTGACAGTTAACCTGAACGGCAAAAAACACAAGAATTAGTGAATAGAGAATTAAGTATAGTGAATACTAATGTCATTCCCGGCTTAACCGGGAATACGCAATAATACACCTTTCTTTACAACTTACATGTTTTTGATGTCATGCTGAGCGACTAAAAGCAATGAGTTAGTCCCGTGCCGTGAGGAAGGATGCTGTGTAAAACATGTAATGGTGTGTTTTTATGATGATGGAATTTTGAGTGAGTATGAGTAACAGGATTTGTAATTGTATTCCCTGAAGGAGGGCTGCCATATGATGATTGCCCTCAACCTCAATGTGATGAGGGTGCTGAAATAATTTGTGTGTATGACATTAAATGTATTGACGATTCCACCTGACTGCTGCTTTCTACTTAATGTATCAATGGAACAGTTTGTAAAGTAATGAAAATAACAGATTTCGTTGAGCTTGTTGGCAGGTATAAGGACACAGAAAGAATTGGGATTCAAGGACTATCAAGTGGTGCCTATTTTGTCAGAGTTGGAAACCAATTCAAAAGTTTTGTGAAGAGATAAATGCAGAAACGTGGTTAGCAGAGCCGCAAGGGTTTGCGGCTCAATATTCATTGATTTAATAATGGGTTTATATTGCTGTTCTGAGCGACTTCCTCAGAATTGCCATGCCTTCGTCAATTTCTCTCTCATTAATATTCAATGGCGGACGGAATCGGACTGATTGTCTTCCTGAGGGTATTATCAACAATCCGTTTTCATAAGTATTCTTTAAGAGTCTTTTTCGTAACTCATTATCAATGTCAAAAGCACAGAATAGCCCTCTTCCACGAACATTGCTGATATATTCAGGAAATTCATCCCGGTATTTTTTCAAATATTTGATTAAGTATTCCCCGGATTGAGCTGCTTTTTCTACAAGATTTTCTTCTTCAATAATCTCAAGGTATTTTGTAGCTCTGGCCATATCAGTAAGATTGCCACCCCAGGTGGAGTTAATGCGGCTCTTTTTGTGAAAAACATTGTCTTCTATTTCATCGAGTTTGTTTCCTGCCAGTATTCCGCATACCTGCATCTTCTTGCCGAATGCCATTATATCAGGCTCTACCTCCATTTGTTCATGTGCCCACATGGTACCAGTGAGCCCGACACCGGTTTGTACTTCATCAAAAATCAGCAATGCTTCATTTTCATCTGCAAGAATCCTCAACTGATTGAGGAATTCATTCCTGAAATGATTGTCACCGCCTTCGCCCTGGATTGGCTCAATGATTATTGCAGCTATTTCATCCTTGTTTTCAGTGAATTGTTGTTTGATTTCATCAATAGATTGATTTTCGAGTTTTATCACACTCTCAAGAATCGCCCCTGAAAGAGGAAAGCTGATTTTGGGATTGGTAACTCTTGGCCAGTCGAATTTCGGAAAATACATCACCTTGTTAGGATCTGTATTTGTCAGTGACATTGTGTATCCGCTCCTTCCGTGGAATGCTTCATTGAAGTGAAGTATTTTGTGACCTTTTTCATAGCTGCAGCCTTTCCTGAAATTCTTCCTCACTTTCCAGTCGAAAGCAGTCTTCAATGCATTTTCGACTGCAAGTGCCCCTCCTTCAATGAAAAAAGCGTATTTAAAGTGCCCGGGGACTGCAGTCCTGTATAATGTTTCTGCAAAGGTAGCAAGTACTGTTGTATATACATCAGAGTTTGATGTTTTGTTGAGCGAAATATTGCCGATGTATTCTATAAAATCAGGTTCAGATAATGCGGGGTGGTTAACACCAATAGGCATTGATGCAAAACAAGTGAAAAAATCGAGGAATTCTTTCCCTGTATTTTCACCAATTATCCTGGTCCCTTTGCTGTTATGAAGGTCGAAAACCAACTTCATGCCATCAGCAAGCATATACTTTGAAATTGTGGAATGTACGTCTGCGGGTACAATATTGTACTTCGGTTTATAACTTATAATGCCGTTACCTCTCATTACTACTCCATAATATAGATTGAAAAATGGATAAAATTGAACAAAAAGCTGAGAAAGGCATTAAATATTTAAAGAGCCACTGAAGTAAATCTTTAGCAGGGCAGTGGATTTATGATTCAGGCAGGAAATAAACGAGCTGCCTCTGATTGTGCCAACAAAATTTAGTTGATTGCCCGCTATTAAAGTCTTGCTTCTCATAATTCAAATTTACAGATTGGCGCCCAAAAGAGAGATTAATATTTTTAAATTATTGATTCACAGAAGGTTAATCAATTCAACCAATAACCGGGGGAATACTTTTTTCTTTTGTTTTAGACCTTATTTTATTATTTTTGACACCGAGCTTCTTTAAATAACTTTTTCAAGCCTAATCCGCTATCAATGGCGGTTCCTCAATCTTCGTTTTGATTTGATTTATTAATTCATTTTGTTAATTTACAGTTTACGCTGAATTGGACTGAAAGTAATAACATTTATTCATATTTGATAGGAATTGTAGCATGGTAGCAAAAGGAACCGGCAAACAAAAAAACTTCAAGATGGGATTTGCTCAGATTTCACTTGCGATTGCAATGGTTGTTGCATCTTTTATTTTCTTCCAGCTTTTCCTTATTCCATGGGGGACAGCTCAATTTGTCGTGCCTTTGTTTGAACCATCCGGCGACAGGTTGCAGAAGACAGGTTTTGTCGAATTCAATGGATTGGTATGGGCGTCAACTTCAAAAGAAAATGAAAAACAGCTTAAAAATAATCAGGTAGAGATTAAAAGAGAACTTATAAACAGGGACTATATTTTTGATTTCACTTTTGAAGAAAGAACCGATGATGAACACGGGTACACAAAGTCATCAACTGAATTCTATGCAAAATCCGAAGTGCTTGGCGAGAATGCAATTATCCTGGAGCCATGGATAGGATTCTGGGTTCTTGCCCTTGTTTTAGCAGTTTCGTTAACAACACTGATTACAATCATATTGCCTTCCAGCATAGGGTTTATGGCTATCCTTTTTGACAGGCAAATTGACAATACAAAGATTAAAATCAGGCTTCAAACCGGCTTTTCGGATCAGGTAGTTGATATTCTTACACTTCAGGATGATAAGCTCCGTGACCGGGACAGGGATGAAGTAGAAAGAGTTTTCAGGATTGTTTGGGAACGTACCGTTTCTGAAGTTGAAGAATCTATAAAACATTCAATCAGTTTTGAAGATGTTTATGATGATGAAACTGATGTTGTTTACTTTAGGAATGAAGCTATCTATAACAGAATTAAGGAATTCTTCTCAGATTTTGTTGTAAAAGAAATTGAAGATACAAAAGACGGTCGTGTCTGGAGAAGAAACCATGTTCTTATCGGTAAAGGGCTTAGGCTCTACATGGCACACCACTTTACTGAGAAATACGCTAATAATGTAACAGGCATGGCTTATGCCGGCGCCGCATTCCTTATTGTTGCTGTTGGTATCCGCGGACTTAAATTTATCCCGGCAACAAAACCATCCTTCATCCTGCTCGCTATTTTCCTTGAATTTACTATGCTTACGTTGCTGGCCATAACACTATTCTACACCGAAGAAGAAGAGCGTATGGACAAGATGCTTAAGAAAATGGAGGATGCGAACAGGAGTCAGCTTGATATTCTAAAAGGCCAGCAGGCTGATATTCATCAGCTTTCGAATGCACTTGTGGGACAGACTGCTGAAATTATCCATAACAGAGTTGAATCTGCAATATCTGAATTCATGACTTCGGAAAATAATATTGAAAGGGTAGTTGCAGAGCAAATCGCAAATAAAATACTTCTTGGCCTGAAGGATGATCCCAATATTGGTTCAGGGTCAGCACAAAAGAGAAGATAATTACTGAACGCTGAGACTTTTAAGCCGTATAAGTGTTATTCTTATACGGCTTTTTTGTATATGGTTTACAATTTTGCCTTATGCATAAAGTCTGATATAGGAGTAATTATGAGCCAATGGACAATGATTAGATTTTTTGCAATTCTAATTCCCCTGTTATTCTCATTTTCAATAATTAAAGCAGGGATAGAAATAAATTCGAATGATTCAGGTATCGAGATAAGCATTTTATATCCTGAATTCAGGATTGAAAGGATTAATGAGAATTCGATAATTATACCGGATGGCGACTTCCTGAAATATAGTACTATTAACATTGAAAACGGTCTTCCACATTACGAATTTACATTTGCTATTCCTTCGAAGGACAATATTAACATCAGCTATTCTTTATCCGGTAATCTCCGGGAAATTGAAATAAGCGGAATTATTCAAAACACCAACGAAGTTAGAAGGGGCATTGAGTTTATCCAACTGGGTTCCCAGCGTGGTGTAAACATTGGCGTGATTAGGGTAAATCCCTTTGAATTTTCAGGGAATCTGCTAACAGTGCCTGAAGTAATTTTAATAAACATCGATTATGGAGTTAAGCTTGCCGGAAATTTTCCTTTATATAAAACCGAGGATTCCTTCTTTGCAGGATTAATCAACAAAGAAATAATTTCAAAATTGCCCAGGTACAGCTTAGGTTCCAAGAGTGAAGGTTCAGTAATCTTTTCAGAAAATGAATGGTACAACCCTGATAAAGAATACTTGAAACTGACAACAACTAAGGATGCAACCGCAAGGATAAGCCTTTCTGAGTTGATTGAAAAAATGCCTTCATTAAAAGGTAAAGAGCCAAATTTATTGCACTTAATTCACAAGGGTGAAAATTATCCGCTATTAGTAGAGGATGAAAATGGGGTTATAGATGAATCAGACTATCTGATTTTTAATGGAAAATTAGCGAAAGGCGATACAACATACCTCGATAGCTATACAAAAGAAGAAACGTTCTATCTTTACCTTGACGAATTAAATCCCGCACGTAGACTAAGTGATTTCCCGGATTTAGAAGGGCAGGCTGTTGAACTAAATAAAATCCGTTCAGTAATGCATCATGAGGAAGATCATAAATATGAATGGGGTTCCAATGTAATAGCATCAGAAAATGTTAAAAACGAAGGATGGTACTGGAGTGTGTTGTTTCCGGGCTCTACAGGTTGGGATTTGTTGTTCGACACATTTGATGAAAATATTTATTTAGATCCGTATCCCATTGAAAATGAGGACATGTTTTCAATTAAGTACAGAAATATATATTACTCAGCATTTGAAAATTCAGATTCCCGCCTGTTGTTTCTCTTCAACAACCAACAACTGGACGACATTAGCTTAAACGGATTTGCAGATTCAAGCCTAAAGATTTCTGACTATAACACTAATCCAGTAAACGGATTAAATAATGTTCAGATTAACTCTGAAAAGGTTTCAGATATTTCATTTGGTTTAATTGGAATTGATTATATCCGAACTGATGCCGAATCATATCCATCTGTTTATAAGGGTACAGGCCGGTTCAAAATAGCGACTGAATCTGATTCAAGGATTCAATTCTATGGCTTCTCTTCTGAATCTATCTATGCTATAGATGAAAGTAATTCATATTACAAGGAATTGAAAGGTGCTCCTGGAACCAGCTTCAGGGGGACTTCAGTTGGCATGGACAACATATATGTCACATTGGTTCTGAATGATTCTTCATATGTTTCCAAAGAACCGGGTTTACATACCATTGTTCTAAAGGCTCCGGAATATACAACCCTGCAAAGACAGTATTTTGCGAATCCTGCAAATGCGATTCAATTCTTAAATAGTGTTAGCTCCCAGGATGCTCTTTTTGCTGCATATAATGGACCCGGAAGGCTACCTGGAAATATTTCTGATAAATTCTCTGATTTTGGTTCTGAAAATCCCGGTTTCGCAGAAGGATATTCATGGATATTTGCTTCTGTTTCAGGGCAAACCATAGAAAAAGTAAGACAAACCGGAGGAGCTTCATTTTCCGGATTTCTACCCCACCAATCAGGAAAATCGTTTGCGGCAGATATTGAATTTAAGCGGGAAATCGATTATGATTTTATCATTCACGACGAACAAAGAGTAGCTCCGGTTATGATTTCGAATGTGAATAAAACAAACTTAAAAAGTGTTGAAAATCAAGCTGATGTAATCTATATTAGTCATGAGCTATTCTCCGGTGCTGCTGCAAGGCTTGCACAATTCCATTCCCAAAGACTCGATTACGAAATTAAGATAGTTGATGTTGAAGATGTTTATAAAGAGTTTTCATTTGGGAAAAAATCACCTCATGCCATTAAGGATTTCTTAAAATATACTTTTGAAAACTGGCAGAAACCTGCTCCTGTTTACGTGGGGATTTGGGGCGATGCTTCATGGGACAACCGCGGGATTATGAAAAACTCGGTAAGCCATGATTTTATACCGGGATTTGGAAACCCCGTTAGTGACTATTGGTTTGGATTGTTTCACGACAGTATTGATTCTTTGCCTGATATGAAGGTTTCAAGGATACCTGTAAATAATCCGGTTGAAGCTGAAGATTACGTAGATAAAGTAATTGAATATACTGAACTTCCGCCCAGGCCCTGGATGAAAGAATTCCTGCTTATAACAGGCGGAGGTTCTGAAAACGAGCAAAATACATTTTTCTCGTTTACGCAATTATTGTTCGACCATATTCTAAACAAAACCACCTGCGCAGATACAAATATCATCAGGAAATTTGACCCGGCAGTTGTGAGCGAAAAGGAAGCAGGTGCAATCAGGAAAATAATAAATGAGGGTGCGATTTGGACTAATTTCATTGGCCACGGTAGTGCTGGGACTTTTGAAATTGAAGGCTGGAATGTTGACAGGCTTAAAAATAAGGGCAGGCATGGGATTTTTTCGACTTTGTCCTGTAATACCGGAGCTTTTGCAGAGCCAACTCTGGTTAGAGCAAGGAATGAGTCCTATGTCCTGGAAAAAGATGTTGGAATGATAGCCGCATTTGGGAGTACTTCAACGGGTGTAGCAGATGTGCATACTTTCCTGATGTATTTTTTAATGGAAACTATGTTAAAGGAGCAGTACCGTTATAGAAATTTACTGGATATGCTTTACCAGGGTAAAAAAAGACTGATGTCTAACACCGGTGTGTTCGTTCCGATGACTATCGAGCAATATGGGCTTTTAGGGGATCCATTACTTGAAATCAAAATCTACAACGAACCTGAATTGTTTATTGTGAATGAATCAATTGAATATTATAATGAAAATGATGCAGAAGTATTTACAGATGAAGACAATAAACTGCAAATCACCGGTGAACTCTTTAACTCGGGAATTGGAATCAACAGGAATGACACTATTTGGGTAAGGTTTCTCAGAAATCATGAATCAGGATCTGATACTATATACAGAAAATATGATTACGATTCTTACTGCAAGAACGCATTATTCGAGGTGGAGTTTGACATCAAAGGAATGCCCGGCGAACATAACATCGAAATCGAAATTGATCCTGCGAACCTTATAAGCGAATTCTCCAAAGACAATAACAAATACTCGTTTTCAGTGAATGTAATCAAAAAAGGCCTTTTACCTCTGGATCCATTTCCATACTGGTCAATAAATCCCGGCAAATCAAGTTTCAGGTTTATCAATCCTTTTACCGACATTCAAAAAACGGAATTCCAGCTGCGCTTAACAGAAGTTGAAAATCCTGATGGAAGTGTTCTGGTTGAAGCATTTACAGATGAATTAACAGTTAGAGAAAACTATATAGAATGGGATCCTGGAAATGAATTATTAGAAGACAATTCGTATTGGGTACACGCAAGAATCCTTGATATAAATGGCCAGGGGCTGCATAGTGGCTGGCTTTCAATTCCCTTCACAGTTAATGATATTAATGATGAGCAAACAGGGTGGAGCCTGAACAGGAGAGAGCATCTTGAGCATTTTGAATTAGATGATGTAAGGATTTCGGGCGAAGCTTATGACGCTAAGTATAATATTGATTACACGGATATTAATTATAAGATTATTGCAGTAAATGGGATAACTTCTCCTGAGGATACTATAAAGAGATGGACAAATATAGAAGTAGGAAACTCAGTATTTACCGACAGTGAATTTGCACGTGGCTTCAATATTATTGTTTACCCTTCTATTGAGGGTGCCGGACAGCCTGTTTACAGGCGATTTGATACATGGGAGCATGAAGAAGCGTCTCTTGAAATGATAGAATTCCTTAAAGATTCTGTTGATGAAAGTGACTATGTACTTATCGGTACATGTGAATACTCGTTTAGAGCTGTAAATCTATTACCTACGGAGCACCCAGGTTCACTTGATTCACTAAAAGCTATACTGAAGTATTATGGTTCCCTGCATGCTGACTCTCTGGATGATGGCTGGTCCTTTGCTATGTTGGGAAGGAAGGGTGCTTCACAGGGAGAAGTCCCGGAACAAGTAACTCTTTTCGATACTGCAAGAGTTGACGGTTCCTTAAGAATTTACAAAACCGCCGGTGAAATCCATTCAGGTTTAATCGGGCCGGCTTCAGAATGGGATGCTTTTTCATTTAACATCGACAATGAAGGTTCTAAGGCTATTTTTGATGTTGCAATAAATATTCATTTCTCAGAATCTGATCCTGGTTCAACTGTTTTATTCTCTTCATTTTCAGAAGCAAATGAATTTTTTGAAGACTTAAGTGGTATTGATGCTAATAAGTTCCCATATATTAGTTTCAATATAAAAATGCAACGGGAAACAAAAAGTGATAATCCGGGAATTTCCGGTTTTAAAGTGGACTATTCACCCTTACCCGAACTTTCGGTAGTTGATAAAGGAATAGTTGTCGCTGGGGATAATCAATTGAGGGGGAATGATGTTGATATTGAATACAAAATTGAAAATATTTCTAAAAGAATTTCGGCTGTTGATGCCAATGCAGAAATCGAAATAATTAAAGGAAGTGATATTGAAATTGAAGAAGTTGAATTACCCGTATTGACTCCGGGAGATTCTTATAGTGGACTTAAATCAATAAATACTACCTTTATGGATTTAACAAATAAATTCAGATTGATTATTAACCCCGAGCAAGCAACGAGGGAGAATTACTATTTCAATAACGAGGCCGAAACTGTATTTAATGTAATTGAAGATACGGAAAATCCGGAAATCAGATTGCTTATTAATGGAAAGGAAGTTAAGGATTACGATTATATTTCTATTAATCCGCTTGTTGAAGTTGAATTATGGGATAATTCTCCATTAGTAATAGACAAACCTGAAAAACTGGAAATTCAGCTCAATTCTGTTAAGCAAAACTCAGGAAATACAGGAAATTACTTTTTTGAATCATTCCCGGCAGGTGATCTAAAAGCTCGTATCTCATTTATTCCTGATACCCTTACAGTTGGTGATTATAAAAGTAACATTCCCGAAACAGGTGATAATTTATTTAAGATTTTCGCTCTTGATGCTACCGGTAACAGGGATACGCTCCGCAGGTATGTCAATGTGTCTCTTAACTCTTATGTTGAAAACTTAATTACATACCCAAATCCTTCGAACGGAGAAATAAGGCTCAGTTTTGATTATGTATCAATTGATGAGTCAGCAGAAATCCTTGTCTCAATTTTTGATTCAAGGGGAAAATTAATCAGGCAGCTTAATTTCAATCCGGTAGTTGGCGAAAATGAAATTTTATGGGATGGAAAGGACACCTTTGGGAATAGTCTCGCCTCGGGAATATATCATTATTTCATAAGTGCAGGGAACGGAACTTATATAGAGCCAATTACGGGATTAATCGGAATCACGAATTAAAGCCCGTCACCGGGAACAACTGTGATATTAACTTTTGAATTTTTTTGCGATTCTTCGTATGCTCCGGGCATTTGGCTAATTATGGTACCGGGTGAATATGTCTCGTCGAGTTCGTAAAAAACTTCTCCCAATTGCAGACCTGAAGTATTTAGCATAACACGAGCCTGCTCAAGAGTCATTCCTACCACTTTTGGTACAATTACATTGCTCTGTGAGCCAAGGCTGACGGTAATATCAACACTTGTTCCAATTGCCGCCTCTTTGCCGGCTCTTATGCTCTGTGCGGAAACCGTGTCTCTTGGGAAAGACTCATTAAATTCGTAATCAATATTACCAAGAATAAATCCCTTGCGCATCAGCAACACTTTTGCCTGCCGGATTGAACGGCCCACAAGATCCGGAACATCTGTATTTTCAATACCCTTGCTAATAGTTAAAAAAATAGTCCTCCCGGATTTTACTTCAGTTTGCGGTTTTGGGGATTGATTTACAACAGTACCTTCAGGTAATTTGTCATCATATTGGCTGGAAATAACTTCCGGATAAAGTTCAATTTCAAAGAGTTTCTTTTTAGCTAAATCAACATGCATCCCTTTAAGGTCAGGCATTACAACATTTTCCCTTTTGTGAATCATCGAGGGCATTATCGCTTTATCAAATAGAAGGACGAGGAGGAATAAACCGCCGAAAAATCCGACAAGTACGTACAAGTATTGAAGTAGCCTCTTTTTTTCTGCCATTTCAGGTAAAATCCGAGATAAATTATCTACAAATAAACGGATTTTTAACCAAAAAACTGAAAATTTTTAAGTCAGAACAACGTTAATCATTCATTGATTTAATTAAGAGGCCTCTCATGGCGTTGTTCGGTTCTGCCAAAGATTGCATGGATGTATTTAATAAAGTTGATAGATTTATCATTACAACTCATGAAAAGCCCGATGGCGATGCAATTGGCTCCTGTCTTGCACTGTACAATTATACCAAAACCAAGGGAAAAGATTCAAAAATTATCAATATCAGCCAAACTCCGGATAATCTTAAATTCCTTCCGAATTCTTCAGAAATTATTGAGTATAAAAAAGAACAACACGAGAAAGAATTTCTTAATGCAGATGCCATATTCATACTTGATATAAACGATATATCAAGACTCGGGGAAGTCGGAGAAGCCATTAAAAAATCAAATGCCATTGTTGTTGTAATCGACCATCATGTTAGCCCCGAAAATGATCATGATTACTGTTTTATGGATACAACCGCAAGCTCAGCCGGTGAATTAATTTATAAATTTTTGCAGGAAGATGAAGGATTGCGTCTTGATACGAGTATTTCAGATCCTTTATATGTTGCTATTTTAATGGACACCGGTAGCTTCCGCTTTGACAGAACCGATGCTGAAGTGCACAGGATTGTGGCGGAATTGATTGAGACCGGTTCTATTCCCGGCGAGCTGTATGACCGGGTATATAACACACGAACTTTAAATGGATTCAAATTAAAGAGCCTTGTTGAAGGTACAATTGAGCTCTATTACAACAACAGGTTTTCGGCAATGATTGCTCGCAGGGAGTACTTTATAGAAACAGGTGCATCGCGTTATGATACTGAAGGATTTGTCGAAGAACAAATGTCCATAAAGGGTGTAGAAGCTTGTGTACTTCTTACTCAGACTCCGGACAACGATGAAATAAGGCTTTCTTTCCGATCAAAATCAATACCGGTACGTGACATTGCAGTTTCATTTGGTGGTGGCGGTCATCAACATGCCTCGGGTGGTAAAATTCATGGTGTTACAATCGATAAAGCAAAAGAGATTGTTGTTGATAAGGTGGGCGAATTATTTTAAAATACTAAATCAGCCTGTAAACTGATATGTCTTGTAGGACCAAGATTTCCAACCATTTCTGTGTAATAATAGTCAAACATGTTATAAACATTCAAAGTAAGCTCCAATTTTCCCTTGTTGATTTCTCCTGCATTATAAATTATCCTTGTGTCGAAAATATGAACAGGAACATTTGAATTATCAATAAATGCAAGCTGACTGTCAATTGCCAGAAATTCCTTCTTAAAACGATAATCTCCCTGCCACTCAAAAACACCTAAATCTGCCCGGAGACTGGCCTGCCAGATTAGTTCGCGCCTGTATTTCAATGGTTGGTTTAGGGTTTCATCAACAGGGTCCATATAAGTGAAGGATGTCATTACACCAATCTTATCAAAAAACAAGGCTTGTAAACCGAATTCCACTCCCCGGATTTTTGCTTTTGTAACGTTGTCGAACCTGATTCGAAGAGCTTCTCCCAAAATGAATTTTGGTTCAATCAAATTTTCAAAACTGTTGTCAAAAAATGCAAAATCAACGCTAAATGGGATGCCAAACAATAATGTTTCAAAATGTGTACCTAATTCAAATGAGATATTTGTCTCAGCTATAAGGCTGTCGTTTTCCACAACCTCAAATAATCCGCCAAATGAAACAGAACTATATCTTTCTGCTATGGATGGGGGTCTGAATCCTTTTCCGGCTGAAGCCCTCAAACTTAGATTTGGCAGTACCTGATAAGACATCCCAAACTTTGGTGATATCTCGTTTACAGAATTCCTGGCATTGTCATTTTCTAAGTCAAAACGTGAGCCTAATGTAATGATAAAATTTTCCAGGCTCTTGTTTTCAGCCTGAATATATGCGGAGAATATGCTTTGGAACCTATCTCCGAATGTAACTGATTCAACGGAATTATATCTTCCGGCAATACCATAACTAATCATGAAATCATTATAGAGGAGTGAAGATAGCTGGATTTCAATATTTGCGGATCTTGCTGATGCCTGGCGTTTTTGAGGGTCATCATCGTTAAGTGTATTCCTGTATTCAGTTACATAATAACCTGTTATTACATCCATAAATAAGTGACTATTAAAGATATGATTCAATTTGGCTGATATATTGTATTTATCAGAAACAGTCCTGTTATCAGTGTCAGTCCCGGTAGGTGGCCTGGAAGCACTATCCTGGCTGCTCCAATAAACAAAATCAGTGGAATTTACAGATGAAAACAATCCTGAAAGCATCAGTTTTGTATCACTGCTAAAGTCATAATTGAGTTTTGAGAATAAGTTTATTAAAGTTTCATCATCCCAATCACGATGACTGTCATCCCTTACAAAACCACCCGAAAGCAATACGCCCAAATCATCATACATCCTGCTGAAACTTGCATTAAAACCACTTCTAGCCCTTGGTTTGTCAGTATATTGCCATTCTTCATACTCATATTGAGTATATAATCCGCCAAAAGCCCGAAATTTATATTCCGGTACTGCTTGGGGCTGATTTGTAATAATATTAATAACACCACCCATTGCACTTGCACCGTAGAGAGCTGAGCCTGCACCTTTGACAATCTCAATTTTCCCAACATTAAACAAAGGCACGGCATCAAATTTCATATCACTGTTATCAGCAGTAAGGAAAGGAACACCATCAAGTAGCAGCGCGGTCCTTGACCCTATACCAAAAGAAAAACCCTCAGAGCCGCGAATACTCACATTATCTTTGGTTACCTCAACACCAGGTGTATATTCAAGGACATCATCCAGGCTGTGAATATTCCGGGCATTTATAGAATTTTCAGAAATAAGCGATACAGAAATTGGTACTTCTTGTACTGCCTGAACTCTTTTACTGGCTGAAACAATTACCTCCCCACTGCTTAAGGCAAATTCTTCAAGCTTGATTTCAATATATTCCTTTGATTTATCTATATCAACAAACAGTGGTTTGGTTGAATAGCCAACCATTGATATAATTAACTTGTATTTACCGGACTGTAAATATTTAATTGAGAATGAACCATTTGAACCTGCTACTCCACCCAGGGCAGTGCCTTCAATCCTTACTATTGCCCCGGGCAGAGGCTCATTTGTTTCAGATGAGATGACTTTGCCGCTAAGTTCATTGGAATTTGAATAAAGAGGCACAGATAACATTAAAAATGTTATTAATGTATAAGACAGACCAAGGAATTGTATTTGAATGTCTGAATTGAAGAGTTTCAAAATATCAGGTTTTGATTTATAATAATAATTAATTTAACAAATTCCCCATCTTGAAACGAGATTAGATAGATTGAAAAATAAAACTTCTAAAATCACATTAGTTCGACAAAGGGCTTTCAATAATAGGGGGTCTCTTGAAATCCTCATTAATAGTTGAAATTTCTGCATCTTCAAATAATAAATCAGGCACAATTACACTCGTTCCAAGATAAGGTGAGCCACCGCTTATAAATGATGAAATTACTGCGGGAGCTAAGTAATTATAAACATAATATTCATTTCCGGCAAGGATGATGTCTTTAAAGGTCTGGACGTTAAATGCAGCACCTTCGCACCCGCGAATCAACTCTTCTTTACCATCAGGATAAATTTTATAAGCCTCTACAACCGCAAGTTTTCCATTACCACGGGGATACTGAAATTCTCCATAAGTCAGACTGTAAAGTGTTGTCATCATAATATTCTGGTTTAGAATACGCTTTACGACAATGCCATATTCAAGCTCCCTGTCTTTGCATAACTTTATCATTTTGCTCTTAAGACTGTCATAACTGACACTATATTCCTTTCCGGCTTGTAAGCGAATATTACTCAACATAGCAGATCCAGCTCGCTTATGCCCGTTTGATTCTCTTACTCGGCGAGTCGGAACCCTGTCATTCAACAGGGCTTTTAGATAGCCACCAATAACAAGTGATACTTTGCTTGCCTTAATTCCATCATCATCTAAACTAAAGGAGCCGGCAAGCGGAGAATCGGCAAAACTTTTTTCTAAAGGTATAGCTTCAACATTGAAAAACTCTGGCAAAACCCTGCCTCCAACCTTGTTCTGGAAAGCAGCGAATCTATCGTTTTCCTGTATCCCCTGCTCAGTTAGCGGGAATCTTTGTGCAACAAGGTTTGGTGCAAAAGCTTGTGCAAAAACTTCTCCTGCAGCGTTGTCAATAAAGAGTACAGGCCCTGCATAAGGCAATTCCAAAACAGGCGCTGACTTTAATTCATTTAGTTTTAGTGCAGTGTGTTTCGCTGCACTGACAAGTGAATCAGATATAGGCAAATCTGCGGGAGTTTTACCGTACGCAGTGAAGTAATTTACTAATGGCATACCATCGTTTGCCTGTGTATAGGCAACTATTTCCAATCCTGTAAAAAGTTCTGTTTTTGTATATTCCATACCTTCGCTATTCACGTAGTAAATCTCTTTTGGCAAATATTCCATCCCTACAGAAGAAGATATAATCCCGGGGTACTCCGCGAATACTGCTGACAGCTTATTTAGAATGGATATATGTTTCTGTTTTTCGAATACGGGAATTTCTTGTAAATAATAATTCTTCTCCGGATTTACTTTTAATAAATCATGAGTTGTGTCGGTGCGCATCCTGTTCTTAAGCGCAGCTTCCTTTTTAGCTAATAATTCTGCCGAACGTTTGTATGCAGCGTCAGTGGCAAGCCATAAATCCCTGCGTAGGCTTTTGTAATCTGGTTCGCCGGCTACTTGTCGCCGTGTGAAACGCTCTTCGTCGTCAGTACTGCCAAAAAAGCTGAGGCCGACATCAAAAAAATTAGTGTTGTCAAACTTATAATCTCCTACTCGCACCTGTACGTCAAGAGTTGTACGGATGTCGTCCGTTTCTTCTGTAATTGAGCCAAGTTGAGATTTAAGTACAAATGAGGAGGACTTTGTAACTGTGTACTCAATGTAGTATGGCTTTTGCAGGTCTTCCAGTTTTAACTCGTCCATCGAACGTTTTATTTCATCGCGCATTGCCCGGAGTATTTCGTCATTTGCATTAAGGCTTACAGATGAAATAATTAAAACTAATAACAGAACTGTTTTTTTTAAAGATGTCATCTTATTACCGAACGTTAGACTTTTTATTAAATTCATTGACCTGCTCCTATAACCGGTGATGGCAGGATGGGAGGCTTAGCCTGTGACTTTTTTTTCTTCTGAACTTCAATTCTTGAAACAAGCAATGAAGGAGAAGAAGCCGAAACCGGCACTCCCCCGGATTCTGCTCCACAAATTCCGTTGAATATTCCCAGGTTTTCCGCAGATGCAATAATATTCGAAAATGTTGTCAAAGGTGTGCCGATTAAATCTACTCCACGAACCATTTCATTTGGCCTGCCATCAGCAAATACTTTATACACTACTAGCGGTGTTACATTAAATGCATTTGGAATGGAGCGACCGGTAAATGTAAATCCTCCCTGCACTGTTTTAAAATAAAGACCATATTCTGTGTTTTGCTTTTTACATTCTTCACGAAGCAATTCGAATAACTCCTTTTCGCTGACCTTTTCATCTGTTTTTACAATAAGATTCGACTGGCGTGAAACAGCAGTATAACCTGCCTGCTTCCTTCCATGACCATTTGAATTTGGAAAATCTTCAATAGGTGAGCGACTCATTAGGAAACCTTTGAATATGCCATTTTCAACTGAAACTACTTTCTGTGCCTTTACACCCTGATCGTCATATTTGTAATATCCGGAAATATCGATTCCCTCGATTTCTCTAATAGTTGGGTCGAAGATTACGCTGATAAACTCAGGCAAAATCTTCTCATCAACTGACTGCTTAAATGTCTGGCTGGAGTTTGGGTCTTTCTCCCTGTGGCCTTCAACCCTGTGTCCAAATATTTCATGGAAGAAAACGCCAGCAGCCTCACCGGATAAAATTGCAGGCCCGGTAAAAGTTTCTGCCATAGGAGCCGATTTAAGCTCATTTAATATTTGAATTATCGACCTGATATCATCAAGGATCTTTTCTTTGGGCGGCAAACTTTCAGGCTCCCAGGCGAAATAACTTTCATATAGTGGAAGGCTCATGCCGTCAACAGCTTTAGTTTTCACAAGTACGTACATTCTTACATATGATTCATCCCATTTGAGCCTGGAGCCTTCAGAATTGACAAAATATTTTGTTAATTCTTCGGATTGTAATACCACATCTCCCTGATAAATCCAGGGGTGAAGAGAGAATTCGCCTGATAGTTCATTTAATAAATTGCCCCAATAAGCCTCATCAATATTATATTTTTTAGATTCTTCAATAAACTTTACAGGTTGTTCTTTAGAGAAATCGGGTGATTTGTCTTCTTCTTCGACTTTTACCTTAGTGTTTGTAACTACCCTTTCATATCGTTCGATAGCATCCTTATATTCCTTGTCAGTTGCAAACCAAATTTTAGCCCTTATTGCCTCCTCATTATCTTCAATAGGCAACATGTTCAATCCTCCTGAAAAACTGAAGTTGAAAGGATTGCCTCTTATAATGTGAGTGTTGTCAAGTTGATAACTGCCCACACGAAGGTCTATGTCCAGAATTCGCTGTTCATCAGTGTCTGAAGAAATCAATTTGCCAAAAGTTGATTTAATAACTGTTTTGCGGCTATCAGTGATATTATATGAAATGTAATATGGCGGATTATCCTGTGAGGATAATTCATTCATTGAGCGAGTTAATTCTTTTTCCGCAGCATTGAGCACTAAATCGGCTTTTGATTCAATCTGAACAAACAGGATTAATAATATTAGCAGGAAAGTCTTCATTCTAAACCGTTGATTTTTAAATAATAGAAATACGCATAAAGGGAAGCGATATTGAATTTGGCTGTATTTTTAATTACATGGGTGTATAATATGGGGCTGTACCATAGTTCGAGATCTCTGTCATTCCTGCGAAAGCAGGAATCTAAAAACATTAATGAATACTGGATTCCTCCCGCAAATTGCTAGTCGGGAATGATAAAAAATGATCAATTATTACTAAAGGGACAGCCCCATTTTATAATATCCCTCGAGCCAACAAGGGGACTTGAACCCCTGACCTGCGCATTACGAATGCGCTGCTCTACCAGCTGAGCTATGTTGGCATGCTCAAAATTATCCATAAATAATCTGATTTACAAGCATCATTCTAATGATGCTCAGGGTCGGAATGATGTATCAGCCCTTTGTCATCACAACAGTTGTATTCTGCCTGCACTGTGACGTGGTTTATATTATGTTTATCTTTAAGGCGGGCGGAAATTTCTTCACGGATAATATTTGTCTCGCTGATTTTAAGGTCGTCAATAAAATCAATATGACATTCGAAATGGATGTTAGAATCATCCATGCTCCAGACATGTACGTGGTGTATATTGCTAATACCCCTTATTCCTTCCAGATCATTCCTGATAGCGCCGATATTTACACCGGACGGAACACCCTGCATAAGAATATCAATAGTTTCACGAAGGATAGACCATGTCTCTTTTATTATATACAATCCGATTAGTATAGTGAGTACAGGATCCAACCACGTTACATCGAAGAAAAATATTAAAGCTCCGCCGATCATCACTGCAACTGAAGATAAGGTATCGCCAAGCAAATGAAGGTAAGCAGCCTTAACGTTAAGATTCTTAGATTTATCTTTATGCAATAGCAGGACTGCGATCAGGTTTGCAACAAGGCCTATCAATGCTACTATTAGCATTAAAAGACCCTTAATCGGTTCAGGATTAAGCAGCCTCTCGTATGCTTCCCAGAATAAGTAAATGCAAATTGTAATCAGTGTTACCGAATTGAAAAGTGCAGCAAGTATCTCGACACGTTTGAACCCGAATGTGTGCTTGCTTGAAGACGGTTTTTTACCAAAACGATATGCAAGATAAGCAAGGAGTAAGGAAACAGCATCGCTGAGATTATGAAGTGCATCGGAAAGGAGAGCAAGACTGTTTGATAGCAAACCTCCGATTATTTCAGCGATTGTAATCCCGAAGTTAAGAAAAACCGTGATCAGCAGGTTTTTCTCATTCAAACCTTCATGGTGGTGATGGTGGAGGTCGTGTCCTTCGTGATTATGCATCATTTGACGGGATTTTCGACAAAAATATTTTTTGCAATCTCATTACCGATTATCAGATTTCCACTCTTGCGTTTTATTGTAATTGGACCGTTGAAGGGTGCCTTTTCAATTATTTCAAGAACTTCTTTTGGCATAAGGTCCATTTTTTCAAAGTATGCCAGCATCTCATTGTCAAAATCAGAAAGCCTGGCTATTTTTACTTTAATACCCGGATCGAGCAAGGAAAGCTGAAGCTCGTTGACATCAGGGATAGAACCGTCTTTTGTCGGGATTGGATGGCCGTGAGGGTCAAACTTGGGGAAACCAAGTTTGGCATCGATACGGTCAACAAATTCAACCGAAACCTGGTGTTCCAACCTGCATGCCTCATCGTGAATATTTTCAAGAGGAAAATTAAGCTCTACTCTCAAATACATTTCCAGAAGCCTGTGATTTCTGAGAATCGCAAGGGATTCTTTTATACCTTCTTTCGTAAGTCGAACTCCTTTATAGGAGTTGTAATCTACAAGACCGAGCTGAGAAAGTCTTTTTAGCATGCCGGTAACCGAAGCGCCGGATACCCCCAAATCGTTGGCAATGCTTGTTGTTGAAACTTTTTCAGATTCTTCTTCCAGCTTGTAAATCGTTTTCAGGTAATCCTGAACTGCCTGAGTATGCATTAAAACCTCAGATTATATTCCAAATATCGAAATTTTTATAATAAACGACACAATTACTGCCAGGGCCATGCTCAGCAGTGCTGAGTAAATCCCCGTTTTAGATCCAAATTCCTTTATAAGTACAACGAAAGTTGTAAAACAGGGAAAATACAATGTAACAAAAACTATGAATGTAAAAATCTGTCCCGGAGACATTGGTAATTCAGATAATGAAGGTACTCCCATTGCCTGGTTTGCCATCACTATTATCAATTCTTTCCTGAAAAAACCAAACAGTAATGTTGAACCCAATTCTTCCGGCAAACCCAGTACAAAGTCCAGAACAGGGGCAAAAACTACATTTATGTAAACAGCCACGTTAAAGAACTCTATCCATGATAGGATAATACTTCCAGCAAGCAAAAATGTAAAAGCTTCTTTAGTAAAGTCTTTGATTTTGCTCCATGTCTTGCTTATAGACGAAGAAAGTTCCGGCATCTTTAACCGAGGAATATCAAGAATCAGCCCGGTTGGTTGTTTCATAAACCGGGACATTACCTTACCTGAAAAACCGATTACGAGTAAAACTATGCCAAATACTGCAGCAGCGTAAAATGCGTTCAGAAACGCTGCAGAAAGAGCAAAAATAACTGCTATCCTCGCAGAACATGGTACAAAAGGTATTAATATCGAGCTTATCAGCCTGTCCTTTTTGTTTTCAATCATCCGGGTTGCATAAATTGCCGGCACTGAACAGCCGAATCCGAGGACAAACGGCACTACTGATTTCCCATGTAATCCAATTCTGTGGAAAAGTCCGTCAACCAGAAACGCCACCCTGTTTAGATAGCCTGTTTCTTCAAATAATGATGTAAGAAAAACAAGTGGTAAAAAATAAGGCAGGACTATTCCTAAGATGCCTTCAACTCCAAGATAAGCGCCGTTTATTGTCTGCCATATAAATGGTGACGACTTTAGTGGTTCATAGAATTGAGGAATTGCAGCAAGTGGCCCTGAAATTAAACCGCTTAAAAAATCTCCAATTATAAATATCGAAAAGAAATAAACGAGGAAAAAGCTAACCAGGAAAAAATATCCGGTAATAGGTCCAAGCAGTAACATGTCCACCTTGTCTCTAAAAGATATTTTTCTGGATTTTCTTATTGTTACTATCTCATGAGAAAGTTTCATCGCATAATGATGTCTTTCGTAAGAAACGCTCTCAAAGCCGTCTTTCTTGTGAGCCTCGAATAGATTCTGCTCTATCTCATCCCGTTGTCCGTTAAGCCCGGACATCATTTCTTCGGGAACAGCATCAGGATTTTCGATTGACTTTATTGCAAAGAAGCGAGCGCACGGATTTAATGTAACATCAGGTTTCCCAATAGAATCCTGGAGCTTTTTTATATCAACTTCAAGATGATGTGTATATTCAAGTAATTTTGGGGTTTTTGTGTGATTTCGTAAAGTATAGTTGATTTCTATTGCCAGGGATTTAGCCCCTTTACCTAATCGCGCGTTGATAGGAACAACAGGAATGTTCAAAATGTCTGATAGTCGTTCGTGATTAATTGTAGTTCCTTGTCTTTGGGCTTCATCAAGCATATTTAAAGCTATGACCATAGGCATGCCAAGCTCGACCAACTCAACCGTCAATTCAAGGCTTCTCGATATTTGTGATGCATCAACAACATTAACTACAAGGTCAACAGGTTTATTAATTAAATAATCATAAGTAATGCGTTCAACATCGTTGTCAGGGTTAAGAGAATAAATGCCGGGCAGGTCAATAAGAGTATATGTATTGCCTTGTATTTGAAAATCTGTTTTGTCTAAATCGAAGGAAGAGCCGGACGATTGAGGTTTGATATCAGAAAGTACCCGGAAAATTGAGCTTTTACCAGAATTGGACTGCCCAACGATTACGATATGCTTTTTATTGTTCATTTCAACTCAGTCTATCACTGAACTTCTACTATGATTTTATCTGCAAGACCTCTACCGAGTGCAATTTTGGACTGTTCGTTGCTTTCATTTGTTACCAGAACAGGTCCAAACCAGGTATTACTTATTCTTTTGAGCATGTCATCAATATTAATACCGAGTGAATGGAGCCTGATCCTGGCTTCCTTGCCGGCATCAATTTTATGAACGCGAAGTTTTCGGTTTATTGGTGCATCTAAAAGCTTTACCATCATAGCTTGTTATTAATACAAAAACTGAATTTAGGCTTCACTAATAACTAAAATAGCTATTGCTAAAATATATAAAAATTACAAATTACTTATTTATTAGTCATTTCTCGCTTTTGTATCTTGCATGTTGATTGTGTAAATTAACGAATTGTGCCTGCCATTGGATTTAATGCATTGAGCAAGCTAAAATATTATATAAAATTTATCATTTATGGTAATTTTATAATTGCTCTCGGTGCTTATTGTCTGGCTGAAATCACATTAATAAATAATGACCAAGGCAGAATAATAGATTCAAGCTCAATTCTTCTTTTTTTTTCAACCCTAACGGCATATAATCTTCAGCGAATAATAAAAATCAAAACAGCATTTCCCGAAAATCCAGGTGAGAGGCATAATTGGATTAAGGAAAATCGCATTTTTTTAATGATACTTTCTTTGATAAGCTCTATTGCTGCCCTGTTTTACATTGATTTTAACCAAATAGAATCATTAGCTATTATAATTTTAATTTCTTTTATATCAATTGCCTATGTGTATGTGAACAACGGGAAAGGACTAAGGGAAATTCCATTTTTCAAAATATTCCTGGTAGGGGCAATCTGGGGGATTGGTACTGTACTCATACCATTAATGTATCACACTGTTAATATTAATCAATTACATTACCTTCAGATTTTGAGAATAATTACACTTATTATTGCAATAACAATTCCATTTGAAATAAGAGATTTAAAATATGACAAGCCGGAAATAAGGACAATCCCCCAGGTAGTTGGTATCAAAGGCTCTAAAATTGCAGGAATTGTATTAATGCTATCTTTTCTGGCAATCTCTGTAGTACTCAATACCAACAACACCGCTGATATAATAATGACTTTTACCTGTATATTGTTGATTTCGTTTTCAGGAATGCGGAAGAAAGAAAATTACTATTTATTACTTGTTGACGGGAGCCTTGTATTTTGGTATTCTCTTTATCTCATTTTCTGATAAACTTAAAAGCAATTTCCCTTCCGAAACCCTGGGCATGTGCCAGATTTATCCACAACAGAGCAAAATGTTCCAATAACCTTGCGTTTTCAATTGGCCCCATAATTACAGTATCAAATCCCAAATCATCTGATAGTTTCTTAACTATTTGATTAGCATTCTCATAATTCCCACAGATAAAATGGACAGATTTTTCATCATTGAAAACAGGGTTCTGCATTATATTAAAACCGATACTGTTAAAGGCCTTGACTACATGAGCGCCAAAAGCCATCGCATTTATTTCTTCACCTGCTGAAGTATCTGACAAGGTTATTCTCAGGCCCATTAGTGGGTTGGTGCAGTCAATAAGGATTTTGCCTGAAATATCCCCAAACTTCTCAATTACCTGCTCAGCGGCCTGCCAGGGAGTTGTAAGGACTAAAATGTCGTTGCTTTTTGCCGCTTCCTTTATACCCGTTGCCTTTGCATCAGGTGTTTTAGCAAGAGCGTTAATCGCTTTTTCACTGTTCACATCTCTTACAGCATAAGTGATATCATGCCCCAATTTTGACCACCTGCTTCCAAGAGTGCTACCGACATTACCTGCTCCTATAATAGCAATCTTCACAATTCTTCCTTAATAAACATTAAATTTCATAATATTATTTCCTATTGAAGTTGTATATCTTAATTCTCTTCTTAGTGTCTTACTGAGCGTAGTCGAAGTATAACAAAGAATAGAATGTCTATTTCAGGTGCAAATTCTTACTCATAGCATCCGATTTCCCTTGAAATCACCAGCCGTTGTATTTCAGATGTGCCCTCACCGATTTCAAGAAGTTTTTGGTCGCGATAGAAACGTTCTGCCCCATATTCTTTCATCAACCCATAGCCTCCCAAAATCTGGACGCAGTGATTTGCAGCCATATGTGCAAGCTCGGAGCAATATAGTTTTGAAATTGCTCCTTCTTTTGTAATCTTCTCTCCCTTGTCAGCCATACGGCAAACATCATAGAGATAAGTGCGGGCAAGCTGGATTCCCATTTCAATGTCTGCAAGCTTAAACGAATTTGCCTGGTAGTGGGAAATTGGTTTGCCAAATGTTTTACGCTCTTTAGAATATTTCATTGCAAGGTCAAATGCGCCTTGCGCCAGCCCAAGTCCCATTGCTGCAATGGAGAGCCTGCCTTTGTCAAGTGTGGCAAGCATTTGATGAAAACCATCGCCGCGTTTGCCGAGAATTGCATCGTCGCCAACCTTAACATCTTCAAAAAATAATTCTGAAGTGTTCGACCCGCGCCACATCATCTTGCCATGCATTTCCCTTGCTTCAAATCCAGAAGAACCCTGCTCCACAATAAAGCAGGTCATTTCCTTTTTCTCTTCATTTAAATTACCTGATACTGCAAGTACAGTCGAGCCAAGTGTAATATCGGTAGATGCATTAGTGATGAATATTTTCGCCCCGTTGATTAGCCAATCTTCATCATTTTTGACAGCAGTAGTCTGGGTATTTCCTGCGTCTGAGCCTGCTTCAGGTTCAGTTAGGCCAAAGCCCCATAGTCTGCCGGATGCTAATTGTGGCAGGTATTTTTCCTTTTGTGCCTGGTTGCCAAAGTAATAAACCGGCCCGATGCCTAATGAGTTATGGGCTGCAACTGTAGCAGCCTGTGAGCCGTCAATCCGTGCAATTTCTTCGACTAAAATGATGTAAGACACATAATCGAGGCCGCTGCCTCCATATTCAGGAGGAATATAGGCCCCGAGGAAGCCCATTTCAGCCATTTGCTTAGTGAGTTCGTATGAAAACTCTTCTTTTTCTTCTACTTCGCCGGCTTTTGGCTTGATTACTTCTTCTGCAAATTTCCTGACAGTTTCACGTAATAAGACCTGGTTTTCACTTAAATTTCGGTTTAATGACATTGCAACACTCCGTCATTTCGTGGTTATAGCAATCTATATTTGATTATTTATGACGGATTTTATTCCGCAAAGTGATACCGGTTGATTATCCAAATAATTAAATATGAATACGGAATCACGCTATAATCCTAAAGATAATCGAAATTTACTTAAAACAAAGAGCTTTTTTTCCTATATTCAAACTCAATTTTTAAGAAAATAAGCGGAGTTTGTTATGGATTTTTTATTGACAGAGGAACAGTTGATGCTGCGCGACATGGTGCGGAAATTTGCGAAAGACAGAATTGAACCGGTGGCATCGGAAAATGAACGGAATCATTTGTTCCCGGAAGACATAGTGAAGGAAATGGGCGAGCTTGGGCTTATGGGAATTGCTTACCCTGTGGAGTATGGCGGTGCCGGTATGGATTTTGTCTCGTACATGTTGGCTGTTGAGGAAATTTCTCGTGTCTGCGCTTCAACAGGAGTAATTCTTTCTGCGCACTCCTCGCTTGTTTGTGACCCGATTTTCCGGTTTGGCACAGAAGAACAAAAGCAAAAATTCCTTCCTGACTTACTTTCAGGCAGAAAAATCGGGAGTTTTTCATTAACAGAATCCGGTGCAGGCTCCGACGCAGGCGCAACAAAAACAACCGCGGTGCTTGATGGTGACGAATGGGTGCTTAACGGCTCAAAAATTTTCGCAACGAATGGCAAGGAAGCTGATGTCTTTATTTTAATTGCATCCACAGAACCGGGACAAAAAACACGTGGTGTAACTGCATTCATAGTTGAAAAAGACACACCGGGCTATAGCTTAGGTAAGATTGAGAAAAAACTTGGTATTAAATCATCCTCGACTGCAGAGATAATACTCGAGAATGTACATGTATCTAAAGAAAATATGCTGGGTGAGCTGAACAAAGGGTTTAAAGTCTCAATGATTACACTTGACGGTGGAAGGCTTGGTATTGCTTCACAGGCTCTTGGAATCGCACGCGCTTCTATCGAAGATGCAATTAAATATTCAAAGGAAAGACATCAGTTTGATCAGCCGATTGCTAATTTCCAGGCAATACAGTGGATGATAGCAGATATGTGGGTTGAATACAATGCTGCATGGATGCTAACATGGAAGGCCTCCTCAATGAAAGACAAGGGCCTGAACTACTCCACAGATTCTGCTATTGCTAAGCTTAAAGCATCAGAAGTATGTATGTATTGTGCTAACAAAGCAATTCAGATTCACGGCGGTTATGGCTATACTGAAGATTTCAAAGTAGAGCGTTATTACCGCGATGCGAAAATCACAGAACTCTATGAAGGAACAAGCGAAATACAGCGATTGGTAATATCAAGGAGTTTATTGAAATAGTCGTTAGTCCGGCAAATATCATGTCATACCTGAGAAAAAGGCATTAGGCATCTTTACATAATTATTTTATTATCTGTAAATATAGGGGCAGTTCTCCCGGAGGGAAGGCTATGCCAGCGAACTGCCCCTGCTTTATGTTAATTTTCCAAATTCAACAAAACTTTATTTTAGCAGTTCCCAATCAAGTTGGGAATGACAACCTCTATAATCACATCAGCACATTATATTTGATAATTCCTCCGTCTTTGTTAAGTTAAAAGTTGTTTTAAATAAAATCAGAATGCAATTATGACACCAGTCCGTGTAGTTACAGCAGCAGCCCTTTTTGACGGCCACGACGTTTCAATTAATTTGTTCCGCCGCTTATTGCAAAAAAGAGGAGCCGAGGTTATACACCTTGGCCATAACAGATCCGTTGATGAAGTTGTGAAAGTAGCAGTCCAGGAAGATGCTGATGCTATTTTAATAAGTTCTTACCAGGGGGGCCACAACGAATATTTTAAATACATCATTGATCTGTTGAAGGATGAGAATTCATCTCATATAATGGTATTCGGCGGTGGTGGGGGTGTTATTCTTCCACGTGAAATTGGTGAATTGGAGAAATATGGGGTTGCAAAACTGTATCATGCTGTTGACGGACAGAAGATAGGTATAGATGGTATTGCTGATGACATAGTTTCCAGGATTAATGAATATAAATCGAGTTATAATGGTGAATTATACAAGATGACCGAAGATGTCATTTTGAATAATAAACCGGGTAACCATTTTTCGATTGCTCGACAGCTGACATTCCTCGAATCCCACGTTGACGACGATGAGCTTTTAAATCCACTCAGGAAGTTATATAGTGAAAATGACAAAAAGAAATCCCACGTTGTAGGAATTACAGGTACCGGCGGTAGTGGCAAAAGTTCGATGATTGATGAAATAATAGGCAGGTTCATCAATTTTACAAAAGATGTCAATATTGGCATACTCGCGGTGGATCCGACTAAAAGCCGCACGGGCGGGGCTCTCCTCGGCGACAGGATACGCTACAACCAGATTTATGGCGACAGAGTATATTTTAGAAGTTTTGCAACAAGGCACAGCGCCCAGGAATTAAGCAAAGGAATCAGGGATTCTATAAGTGTGCTTAGATCCTGCGGGTTCGACATTATTATTGTTGAAACAAGCGGTATTGGCCAGGGTGACAGCCGCGTTGCAGACATAAGCGACGAATCAATTTATGTTATGACCGCCGAATTTGGTGCTCCAAGCCAGCTTGAAAAAATTGATATGCTTGACATAGCCGATTACACAGTAATCAACAAATTTGAAAAGCGCGGCTCAGAGGATGCGTTTCGCGAAGTGCTCATA
Organism: uncultured Hyphomicrobiales bacterium; assembly: GCA_964454975.1. GTDB lineage: Bacteria > Bacteroidota > Ignavibacteria > Kapaibacteriales > UBA2268 > CAYVVD01. Next base: position 60,330 of record CAYVVD010000002.1, on the reverse strand, counting down.
AATTACATCCGCACTCGCGGTGTTAAGGCCGATAAATCCAAGTCACTGGAAGATCAGGATTTGCCTGTTTACGCAACAATCAGCAATCAATTTAATAATACCGGTGTCAACAGGCTTTTCAAAGATTTGCTAAATAAACTGAGGGAACGCTTCGATTCAGATTATGGTGCTGATGACGAGCTAATCTCAAAGCTGGATACCAGCCTGAACCGTGATTTTGGCCTTATAGAGAATAACCGGATAAATTATCTTTCCGAAATCTCTGATACAGTCAGGAATTACCACAGAAGGGCAGAAAGCGAAGCCAAAAAAGCAATGAAAGCCCAATCACTCAAGCTGTCATCGAGCCTTGTTGACGAAGGTACATCGGCGACACTTAGCGACAAATTTGATGAATACTGGAACAGTCTAAAGCCAGAAACGCAAAAGATGCTCAATGAATGGGATGAATGCAAATCCACTTACGAGCAGGATGAACTGATTTATACAATCCAGGGTAAAGAATATCAAATGAAGCTCTACCACGAGAGCCTCTCGGGTACAAAAATTCCAAAAGTTGCTATGCCGCAATATGACTCTTGGGGCGAGCTTGTAAAATTTCTTTACAAGGAGAATGTTCCTGGTACATTCCCGTTTACTGCCGGTGTTTTCCCGTTCAAACGCACTACCGAAGATCCCAAACGTCAGTTTGCAGGCGAAGGCGGTCCGGAGCGAACAAACAAGCGCTTCCATTATCTGAGCGAAGGAGATAAGTCAAAGCGGCTTTCTGTGGCATTCGACGGAATAACTCTATATGCCGAGAACCCTTCATACAAGCCGGATATTTACGGTAAAATCGGCGAAGCAGGTGTTTCAGTCTGCAATGTCAATGATATGGATATGCTTCTCGACGGTTTCGACCTGACAGATCCTCTAACATCAGTTTCAATGACAATTAATGCTCCGGCGCCGATAATGGTAGCCTTCTACTTCATCACTGCTTACAAAAGGGAGTTTGCAAAAGCCGAGGCGAAAGGGAAAGCATTAAGCGATGAAGAAAAGCAAAATCTCAAGCTGGATACATTCTGCAGACTTCGCGGCACGGTACAGGCAGACATGCTTAAAGAAGACCAGGGGCAGAATACATGCATTTTCTCGATTGACTTTGCCATGAAGATGATAGGCGACTTGCAGGAATTCCTTTCGATTAATAAAATAAGGCACTATTATTCTTTGAGCATTAGCGGCTATCACATCGCTGAGGCAGGTGCAAACCCTGTAACACAACTTGCATTCACACTCGCCAACGGATTTACCTACGTTGAATATTTCATCAAACGCGGAATGAAAATTGATGACTTTGCACCAAACCTCTCATTCTTTTTTTCGAACGGCATGGACCCTGAATACTCCGTAATCGGCAGGGTGGCTCGCAGGATATGGGCTGTTGCCATGCGCGACAAATATGGCGCTAATGAGCGCAGCCAGAAGCTGAAGTATCATATCCAGACATCAGGCCGTTCGCTCCACGCACAAGAGATTGATTTCAACGACATCCGCACTACATTGCAGGGGCTGATTGCCTACTACGACAACTGCAATTCGCTCCATACCAACTCCTATGACGAAGCGGTCACCACACCGACTGAGGAATCCGTCCGCCGCTCTATGGCAATCCAGATGATACTCGCTCAGGAATACGGGATGCTCAAAAACGAGAATCCCAACCAGGGCTCATTCATAATAGAACTTCTTACAGACATGGTAGAAGAAGCCGTGATGCAGGAATTTGAACACATCTCCCGCCGCGGAGGTGTACTCGGCGCGATGGAAATGCAGTACCAACGCTCAAAGATACAGGAACAGTCTATGTACTACGAGTTTAAGAAGCAGACCGGAGAGTACCCGATTATCGGTGTGAATACTTATATCAACGAAAATGCCGAAAGCCCCTATGACAACATGCACATCACGCGCGCGAGCGAGGAAGAGAAAAAACAAATCCTTGACAACCTCGAGCGGTTCCATAATGAACACAATGACGAAGTAGCTGCATCTCTCCAGCGCCTGCGTGAAGTAGCCCTTACAAATGGCAATATCTTCGCCGAACTGCTCAACACAGTAGAACATGCTTCTATGGGGCAGATAACCGAAGTTCTATACGAAATAGGCGGCAAGTATAGGCGGGGGATGTAGATAGAAGGGAATTTATGTAGTATTCAAAAAAGTACTATAAAAATGAAGAAACCACACATAAAACTCAACTCTGCAATTCAGAAAGAACCCACTGAACCCATGAAATTCAATTATGGTTTTGGAGGAGGAGATGACGATGATATTCAGGAAGAGCCGGACTACCTGCCAATGGTAGATACGTTCAGAGGATCGTTAGCTCGGCTAAATACTGATTTGACCACCAGAAGACAGGAACGTAATGAAGCCCTGCAAATTCCTGCTCATATTGATTACAATTTATGATATAAATGAAAACTGTAAAGTTAATACAAGAAACTATGATTTTTATAATGATAGAGAATATGAAATTTCAACTGAGGCTTTGGATGAACTCCAAAATTATGAAATCAAGCAAATTCCCTGGAGCAGGAAAGAAGAAGGCTTGACTGAATTTTCTGTGATTTGAGTCTATTATTAAATTATCTTTAAAATTATAATACTTCCCCCTTGTAATTCTTAATTCCTTCTATTATATTTCGCAATATAGCGAAATGATAATGGAAGAAACTGTTAAAATATTCAAAGCGCTTGCGGATCCTAACCGCATCCGTATCCTAAAGATGCTGGAGCAACGCAGTCTGTGCGTCTGCGAGCTGACCGAAGCTCTGCAGCTTGCTGTTTCCACTGTCTCCAAGCACCTTTCCGTGCTTCGGTACGCCGGGTTTATTAACAGCACAAAAAATGGTAAATGGGTGTATTACAGCCTTAACCGAAACGGTGAATCATTGATTAAAAACCAGATTACGGCATTTCTGCCTGTATGGTTCAACGAGGAAGAACCTGTTCAAAGGGATAGGGAACTCCTCGGAAAGCTTGACAGGAACCAGATATGCAATATAAAGCTATAATTCGAGGGATGGCGAAGTAAGTTTTATTATTCGATGATGATATCTGAAGAGCGTGAATGGTGAAAGTTGTAACTAATAGAAAAAATGGCTTATGAATTTCCCTTTTTGCGTGAATGACATATTGCAATAAGAAATTATGTTAATTGAAATCGAACACGAGTGGGTGATTTACGCATTCGCCCCGGCTATTACTTTTATCGTTTCGTTCTTTACATCTATGGGAGGCCTCTCGGGGGCATTCCTCCTGCTTCCTATACAAATTGCATTGCTTGGTGATGCTGCGCCCCAGGTAAGCGCCACCAACCAGCTCTACAATGTAGTGGGTATCCCCGGCGGTGTTGTGAGCTATGCCCGCCAGAATAAAATGTTCTGGTTGCTGGCATGGCTGATTGTAATTGGTACAATGCCCGGAGTTGTGCTCGGCGCTGTTATCCGTGTTAAATATCTGCCGGACCCTGTGCAGTTCAAGTTCTTTGCAGGTTTTGTGCTGCTCTATATTGCAATACGGCTTCTAAAGGGTGTGCTTGCAAAAAAGCAGCGGGCAAAAGCCGATTTTAACATAAAGGATGTCAGTATTCAAGAGAAAAAGGCTGCATCGGTTGTTTTTGTGTTTGAGGGTATCATCTACAAAATCAACAATATCAGCCTGATGCTTATCAGCTTTGTTGTTGGGATTGCTGGAGGGATATACGGTATTGGCGGAGGTGCGATACTCGCGCCATATATCGTGGCATTCTATAATATACCGGTGGCACTAGTTGCGGGAGCATCGCTTTTTGCTACTTTCGCGACATCAATAATCGCGGTATTGGTATTCCAGGCACTGGCACTAATCTACCCTGCGGAAAACATCGCGCCGGACTGGTTGCTTGGTTTAACCTTTGGAATCGGAGGCCTGGCAGGAATGTATTTTGGTGCACGGGCACAGAAATACTTCCCCGAGAGAATAATAAAATGGATTCTATTTGTATGCCTGCTTTTTGTGTCAGGCAGATATTTAATACAGTTTTTTATAGAGGATTAAATGAACAACAGTGCAGAAATAAAGGAAACGGTCAGGAAGAAATATGGCGAGATTGCCCTTGCAGGGCTAAAAGTGAACAACACAAGCTGCGGCTGTGGAGGCGGTGTTTCTTTTGATTATTCAGTCATGGCCGATGAATACACTAATATTGAGGGGTATCACGCTGATGCAGACCTCGGCCTTGGCTGTGGCCTTCCTACAGAGTTTGCGAATATCAAAAAAGGCGATACAGTGATTGACCTGGGCTCGGGTGCAGGGAATGATGTTTTTGTTGCACGCAGGCTCACTGGGGAGGATGGTAAGTTAATCGGGCTTGATTTTACTGATGAAATGCTTGCAAAGGCGAATGAGAACAAATTAAAACTGGGCTATGAGAATGTGGATTTTGTTAAGGGCGAAATAGAGGAGATGCCCTTTGATGATAACATAGCCGATGTTATCATCAGCAACTGTGTACTGAACCTGGTTCCTGATAAACAAAAGGCATTTGCAGAGATTCACCGCGTGATGAAGCCGGGTGCCAGCTTCTGCGTATCGGATATTGTGCTCACAGGAGAATTGCCGGCAAAAATACGAAATGCTGCTGAAATGTATGCGGGGTGCGTTGCAGGAGCGCTAATGAGAGATGAGTATATCTCGGTTATTCAAAATCAGGGATTTGATAATATCAAAATCGTTAAAGAAAAGGCAATAACCCTCCCTGAGGAGACGCTTAAAATGTTTGTTTCCGATGAAGAAACTAAGGAATATCAACAAAAAGAAACACCAATATATTCTATAACTGTTTATGCTGAAAAACCACAATTATAAAAGGAGGTGCCGTGTCGAAAATGCTTTTACTGACAATTTTACCACTGATGCTGATTGCAATTGTAAATGCCATCAGCGGTAAAGCCAAGCTTATTCCCGACGTCGAAAAATATGTCGATGAAATCACTGCTGATTTAAGCTCAATTTCAGATGAAAGAAAAATTCTTCTGGATGACCTTGCCGAATACATTAATGGAGAACTAGAGAAGAATAACGAGATAAATCTGACATTTATCTGCACACACAACTCGCGTCGCAGCCACATGTCCCAGATTTGGGCGCAGACAGCGGCTTATTACTATGGCTACAACAATGTGAAGTGTTGGTCAGGGGGAACAGAAGCAACAGCGTTTAATCCTCGTGCAGTTAAAGCGCTTAAAAAAGCAGGACTTGACATCAGGGTTGATAAGGAAGGGGATAACCCTGTTTACAGTGTTAAATATGCCGAAGATGCTGAGCCGCTCAAGGCTTTTTCAAAAAAATTCATTGATAAATTCAATCCACAGGAAAATTTTGCTGCAGTGATGACCTGTTCCGAAGCTGATGAAGCCTGTCCCTATGTCCCGGGAGCGGATTCAAGGTTTTCAATTACATACATAGACCCTAAGAATTTCGACGGTACTGAGCTGGAAGAGAAGAAATACGACGAAAGGTGCAGACAGATTGCCACGGAAATGTTTTACGTGTTCACACGCGTAAAACAATAAACTCCAAATAAAGAAAGGGCGGGTGCGAATTTTTGCCCATGTCTGTTTTATCAACTTGCAGGAGTACTAAGCTGCTATCCTTTTTCGCATCCGGCCCTTTCAATATTAATAACGTCTATACAGGCCTGATTATTTTGTACTCTTGCAGGCTTCGAGTCCTTTTATTACAACATCTTCGGGGATGTCAATATCAAATCCCGAATCAGGTAAATCTTTCCTCTTTTTTAACTTTTCAAGTATCGCTTCAAACTCAGTTCTGGCCTCTTCTTTTCTTCCAAGATGAAGAAGTGCATAAGCTTTCAGATTGTGTGCATAAAGCTGTCTCGGTGCCTTTTCCATTGATTTTTCAGCCCATTTCAGTGCCTCGGTAAATGCTTTCCTGTTCCCTGTGAGCTGGGCAAGAGTGGAAGCAGCACTTGCATATACAGTATCTGATAAATCCCCGCACTCAATGGCAAACTTAATAGAATCCTCTGCTTCTTTTGTCAGCTTCATGCGTGCAAGAGTCTGCCCGAGCTGGTACCAGCCGTATCCCTTTACTGGTTCCTCCTTAACATGCTTTAGAAGCAAACGGTAGTTACGCTTAACCTTATTATTCATCTCTTCTTTGCTGCGGTTGTAGCCCAAGTGTTCGATGATTAATGGATATGTAACAAGTGATTTACCTGCTTCACGAAGTGATGGAGTTATCTGTTCATGCACACGCCCGGTAAATTTTATTATGGGATAGCCGAGGTTTCTAAACACACGGGGATAACCTCCACGGTGCTTTTCCACCTTGCCATCCAATTGTGAATGGTCGCTCTCGATAGTGCAGATAACTCCTCCTGTCGAACCGGGCTGTGTTTCCAGGAATTCCCTGAAAATTTTAGTGTTCGGAATCTTTATTCGCTCATCTGCATCAAGGTAAAGTATCCATTTACCTGAACAATGTTTAATTGCCTCGTTCCGTGCTGCAGAGAAATCATCAATCCATTTAAAATGCTGTACTTTTGCACCGGATAGCAAAGCAATTTCAACTGTTCTGTCATCAGAGCCTGTATCCACAATAACTATTTCATCAACCAGAAGCTTAACGCTTTCGAGGCAGCCCGGGAGCATTTTCTCTTCGTTTTTTACTATCATTGCAAGAGAGATGAGAGGTTTTGTTGGACTATAGTCATTTTTTTTTCCGGCAATCCTACTTTTCAGGCGGTTCAGCTTTTTGTCTGTTTCAATCCGTTGCATAAAGCTTCTAATGTCTTTTCGTCCCGGTTGTAGCGAATTGGCTTCGGTAAGGTAATCAAGAGCCTTTTCAGGATTCTTTCTGATAAAGTGCACATTTGCCAATCCAATCAAATTTGATATATCATTCGGATTGATCTTAGTCCCTGAAATAAAATTTTTCTCTGCACTTTCATAATCCTGCAAGCCCATAAATGCCCTTCCGAGCCTGAAGTATGCCTGTTCCATAGGGATATTATATTCGCCGGCAATTTGTGCTTTATAATCAGGGTTCTTCATTGCATTTAGCATATAATTGTAATGCTCGATTGCCCTATTATGCTCGTCAATATGCGTATATACTTCTCCAAGAATAAAATTCGCAAATGATTGGTTTCGAATAATGCTTGTAGATTTTGCAGCTCGATCTATCGCGAGTTTGTAATTCCCTTGCTGGTATGCTATTATCGCTCCGTAGTTAAGGGCCTGTGGCAACACACTTCCGGAATGTGGAGCAAGCTCAATAGCTTTTGAGATATACTTTTCTGCGCTTTTGAGTTGGCCAAGAGCCAGGTATGTTTTTGCAGCCTGATAGATGTTATAAGAATTAGAAGGCTCATTTTCGATTGATTTTAGCAGGAGGTTAAGGTTCCTGTTTTGCTTTTTTTGCATTGTGTCTGCATCGAGGCCGTACCCAAGATGCTGAATTTTTACGTTTGATGGGAAAATTTGATAACCGGCGCTAAGCAAAGAATTCGTAACCTGTTCATGAATTGCGCCATCGAAGCGGATCCGCTTATTATTCCTGAATATCCTGAGAAGTCTGCTGATGTAAGTATCAAGGCTGCCATCGGGACGAGTAGCCTGGGAAGTAAGCTCAACAAGCCAGCCACCGGTGCTGTCATCGGCGCTTACCGGAATTTGCCTCAATTCTTCTGGGTTTTCCAACCTTTCGTCAGCATCAATAACGAGAATAAAAGGGCATGTCGCATTTTCGATTGTGATGTTTCGTGCTTGCGAGAAGTCATCCTGCCATGTGTTTGGTATTACTTTGCACCCAATGGACTTAGCAATTTGGATAGTCTTATCCGTAGAGCCATTATCTACAAGGATGATTTCATCAACAGCATCTTTGATTGATTCGAGGCAGCCCGGTAATAATACCTCCTCATTCCGGGCAATTATACAGGCGGAAATTCCTTTTTCTTGTGCCATTATTCAGTCTTTTTTGTATTTTCTCCGTCAGCTGGATTTAAGCTTTGGTAATGTTTTTGCCTGTCCGAAACGTGTTGTTCCATTTTCTGCCCATAAAAATTCTCCGGCTCATTGTATTTTGGAGTAAGCGATGTTGTATTGGGGAATGTTTCGACATGCAATGTGTTTGTCGGAAAGGCAAAACGCACTCCAAGTGATTCAGCAAGTTTGATTATTTCCATATTTATTTCATGCCTGGCTTCTAATTCACCTGCCCAATCAGGTACTTCAAAGAAAATATAAAAAAGCACATTCAGCGATGTGGAAGCAAATTCATTCAAATGAATTTGGTAATAATCTTTCCATGTTTTGGGGTGTATATTGACAATCTTGCGCAAACCATCCACAAAAGCTTCAATGACTTTGGGTGGCGTATCATATGTAATGGAGATCTTCATGCTGTAACGCCGGTATTTTCTCCGCCCCATGTTGTCAATCAAGGTGTCTGCCAGTTTGCCGTTTGGAATTGATATCAGTGAATTATAAAATGTACGTACCCGTGTACTTCTGACACCAACCTCTTCAACCATTCCTTCACTTCCTTCGAAAACAATCCAATCGCCAACATCGAATGGCTGGTCAGCGAATATTGTAAGTGAACCAAAGAAATTCTTGATGGTGTCCTGTGCTGCAAGTGCAAATGCCAAACCGCCGATAGAAACACCTGCCAGAACCGGTGTTACAGGAATACCAACGTTTTCTATTACATAAATACCACCAAGAACAACTACAATAATTTTTACTGCTTTTCTGAGAAGTGGTATCAGGTTGTCATCAACGGTCGTCTTTGTTTTAGACGCTATCAGAGCCATAACATCTGAGAAGAGGTCTGTTAGCCTGAAAGCAATTAGTGTTATTATAGCAGGGAATAGAGCTTTAAGTAAATAGCCAACAATTATTCCGAGTTTAATTGGCAGTTCTATTGTTGGAATTAACTGCTCAATGATAACTACTACAATTAGAGCGCTGAGAGGCCTGGCAAGAGGCTTTATATATTTATCAAGGACATCTGTTTTTATAAATCGGTCGATTATCCTGATGATTACATAGCCAAATAACCATGAGAAGAGAAAAAACAGGAGTAGCCCGCCAATTAGGTAGATTGCCATTCCCATGTATTGCCATACATATAGCCCAAGAAATGTATCAAAAGCAAATTCGGGCAGCCTGTCCTTTAATTCATCAATAGTGAATGGATAAGTTTCTTCGTATAAATCGGGAATCATACTTACTGTCTCTGACGAATACTGCCATTGTTTGCCATATTTCTTCAGGTAAATCTGTGGCACGTTCTCAAACAAAACATACTTCGCTTCCCCTGTGATGGAGTCTATGTAATTTGGTTCATTAGGAACCTTTTCCATATTCACAAATAATTGCCTGCCATCGAGTATTTTCTTTAGCTTTTTTGCAAGCCTAATATTCAATTCGTTGTTATAATCATTTACTTTCAGAGCCCTTACTGCTATGCCGGGGTTATTATTACCCTTTTGCAGGTTGCTCAAATGGAGCTCTATTGCCTTGTATGGGGTGCTTAGGTCAGTATCCTGGGCATTTAAAATAAATGCCGAAGCAATAATAAGAATAATTAAAAGGGATTTTTTCATATCATTTTTGTTTGGTTTAATCTGTTAAAAATAAATATTTTTAACGGGAATGTGAAACTCAAGTGGAATTCAATCAGGTAATGAGTCTAAGGGCGGAAAATATTTCGCTTCTGCAAATTGATAAGTTAAAAAATGGATTAATAAGTGCCATATTCAGGCTCGCACTATCATTAATGGGTTAAGGATATTAATACAGCTTCATGAATTGAATATAGAAATTTTGTCAAATCCCATTCTGTACTACTACGGATGCATCTTATTTTCCAATGAATTATAATTGAATACTTAAGATTTTGTAATTTAGCATGGGTATTAAACAGGAGCTAAATGCGGCATATTATCATATGCATATTATTCTTCACTGTTTCGACAAGTCTTCTATCTCAGGCTATTGCCCGCAAAGCAGAAATAAAGCCTTTGAACAGGGCTGTTATTTATTTCAGCTCGATACCCGAATATACTTATGAGCAATCTGCAGATAAGCGTAAAATAACAATAAAAACGCCCTTGTTAAAAATTGAGGAAGATGCAAAAAACGTTTCAGGCTCTGGAATAATCGAAGGCGTATATCTAAACAACTCGGGCAATGAAGGAAGAGTTTCGATTGTATTAAAAGAACCACGTGGGTTTACAATTACTTCACGCCCTTACTCCAATTCTTTGGTTGCTGAAGTTTTTAAATGGGATGCCCTCGAAAAAGCAGACGATAATTACCGGTTGGGACAGCTTGCACTTTATGACAGCCTTTATGAAGATTCTGAAAAAATGTTCAGGGATGCCGCTCTTGCTTTTCATCCGGATGCTTCAGTAGAATATGCTCTGCTAAAACTAAGAACCGGGAATATTGATTTTGCCGAAGAATTATTAACTGCTGTTGCTGATGATGCAAAAAATGACGATGCCTGGGCCGCATTGGCTCAAATCAGCCAATTGAAATCGGATACTGAGAATTTTATCAAATACGATTCTCTTTTCAGGGTTAGAACAGGGCTTAAAGAATATTCCATGATGCTCATAGATTATTCAAAGCTGGACTCTGGATTGAGCACCCAATTTGCAAATCTAATTGCAAAATTCAGTGTAGATACCAAGCCTGATACTGTACGAACTGTTGATTCACTGGCTGAATCAGAGGAATTCGGCAACCTCTTTGCAAATGACACAAGCAAAGAAGTAGTTTCCGAATATGAAAGTATAAGTTCAACCCTTATTAATTATGCCATTATCTTCCTCGCAGGTCTGTTTATTCTGGTGATTTATCTTTATGTGAAATGGCGTAACGAGCAGATTAATCAAAAAAACAAACCATCACCGGCATTCGCGAAACGCCTTGAAGAAGCCAAAATTGCCGAGAAGCTTGCGGCTCAACAGCGAAGCATGCTGGTTAATGAAAAGAAGAAAAGCAAGGATGAAGAAGAAAGGGAAAAATACATGAACCTTGCTAAAACAGGAGCAGCGAATAAACCTAAAACAGAAGAAAAAAAGGGTGATCAAAAGGAAAAGAAGGCTGATGATGAAAACGATGAAATTCAATCAGAAAAGGACAAACGGTATGCTGAGTTTGGCAAGATGATTGAAAGAATTAAGCAGGAGAAAATTGAAGAGATTGATCTAACAAATGAAGAAGAGGAACCTGGAATTGAGTCACACCCTGCAAAGCTGGAAATGGCAATGAATCTTGCAGAAGAGCAAAAGCGCTTAAAAGAAAAATCTCTTCGCAACCTTGCCGAAAGCAGGATCAAGGCTGAACCGGGCAAACTTAGCGAAATTGCAAAGAAACTGGGAATCGAAAAGGGGAGCGTTGAAGTAAAAAGCAAAATGGATGAAATAGACAACGACTCAGGGAAACTCTCGAAACTTGCTGAAAAATTCTCCGTAAAAAAAGGAAATGACAGAACTAAATAGCACGTTCTAAGGCAAAATGAAAGCAACAAGGTTAAATAAGGGGATTATGATAGTTGTGGCAGGTTTTTTACTGCTTTACCCCGTCATGTTGCTTTCTCAAATTCAGGAGCAAACAACTTCCGCCAACCCCGGGACACGAAACTACAGAGTCCTGCTGTCTGAATTAAATAATGCTGGCATAAGAATTGCTTTAAAAAAGCACAAGGACAGCCTTGAACCGGAATCTGTTGACCAGGATACAAGCAATGGCGAAAACAGAATAACTAATATTTATAATCTGTCTGAAGATTATAAGGTAAAAATCAAAGTTGAAATCTATGACTCGCCGGTTAAGCTGTTTGTGTTCAATATGCTGGCTAAAAAGGTCCTCGATATTTATGAAGGACAGCCAATTAAGGACCCTGAGCATGAATATATCTTTAATTCCTCTTCATTACCGAACGGGATGTACTTATGCATATTACAGGGCAAGAATTTCAGGCATGCAAGGAAATTTATAGTGTCCAGGTAGATGTTTAACAGAAAAACACAAAGATATAATTCAATTAAGGCAAGGCTTATACCCGTTTTGGCGATTTTCCTGTCAATACCCTTATCTCTTTCTGCACAACTTTCAGGGGGAGGTTATGCTGAATCCTACCTATACAGGAATACCGGCGCCCGCCCAATTGCTTTAGGAGGAGCATATACAGCAGTTGTTAATGATCCTGATGCAATCTTTTACAATCCTGCAGGAATTGGATTTTTCGAAAACAGGCCTTTAATTGCCAGTGCAGTTTCAACCCTCGGATTTGGAAGGGCACATGCCACTCTTGCATGGGCTCAGACGATTCATGAGAACGTTGGAATTGGTTTTGGCATTAATTCATTCAACTCAGGAAGCTTCCAGGGAAGGGATATAATGGGGCGACCTACTACCACACTGCAATCATGGCAGTATTCATTTGTTGCTACCGGCTCATACAGGATCCAGGCTGCCAGCATTGGCGCATCGGTAAGATACCTGAAGCACCAGCTCTCAGGAGATGATGCACTTGGAGAGGGGTATGCCTTCGATGTGGGTACGAAATTTAATGTGCTCGAAATGTTTTCAGTTGGGATTGCCGTTAATAATATCTCAGGGATTATGTTCTGGAATACCGCAGCAAAGGAGAAAGACTTTCTCCCTTATACAGTCCGTGCAGGTTTTGCTTTTGAATATGGACTTAATGAAGAAAACCGTACTACACGCTCTGCACTAACCGGTGAATTACAGAGCGAGTACTTACCTGCTACGAGGTATGTATTAGTTGCCATGGATGCTGTACTTACGCAAAATGAGGTCTCTCCCAGCTTAATTCTCGGAGTTGAAGCGGCTTTACATGAATTGATTGCATTCAGGGGAGGGATGTCCATTTACGGTACTGACAATGGTACTCCCGGTGTCTTCCCAATGAATATCTGGGGAGGGGGCTTGTCGCTGAGGCCAAAGCTTAACGGCCTGCCATTTGATGTACACCTCGACTATACCATCTCCAACGAACACCTTACAGAAAGCGGCATCGGGCATAGCTTTGCTTTGCTTTTCCTTCTCTGATTCTGCTGATCAATTATGATTGAAATCACAGAGAAAGAAAATCCTCTGCTAATCCCTTACAGGGATTTACGATTCACTCCGGAGTATCATATAAATAATAAGCTCTTTATTGCCGAAGGTAAAATCACTGTAAGAGCATTGTTTGAATCTAAATTGAGCATAGAGTCTGTTCTCGTTTCAGGAAATGTGCAATCAATACTGCAAGAGCTTCTTCAAATAAGAAAGATTCCTGAAGATAAAATCCTGATTTCCGGAAAAGACCTGATGGAAGATATCGCCGGATTCAAGCTCCACCAAGGGATAATGGCAATCGGAAAAATACCGGCAAAGTCAAAACCTGAAAATATGGGAAACCGTATTGTTCTTCTAAATGGGATTGTAAATTCTGAGAATGTAGGTGCTATTGTTCGTAACTGTGCTGCTTTTAGAGTGAATGATCTTATTACAGACTCCGAAACAAGCAGCCCTTGGCTCAGGCGTGCTGTACGTGTGTCTATGGGCAATATATTCAGGATGAATTATACCGAAAGTATTAAAGCTGTCACTACATTAAAGTCGCTGGTGAAATTGGGATATAAAATCATTTGTGCAGAAAAATCAGACAGCAGTATCAATCTCTACAAGTTTGATTTCCCGGATAGATACGTATTGATACTGGGCGCTGAAGGAACGGGAATTAAAAAAGAAGTTTTGGAAATGGCTGACTACCTGATCGAAATCCCAATTTCAGAAAATGTCAATTCTATAAATGTTGCCGCAACAAGCGCTGTAATTTTGTCTTATACTATGAATCGGAGTTAATAAGACAATTCGAGCAATGCTTCGAAATGAAATAAATCATTTCCTGTGTTGGGCAATGCAATTGATCCGGCGGCAACCCTTACAAGTATTTTATTTTCTCACGGTTATTTGTCAAAAGTGATAACAGCCGGAATCTTGCAGTTAGCGAAGGTGGAAAACTGGTTGAGATTAACACATCCGGGCTTAGTGCAGGAGCTTACTACATCAGGATTACAATCGGCACGAATCAAATTATTATACCTCTTACAATTAACAGGTAAGCGATAATACCCAATGCACTCATAGGCTGCCCGAAGTCGGGCAGCCTGTTTTTGAAATAGTTATATTTCGAAATTCACTAACTCGAAAAACAAATATTCTTTCTCGAACATTTTTAATTATGAATAATAATTAATTGTATTTATTTGGTTTTTTTTTATAATGAAACCAACGCTACTATAATATAGATGTTTGATTTCTTCCCACAGCCGGTAATGATAATTGAACCGGTTGGTAAATAGAAGATAAGTAACTGATAAATATATAATTAAGGGGAATTTAAAACAGCATTTATTAATCAATAACTACAATTAGATTAATATTATGCAACTCCTCGTTATCCGGGTCATCTTTGTACTTTGAAAAAAGTACAAAGATTATACATCGCAGAATTAAATTAACCGGAGGAATTGCAAGAAAACAAAAGGAAAATTCAGGGCATTAATAAGCACAGCCGGCAGACAGACCCACCGGCTGAACCGGAGATAAACCATAACTTGTTTCATCACTTAGATTTATCAGGAATAAAATACAATTAATTATTCAATTTAAAAAGAGAAAAACATGAAAAAAATAGTAGTTTTCTTAATATTGGCTTTGTTCCTTGTTGCGGGCCAAAATGAGGTGAAAGCTCAATCGGAAGATTGTTTTGAAGTACCTGATAATATCATAGTTTGTTCTGATGATACACTTAAATCAATTACCATTTCGAATGTAAACCCAAATTATGCGCTTTGTAATTTTGATGTGAGTTTTTATAAAAAGGACTGTTTTTTAAGTCCCGAAGATTCATGTGACTTACGCCATATAGTTATGATTCAAATAGTTAGTATTGAATGGGAATGGGACAGCTCAGATTGCATAGGTTTAACACAGGCATTGTACCCTGGATATCCAAATGATTTCGGAACATTAGATGCTGACGAATTCAGGGATTTTGTAGAAAATTTACAAGCAGCAATATCAAGAGAGGTATTTATTGACATTTACAATAATACTCCAGATTCAACAAAATTTGTTTATCACTGCGAAGTAGAAAATGACGAGTGTGTAATGCCTGATACATGTACGCATTTTTCACTGTTTTTTACAGATCCAAAATGCCAGGCAATTTGTGAACAAAGGGCAAATGGTGTAATGTCATATTACTTTGTTCCTTGCATTGGAGAGGACGCACCTTGTTGTCGACACACAAGGTATTTCTGTTATTGTCCGGTAAATGAAACTGTACTTGTCTATGAAAAAATGGAATCCAATCCCGGTGATTGTGGTGAATATGAACAACCGTATTCAACAATGTGTACAGAATATGGCACAGCTTCACACCCATATAATGATTACAGGGTCTTAAGAGATTGCGAAGCATTATGCGAATAATTAAACAGGAGGATACAATGAATTCAAATATGGCTTATCAAATACTTTCTTTAGTTTCATTACTGATTTTTGTTCCTTTTGGATTAATAAAAGCACAGAGTTCTGAAAAATTAATCAGGGAATTGCAATCTGGTGGAACAAGTATAAAACATTCAGAGTTTAAAGTTGAAATACCTGGATTTCACAAAGCATTTTCGAGAGTGAATTTTATCGAAAAACGGGAATCGGGAATTTTCAAAACGACAGATGGTGGTTTAAGTTGGATAAGACTTGATGAACACGTGAATATCAGTAGATTCCTTGAGAAAAGGAACGACGGTAAGTTAATGTTGACAAAGGATAAAGGGAAAACATGGGATATCCTTAACTCAATTGAAATAAATTCAATGGAGTTGATGGTATTTCCTAACCCTGCGCATGAATCAATTGAATTAAAATTAAGAACCGGAAGTGGAATTTTCAAATTGATTCAGGTTTTAGACTTAACCGGAGAAATCAAAAAAACTATAAAAACAGGAAATGCTGTGAATTTTAAGATAAATATACTGAATTTAAATCCAGGTATTTATTTCTTAAGGTGTGAGGATAATTCCGGCAATTTTCACTTTGCAAAGTTTGTTAAAAATTAATTTGTAAGCTTTCGAGATAAGGCGGTAGAGATTTTAAAATTGAACTGTTTCCCTACCGCCCCATTTTAAATAATAAATCAGGAGAGGAATAAAGTGTTTAATCACATCTTAAAATTCATAATAATCTTTATAATTGCAAATTCGCAAACCCTCATACTTCCATCAGCAAACATCGAGTGGGAAGTTCAATTTAAATCGGACAAGCTATTTCCCGAAGGGTTTTACTCGAAGATGATTAAAGACAATGATAAGTTGCTTGTCGTATTTACAGGGAGAAATCCCAAGAATGGACAGCGAAATTTAGGGATTTTTGAATTAGACTTAGAAGGAAATATTATAAGAAAGAAAGAATATCCAAATGAAAAAAATCTCGTACTTCAAGGATTCCAGAAGTATGGCTCAAATATTCAAATATTTAGTGTTCATAATGATAGTGAAATAGGATGGGATTTTGTGGGAAGTGGACATCCTTTCCTTACGTATCTTGATGAGGATTTAGAGATAGAAGTTGAATATATTGACACATCTTTTAATACGAGTGGGGCAAGTATGTTCTTTTTTGAAAAGGATACTATTAAAAAATGGGGTTCATTTTTTCATAATTATTATGGACATTTAGAAATTTGGGATAATAAGGCCAAATATGCCGGAGGATATACCTTGGATACAACAGGTTTTAATGCAGATGCTAGGCCAAGGAATTATAGCACAATAAAACTGCAAGACAATAATCTGTTGTGGCATTTCGATACTCGAAAACAAAACAATATGACAGATAAATTATTAGTAAAAACTGACCAATTTAATAATCGTATTTGGTTAATTCAGATTGACCAGATTTCTGAACCTGAACATTTACATCTGATAGTTCACAATATATTAGAGGATTTGAATGGTAATATTAATGTATTTGGTAGAATTGCGAAAGAAGATTTCAACGAAGAAAAATGGATTTATATTAAGTTTGATAGCCTTGGGAACTATCTATTGCATAATTTAATTTACCCAGAAGAATTTGAATTTTATCCTTTGACATTTAAGTCGCTTTCAAATGGGAATATGGCATTTGGTGGTATTGAAAGGCTGGGAGCACGTAACAGGAATTTCTATGTCTATTTTGTAAATACCAAAGGTGAAGTAATTGACAAACTCACCTGGAAAATTGAAGATGAAAATATTCCAGTTGAGATTGTTGAAAAGGACAATGGAAATTTAATTTATTTTGGCTATGTAAGAAAACATATTAATGATGATGATTATATCGAAGACTTATATTTAGCAGAAATCTCTTATCTGCCAACAAGTGTAGATGAGAAAACAAAGAACCTGGTTGAACCATTATTAATTTACCCTAACCCTGCAAAGGATCACATAAAAGTAAACACAAGAATTATAAGCAGAGGGGAAGTACGTATTTACAACAGCTTCGGTCTGGAATTATATTATAATCAGCTTTTGCCGGATACATCCCCACATATTGATATTAGCAGCTTACCAGCCGGCTTATACACTGTTGTTTTGGAGAGTGGAAGTGAGGTTAAAACAGGCATTTTTGTTGTAGTACGGTAGAAGTTTCAGATGCGCTCCACCTCGCAGTTGGATTTTAACTGAATATCAATACAAGCGATGAATTCTCCGGCATCTGAAGCTTGCAGTTATGAACTAAATTGTTGATTATAAGTTAGGCTGCCCGAAGTCGGGCAGCCTGTTTTTGAAATAGTTATATATCGAAATCCACTAACTCGAAAAAAAATATTCTTTCTCGAACATTTTTAATAATGAATAATTCTTATGTCTTTCTTATCGGTGGAAATTTGTATAGAACAAATGAAAACCTGGATTCATGGTTATATTATTTTGAAGACACCACTTTCCTTAATATCAATACAAGAATAAAAGAAAGAAAGTATAGAAATTACCTAAGAAAAAGCTTCTTTTTTTGATAATGAATTATACGTAAATGCTATAGCTTCTGAAAACCCCGGAAGTGCAAACGACTATTTCTGGATAAAGAAATATTTTTCAACTCCATTTGATACCCTGATTGATTATTCTGAGAAATTTTATAAAGACTATTATACAGCAGGTTATGGTAATAACTTAAAATACCCCGGCTATTCTTTTTGGGGCGCATTACTTAATCCCCAGAAAGTTTTAAGAAATAACTCAATTCTTAAAACTGGTTGGTTAAGGTCTATATTAATAGGCAGAGATTTTGGAAACACTTGGGAATTGATATCATTTTTAAATGGAAAACCTGCAACGATATTAAATGACTCAACTTTTATATTTATAAACGATTACCCAAACACAAATGACATATTTATCACTCAAGATAGCGGATTAACATTCAAACCTTCAAAACTGCCAGACTACCAAAAAACAGGCAACAGTCTGAATGACATTACACATACGATTTATTACTTTGGTGAGAATGGGAAAGGATTTATAGATGGATATGTGACAAAGAGCACTAAGGAAGTGGGCTTCTCAATTAAGAATAAATTTGCTTATACAAATGATGGTGGGAAAACCATAGAATTCAATGATGATATTAAACTAAATTATGGAACTTCGTCATCACCGGGTGTTTCTTCTAACGTATCTGAAATTGAAAATAAGTTTCTGTTTGCAATCAACTATCCAACGGGTCAATACAACTATTTTTCATTAATTTTTATAGACATCAGCTTTTCAGAATTCACAAGATTGCCTTGGGATTCACTACAATTTATTCATCACATCCTTGCAGATAACCCGGAGAAATATTTATTATTTACAACACCTTACGATACCCTGGGCAATCCTCTTGGCACATTCGAAGTACAACAAACACTTGACAGCGGCAAAACCAGGGAAACTATTTTAAGTATTGACAATAAGCTTGAAATAAACCAAATCTACGAACTAAACAAAGATTCAGTTTTTATTTCCTGCTCATCCCCGGACAGGCTATACCTTTATGACAGGCAAAGAAACAAAATAGATACACTATACAAAGGGATTGAAGATAAAAAAATATTGCTGATGATTGTAAGCGACAAATTCTACATTGTGGGGGAGAAAATTTTCCTTGAAAACACAAATAGAGATGATTTAACACAATGGCAACCTGCAGAATGGGATTTTGGGTTGCCAATAATAGAATCGGTCATATTCAAGGGCAATGTAGCGCTGGCATTGCTGGAAGATGAAAAGCGGCAGAAGAATTATTACCGCATAATGCTTAAAGACACAAGTACCACCGTTATTGAACATGAAACAGAAAAGAAATATTATACAGGAAGTTTTTATTCCTACCCGCCTTACCCAATGCCCGGTAGCGATGAGATCACAGCCAGAATATACTGGGATAAATCCTTTGATTTATGGGAAGGAATACAAGGTGTATATAATGTTTTTGGGGAAAAATTGGAAGGCAGGGAGAATATGGAACTGACAACTGTTGGAATAGCAACAATGGATTTAAAATGGAATTGTGGTGCAATTCCGAGCGGTGTCTATTTCATTGTGGTTAATTTCAATGGTAGTTCGGACTGTATTCCTTTAGTAGTGCAAAAATGATACTTAAAAAAACAATGCATTTGTATCAGCACTTCAAAAATTTATTAATCCCGGGGAATTTAAACTTAAAACTTATGTGAGCGAGTTTAACTGTCACTCATACCACATACCTGAATTCACATCAGCAGTTGCGGGCACTTCGTCTGCTCTTCCGGGTTAACAGCTATTGTATTGTTTCTGTTTAGAAAATAATGTAGCGTACTCCACTTCTCCTTGAAAAAACCGCAACTGTTTGTTATTTTTGGTTTTTTATTTCAGGTTGGAAATATGGCGATAGATAACGAATCATTGGTGAACAGGGTGAAGGAAATCTGCCCGGAAGCAGAAACGATTGAATTCCGTGGCCAGTTGACTATAAAAATCACCCGGGATAAGCTGCTCGAAGTAGCTAATGAACTGAAGGGAAACGCAAAGTTCCAATTCAATCAGCTTGTGGATGTATCGGCAATTGACTGGATGAAGCGACAAAACAGGTTCGAGGTTGTCTATTTCCTTTATTCCATACCTAACAAAAGCCGTGTCCGGCTGAAAGTAGAAGTTGATGAGAAAAAATGCGAATGCCCGAGCATTACTTCGGTCTGGGAGAGCGCGAATTGGTACGAAAGGGAAACGTTTGATATGTATGGCGTAAAGTTTACCGGCCACCCGGGATTGCGCCGTTTTTACATGCCAGAAGACTTCAACGACCCGGAAACCGGCGCCCCGCTGTATCCGTTAAGAAAGGACTTTCCGCTTATGGGTGTGCCTGATTCTACTCCGCTTCCGCCTTATCCTGAGAAATATGGCGATTTAATTGACTAATCAGTACAATTCGGAATCATCTTCATCAAATTCACTGGTCTGGAAATCTTCGACTACTTCATCAACGGTATTATAAAACTCGAAGAGGTCTTCAATCTGGGAAATTTCCAGCATTGTCCTGACCATGCCTTCAACACCAACAAGAATCACCGGTATCATGTGGTCTTTTAGCTGCCGGTGAGCAAGAAGAAGCGCACCAAGCCCTGAACTGTCTATATACTGCACATTACTAAAATCAATTACAAGCGCATCAATATCAGGCTGGCACAGTATAAGAATTTCAGCCTTGAATTTGGCAGAAACATCACCGTCCACCTTTTCGTTTTTTATTGTGAAAATGACTAATTTGTCAATTCGTTCAAATGTAAAGCGCATTTATATACCCTTATTAGTTCCAAAATTGCTTAGGGCTGTTTCCAAAATATGAAATTATCGGATAAATCAAACCCTAATTTTATGATTGTCCGGCTCAGTTCGATGGGGGATATTGTTTTAACAACTCCATTGCCCCGTTTGCTTAAAGCTAAATACCCTGAAAGCAATATTTGTTACATAACAGATAAAAAATTCACTGAGATTTTTAAGTTCAATCCCCACGTTGACAGAGTCTTCGCCTATGACAAAAACTTCGGCGCTCTCGACAACACTAATAAATTACCAAACATTACGGGAAATAATAAGCAATTCGAATTTGTTATTGACTTGCAGCACAACACACGATCCCGCATCCTCCTCAGGAATATCGAGGCTGAAGTTCTGCGTTTTAACAAAAGCAGGCTGCACAAGTTGTCGCTTGTGCATCTGAAGAGGCCAATGAAGGAAAATTTCAGCGTTGCCATGGAGTATATTTGGACATGCAGGCAGTTGGGTATTGAGTATGATGGAAAGGGCAGCGAGATATGGCTCGAAAATGAGGTTGAATATCGCTCCTCACACATTAAACCGGAGAATCTGAAAATAGCGATTGCGCCAGGTGCATATCATTTTACAAAGCGCTGGCCGGTGGATAAATTTATTGAGTTAATGGAAATTATCTCAATGGAGTTAAGCCCTGAATTTATTTTGATTGGCGGAAAAGACGACAAAGAGATAAGTAGCCTGATTAAAGAAAAAGCTACTGCAAAAATAACGGATTGTTCAGGCAGCACATCTATTTTAGAAACAACAGGATTATTAAACCAATGCAGCATGCTTGTTACAAATGATACAGGAGTAATGCATATTGCTGCTGCAAGGAAATTGCCAGTTCTCGCGATTTTTGGTTCCACAGTAAAAGAGTTTGGTTTTGCCCCTGAATTTACATCTTACGAGATAGCGGAAACCTACATAGATTGTCGTCCCTGCACTCATATCGGGAAGAGCCATTGTCCGCGCAGGCACTTTAAATGTATGGAAGATATCAGCCCTGAATTTGTGTTCATTAAATTAAAAAAGCTACTTGTGAAAACAGGGTTAATGTCTCGTTAAGCCTGTGTTTATGGGGCATTGTGATTGCCCCGGCATTTTCAATTCTACTAAATAATGCTTATATTCTTTATCGGAGTATTAATAATATTAAATATTATTAAAATATAGATTAAAATAATTTCATTTTTACAAGGAGCAAAGAATATGGGTAATGAAGTAAATGGCACACCGCTAATCAAGACACAGGATGGCGCTCCAAAGTACAAATCATTCGTACTCAGAAACTTAACAAACATTCCTCAGATTAAAGACCATTTTTCTGATGAAGAGATTTTTGCAATGGAAGTAGTCGGGAATGTTTTACCTTTTAAGTCCAACAACTATGTTGTAGATGAGTTGATTGACTGGGACAATCCGCGGGAAGACCCGATTTTCATTCTGACTTTTCCACAAAAGGATATGTTGAAGCTTCACCATTTTGAAAAGATGGCTGAGACTTTGAAAAAAACAACAGACAAAAAAGAGATTAGGGCAGTTGCCGATGCAATCAGAAAGGAGTTAAATCCTCATCCGGCAGGGCAAAAGGATTATAATGTTCCAGTGCACGATGGGCAAGTTCTCCAGGGTGTACAGCACAAATATGACCAGACTGTTTTGTTCTTTCCAACCCAGGGACAGACATGCCATGCTTACTGTACTTTCTGCTTTCGATGGCCTCAGTTTGTCAATATGGGCGACCTGAAATTTGCTAGTATGGAAATCAAACCAGTAGTGCAATATATTAAACAACACCCCGAAGTGCATGACATTCTCTTCACTGGTGGCGACCCGATGGTGTTAAAAGCCAAACTCTTCGAAGAGTATATCAATGCCATTCTTGAAGAAGACCCAAAGAACCTGACCGATATACGAATCGGTACCAAAGCCCTTGCATACTGGCCCTACAAGTTTGTAACGGATGATGATGCCGACCAGATGCTAAGGACTTTTGAAAAAATTATAAAATCGGGAAGACAGCTGTCAATAATGGCACATTTTAATCACTACGTTGAACTTTCAACGCCTGCAGTTCAGAAAGCGATAAAACGCATTCTTGAAACAGGCGCAAATATCAGGACACAATCTCCTATTTTCCACATGATAAACAACAGTTCGGTTGTCTGGAGCAAGATGTGGCGGGAGCAGGTCAGGCAGGGTTGTATCCCATATTACATGTTCATTGCGCGCGACACCGGCGCACAACATTACTTCAAGGTAACACTCGAAAGAGCATGGCAGGTATTCCAGGGTGCTTACCAGAACGTCAGCGGCCTTGCAAGGACTGTGCGCGGCCCTTCAATGAGTTGCGGACCTGGTAAAGTACAGGTGCTTGGAGTAACTGAAGTGAATGGTGAAAAAGTATTCGCACTCAGGTTCCTGCAGGGAAGGGGCAAGGATTGGGTTCACAGGCCCTTCTTTGCTAAATACAACCCCGATGCAATCTGGATAGACGACCTTGAACCGGCTTTTGGCGAAGAAAAATTCTTCTTTGAAGATGAGCTTAAAGATATTTACAAGGACAAAACTCAGATGCTCGAAATCATAGAAGAGGATTGATGTAATTTTGATAAATCCAAATAAGTAGTAACTATTGTCTCGACCATACTAAATAATCATTAAAAAGGCTACCTAAAGGTAGCCTTTAAATTTTAGAGATTCAGGCTTCGACTCCACTCAGCACGAAATTAATTGCCGCGTTGGTTGAACGCTATGCCCCCCGAATATTTCGAGGTGGTCCTTGATATTAAAGGACATCATTTTGTCATGTTTACAGTTTCCTGGAATTTCTGACACTTCTCGAAGGTCCAGTCGAATTCAACATCGTTATAACCGTCTTTGGTTATTACAATGATATACTTATTTGGTGCACAGAGCTTCTCTTTGATGAAGATACCATCACCATTTGATTCGCCATCAGCAATCATGACATCATCAAGATAGATTTTTACAGTAGCTCCTTCAATTTTCGACTCGTCCGATTTATCACGGATGATAAGTTTTAATACTGCTGTACAGCACTCTTTATTCTCTTCTGCAGTAAGTTCTTTGATAACTTCTTCTGTTTCATTGCAATCAATAACTACAGCAAATTCAATATGTTTGTAGCCTTCGATAAGGATGTCAACACCATACTCTCCTTCGCAAAGGCCGTCGAAAACTGCATAACCATTATCATTGATGCTTGCTGTTTCCATGAGTTTGCCATTTTTCCATAGTTTCACTTTGCCGTATTTAATATACTCGCCACTTACGGAGTCTTTTGCATAGACTTTTAGGATGCCCTCGCAACAATCGTTATTCTGAGCTTCTAATTCCTTCTCAAATTTAAGGCTGTCATTGCAATCAAGTTCAAAATCGAATTCGAATCCCTCATAACCTTCTTTAATCACAGAAACACCGTATTTACCTTCGCAAAGGTCTTCAAAAACAACTTTTCCGTTATCAGTTTCTATTTTCTTAAATAGCTTGCCGTCCTTCCATAGTTTAACAAGTGCATCATGGATAGTTCCGCCGGTTTCCTTGTCCTTGATTATAATCTCTACCCGCCCGTCACAACACTCTTCATTGCTTTTTGATTCCATTTCTTTTGTGAATTCCTTATTGCCGTTGCAATCCATTTCTACGTGGAATTCTATTGAATTATAACCTTCCATGTGGACTGTAACTGCATATTTTCCTTCACAAAGTTCTTCGAATACAGCTTTACCGTCTTCAACTTTTAGTTCGCGAACTACCTTACCATCCTTATGGAGTTTAACAATAGCTCCATTTAGATTTTCACCGGTTTCACCATCTTTAGGAAATACAGCAATCCTTCCATTACAGCAATCTTCCTTGCTTTCTAACTCTTTTACCGTAATCGCTTCTTCATCGCATCCAAGCTCTATATTAAACTCGATAGCAGAATATCCCTCTGCCTGAATGCTTACACCATATTTTCCTTCACATAAGCTGTCGAATACTGCCATGCTGTCTTTAACTTCGGCGGTTTCAAATATTTTGCCCTCTTTCCAAAGCTTTACTTTTGCATTTTCGATGTATTCGCCGGTTTCCTTGTCTTTTACGACCACTTTAATTATGCCATCGCAGCATTCTTTATTTTCCTCTTTCTGAAGTTCTTTTTCTACTTCGACAGTTTCATTACAATCAAATTCAATATTGAATTCAATACCTTTGTATCCTTCTTTTGTTATATCAACACCGTATTTACCTTCGCAAAGGCCATCAAACACCGCCTTACCTTCTTTAACTTCGGCCTTTTCAATTAATTCTCCGTCTTTCCATAATCTCACAAGGGCTCCATTCAACTCGTCACCGGATTCCGAATCTGTCACATCAATTTTCAGTACGCTCTTGCAGCATGTGTCTTCTTCTGATTGAGTGGATTCCATGTTGAAGCTTAGATTGACCGTGTCGCAATCTTCCAGGTTGAGTTCTTGTTCAATTACCCTGTAATCGTCAAGAGCCAACCTTACCCAATATTCGCCGGAACAAACATTAAGGAATTGCAATTTGCCATCGCGGTCAGTTTTTTCTTTCTTGAGTTTTTTCTCCCCACGATTAAGCCTCACCTCGACACCTTCAAGTGCACTTTCATCATCTTTGTCACTTACGGTGATGTTGATAATGCCGCAACATTCATCATCATTTTCCATCATCAGGTTTACTTTCTCTTCTTTGAGGATTTGCTCAGTAAATTCTTCCAGTTTTGAAGAATAAGGTGTATAATCGGAATGATTAACATTTACAATAAGTTCCGGAATTGCAATATCTTCAATCACAAGTGAAAAAGAGCCCTCTTCATTTGTAGTATCAGATGCAATTATTGTTCCTTTAGTATCTAATGCGTTGATTATCGCACCAATGATATTATGTCCCTGGACATCCTGCAGAACACCCTGGAAAGTGACATCTTCACCTGACACAACAGGATTCGCTGTTTTGTTACAGGAATATAAGGCAAACATAAGGATAATGAATGAAGCTAAGAGGTACAGCGTGGATTTCATAAAACACCCTCGATTAATATGCAATTGATTTCTAAATTATGTTTCAATTAACAGTTAATATAACGTTTTGTCACAAATGTAAACAAGTTAATTTACTGTAATATCTATATTTAGCGTGTCTATAGCAGTAGAATCAGATGTTGCAGGCTTTAGCCATGGTTCCGGTTTGTCAGGGAAGAAATGCTTCCAGAGAAGCCTTTTTGCGATTGGAGCTGCTACTGCACCACCAAAGCCGGAGTTTTCAACAAAAACAACCATCGCAATTTCAGGATTTTCGCGAGGGGCGAAGCAAATAAACCAGGCATGGTCTTTTCCATGCGGATTCTGTGCAGTGCCTGTTTTGCCACATACTTCCACACCGGGAATCTGTGCTGTTTTTGCAGTACCTCCGCCACCGTTTACAACATCGCTCATTCCTTTCTTAATTACTTCAAGGTGTTGTGGTTCAATCGGTAACCGGACTGATTGGTAGCTTACAGGCTCTTTTCTGCGGGATGTATGGTTAAGAATGCTTCGTACAACATGAGGTTGGCAAAGGACGCCGCCATTTGCCAGAGCTGAAACATATACAGCCATTTGCAGGGGTGTTGCAAGTATCTCGCCCTGACCAATTCCATAATTCAGCAACAACCCTCTGGGAGGGTTCCCATTGTATCTCTTGTTAAGATAATCCATAGTAATGTAATTGCCATCTTCCTCATAAGGCAGGTCAATTTGGGTTTTTGACCCAAAACCGAATATTTCGCCATATTCGATAATCTTTTCAAAACCAAGCTTTAACCCTAATTCATAGAAATAAGTGTTACAGGAGCCTTCTATAGCCCCGCGGGCATCAGTATTTCCGTGTGCGCCATGACATTTGAAAAACCTGCCTCCAAACTGCATCCCGCCACCACAATATATCTTTGTTGAAGGTGTTACAATTCCTTCCTGCAAGGCGGCTGCGAGAATAAGCATTTTCCAGGTAGAGCCGGGTGGGTTTGCAGACATAATCGGACGGTTAAGCATTGGTTTGTCTTTATCTTTCAACAAGCCATTATAAAGCTCCGCAGAAATTCTTCCGCTGAAATCACGCGGATCAAAATCCGGCTTGCTGACCATAGCCATTATTTCTCCTGTATTTGGTTCAAGGATTACAATTGAACCTCGTTTGCCATCCAGCAATTTCTCGGCAAATTCCTGCAAGTCCAGGTCAACAGCAAGATTAAGGTCAAAACCATTTTTCGAAGGTATATCGGATTTTCCTTTGTCAAAACTGGCTATTCTCTCACCCAGTTTATTAACGGCAATATATTCAACTCCTTCAATTCCACGCAGGAATGTCTCATAAGTGTACTCAATCCCGGTTTTACCGATAACATCACCGGGGTTATAGTATTTTTTCCTTTCAATTTCCTTTTTAGATATTTCACGTGTATATCCCAGGATATGAGCCATTTTTCCCTCAAACTGGTAGAGGCGCTTTGACTCTACAATAATATCTACTCCTGGCAGGTAATCGTTGTATTCTTCTAACAGTGAAACTGTCTGTTTATCAGCATCGCGGAATATTTTAATAGGAATAAACCGGGAAAGATGGTCAAATTTTCCAATTTTTTCAAGAATATCTGTAGTATCTGTTTCAAGAATATCTGCAAGAAGTTTTAAAGATTCCCTCTTAAATTCATTAGGTGTGATTGTTACAGAAAAAGAGGGTTCGTTATGGACAAATAGCCGGCCTTTCCGGTCATAAAGATTACCACGGAATGGCTCTGTGCGCATTCTTTTAAGCGCTTGGGCCTCGCTTTCAGAGCGGTACTCCTGTCCTTCAATAATCTGGAGTTGCGCAAGGCGTAATGCAAACATAACAAAAATCAGAACAGTGAATATTTTGAAAGTTCGCTGTCTGCCGGATGAGCCAAAAAATTGATTGTCCCCTATGCTTGCGAGTGATTTCATAATAAGAATCAACTTATGCTGTCATTATTAAATTACGGAAATATTGGATATTATTGCGTAAGCACTTGCACATGCTTCAAAATATTTATACTATCAATTAACTAACAGATACTACCCAGCCAATGGCTACAAAAGATCAAAAGCAAAAACCAGAATGGAAAATTATCCTGAACCTGATGATTTTCCAAGACCAGATAATGATGTTCAGAATTGGGCGTAAGATGATTGTCCATCTGCGCAGGCTCGAAATTAAGGATATTGAACCTGTAATGGAGAAATTCAGCCCGAGAATAGGAAACGAAGAAAGGAGGAATTTTGGCCCAAACTGGCCAAAGCCAAAGGGCGTCCCGGTAGATCCTGAAACAATTGTTAAAGATGTTTTCGATATTGCTGAAAAACACATTGATGATGATGAAATCACCCAACTTCTAAAACATTGGATAAGACAGGAGCATATGAGTGTTCTTTCACGTGTGTTGGAAAAGCGTCATGCTCCACTTGCAGAAGTAATAGAAGGTGTCAAAAAATATCTCCGGTATTATGGCCCTAATTATGTCCATTCGATGGATGAAATTATCGGCCTCCGTGTTGGCTTGATTAGCAGATTTCTTTCAGATAACCTGAAATATATCAATATTGCCAAGAATTACATTACGATCAGGAAAATGGCAGAGATATTGGACCGTGTAATAGGACCCGCCCAGGGTAATGGGAATCTCGGCGGTAAAAGCGCAGGGCTTATTCTCTCCAGGCAGATCCTGATTGATAAAAAGAAACACAACTCTCTTTTAGAGAATGTATATGTGCCGAAAAGCAGGTTCCTGACTTCGGATGGATTGACGGATTTTCTTCATTACAACGCTCTAGAGGAAATTGTTTTCACAAAATACCAGCCGGTTGAGGAAATAAAGCAAGAGCAGGAATTTATTGAGTATATTTTTAAAAATTCGCACTTCCCGCCGGAATCACTCCAGGCATTCAGCATGATATTGGACGATATGGAAGGCAAACCTATTATCGTGCGTTCTTCCAGCCTTCTCGAGGATAGTTTCGAGGCATCGTTTAGCGGTAAATACAAGAGTCTGTTCCTTACAAATCAGGGAAGCAAGGAGGACAGGCTTGCAGCTCTTATTAATGCTATTTCGGAGGTATATGCCTGTACATTCGGGCCAGATCCGATTGAATACCGGCGTGAGCGAGGTCTTGTTGATTTCCGTGAGGAAATGGGTATTCTTATCCAGCAGGTTGTAGGAACAAAGATAGGGAAATATTACCTGCCGAGCTTTGGTGGTGTAGCATTCAGCAACAACGAAATTCGCTGGTCAAACAGAATTGAGAGAGAAGACGGAGTTGTCAGGCTTGTTGCCGGCTTGGGTACAAGAGCTGTTGACAGGACAATAAACGATTACCCGCGCCTTGTATCACCTGGAAAACCCGGATTGAATATCAATCAGTCCGTTAGGGATCAGATACGCTACTCACAACAGAGGATTGATGTAATAAACCTGGAAACCAATAACTTCGAGTCAATCCCCTTCAAGGAGTTGATGATTGCAGCAAGGGGACACTTCCCCGGTATAGAAAAAATTGTCTCGTTCAACAGGGGCGGGATGCTTGTTGAGCCGGTGAGCTCATTTGCTGATTTTACAAAGGAAGATTTGGTGATCACATTCAATAACCTGATAAACAATACAGGTTTCATTGAGCAAATGAATGCTATAATGTCTGAATTAAGCGATGCTTATGGCGGGCCGGTGGATGTTGAATTCGCAAGCGATGGCGAGAAGTTGTTCCTCTTGCAATGCCGCCCGCAGAGCCGTGGCAAGGTGGAAATGAAAATCAGCATCCCTGTAGGGATTGACGAAACCAACAAGATATTTTCCGCAAACCAGTTTGTTAGTAACGGTTTTGTAAATAACATACGCTATGTGGTTTATGTTGACCCGCTCGAGTATTCCAAGCTGCAAACCCCTTCACAGGTTCAGGAAATTTGCAAGATTGTGCACCGTCTGAATAAAAACCTGCCAAAGAAAAAATTTATCCTGATTGGCCCCGGCAGGTGGGGAAGCAAAGGCGATATAAAACTCGGCGTACCAATAATGTACAGCGATATTAATAACACGGCGATGCTGATTGAAGTTGCACGGGAACAGCACGGATATATGCCGGAAGTATCATTCGGAACACACTTTTTCCAGGATCTGATAGAAGCAAACATCAAATACCTGCCTTTATACCCGGATACTAAGGGGGTAGTTTTTAATGAGAAATTTTTCAATGAGACAAAAAATTCACTCGTTGAATTCGAGCCCGGCTATGCTCTGTTCGAGGATATAGTTAAATTAATTGAAATGAATGATTACAAGCCCGATAGCACACTATCTGTCTTCATGGATGGCGAATCGAACAATGCATTGGGTTTTGCGTCAATTTTGGTATGATATGAAAGTAATAGTGCAAAGAGTCAGCGAAGCAAGGGTGGATATTGACTGCAATACCGTTGGCAGTATCGGCAAAGGCTTGCTGGCGCTTGTTGGAATTGCTCCTCGTGATAATGAAGAGATAATGCAGTGGATGGTAAATAAGCTGGTAAACCTGCGAATATTCAGCGATGACCAAGGAAAGATGAACCTTTCTGTTAGGGATGTTGGAGGAGGGATTTTGCTTGTTCCGAACTTCACGCTTTATGGCGATGTAAGAAAAGGTTTCCGTCCCAATTACAGCAATGCGGGCGTCCCGGATTTTTCCGAGCCTTTTTACTATAAAATGGTAGATTATATGAAGTGTGATTATACAATTACAATTGAAAGCGGTGTTTTCGGAGCAAATATGCAGGTACACCTCGTAAATGACGGCCCTGTGACGGTTACGATAAGCAAGGAATAGATAGAAAATAATGTGTTTTTCATATAAATTAATTTAATAGTTAAACTAAAACTAATATTAATTTGAACTAATATGACATTTAACTTGCTTTTTTTTTAAACTTTAGAAAAAAATGAGAATTAAAAAAAAGGGAACGAAGCTATGAAAACTACTAAAGGTAAAATAATACACGTTTCTTTTATTACGTTTTTTGTCATCTTGCTTGTTATTCCATCAATATCAAAAAACTTGAATCCATTTGAAATTAGTTCTTGCGATCCATGTGAAGGGCTGTCCGATTGTACAAACACAGCATGTGACACCTTTGATTGGACTTGTGAATCTGCTTGTGAGAATTGTACAGAAATATGCAAATTGCAAATATCTCTTGGTATAAGCCCAACCCCATGTTTTGTAAAATCAGCGTTCTTTTTGCAAAAGAAGAATAATGGTCAAATATTAATTGATGAAAAAACAGGTGGTGTACTAGATGCAAACAACGAGCATGAATACAAGAGTGGTTATTGGTACAGGGAAGTTGATATTTCACCTTGCCTGACCGATCCGGATATTGAGAATTACGCATTAAACGGCATTGAATTCAATCTTCTTGTTTGTAAAGAAGAACAATACTGTGCTATTCAGCCTTATGCACTATTCAGGCCAAGCTCCTCTTTAATAGCAAAAATCGCCTCTGGCAGTGGATTTATAGTACAGAATTGTATTGCTGCTTTGTTCTTGGACTTGGAGCCGGAAGACCTGGCATTTGTTGTTTGTAATAATTGTTGTGAATAATAGATTAATATATTAAGTTGTGAATAATAGATTAATATATTAATAAACGGAGGATGAAATGAAAAAGTACAAGCAAATAACTTATGGATTGCTAATAAGCATTGTTTGTTTAATGGGTTGCAAAGACTATCAAGATTCGAATACACCTATAGCTGCAAATCCTTCATGGAATAAGTCACTTTCAATCTTGCCGGGTGAATTAATCAATACATTTTTCAATGAAGATATTGGTTCTTTGCACGCCATCCAGTTGTTTGTACTTACAGAACCAATTGTTAATTATGGAATAAACTATCCAAATTTAATAAATTACAGTACAATGGCGTTGGGCATGTATAATGTTAATGGAAGCGCCGGGGAAGTAGATTATGTTAAGTGCAACAACAATCAACTTGATTTAGTTACTAATTTATCCCCGCTAAGATATTTATATAAGTGGAATAAAAATCAAGGGCCACATTATAATGATCCAATTTATTGGGAATCATCTATTAACAATGAAGTTATTTACGATACTGTTGAGGTTCCCGGTGGGTTCGGTAATTTATCGTTTTCTACTGATTCTCTTGATTTGTCAACCGGAGGGAATATTATTTATTCTAATTCAACAACAGGCGATGTTTATTTGGGAATGGCTTTTACTAAACAAGATACAGTAACCGGCAATATTTTAGGTACAGAATACCGTTATTTGAAGACAGTTCCAGATAACGGAATAATTGGAATATCTGCTCAAGAATTAAGCAACTTAAATTTACCGGGAAATGTATTGTTAATCGAGTTTCACTTGGCTAAAGGAAATATGAAAGTTCACGAATATGACAATGGAAATAAGCAATTAGCAAATTTTATTTTAATTGAAAGGGCCATTACTTTGCGGATTAAGTAAATATGATCCCTTCCATTTGTTTTCATAATGTCTGTTGCGTTGATATGTTTCAGGCATTTTTATTATCTGATAAATACTATGTTACCTGAGTTTTCATTATTGGGATTAAATATACAATCGTTCCATTTATTTTTTGTTTTATCTTTTTTAGTTTCAGCAATTCAATTGAAAAAAAACTTGTCGAAACTAATCAAAAAAGAAATGCTGTATATTTGGGTTACATTTCTGGCTTTCATATTGGGATATTTAGGGAGCCTGTTATTTTCTTTAATAGAAAACATACCATCGACATTTGAATTTGGTGATTATTCAAAATATCAAATTGGAAAGAATTATTATGGTGGGTTAATAATTGCTGGAATAGGAGTATTCTGTTTTTCAAAGTACCTATTTAAGGTGTCGTTCTCACAGATTTTAATTGCCGCTATTCCTCCAATATTTTTAGGCTACGCAATAGGCCGCTTAGGATGTTTTTTTGCTGGAGATGGTTGTTATGGTGTGGAAACCAACATTATTGCTGGGATGAGTTTTCCAAATGGTATGCATCCAATTATTACACCCGTTCATCCAACTCCTTTATATGAAAGCTTTTTTGGATTAATTTACTATTTTTTATTTCAGTTCATTTTATTTAAACGGGTAAGAAATCAAATAACTATTTTGAATTATATTTCTTTAGGCTTTCTATTATTAAGTATTACCAGATTTATAATTGAATTCATCAGACGAAATCCAACATATTGGGGATTGAGCCAAGCCCAATGGATTTCTTTGATTATTATTCTATCAGTTATCATTTTCAATCTATACTTTTACTATAAATACCGTCAAGAGTCAATCTGATTTTTCTGAGCCTTTTTACTATAAAATGGTAGATTATATGAAGTGTGATTATACAATTACAATTGAAAGCGGTGTTTTCGGAGCAAATATGCAGGTACACCTCGTAAATGATGGCCCTGTGACGGTTACGATAAGCAAGGAATTGATAGAATCCGGAGTTATCTAATTCTTTTCCTTCTCTTTACTGAACAATAACAAAGCCCCCGGTTTATAAGTAATGTAGTACCAGATCCATTCCAGCATTACACTCACGCGGTTGCGGAAGTCAATAAGATACATTATGTGAATAAATCCCCACATAAGCCAGGCAAACAGCCCCTTGAAGCCAAAGCCTGCTATCTCGGCAATTGCCTTTGCTTTGCCGATTGTTGCCATGTTTCCTCTGTCGAAATATACAAATGGTTTACGCTTCGCTTTTGGGGTTCGCTCCTTGATTAATTTCGCTACATATTTCCCTTCCTGTATTGCCACAGGAGCTATCCCGGGAAGCAGCCCTCCATTTTTGTCCTTCAATGCTGCACAATCGCCAATTATAAATACATTTTCGTGTCCCGGAATGTTGAGGTCATTCTCCACTTCAACGCGACCAACTGAATCAAGTTTTAGGTTTAATGATCCCATTAATGGAGAAGCGGAGTTACCGGCAGCCCAGATTACATTCTCAGTATCAAGTTTTATATCACCAAGGTCAACGCTGCCATTTTTTATATCCTTCACGTAATGGTTTAACATTACATTCACATCAAGATTTTGAAGCGCCTTTAATGTGTAACCCGAAAGTCCTTCACGGAAAGCCTTCATCAGGCGGCTCCCACCTTCCACCAGGTAAACTTTTATATCATCACTTTTTAATATAGGATAATCAGGCAAAAGGGTTTTGCGTGCAATTTCGGAA
The DNA here is from genome assembly GCA_964454975.1 of uncultured Hyphomicrobiales bacterium. Classification (GTDB taxonomy): domain Bacteria; phylum Bacteroidota; class Ignavibacteria; order Kapaibacteriales; family UBA2268; genus CAYVVD01. The sequence goes on along the minus strand of CAYVVD010000002.1, from coordinate 26,071 downwards.
ATTGCTCCAGCAAGCTCAACTCCGGTTGGACCGCCGCCTACGATTACAAATGTGGTGTACTTGTGGAATTCATCGGTGCCGTATGTTCTTTCTGCTCGTTCGAAAGCAGAAATTACAATCCGCCTTATTTCGAGTGCATCTTTGAGGTCTTTAAGTCCCGGGGCCAGGCTTTTCCACTCATCATGATTAAAATATGAAGGTTGAGAACCCGGAGCAAGTATAAGGTAATCATAATTCAGTTCACCATCTCCAAGGATTATTTTTCGCGATGGCAGGTCAATTCTTTGTACTTCTCCCATATGCACCTGAATATTTTTTTGTCCGCGAAGGATAGTTCTGATTGGTGCTGCAATGTCTCCGGGAGATAGTGCTGATACCGCAACCTGGTATAGAAGCGGCTGGAAAAGGTGGTGGTTATTTCTATCAATCAGGATAACATCTGCATTCGCGTTTTTGAGGCCTTTGGCTGCGCTTAGCCCGCCAAATCCTCCACCTACAATAACTACCCTCGGTTTTGAGAGCCTTATATTATCCATATATAATCATTACCTCGTTCAATTCTTTGCGTGTTTTGACGGGCACCATAGCATCCTTATTTGGGTAACCGATAGGAAACACAATAAATGGTGTCTCATTATCAGGTCGATTTAAAATCTCGCTTAAAAATCCCATCGGCGAAGGAGTGTAGGGGATAGTAACAAGTCCGGCAAAATGAATTGCCGTAAGCAAAAAACCGATGGCAATCCCGCATGATTCACTTACATAGTAGTGTTTATTAATTTCGTTGTTAGTTTCCGAATACTTCTCTTTGAATACGACAATCAGAGCAGGGGCTTTTTCAAGAAAAGGCTTGTTATAGTCAGTTCCAATAAAAGCAAGGTCTTTTTTCCAGGTATCCGGGAAGCGTTTAGTATAATTCTCATATTCTATTTTCTCAGATTCCACGCGGATTTTTTTCTTTATATCGGGATTTGATACAACGCAGAATTTCCAGGGTTGTTTGTTGGCGCCGGATGGTGCCGAAGCTCCAATACTGACAATCTTTTCAATAATCTCTTCCGGTATTGGCTTTGTGGAAATATTGCGAACAGTACGGCGTTTGTTCAGGATGTTTAATAATTCTTCTAGGCGAGCATTATAAATTGATGTGTCGAGGTTTTCATAAGCAAATGGCTCGAATCTGAAATTATTCATATTTTGCCGTTGGTAATGTGAGGAAAAAAGAAAATACACAGTATTGAAAAAAATTGCAATTATTGGCAGGCCGAAGGGCTTGGACGGAGATATTTCTCTTAGTCTTGTACCAACAAATTTGAAGAACCTTGAACACGGTACTAAAGTTTACATTGGGTACTCTGAGAATTTTATTCGTGAATACGAAATAAGGAAGTGGAAGGCAAAAAGGGGCAAAGGAGTTGCCAATTTGCTTGAAGTGACTAATGAGGAACAGGCTGACAGGCTTAAGGAGATGGGTGTCTTTGCTGAGAATGATATTCTAAAAAGCATTGAAGATACTGCGTTTCTCGATGATGAGCTAATTGGCTGTGAAGTTTATTCAAATGATGGTGAACTTATGGGAATAATAAAAGAAACATGGGGAATGCCAGCCAATGACATATGGGTTATCGAATTAAATGCCTCTAAAAAGCCCTTTCCCGTGATTGACAATAATATAATCGAGTATGATTTACCACATAAAAGAATCACGGTAATTAAGCCGGACGGTTTTGATGAACTGGAAATGTAATGGAAAAGTTACACCTGGACATAATATCAGCTGTGCCTGAATCAATGAAATCAATAATTGATTCAAGCATTATCAGGATCGCAAGGGAAAAGGGGATCGCTTCAATTCACATTCATAATCTCCATGATTATGCTAAAGATAAATTCAGGCATATAGACGACGAGCCTTATGGCGGCGGAGCCGGTATGATTATCAAATGCCAGGTTGTTTTTGACTGTGTTGAAAAACTGCAATCCGAGCGGGATTATGATGAAGTCATATTTTTGACACCTGATGGCGAGACACTCAACCAATCAACCGCAAACGAACTTTCATTAAAACAGAATATCATCCTGATTGCCGGCCACTACAAAGGGATAGACCAGAGGATTAGGGACCACCTCGTTACAAGGGAAATATCAATTGGTGATTATGTTCTAAGCGGAGGTGAACTACCGGCACTTGTACTCGCCGATTCGATTATTCGTTTGTTGCCGGGAGTGCTTGGCGATGCTGAATCAGCACTCGAAGATACGTTTATGGATGGCCTTCTTGAACCACCGCAATATACACGCCCCGCAGACTTTCGCGGATGGAAAATACCGGATGTCCTCTTAAGCGGGCATCGTGCTGAGATTTTAAAGTGGAGGGAAGATCAATCCCTGAAAAAAACTAAAGACCGCCGCCCTGATCTTCTGGATGATTAAGCGCTTCGAGCGCTGATCCTGTACCTGATTGATTCTACAATACTATAAGGAATCATTATTTTGCCAAAATTTGATGAATCGTTTTGCCTGTTTCCGTGGAAATCTGAGCCACCGGTTTCAAGCAATCCAAATCTTTTTGCCAAATAATGCAATTCCCGCTTCCTGTTATAATTGTTTGAAGGATGAGTAACCTCGATTCCATCAAGCCCAAGCCTAATCATTAGAATAATCTCATCATCGCTGTAATACTCTGCCGGGTGGGCGATGGAAGTAATGCCACCGGCATTGTGGACCATTTTTATTGCATCCCGGACCGGAAAGTTATGTTTATCTACATAACCGGGTGTGCCTTCTACCAGGTAAGCATTAAAAGCATGTGCAGAGTTCTTTGCGTAACCGAGCTTTTGCAATACGTTTGAGAAATGCGGCCTGCCGATATTTCCTTTGCCTGCCTCAATAAGGATATGTTCAAAATCGAACCTTACACCTGCCCTGAACAGGTTCTCGTGCATCTCCAGAGCTCTTCTGTAGCGGTGTTCTTTATATTCCTCGCAATGGGATGACAGCTTTTCATTCTGAATATCAAAAGAATAAGCCAGCATGTGGATTTCTTTATCGTCCAGATGGGTTGTAAGTTCAATTCCTGGTATAACATCTATTCTGAAATGGCCTGAGTATGAAATAGCTTCACGGCATCCGTCAATTGTGTCATGGTCCGTAACGCTGATAGCATTAATGCCTGCTTTTTTGGCTTTTTTCAGTAATTCCTGCGGAGATAGAATTCCATCTGAATAATTCGTATGAGTATGCAGGTCCGCAAAACTATTCATTGTAAAAATCAGTTAAAAAATCGTGAATCCCACTTATAGGCATAATATGCCGTTCCCCGCTTTCACGGAATTTGATTTCACAATTGCCGTCTTTAAGGTTTTTCATCCCTACAATCAGTTGGATGGGTAATCCGATTAAATCGGCGTCATTAAATTTAATGCCTGGCGATTCATTCCTGTCATCATATAAGATGTCCCACCCCTTATCTATTAATTCCTGATATATATTATCTGCATTTTCCTTTACTTCCGGCGATTTAACAGCGCCAAGGGAGAGGATATGCACATCGAAGGGCGAGAATGGCCTTTTCCACCAAATACCGTTTTCATCACTATGTTGCTCTATAAAGCAAGCCAGGATTCGCTCTACGCCTATTCCATAGCTGCCCATAATAATCGGATGTTCTTTACCCTCTGCATCGAGGAATGTAGCCCCCAATGCTTCTGAATACTTTGTGCCTAATTTGAAAATATGGCCTAATTCTATGGCTTTTACTACTCTCAGTGGCGAGCTATCAATGACATCAGGTTCACCCGGTTGAACGGTTCGCAGGTCGTGGTATTCGTCAATGTTGCAGTCTCTTGCAAAATCTATATTCTTGTAGTGGTATCCATCCTCATTTGCGCCGCTAACAAGCCCGTTTGCATTTTTGAGCAAATCATCTGCTATGACTTTTAGTTTAGTTTTCAGATTAATTGGTCCAATAGATCCATGGTCAGCACCGGTGAATTTAATCAATTCTTCTGATTCGGCTGGTCGGAGTTTTGATGTTCCAAAAACAGATTCAAGTTTTGATTCGTTCAGCTCGTCATTCCCACGCATAAAAATGAGCACAGGCTTGTCATCCACAATATAGACGACCGATTTTGCACATCGCTCTTCTGGTAAGCCAAATTGCTCAATCAAATCATTGATTGTTTTTGCTTCGGGAGTTGGAAATTTTTCCACTTCAGGGTTATAATCAAGCCTGCCGATACTTGGTAATGCAGATTTTGCCACTTCAAGATTAGCAGCGTAACCAGAATCACTTATAGCGCATGTATCTTCACCTGAATCAGACTCAACCATAAACTCCTGGGATTGCCTGCCGCCCATTGCGCCGCTCGAAGCTCCAACAACAAAGTACTTTAGCCCGCATCTGTCAAATATTCTCTTATATGCCTCGAAATGCTTGTCATAGCTTACGTCAAGCGCCTCAAAAGACATATCAAGCGAATATGCATCTTTCATATAAAACTGCCTTCCACGAAGAACTCCTGATTTCGGGCGAGGCTCGTTACGGAATTTTGTTTGTATCTGATACCATATCTGTGGCATGTCGCGGTAGGATTTTATGTGCTGCTTTGCATGTAAAGTGATTATTTCCTCATGAGTTGGCGCAAGCACAAGCCCGTCGCGGTTCTTGATGTGGAACATCACATCGCCCATAGCTTCAACGCGGTTTGTCTGCTCCCAGATTTCTATAGGATTCAATGCGGGCAGGTGGAATTCCTGGCCGCCTATCCTGTCCATCTCTTCACGGAGAATGTTTATAATCTTTTTAATAACTTTATACCCTAGCGGTAGCCAGCTGAATATACCGGCTCCAACCTGTCTTACAAGGCCTGCTCGCAGCATAAGCCTGTGTGAAGCCATTTGAGCTTCAGCAGGAATTTCTTTAAGTGTCGGAACAAAAAACTCGCTTTGTCTCATGTAATATCAACGAATTAGTTTAATAAACAGAAACAAACTTAATCAATTTAGCTTAGAAATCAGGTTGTTCTATCAGTCTTCAATCAGGTTAATCAGAAGTTCCTCTAGGATAAGCAAACGGTTTGTTGACGATGTTTTCAATTTTTCATCTGCACTACAAAGTTCTACAAATGCTTTTTCTATTTGTACCGAAGAATATTTCTGCAATGCCATCCTGTATTCGTCTATGAAATAAGGACTGATGCCCAATACACCTGCCAGCTTAAAGTTGTTTGCATGGAGTCTCAGTTGTTCAATCATCTGCCACAGGATAGTAAAATAACGTGTAAGCATAGTTAGGATGAGCATTTCCTGTCGCTCTGAACTCATCATTTTAAATAATATCTTTAGTGAATCTTCAATGTCTTTCCTGCCAACAGCTTTCTGCAATTCAAATACATTGTAAGCCCTGTTTGCACCTGTGAGGCTATTGATATCTTCGATATCAATTTTTTTTCTTTCGCCAATGTAAATCAGCAGTTTCTCGATTTCGGAATTGATTGCTCTTAATTCGGGATTGCAGTGGGCTATTAATAGGTCAATTGACTCAGGTGTAGTCGATTTTCCTTTTGATTTTAAACGTTGTTCAATCCATCGGGGAAAATCTGATTCATACATCTTAGGGTATTCAATCCATGCATGATTCTTAATCAAAAGATTGAAGGGAAACTTCAATGAATCAAGCTTTTTAGTTCCCCCGCGTTTATCGTTGATATTTTTACCAATGTTTTTTACTGTTGAAGCAGCGCCCTGTAAGATTAACCTCGTTGTATCAGATGGTTTGAGAATATATTTTTCTATCTGGATCGCGTCATTTTTTGCTGTCCTGCCGGAAAAAAGCTTATCGAAATTCCTTACAAGCACAATACGTCTTTCCGACATCATAGGAAATGAATAACAGATATCAAGCATTGTTTGTAAGTCGGTTTCAGCTCCATCAAGATGGTCGTAATTGAACCCGCTGTCTTCTTCTTTTAAAAAATGACTTTTTGTTTTTTCGATTGTTTCTTCGACCAGGAAGTCTTCTTCGCCAAAAACAAGGAAAATTTCAGGGTCGCCTTTGAGAATCTTAATTAACTCGTTCCCATTCATTTATTACGTCTTATTTGATTCAATACTTTACTTGTTTTCTGGACAATCGCATAAGGGTCAACGGGTTTTATCAGATAATCGCTTATTCCAAGTTTAATCAAGCTTTTAATTAATTCTGCATTGTTAAGGGCAGAGCATGCTATTACAGGCGTGCTCGTGATTTTTTTATCTTTCCTGATTTTGCTTAATGCAGTAAAACCGTCCATTTTCGGCATTTGCATATCGAGGAGAACAAGGTCTGGCCTATTTGTTCTTATCAATTCTATCCCTTCAACAGGATTACCTGCTGAAAGAATTTTTGTATTTAGATATTTTTTAATTACTTGAACCAGGTAATTTCTGAACGGTACTTCGTCATCTATAATTAAAACAGTAAGCTCAGAATAATCATCTTTTTTTATTTGTTCCATCGGGAAAATCAGTTAAACATTAATACTTTTACAGGCAATTCTCCGGCATCGGCAAACCTGACTAATGCAGGTTGCATTTCGGCTTTCATAACTTCACCTTTTGCGGCAATCAACAGGCCATAACTTGTATAATAATCTTCGGCAAAAACCATATCCTGCTCTACTTTGTTGACATGAACACGCTGGACCGTTTTATACCTAAGTTGTTTTCTCTCGTTTTCAATCAAATCAATAAAAACATCAACCACCTTTGTATCAAACATTATCCCTTTTTTCTTGTTCAGGTAGCTGATTGCAGAATTATATAATTCCCCGGTAGTTGAAATGTAATTAGAAGCACTTGCAAAATGGACTTGCCTTGTAGTAGTTTTATTTTTGTCTCGCAATGTTTTGTGCATCAAATTGTGATACGTGTCCACAACGGCAATTATTGCTGCACCCGGCAGTATGGAATCGCCCTTCAGGTGGTTTGGAAAACCCGAACCATCCGGCCTCTCGTGGTGTTGGTAAACAATTTTGGCTATGTTGCCATATCCGCTGTGTTTTGAAAGAATTTCCCTGCCTATAAGGGGGTGAAGCGAATAAATCTGGAATTCACGCCGGGTCATTTCTGAAGTGAATTTATACAAAGCTTTGTCTTTGAACCCAACTTTTCCAATATCATGAACCAGCCCTGTAATTTTAATTTCTGTTACATCTTCTTCGCTCAAGTTTAGTTCCTCAGCAACTAAAGCAGATTTCTCAGAAACAAATCCTGAATGGCTGCCTTCGTAGTATCTTTCACTCAATGAAATAATAGTGGAAAGCATTTGAAGAGTCTGAAAAAAACTATCTGCCAGCTCTTCACTGAGAGTTTCAACTAATTCATTCAAATTCTTGCTTTTGGTACCTTTCATAGTCTCGCCGGAACACCAATCAGTTTAATTAGAACTAAATTCTTAATTTGAACCTTTACTGAATTCTAATTATGCAAATTATCTCAAAACTAAAAAAGGAATATGCATTTTATGTCAGAACCAAAAAAGCTTGGTATCATAACGAGTGGTGGTGATTGCGGAGGATTGAACGCAGTGATTGTAGGCGCAGCAAGGATGGCTAATAACCTGGGGATTGAAGTATGCCTGATCCCAAATGGATATGCAGGCCTTTATAACCTGAAAACCCTTCATCCGCCTGTGATTGATTTTGCAATGACTGACAGGATACATTCCGGTGTGGCAGGTTCTGAGGCAGGCCATTCCAGGGTGAAAATCAGCAAAATTAAGGATCCGAATAAGTACGAGATAATAAAAGATGGACTTGCAATGCACAATATTGACGGGCTTTTGATTGCCGGTGGCGACGATACGGGTTCCGTTGTAGTGGATTTGATTTCAAAAGGAATTAAATGTATTCATATACCCAAAACAATGGATTTGGATTTACAGACATATTCCGTAGGCGGTGATTCTACAATAAACCGTATTTCAAAATTTACCGACGATTTGCGTACAACCGGCCTTACACACAATCGTGCTTTGATTATTGAGGTGTTCGGGCGTTATTCCGGTCATACAGCATTCAGGGGAGGGCTTGGAGCTGATGCTGATTGCATACTGATTCCTGAGATTATGGTTGATTACAAAATAGTTTATGAGCATTTCAAATCAACTTACATTACCAGGCTCCTCAATAGCGATGTAAAAGGCTCAACTTATATCATTGTTGCTGCCGAAGGTGTTAAAAATAAAAAAGGCGAGTTTTTTACCGATGATTCTGTTTCTGATTCATTCGGGCATCAGAAACTCTCAGGGGTAGGGGGGTATATCCGCAAGCAACTTGAATATTTCATGAAGCAGGACAGAGAATGGCAAAAGGTGCTTTCAAAAGAAGGTGTTTTTGTCGAAGGTATTTATGAATACCCGGAAATCAGGGAGGTTGCCCTGGGGCATCTCGTTCGTGCCGGGACAACTTCAAGCTATGATGTGGCATTTGGCAAGCAAGCCGGTGGTGCTGCTGTTATGCTCATGAAAGAAGGTATTTCAGGGATTACGGTGGTTGGAGTTGAAGCCGAGGAGATTACTTATATACCTACTGTGGAAGCTATTAAACAAAGGCTTGTTGATTTAAAGGAAATATGTTTCCATGAACAAATGGGGACATGTTTCGGCCGTGAACCTGAACCTTACAAACCCGTATATTTAGAACAGGTTGGTAAGATTCACAGGTATATGTAATGAAGTTTATTCCCTATATTTTTCTATTGTTATTCGCCTGCACTGAAGTCGGAGGGCCTGATGTGCTGTTGATGTCTGAAAAAGAAGGCAGGACAGGCGATGGCTTGGTTTTTCTTGATGTTACTATCAAAAACAAAGGCGATACTCCTGCATACTTTGTAATTGTGATGGCAAGAGCGTTGGAAAATGGTGAAGAAATAGCGTATAAAGAAATGGAATTCGGGGATTTATTACCAGACGCTGAAAAAACTGACAGGCTAACATTCTCAAATGCAGGTTACATCACTCCGGATGATTTTAAGATTGATATTTCTTACTTGAGGGAGAACAGAGGAGTAAACATATATTGACCTTATTTGTATAAATATTTATGTCTTACCGAGCGTAGTCAAAGTATGACACCATTATTAAAATTCTAAATATATTAAGCCAGTTTGAACAGACTCGGAGTTTGGTATTAAACACATTCTTAAACTCTAATCACAATCTTTCCAAACGCTTCTCTCGCTTCCATTATCCTGTGACCTTCTGCAGCATCCTTAAGTTCAATTGTCTTATGAATCACTGGATGAATATCCTTTTCTCCAAAGAACTCTATCATCTCTGCGAACTTGTCCGGCGTACCGAGATAATAACCCAAAATACTAACCTGCCTGAAATATGTCTGTTGGATATGAAGATTTACTTCCATACCTGTTAGCATACCACACATCAGGATTTTTCCACCTTTTCGAATCATTTTGTGTGTTTTTGCAAATGTAGCCGGCCCAACATAATCAAGAATCACATCTATGCCGGCCGGGTATAAATTCAGCACTTCAGAAACAACATCTTCATCATGCCTGAATGCATGGTCAACGCCAATCTCTTTTAATTTTTGAACTTTCTCATCTGTTCCTGCTGTTGCAATTACAGTTGCACCCATCGCCATAGCTATCTGTACAACCAGGGTTCCCATTCCTCCCGAGCCTCCCCACAGAAAGAATGTCTGGCCGGGACGGATATTCGCGATTTCGCTCATACCATAATAGGCTGTTAGGCCGGATATCGGCAAAGCAGCGGCTTCCTCGTAACTGATGTTGGGGTGAAGCTTATAAACATTTTGTGCCGGTACGCTAATGAATTCAGCATAAGAGCCTTTTGTGTGCATTCCAAAGTATTTCCAGCCATCGTTCAGGTGTTCCCGGCCATCATAATCAATATTCAGGTTATCGGGAAGTACAATCGGGTAGGCAATTATTCTATCCCCGACAAAATATCCGGTTACATTATCACCGAGTTCAACAATTTCCCCGGCAATATCTCCACCTGGTATATGCGGCATAGGCAGCTGCATACCCGGGTAGCCACGCCTGATAACAGTGTCCACCCTGTTGATGCTCGTAGCTTTTATATTTACAAGTACTTCATCTTCTTTGGGTTGTGGCCTTTCGAAATCTTCAGTAAATTTTAATACTTCAGGGCCACCGTGTTCTTCAATGTATATTGCTTTCATTTCAGTCAATTGATTAATAATAAAAACTTTAAATTAAATAATATTTTTCAATAGAAAGAAATGCGAATACTAATATCTGCATTTCTACCTTTGTCGTCGTTACATGAAATTTTATATTTACCGCTTTTTTCAGGCTCGAAAAAGACGGTACTGTCAGGATTGCTTCCGAGTAAAAATTTGTCATCAATATACCAATGCAACATAGAAACATCTGAACCTGTTATAGCCGATAAACGTATTTTTTGACCAGCGTCCTTCTCAATAAAGTACTCCTGTCCATTTACAGGGAATTCAATGATTGGTTCTGAATCTTTCGCAACTCTGCTGCATTTATTATTATGAGGTGGAGGTTTTTCGAATGGAATATTCATTCTTTTGAAATATGCAATTAGCTCCGGGTCGTATTTAGGATATAATACCTTTACTAAATTGTTTTGTTCATTGCATTCATCACAATAACTTGTATTCCCATCAACAAAGAATTCCTCATAGTTTTCAGAAACCGTTGTTTCGGAAACGAGAGGAATATAGTAGTCACTTATAGTATCCTGGGTGTATTTACCCGGTAATAGGCCTGTATGTGCATCAATCATACGTTCATAAAGGTTATCTGGTTTATCAAACCAATCCCTGTTCCTTTTTCCAAGCATTCCAAAGATTTCGAAAAGCAGGGGAGTGGCTGAGCCTGTTCCCGTAAGCTGTTCACTTGCAGAGCCATTAAAATTACCAACCCATACTCCAACAGTGTAAGCTTTGTTGTAACCGATGCTCCAGGCGTCCTTTCTACCGTAAGATGTTCCCGTTTTCCACGCAATTTTTGGAATATTCAGTGCTGATTCTGTTTCGTAGAGCAAGTCAGGCCTGACTGCGCCGGATAGAATGTCGCTTATGAGAAAAGCGGCTTCAGGGCTGATAATGGAATCCGGTAATGATTGATTCTCTTGTTTAGTAAATATTAAATCTCTAATCTTTCCTGAATTAGCAAAAATAGAATACATTCTCGTCAATTCTTCAAGTGTAGTACCGCAACCTCCAAGAATCACTGAAGGTCCCAGTTTTTTCTTCCGGTTTTTTATGTCATCAAAACCGATTTTTATCATTTCAAGCAGGAATTTCTTTGTACCATAGTCATAAAGAAGCCTGACGGCAGGGATGTTTAACGACCAGGCAAGAGCATCGCGTGCGGTGACCATCCCATGATAAGTGCCTGTAAAATTCTCGGGGCTGTAATCGCTGAAAGTGATTGGTACATCAGGCAGGCGCTTCATCGGTGTTAATAAGCCCCTTTCAAACGACAAAGCGTATATCAGGGGTTTCAATGTGCTGCCCGGAGAACGTAAAGCACGTATACCGTCAACCTGGCCATTGTTTTCATTATCGAAAAAATCATTTGAGCCTGCATAAGCTATCACGCTTCCTGTTTCATTTTCAATTACCAAAACAGCGGAGTTATAAATCCCCATACTATTTTGATTTAAAGTGTAGCTTCTAATTGCGCTTGAGATTTTTAGCTGTAGTTCATATTTAATATGGGTATGAATGTTTGAACTGTTAGGGTAATCATTATGAAGACGGTACGCAAGATGTGGAGCCGACTTCGGAATTTCGCGCCTTTTAGCTGATATACTTTCTTTTAAAGCAAAATTCACTTCGCTATTGTTAAACACTCCATCATTTCTTAAACGAACAAGCCAATTATTTTTTGCTTTTTCAATTTCGCTGTTCGATTTTCCCGGAAAGTATTTGTTAGGATTGTTCGGAATAATTGTAAATGCAACAGACTCTGACAGGCTCAGGTTACGCGGGGGTTTTTCAAAATAAAGTGCAGCGGCAGCTTTAATACCTTCAATATTCCCCCCATAGGGGAGGTGATTCAAATAAATTAGCAGGATTTCATCTTTACTAAAATGCATTTCAAGCTGAACTGCCCTGAATGTTTCAACAAGTTTGTTGATTAAGGTTCTTTCTTTTGGCTCTAATAACCGTGCGAGCTGCATACTAATCGTAGATGCACCGGATATTACTTCAGCAGAAAAGATATTCTGTATTGTTGCCCTGATTATTGAAATGGGATTAAAACCGGGGTGATAATTAAAATATTTGTCCTCTTTATGGATAATTGCTTTTACGAGGTATTGGGGTAACTCATCATATTCTGCTTCGAAACGCCATTTGTCATTGTTGTTGAGGAATGCAGCGATTAATTTATCTTCAGCAGAATAGACCGCCGTTGAATAATTTCTTTCAATTCTCAAAGGGAAGAGTAGGTCAAGCAAAATAACAATCAGGGCTAAGGCTACACCTGACTTAACCCCGATAATAAGTTTATTTCTTTGAGTAGTCATCAATCAACAGTGAATGTGCCGGCGCCATGGAATGAGTGATATTCTCCACGGTACATTGCATCGGCATGAACCGGACCAAGTAGATACTCGCCTTTTGTTACGGCCCTTGCGATGTAATAGAATTTCAATCCCTTATTTACGCCAATACTACTGCTGAGGGATGTAAATATATTCACCCTGTCATCCCTGTAATCAAAATGCTCGGGGAATGACTGGTCCTTTATCCATGCATATTGTTTCTGTGATTGGTTAATACGGGGATTCTCCACTTCGAGCCCTGCAGGCAGTATGTCTGTTATTGCAATATTCTTAATTGTCTCATTGTGCTGGGATTTAAGTGTAATTTCAACCACTACTACTTCACCTTGCCTGACGCTATTTCCGCTGATACTCGTACCATCAGCCCTGTAATAATTTCTTCTAACCCGGATAAAGTTGTCTTCTTCTTTGAAAGACACGTTCTTTGGCAAGCCCTCAGTCTGATAATAATAGAATAGCTTTCCTCCTCCGCTTGATTTGATTTTCAGGCCGGAGTTGTCAAATGAGTGAGCCTTGGAAGATTCATTTGAATAAAGTTTCATTACCGGTTTGCCGTTTATTTCCACAGAACCGGAAACATTTTGCCCTGCATTGCTTTTGTAATATTTTGCAAGGGCTAATAAACCAAATGAACGTTCCTGAGTGGAAAGATACTTGTTGCCGGTTAAAATCTCCTCAAGGTGTTTGATTAGAGCAGGCAATCGTTTACTCTCAGGGGCAGCTTCCTGGAGCGTATAAACTGCAATAGCAAGATTCCGGACAGGAGAGGAAAAGCTTCCGGCAAACTCGGATTCGGTCTCTGTAATATCTGAAGCCGGTATCATTGATAGATAATTCTTTCTGTCTCCGGCAAGCTTGAATGCTGCTGCAAGCATAAACTTCATCTCATCATTTAATTTATTGATGTTGCTTCGCAGGTGGTTTAGGAGGCTGATGTCAGGATTCCTGTTCAAAGCCAGCACATAGGCAGAATATACTGCTTCTCTTGGAATAAACTTTTCTGTTATCCACTTCCCGTTGTTGTTTATGTGTATTTCTTCTTCCTCTGCATTGGTTGCAGATTTCCGCAAGTATTTGAATAGTTTGTCCATCATTGCCGGTGAAACGTTGTAACCCTGTTTTCTCGCTTCAATTAAAAAATGTGCAGCATATGCAGAGCCCCACCATGATAGTGCTCCGCCACCGGGCCAGAAAGTGAATGCACCTTCGTGCGATTGCATAGACCTCAACTTTTGGATGACCGAATTAATATTATCCCTTATTTCAGAATTCCTGTGTGCCGGATATGCTTCCTTTGATGTCTTCCACAAGTCCATGAGGGCAAGTTGAGGGAATGCATTTGAAATCGTCTGTTCGAGACAACCGTGTGGATAATTAATAAGGTACTCGAAATGCTCCATTAATTTAACTGAGGGGCCGGAGCTAAGAATTATCTTCGAACTGACTGATTTGGGATGGTATTGAATTGGTGCACCAACCTCCTTTGAGTTTCCGGAAGTAAGGTAGCCGGAAAGGGACTCTTTTTGCAATGAAACGGGCACCCGGACGGATAATTCTGTCGAGTTGATATAAGTCTTGCCATTCCCGCTTGCTTCAAGGACAATCTTGGCTATTCCCAATTCATTCCCGGCTGCTACCCGGTAATATATTCGTTTTTCAGAATTTGCAGGGATGCTTGCACTGCCGGAAGGGTTCTGAATTATACTTAGCGGCCCGGTTAAATTGAGCTTGTATCTTGTGTTTATTGTTTTATCAGTTGTATTACTAATCATGACAGGCATTACAAATTCATCTCCCGGGCTGAGAACGCGGGGAACTCCTGTTGAAACAACAAGTGGGTCAGTCACTATCATTTTTGATTCTGCCGAGCCAAATGATTTGCTGTGAAAAGCACAGGCCATAATTCTGACAGTCCCTGAAAATTCCGGTATTTCAATTTCATATTCTGCTTCACCATGGGAATCGGTTTTTAATATCCCGCTCCAATATACCAACAGTTTCACTCTCTTTGCTTTTAAGGGGTTTAGCCTCTTGTCAAGCATGGACATCAGGCCGGCGCCACCGCCGAAGCCATCTTTGGAAAAGTCAATTTCCGGGAATAAGTACTTATACATTGAGAATGTTGATATACCAAGCTTCTGTTTCCTGTAAAAGTAATCATAGGGGTTAGGGGTGTTGTAGTTTTTGATTTGAAGGATACCTTCATCTACGGCGGCAATTGTAACATTGATATCTTTCATTGCTTTTGTCTTCACACGGATTTTCTGCTTTGTCCGGGAGTTTGATTTCTTAGCGGCAATTATTTCTACCGGTAACTTGTACTCTGTATCCTCCGTTTTAATTGAGCAATAACCAAATGCAACATTCAGAGGCATTTCCTTATTTACAAGAGGTTTGATAAGGGTTGCAGAGACAAATATATTAGGTAAGTGCTCTTTTTCAATTTTGAGGCTTAATTCGGCTGATTTACCATTAGTTTCAATAATATGTTCATCAATAATTTTATCTCTTTCTATTGTTATCAGCATTTTGCCGCGGAAAGGTGTTTTGAATAAGATTTTGGCTGTTTCCCCAACTTCATACTTGTATTTTTGGGGCTCAATCGTGATTCTACCTTCCTTGTCAGTTTCGAATGATTTTGAACTTACACTACCCCATCCATAAGCATAGAAGGTATTGCTTACGTAACTCGAAGCATCGGGGTGACTTAAACGAACCTCATATGAACCTGTCCTGTCAGGAGTGTATTTATAAAAAGTTTTTTTACCATTAACATCAACTACTTTGTTAATTAGCACTTCTTCAACCTTTTGTGATTCAAAATAATAATTGCCTCTGTTGTTCTTCCTGAGAACCGTTTCCCAGTTAAAACGTATAATAATTAATCTGAACTTTCCACTACCCGTAGTCCCGTTTTTATTAATTGCAATCAATGGAAAAGAAATTGGGCTTTCAGTTTTGTGATAACGGTCGAAATTTCCAATGCCTGCGAACACGTCCTGAGTAAATATCTTAAATTTTGCATTTCTGCTAACTGTCCTTCCGGTTTCATCAAATACAGTCAGATCTGCTGTTCCGTTTATAATACCAATATTTCTGAATCGCTTTGGTATAGTGGTAAGTTGCATAATTTGACCTTGATTGTCGGTTTTGCCCCGGCTTGAAAAATCCTCAAGACTTAATCCCTCATTCACAAGGCTGAAATTATAATTAGAATAGCTTTTAGGCCTGAAATCAGTTGTTCTGTAAAAAACTTCAAGTTCATAATTCCTGTCGCTTGCTGGTGGGCCAAAAAGATTATTAACCTCAGAAGTGAATATTAATGTGTCTCCGGGGGAATAGTTCTCCTTATCTGTTTTAACTTCTACACTTATCCTGTCAGGAAGGAAATCTTCTACGCTCACGTACATTGATTTCAGTGGTTTCCCGGTACTAAGCGAAGCGGTTATTGTGTAAATACCTGTGAGTGCATGTGAAGGCACGTAAAAATTAGTGCTAAACCCTCCTTCTTCATCGAGATTAATTTTAATTTCTTTGAACACTTGCTGCATCGGATTTATAACTTTTAGTTTTACTGGGACATTTTTGAGAGGATCCCAATTCTTATCCCTAACTATTCCGGCAACGACTATTGTGTCATCTGGCCTGTAAAGGTTCCTGTCACCATAAAGGAATGTAGAGTAATCCTCATTTTCAGAACCAGTGATTTCGTCAAAATCACTTGTGATGACTTTTGTCTCATCCTTCAAAATCAGGTAATTAACATCGCTTCCTTTAGATACAGATATCATCCCCGGGGTGAACTGAATTCCATTTATATTCGGTGAGTTAAACTTAACGATGCCAAAAGCATTAGTTGTTGCAGTGGCCAGTTTTCTGTTAGATTGACTGAAAAGCGATACTTGTGCTCCCTGAACAGAGTATCCTTTAAGTAAAGAATTCACATAAACCAGAATTCCATTCTCAGAGCTTTTTGCAATAATACCAAGATCTGATATTGAAATAATTTTGCTTTCCTGCAACCAGGTTCTATCTTCAGACTCAATTTTCACAACATAAACACCGTCGAATTGTTTAAGGATGTCTCTAAAATCAAGTTTTAGAACGCTCATTCCACGCATTTTTGGAAGAGTAGTGGTTTCGTACTCTTTTTCATGAATCAGGTCGCCGTATTCAGAGGTTTCGTAGTATTTATAGTCGTAGTATTCTTCGCTATCTTCCTCCCAATGCATGCCCCATCGTTTATAATCACGAGTGAAAGGCAATACATTGCCTTGATAAATTTTATATACACTGAGTTTGAATTTTGGGATTCCATAAATTTCAATGCCAATGTTTTTAGAACCTGCGGAAGTTAAGTACATCGCTTCATTTTCAGTAAACCCAATAAACGGATTTACGTTTCTGAATGCCACAGACTCTCTGTATTCACCTTTCAAGGAGTAACCGGATTCACTTTGCAATCCTTTAGCAATTGTAATCTCATAGGTGTTTTCAGGATTAAAGTTTCCGTAGATTAAAAATCCATACTCGTTTGTCAGAATTTCAAAGTCAGTAAATGGTTCAATTTTTAGATACTTAGAAATAGTATCCGGATTTTCAATCTTTTGATTAGTGAATACCTGTATTGTGAGATTTCGTATATCTTCACCCGGCTTCATCCAGGTAATTTCAAAATCATTCACTTTCGGGATTTTTGTTTCCTCGCTGAATTCTTTTTTTGTTTTTGAATAAGTTCCGACTATGCTGAGACCAGATTTGATTTTTGCATTGAGGTATTTGTCTTCTACTTCCAAGTTCCCGGGAATTGCAAGTGTAAACGAATTGATAAAGTCAATTTTCGGACTGGAAATGGTTTTCCCAAGGGTTCTACCATCAATGCTGAACTCAATGAGAGAATCGAGGATAACCGGATTGATTTTCTGTGAGAATTTAATTAAAGCCTGTAATATATTAGTATTGTTCGTAGAATTGTATTTCCAGATTGTACTGAATTCTTCAATCCTTACCTTTTCGGTACTAAACTTAACTATCTGAGCAAAATTGAATATATACTCCCGGCTCGAATATTTCAGAATCTCCTTCGTAAATATGGCAGTGTATTCAGTATGAGGCCTGAATTTATAATAGGGAGAAAACTTGAGTGTATTCCTTGAAATCCATTTGAAAGAACCGCTGACCTTTGGAAAGAACACTATATATTCTATGTCATTCCAAATGTTTATTATTGAATCAGGAACCATGTCCCTGCTAAAAGTGAATTCCAGGTTTTGCTGTTCCGAAATTTCACCATCAGGGGGTATGTTAGTTCCTGCTATTTCAAGTGTATTTGTATTGCATGCAAAAGCAAGGATAGAAAGAAGTGCAAAAAAAATGGTCTTTTTCATTTGTGAAGATGGATTGGTGAATAAACTGAATCAAAAAATATATAATTCTACTGTTTTTCTTTAATAAAAATTTCGTTAATTATCGGGTCAAATCATATTTTAAATTTGTTAATTGCTGGTTATATTAGTGATTGTTTATTAACAAGTAACTGGCGGTTGAGGTGGTAAAGCACCTTAAAAAGATAGATGAGAGCAAATTCTACAAAGAATACGGTCTGAATTTGAATTCCGGTGTTTGCGGTCTTTTAAACTTTCTCCTTGATTCCGATGTTCCTATAGTAGTTGCTATTCCCGACAACGAGGACTCTACCGGCGTTTCTGAAGTATTTTTCAATAATGCGTTTGTCAATTTCTTTGCTTTTCCATTAGACATGCAAGTACCTCGTGAAGAGTTTCTCGAGGAATTTATTCCCGGATTTGATTCCTCAATTGAAAAACTACCCAATTTAGAAAGTGGAACTTTTCGGGGAGTTGAGTCGAAAATTGAATACAATCCATTGCGTGATGACAATGGATATTTAGTAGCAATTGTTGCAAAGTACTCTGATTTCAACCTGAACAAGGTAAGAATTAATAAACATGACAGGGCTCTGAACCACATAATTGACTCAATTTCTCATCCATTTTATATAACTAATGCTCATGATTACAGGGTTATCCTTGCAAACAAAGCTGCACGTGAAACAATGCCAAATGGCGCACTTAAATGTTATGAAGTTGGCCACGGCAGGAAAGAGCCATGCTCTCACGATGGCCTGGAATGCCCGATAAATACTTTGCGAGAAAAAAAACAGCCAATCGTAATTGAGCACAAATATGAGTTCGGTGACAAATTAAGGCACTTGGAGATTTATGCGTATCCAATCCTTGATATTTTTGGTAACCTGGATAAAACAATAGAATATTCTATCGATATCAGTGGAAGAAAACAAGCTGAAGAAAGACAGATCCTGGCAGATTTTGCACTTGAAAATACCAGTGATATGGTATTTTGGCTAAACTCTCAAGCTAAAATATTTAAAAGCAACAATTCAGCTTCAGAGATACTGAAATACAGGCAAGATGAAATAGTCACACTTTCTATTTTCGATATCGACAATAAATTTCCTCGACAGGTTTGGGATTCCTTTTGGAGGGAATTAAAAAACAAGGGCAGTATTGTCTACGAATCTGAATGCATTCGGAAGGACGGTGCCATTTTCCCGGTTGAAATCAATGCTAATTATTTTGAATTGGGTAGTAATGAATCGATATTATTGATGATTAGGGACATTACAAGGCGAAAGCTGATTGAAAACGAAATCAGGAAACTGAATTTAGACTTGGAAAACAGGGTAGAGTCACATACAAAAGAGCTGAAAGAGACACTACAACAATTAAGAAATACCAGGGATGAGCTTTCTCGTTCCCTTAAAATGGAAAAAGAGCTCAGTTCACTTAAATCAAATTTCTTTGCAACTGTTTCAAAAGAATATAATGAGCCGCTTTCTGTTATTTTGTCATCAACCTACTTGTTGGAGAAGTATTACAAAAACGGTAAAGAAAAACAACATCAAAGGCATTTAAATACAATCAGGAATGCTGTTTATAACATGCATGCCTTGATTGAGAATGTACAGCTTCTCGGTAAAATACAAAATGGGAGGCTTGAAGCTGATATAAGCCGTTTTGACCTTGCCAAAGTAATTAACAGTACAATTAATGACCTAAATGAACTGGATATTAAGGAGTTTAGTATATCTCATATTCCCGGATCTCAGCCACTATTCATTAATTCGGACCCTGCATTATTAACCAGGGCATTAGCTAATTTGCTGTTACATTCAATTAATAAATCCAAGCCCGGAAATAATATCGAAATTTACACAGATGATTATGACGATGATGTTCTAATCAGGCTTACAGATTATAATGAGAATGTTTCTCAAATCGAGCGTAATGCCCTTCAGAAAATGCTTTACGATAGTGATGAAACTGCTGATTTTGAATCATTCGAACTTAGCATAAAGATAGTGAGGAAATGTGTCGAAGCATTAAATGGACAAATTGAAATTCTTACTGAAGTTACAAAAGGAATAGAAATAATAATCCTTTTACCAAAGGAAATATTAAAAAATCCCGTTAGTCAAACAAATTAAAAGAATAGTCCCAAACCAGCAGTAAGATAAGTTTTAGGAGAAGCACCCTGATCAGGTCCGATAAAATTCAGGTAATTATATTTAATTTCCAAGTTTGCAGTTGTAAAACCTAAATCCAGGTCAAGACCACCACCAAAACAAATTCCCAACCAATTGCTGCTCGGTGACGAAGTTAATGGTATCCCGATGTCTTCTTTCTGGTAATCAACAGAATGCCAGACATAATTATAAGTAAGTCCTGCAGTGCCATAGAGGCTGAAAAAACTTTGAAACAGGTAATAATTGAGACCTGCTGTAAGTGGAAGTATATTGGTGTGTGTTTTGAGTGTTAAAAGCAGTTTCCCGTTTTCCGGATCAATTACTTCTATATTAGATTGTGGGAACCTGTGAAATCCAAGCCCGGCAATGAAATCAGCATTGTCGCCCATTACAAATCTAAACCTGAGTGCCAGATGGTAACCTGTATTGATTCCAAGCCTGCGTAATTTCCCGAAACCATCTTCAAGGCTTATTGTTCCTGAATTATAAACATCGTTGATTTTATCATTGGGTGTTGACAAACCGATAATAAAACCAACCTTGGTTTCTTTTTTTCTTTCATCTTCATCTGCCATTGCCGGGATAAATCCAATCAGCAGGATTATTATTGCTGAGTATTTAATTGCTGCTTTATTGAACATCTCTTCTCTTTCCACGTAAAAGTTGTGTAAATATAATAATTTTAATCACCGTTGCATATTTGAGTTTTGCACCAGTTACTGAATTTGTTTGTGATACCTGAAAAAATAATTAAATTAAAGATTGAGCTTTTTAAAAACTTTAGCGGGGGAAAAATGCAGGCATTCAGGTACTTTTTAGTAGTATTAGTGTTTATTTCTTTTAATCTGACTCTTTTATCAGAGGACAAAGAGATGCAACCTCTGAACCTTGGACCATATCTGGGTGTTAATCTTAACATGCATACACCTGAGTTTGACTTGCCTCTTGGCTTTTACGACGGCAGCCAATCTGTACTTTTTAATGAATCGGCAACATCGTTTGGATTTGCGGGAGGCCTTGTTGTTAACATTCCTCTAACTGATATTTTTACGCTCTCGCCAAGAATTGGTTTCAACATGCTTGGTGGCGAGTTGTCTAAGAACAGTTCATTGGCTGGTGATACAACAATTGACAATAATTTTGAAGCAAACCTGAATTACCTGGAAATAACACCTGCTGTTATTTTCGAAAATGTTATTCCTATTGAAGACTTGTATTTATTAGCGGGAATTGAACTTGGTGTTCCTTTGACAAATACACAAACACATACAGCCGCACTTGTTGAACCTGATGGTACTTTCCTTCCGGAGGGCGCTTCAACCCGCACTTTTGCCAAAGACGAGGACATTCCTGATGCAGCAATGCGACTTGCTCTTGCGCTGGGAGCCGGGTATACATTTGAAATATCGGATAACGTATTTTTAAGCCCTGAGGCTTCATTTAGATTCCCATTCACACAGGTTTCTACAGCAGATGCTTTTGACAGCTGGGATGTACCGCAGATTAGGTTTGGTATAAATCTTACTTTTGGATTTGGAGATGATGAAGAAGAACCAGACAGGGAGTCAACAATAGATGCAGGATTCAAAAGTATCCGCTCGTTCAACAAAAACGGTGAACCTGTCGAAGTAAGCAAAGTAATTGTTGAAGAAGTCCAGTATAATGAACTATTTCCATTGCTTCCTTATGTGTTTTATGGAAAAAATTCTGACCAGCCTGTAGAATCAGCCCAGGAGTTATCTGCTTCTGAAGAGACAGGCGAATTTACTATAAGCGTTCTCGAGGCTGAACACATTAGCATCAACAAGAAAACCCTTGATATTATCGGTCTGAGGATGAAAAACAACAAAAATGCAAAACTGACAATTACAGGGACGAATGATGGAAAGGACGAAACATCAAATGCTGATATTTCAAAGAAACGTGCTGAATTTGCAAAGAACTATCTGATAGTAAATTATGGGGTAAGTCCTGACAATATTGAAGTCCGTAGCGCAGGGCTTCCAGCAAAAGCAAGCGCCGTAAATGACCCAGACGGCCAGCAGGAAAACAGGCGAATTGAATTCTCCTCTGATAATCCGAAAATTCTTGAACCTATTATCATTAACAAAGACAAACAGACGGTAGCAATTCCGGATCTTATTGAATTTGTACCATATGCAGAATCAACCGATTCAATCACTTCGTGGTCGCTGGATATTACTCAATCGGGTAAGGTTGTCAGGCAACACACGGCGCCTGGTGAGCCCCAAAAATATCGTTGGAAAGTAAAGCCAAATGATCTCCAGGCAAGTGAGATTCCTGTTGAATATACATTAACAGCACGAAATTCTGCCGGGAAGAATGCAATGAAATCAGGTACAATACCGATTGAATTTGTGAAGTTGTCCCGTAAAAAAGAAGAAGACAGACCTGACAAAGCAATCTCTAAGTTTAGCCTCATTGTGTTTGATTTTGACAGCCCGGAGATATCGCCTCAAGACAAGAAAATCATTGATGAACACGTAATTCCATCGATAAAGTATAACTCAACGGTTCAGATTTACGGATACACAGACAGGATTGGCAATGAAGATTATAATAAAAAACTTGCACTCCAAAGGGCAAATAATGTCAAATCCTATCTCGAATCTAAAGCAAAAAGTGCAAAGTACGAAGTGTTTGGCATTGGTGAGAATATACTTGTCTTTGACAATGATAATCCAATTGGACGCCAGCTATCAAGAACAGTGCAGGTTTATGTAATTACTCCCAAAGAATAGTTAAAAACAAGGGAGCAATTAAAGCGTCAATTACAAAGCTATAATTTATAAAAAGTTAAGGAAATTCAATTCTCTTGATGCAGGAAAACGGAAAACAAAATTATAAATACATTTTTGACATAGATTCCCCTGCGGATTTGCGCAAACTACCGGAATCGGCATTGCAGCAGGTCGTTGACGAGGTCAGGGAATATATGATTGATACAATTACAAAAACCGGCGGACATTTTGGAGCCGGGCTTGGCGTTGTTGAATTGACTGTTGCGCTTCATTATATTTACGACACTCCTTACGATAAAATAGTATTTGATACAGGACACCAGGGCTATCCACATAAGATATTAACCGGAAGGAGGGACCTGCTACATACAATCAGAAAGCTTGGAGGAATATCAGGATTTTTGAAACGTTCCGAAAGTGAATACGATGTATTTGGAGCCGGCCATGCCAGCACCAGTATCTCTGCTGCTTTGGGTATTGCAGCAAGCAGGGATTATCTGGACAAAGATTACAAGGTTGTTTCGGTAATTGGCGACGGCGCCATGACCGGCGGGCTTGCATTTGAAGCAATGAACAATACAGGGGTTCAGAAAAGAGATATCCTTGTTATTATGAATGACAACAACATTTCGATTGCTCCGAATGTGTCAGCTTTTTCAAATTACTTCAACGAAGTCTTTGCAGCATCTCCATTCAGGAAACTAAGGGAAAATATCTGGGAAATCACCGGAAAGATGGATGAATTTGGAGACCGACTCAGGAAAATCGCCCAGAAAATTGAGGATGGTGTCAAAGCTATAATCACACCGGGTGTCCTTTTCGAAGCCCTTGGATTTAACTACATCGGCCCGATAAACGGAAACAATGTTCATAAACTTGTAAGAATGCTTCGCAGTATTCGTGATATGTCTGGACCGATATTCTTGCATATAATGACTCAAAAAGGTTTTGGCTACGCACCTGCTGAACAGGACAAGCAAAATCTACATGCAATTGGAAAAATTGACAAGTTAACTGGTAAATCACTTAAAATATTAACTGAGAATAAGCCAAAAAGCTACCAGGATGTTTTCGGTGAAGCCATGATTGACATTTGCCGCATGAACCCGAAAGTTGTCGGAATTACCGCTGCTATGCCGGACGGTACAGGCCTGGACAAACTTCAAAGTGAATTTCCGAAAAGAACGATTGACGTAGGTATTGCAGAAGGCCATGCAGTTACATTTGCAGCGGGCATGGCAGCAGAAGGTATGATACCTGTAGTTGCTATTTATTCAACATTCCTCCAGAGGGCGTTCGACCATCTTGTGCATGACTGTGCTTTGCAAAACCTGCATGTGGTATTCTGCCTTGACAGGGCGGGACTTGTCGGTGCAGACGGCCCGACTCATCATGGTGTGCTTGACTTGTGCTATCTCCGTGTTGTGCAGAACATGGTTGTAATGGCCCCTAAGGACGAGCAGGAACTTCGAGACATGCTCTATTCAGCAGTATTTATGTACACTAAGGGACCGGTTGCTATACGCTATCCACGGGGAGCTTCGCTTGGCTTGCCTATGAGGCCTATGAATACACTTCAACTCGGCAAGGGCGAGATTACCCGTGAA
This sequence comes from uncultured Hyphomicrobiales bacterium, assembly GCA_964454975.1. Taxonomy (GTDB): domain Bacteria; phylum Bacteroidota; class Ignavibacteria; order Kapaibacteriales; family UBA2268; genus CAYVVD01. The sequence continues at coordinate 1,546 of CAYVVD010000002.1, read as the reverse complement.
GGAAAGGACATTGCTCTTCTCGCAGTCGGGAAGATGGTTAACGAAGCCGAAAAAGCTGCGGAATTTCTGGAGGAATATTACAATGTATCTGCTGAAGTGGTGAATGCACGTTTTGTAAAACCACTTGACGAAGACTTGCTAAAAGATGTTTTCAGCCGTTTCGAAAAGGTTATTTCCCTTGAGGACGGCCAGAAACAGGGTGGATTTGGTTCCGCAATTTCCGAGTTTATTACAGAAAATAAAATTAAAGATGTTGATTTGATTATTCATGGCATTCCTGACAGGGTTATTCAGCACGGGACCCAGGAGGAGCTTTTTGAAATACTCAAACTCGACTCAAAAGGAATCGCCGAAACTGCCCTTGAATTCATTGGTATTCCTGTGATGCACAGGGAAAAAAGCGAGCTAATTGAAAAAAAGTCATAAGACTTTGCAGAAAGCAGATTAAATAGTAATTTTGTAGTCTGTATTTGGAGATCCGTTAGCTCAGCTGGTAGAGCATTAGACTTTTAATCTAAGGGCCGCAGGTTCGAACCCTGCACGGATCACTTGATATATCTACAACCCCTTGCTAATCAATGAATTGCAAGGGGTTGTCTCTTTTTTACATAAATATTAATTACGCTCTTGCTGCTTTTTTAGAAGGATTTATCTTTTAGTTCGAATGTAATGGGTACGTTGTATCCCCCTATTTCTCTCCATTGCAACATATAGACCAATCCAACTCCGGGGGCGATATAAAGTTCTGCTTCAAATCCGCTGTCTTTCATAATCGCATACTTGTAACAGCTATAAGTTCCTGCCGATACGGTAATTTCCGCATTTACGGATACTAATTCACACTCTGAACCTTCATAACTCGAATATGTATCACCAATGTTTGCCGGATATTTAAAAAGAAGTGCAGGTGGATTGTATTCAAGGGCTATTTCATCTTTATTAATTACGTAAATACCATTGTCTGAACTACTCAAATAAAACTTGTTTTCAGCAAATGGGCTGAAATAGTCCTTCATTTTATAATACTTGACTCCGTTAAACTCCCTCTCAGAATCAAATTTATAAACAACTTCTTCCTTACCCGTCAAATCAACAACATATGTCCAGCTATAGCCTGTTTTTATAGGGAAGAAAACAATTTCACGCTTTTCTTTGCTGGACTCTTTTAGTTCCAATGTGATTTTAGTTTTGAGCATAAAGCTCTCCTGAACCATTTTCACAATTCCAACTCCGGGGGCAATGTAAATCTCAGCTTGATAAAGTTTTTCCCGGGTAAACTTGTAAAGGTAACAGAGATAATTACCGGAAGGAGTGGTAACATTTGTTTTGGTTGCGATTACTTGGCATTGTTCACCATCTATCGTGGAGTAGGTACTCCCCTCTGTCACTGGATATTTAAAGCACAGGTGAGATTGTTCGTCCTGTCCAAGTGATTCGTTAACAAAAAAATTATGTACACCATCCTTCTTGAAGCCGTAAAATTGGAATGTTGAAGTGCTGAAAAAATCCGGGGAGAAGTCTGTGTCGGTTGCAGATGAAATAGAAT
>CAYVVD010000001.1:0-270103 GCA_964454975.1 uncultured Hyphomicrobiales bacterium | reverse complement strand
TGCAAAGCCAACCCTGACCGACCGAAAAGAAAGCACGGGCATACAACATTGTATAAAAGCAATAGCGGGTGAAGTGTTTAATCGAAAGTTTCTGCTTTTTAATTATCTTTGTGCTAAACTGAAAAGTTAGTGGTTTTTAAACCGCTACTTTTCATATACGCAAGACGTTCGCCAAGATTTGCTCTGCTCAGGAATGACAGCTATGCGCATCAGCAGATTAGCACATAACCGCATCAGCACATCAGTTTTACCGGTTGTAGCCGCCTCTGCCGCGGTCGCCGCGGTCGCCGCGGTCGCGATCCCTGCCGCCGCCTCTGCTGTCGCGCCGGCCACCATCGCGGTTGTCCCTTCTTGGGGGACGCTCAGAGCGTTCTGGTTCTACGTAGCCATCCGGCTTTTCGAGGAGAGCCTTGCGGCTTAGCCTGTATTTGCCGTCTCTAGTGATTTCGAGCAGCTTAACATCAATTTTATCACCAACTTTGAGGTGCTTGTTCAGGTCTTCGACTCGCTCCCAGGCAATCTGGGAAATATGCAGCAGTCCCTGTTTTTTTGGAAGAATCTCTACAAAGGCTCCCAGTCCATCCCTGAGCTCTTTGATGGTGCCATTGTAAATTTCACCTTCCTCCGGTTCTACTGTAAGCTGTTCGATTATCCTGCGTGCCTCGTCAGCGCTTTCTTTTGTAACGGCAGCAATAGTAACTGTGCCGTCATCATCAATGTTGATTTCAGCGCCGGTTTCTTTAACGATTCCACGTATAGTTTCGCCTCCAGGACCAATCACAGTACCAATCATGTCGGTCGGGACATGCATTTTTGTAAAACGCGGTGCGTGGCGGGAAACATCTTCGCGTGGGGCAATGATAGATTCATTCATTATTTCAAGAATATGTAGCCTGCCGATCCTTGCCTGCTCCAGCGCCAGCTTCATTATTTCGATAGACAGCCCTTCAATTTTAATATCCATCTGGCAGGCAGTAATGCCATCAACAGTACCGGTTACCTTGAAATCCATATCGCCGAGCGCATCTTCGTCCCCGAGAATATCGCTAAGCACGGCAAAATTATTCTCTTCGTGGATGAGGCCCATTGCGATACCTGCGCATGGCTTTTCCATAGGTACGCCTGCATCGAAGAGTGCGAGGCTGCCAGCGCAAACAGTTGCCATTGATGATGAACCGTTCGACTCGAGGATGTCGGACACAATTCTCATTACATAAGGGAAATCATCTCCATTTGGAATCAATGGTTTGATAGCTCTTTCTGCGAGGTTACCATGCCCTATTTCGCGTCTCGAAACGCCGAGCCTTTTTACTTCGCCGGTGCTGTACGGTGGAAAGTTATAATGTAGGAAGAAGTTGTTAGTGTACATTGGCAAAAGCCCGTCCACCATCTGTTCGTCCCGCTTTGTGCCGAGTGTTACAGTTGTTAAGCTCTGTGTTTCACCTCGTGTGAACAAGGCTGAACCATGAGCCCTTGGCAGCAAGCCGACTTCGCATGTAATCTGCCTGATTTCATCAAGCTTCCTACCGTCGAGCCTGCGCCTCTCACTAAGAATCATTGTGCGCATTTCGGCTTTTTCCAACTTGCCGACTACCTCAGCGGCATATTTCTCCACCAGTCCTTCATATTCTTCGTCTTCACTAAATTTTTCAGTGGCTGCCTCGAGAGCTTTTTCTTTAATTACAGTTCGCTTTTCCCTTCTTTCCTGCTTGGTTGTATCTGAATAAACATAGTCATGAATCAAATCCTTCACGGCAGATTCAATTGCCTGAACAAAATCCTCCGGAATCTCTTTCTCCTCAAACTCACGTTTTTCAGATTTAATTTGTTCAGCAAGCCTGATTTGCAGATTGTTGAGTTCTTTGATTTTTTCATGTGCAAATTCGAGTGCTTCGAGGAATATTACTTCGGATATTTCTTTAGATTCGCCTTCAACCATTGTGATAGCAGTATTTGTGCCTGCCACAGTAAGGTCTAGTTCAGAATGTTCAAGCATATCAAATGAAGGATTAATCACGAACCTGCCTTCAATCCTGCCGACACGCACTTCAGAAAACGGCCCTGCAAAGGGGATATCTGAAATCAACAGCGCAGCAGAAGCGCCAAGCGCTGCCAAAGTATCGGGGTCGTTATCAGGCTCGGATGAAAACACAGTAGCGATAATTTGTGTTTCATAGCGCCATGATTTAGGAATTAATGGCCTTGTCGGGCGGTCAATAAGCCTTGAGCAAAGCACTTCGTGGTCAGAAGGCCTGCCTTCCCTTTTCATAAATCCACCGGGGATTTTTCCGGCTGCCGCAGTTTTTTCCCTGTATTCAACCTGCAAGGGAAGGAAATCGAGATTGGGGCTGGCATCTGCTGCCGCAACAGCAGTAACGAGTACCATAGTATCGCCTGATTTAACCATCACCGAGCCGCTAGCCTGTTTTGCAAATTTACCTGATTCGAGCGAAATATTCCTGCCTTCAAATTCTGTGTTAACTTCAATCATACTCATATTATTCTCTTGATTTATTTCGAATTGTTTTTAATAATACAAAAAACCGCCTCGGCGGTTTTAAGACTAAAAACGGTGTTCAATGAACACCGTTATAAAAATTACTTACGGAGTGATAAAGCGCTTAATATTGAGCGATACCGGTTGATGTCCTTTTTAGCAAGATAGCTCAACAGGCGGCGACGTTTGTTGACAAGCTTAATCAACCCGCGTCTGCTGCTGTTGTCTTTTTTGAATGACTCAAGATGTTTAGTAAGGTCAATTATCCTTGCAGTTAGAATTGCAACCTGTACCTCTGCCTTGCCTGAATCATTCTCAGCATTGCCGTATTGTTTGATAAATTCTGATTTCTTTTCTTTGCTTATCATCTATTTCTCCAAATGTGCTTATTAGCAAGTAACAAAAATAAGCATTGCCACTATAATTTCATAAAGAATATTTAGATAATCTTTTATTTTCTGTGATTTATTAAACCCATTTCTGTTTCGCCTCTCCGGGGCTGATGCACAATTGACTAAACTACCGGCTTGAAATAACTTAAGCGTACAACCAATTTAATATTATCATACTTTATAAAAATCCTCAATCAGCTCCAGGGAATTAACCTTATCCCTGTTTAGCTGCTTTATTAATTCTTCTACTGAACTGAACTTGTGTTCTTTACGCAGGTATCTGTGGAAGCAGATGTTTAGCTTCTTTCCATAAATTTCACCTTCATAATCAAAGAAATAAACTTCCAGCAGCGGCTTATCATCAACTTTGAATGTAGGCCTCACACCGATATTAGCCATTCCGAAATAATTTTTGGCTCCAATATCCGCGCTTACTATATAAACTCCATTTCCGGGAATGAGTTTATTGGGGCTGACGGGTTTTATGTTAGCAGTTGGGTATCCTATTGTCCTGCCTCGCTTATCCCCTTCTATCACATGCCCGATTACCATATAATTGTGCCCAAGCATTTCGGCGGCATATTCAATCTCGTTATTGGAAAGGGCTTTTCGAATTTTTGTACTTGATACGATTACCTCTCCTGACTGCAATGCATCAATCTTCTCAACAGAAAATTCAAGCTCATTACCGAGTCTTTTGAGAAGAGCGAGATCTCCTTCCCTGTTCTTGCCGAACATATGGTCATATCCAATCAATATATTTGATGCGCCAACCCTTTTTAGCAGGTAATCTCTAACAAAAGTTTCCGGTTCAGTGCGGGAAAATTCATAAGTGAATGGAATTATCAGTGTATTCTGTATGCCAAATTTTTCAAATAGTAAAAGCCTTTCTTCAATATCGGTCAAGAGTTCCACTTTTGGGCTGCCGGGCTTGTGGAGTACTATCTGGGGATGTGGGTCAATTGTAATGAGAACGTTCCTCAGATTATATTCGGAAGAAATTGCCTTAAGCTTGTTGATGATTACCTGGTGTCCGAGATGAACACCGTCAAATGTGCCTACTGTAAGAACAGTGTTCTTGTCAAATGGAATATCATCAAAATTTCGGTATATATTCATCAGGTTTTGTTTATTTCTTTCAACTTATTTGAAATTTCAGGAATTGAAACTGCATCTTCAACTGAATAATCTCCAATTGCAGTTCTATTTAATTCTGCCAGGTACGCCCCTGTGCCTAATTTTTCGCCCATGTCCCTTGACAATGAGCGAATATATGTCCCTTTTGAGCATTTCACAATAAATTCCACAAAAGGCGCATCGAAGTTAAGTATTTTGAATTCATGTATTTCAACCGTTCTCGACGGAACATCAATTTCAATATTTTTCCTTGCCAGCTTGTAAAGCCTTTTCCCCCCGACTTTTATCGCAGAAAACATAGGTGGTTTTTGCTGGATTTTACCAAGAAAGGAACCTGCAGTATTAAGTATTGTTTCAATGTTTAATTGAGTAATATCTTTGATATTTTCCTCACCGGCTTCGGAGTCATCTGTTTTAGTAGTTGCGCCAAACTTGATTTTCCCGGAGTAAGTTTTTGGTAATTTTTGGAAACCTGTAATTGATTTTGTTGATTTACCATAAGCAATTATTAAGAGCCCTGTTGCAAGAGGATCGAGTGTGCCTGCATGGCCGGTCTTTTTGATTCTGAAGATACCTCGTAGTTTAGCAACGACATCAAATGATGTCCAGTCCTTTTCCTTATTGATAAGTGCAATCCCACCTTCTTCAGGAATCCTTGAAAGCCAGATATCGAGGGAATTAAGATTTTCTTTGGTGAGTAAATTCATTTCTCTTCATCACTATCGCTACCGTCAAGTTCATCCACTTTAGCAGAATTTAGAAGAGTCTGAATCCTGTCCATCTGATCAAGAGTATCGTCGAGGTAAATTCTAAGATCCGGTACAAAACGAAGCCTGACTTCTCTTCCAACAACCTGCCGAAGCTCTCCTTTCCTGCTTTCAATTTCGTTGATTAGTACAGCAGGCGTTTCTTTGCTGCCGTAAACGCTGATATAAAGGCTTGCATTGTGAAGATCCGGGCTCATTCTAACAGCTGTAAGAGTAACAAGGCCTTTTCCATACTCAGACGCAATATCCGAAATCGGCCCTGCCAGCGCCCTCTTAATAACACTTGCTACTTTTTCCTGTCTTTTTGACACTTTTCCTTAGCTGAATGTTCGTTTAACTTCTTTAATGATATAAGTTTCAAGGATATCGCCTTCCCTGATATCATTGAATCCATCAATTAATACCCCGCATTCATATCCCTGGTCAACTTCTTTAACGTCATCTTTGTTTCTTTTTAATGTTTGAATTGTACCTTCGTGAATCGGGAGGCCGTCTCTGAGTACCCGAATCTTATCATTTCGCGAAGCTTTGCCTTCAAGCACATAACAACCCGCGATATTTCCCAGCCTGCTAATTTTAAATACGCGCCTTACTTCGATAGATGACTTTTTCTCCTCTACCAAATCCGGTGTGAGCAAGCCTTCAAGAGCAAGCTGAATCTCATTGATACAATCATAAATGATATTATAGAGCCTGATGTCTATCTTTTCATTTTCGGCGATTTTACGAGCTGCGACTGTAGGATTGACATTAAAACCGATGATTACTGCTTTGGATGCAATCGCAAGCATCACATCATTTTCTGTGATGGGACCAATACCTTTGTGAATGATTGCAACACGGACTTCTTCCCGGGACAGTTTCTCGAGAGAGTCGCTGAGAGCCTCGACAGATCCTGACACATCTCCTTTGATAATAAGAAACAGATCTTTGATACCACCAATCTGTATTTGTGCTGATATTTCATCTAATGTAAGATGATGCACCTGCCTGAGTTCCTGTTCACGTTTCAACTGCTGGCGCTCAGTGGAGATATTTCTTGCTTCCTGCTCATTAGATACAGACATGAAGCTGTCACCAGCCATAGGCAATCCTTCAAGGCCTACTACACGTACAGGATCCGAAGGATGTGCCTCTTCCATTTTATTACCTCTTTCATCAAACATGGCACGTACCTTTCCGGCATAAATACCTGTAACAAAAGTATCGCCAACCCTCAGCATACCTTTTTGCACAACTACTGTGCAAAGCGGGCCAAACCCTTTATCCATGTTTGCTTCAATTACAATACCAAATGCCTTCCTGTTAGGATTAGCCTTTAGCTCTAACAATTCTGCTTCGAGCAGAACCTTCTCCAGCAATTGGTCAATATTAGTGCCTTTTTTAGCTGATATTTCAGCGCATTGCACACTTCCGCCCCAGTCTTCAACGAGGATATTTTTGTCTGCAAGCTGCTGTTTAATCCTGTCAGGATTTGCATCAGGCTTGTCCATTTTATTAATGGCAACGACAATTGGGACACCGGCAGCCCTTGCGTGGCTTATTGCTTCAGTTGTCTGGGGCATAACACTGTCGTCGGCTGCTACTACAAGAATAACAATATCCGTTACCTGTGCACCCCTTGCCCTCATTGCAGTAAATGCTTCATGACCGGGAGTATCAAGAAAGGTAATTTGCTTTTCGTCATCAAGTGTTACCTGGTACGCTCCGATATGCTGTGTAATACCGCCAGCCTCACCAGCAACAATTGTGGTGTTCCTTATAAAATCAATCAGTGAAGTTTTACCATGGTCAACATGACCCATAATAGTAACAATCGGAGGCCGTGGTTTCAGGTTCTCTTCGGAATCTTCCTCTTCTTCAACAAACTGGAGAGCTTTCTGGTCAATAAATTCAACATTGTAGCCGTAATCGTCAGCAATCAAATCAATTGTATCCTTGTCCAGTCTTTGGTTTATTGTTACCATTAAACCCAATTCCATACATTTCAAAATGATTTCGTTGGGATTCATATTCATTAAATTGGCAAGGTCGCTTGTAGTAACAAATTCAGTCAGCTGGAGTGTTTTTGATTCAATATCTTTCTGTTCCTGCTTCTGACTCTCTTTTTCTTCTCTTTGGGTCTTTTTCTTTTGTTTAAATTTAGAGCGGGAAGATGCATGCGAATCACCCATCCCGGCAAGAGTCTCTTTTATTGCACGGTCAACATCTTTCTGGGAAATCTGATCCCTGATTGATTTTTTACGTTTCCTGCGTTTTTTCTCATCCTGCTTTTTTACTGATTGCTGTTCTTGGGTAACTACCTTTTGAATGGTTTTTTTGGGAGTTTGCTTATCTTCGGTTTCGGCTTTTGGAGTTTTCTCAGGTGTAGTGTCTTCCTTAGCTTTACCTTTTCTTCTCCTTTTACGCTTTTCAGCTTCCTTTTCAATCTGAATTTTCCCGACAATGGTCAGTCCTTTCAGCTTGCGATCATCATCCGGCTGAACTTCAAGAATCTTCTTTGATTTTTTTCGTTTTTTGGCGGCCGGTTTACTCTTTTCCCCTTCAACTTCCTCCTCAACCACCTTTTCAGTTTTGTTCTCAACTTCTACTTCTTCAGTGCTTTCCACAACATCCGATTCTTCTGCAACTTCCTGTTCGGGAGATTCTTCCGCTTCCTTAACTAACTTCTCTTCTATTTTCTTTGGTTCTCCTTCAACTTCAACTTCGGGTTTTTCTTTAACCTCTTTTACTGGCTCAGCTTTTGTTTTCAACTTTTCTTCCAAGTTTATCACTTCACCAACCTTTGGACCCTTTTCAGGTTCTTCTTCAACTTCAACTTCTTTTTGTGGTTCAGTTTCAACTTTAGGTGGCTTTTCGACTTCAGGTTTTGATACTTCTTTGACAGCTTTTTCGTCGGCAGTTCTTTTCTCGGCCTGATCCTCAAAAGATTTTTTAACTACTTTCTTGTGCTTCTGAATTTTTTCGCGTTGCTGCTCGGCTGCTCTTTTCTCGCGTTTAAATTTCTCGTAAACTTCATCGAGCATCTCTTCGGTAAGAGCTGCTGTTGGTTTGTTCTCAATTTTATAACCGCGGGATTGCAAAAAGGAAACGATAGTTTCCTTTCCGATGTTAATCTCGGAGGCTATTTTAAATAATCTTGTTTTTCCTGCCGGCATAAATCAGCACTTCTCTGTGAATATTTGTTAAAAATAGCGAATCAAATACTTATTTTGTTTCTTCTGCATCAGACTCAATTGACTCTGATTCAGAATCTGAATCATTATCATCATCAGCATTGTCTTCAGCATCCTGCTCGGATTCAGGTTCATAGTTGTGAATCCTTTCAAGCATATTACCTGTCTCATTTTCGTCAAATTCTGCGAGCATAATTTTACGAAGTTCAATCAGATTCTCTTTGCTCATCCCTCTAAGATCAAGCAATAACTCAACATCTGCTTCAAGAAATTCTCTTGCTGTTTCAATCTGTAACTCTTCAAGTTGTGCAAAAATCTCAGCCCCGAGTTCATCCCTGAATTCCTCGAGTTCAATATCTTCACCACCTTCCTTGATAAGCGTAAGTGCAAAACCTGTAAGCTTTGAAGCTAACCTAACATTCTGGCCGTTTTTACCAATAGCCAGTGATACCTGGTCTTCAGGTACGATTACATTTGCACTTTTTGTTTCGTGGTTTATCGTAATCTCTTTTACCTTTGCAGGCGAAAGTGAGCGTAATATAAACACTTCGGGGTTTTCAGAATGCTCAATCAGGTCTATACTTTCGTTATTCAGCTCTCGAACAATTGAGTGAATCCTGATTCCCTTCATACCAACACATGCACCAACAGGATCTACCCGGTCGTCAAATGATACAACCGCAACTTTTGAGCGTTCGCCCGGGTCCCTGGCTATCGCTTTAATTTGAATTATACCATCATATATTTCAGGTATTTCTATTTCAAACAAACGTGAGAGAAATTTTTCTGATGACCTTGACAATATAATATCGGGCTGTCCTGAAAGCCCTGAACGTTTTACATCCTTAATGATAGCTTTAATGCTTTGATTCTTTTTAAATTTATACGGCTCGTTAGGAATCTGTTCCTCTCTTGGTAGCCGCATTTCTACTTTATTATGCATTACAAGGATATCATTCCTTCGTATCTGGTAAATTTCACCAACAATAATTTCGCTTACTTTAGTTATGTATTCGGTATAGATGTTATCTTTTTCAATTTCACGAATTCTCTGGTTCAGATTTTGAGATGCAAGCGAAACAAGCCTTCTGCCAAAGTTTTCTGAGATGTTATCAAGTGTGATCTCCTCAATATGCTCATCGCCTACCTCGTAGTCGGGGTCATACATTCTGGCTTCTTCAAGTGCAATCTCCAGGTTGGGGTCTTCCACCGACTCTACTATTTCCCTCATCAGGTAGATTTCGATATCTCCTTTTTCCATGTTAACAATTATTTCAAAGTTCGCTTCCAGGCCATGCTTTTTGCGAACTATCATGGAAAGTGTTTCTTCGACTATGCCTTGCAAAAGGTCGCGGTCTATATTTTTTTGCTTGGCCATTTCCGCGAAGGCATCGATTATCATTTTTTTGTCAATTTTATGTTTTAATTTTCGCCTGGCCATTTTAATAACCAATTAAGAATTAGTAAAAATATATCTATAACAAAAAAAAGGGCTAAACAGCCCTCCTCTTTGGAGACCTACAAAATTAATAAATATCATGAAACTTAGCAAAATATATAAGTATTCAGAAATTTAACTTGAATAATTCATTAGAGCAGTTTAAATTTTAAATTATGCAATACAATTGATTCATGAAATAATCCGGGGAAAAAATGAAAACCATTGTTACAGTTTTGATTGCTTTACTGGGCACAGGCATTTTAGCAGAAGGGATGACTCCTGAAAAGTTGATGGAGCTAAAACGTATTTCCGAATTCAGGATCTCGCCAAACGGTAATACTTTATTGATGACAATATCTCAGCCAAATATTAAAGAAAATACTACAGAATCACAAGTCTACACCGTATCTATTAAAGGAGGAACACCCCGCCAATTAACTTATGAAGGAAATAATTACAATGGTGTCTGGTCCGGTGACGGCAAAAAAATCGCCTTCATATCTGATAGGACGGAACAGCCGCAAGCTTTTATTCTCGACCTCGAAAAGGGCGGCGAAGCAAAACAAGTTACTTTCATGGAAAACGGTATCGGTGTCCTTTCATGGTCGCCCGATGGAAAGCACCTCGCATTTGTCTCTGATGTTAAGCTCGGGCAAACACTTGAAGAAAAATACCCCAAACTCAATAAAGCAAAGGCATTGATTTACGACGACCTGCCTATAAGACACTGGGATCACTGGCTTGACGAAAAATACAGGCATTTGTTCGTAATGCCTGCAGATGGTGGCGAGCCGCTCGACCTTATGAAAAACGAGAAATTTGATGCTCCACTGAAACCATTCGGTGGCTATTCAGAAATCACATGGTCTCCAAAAGGAACTGAAATTGCCTATGTTTCAAAGAAAGTGAAGGATTATGAATCAAGTACCAACTCGTCAATTTATATAGCGCCTGCCTATGGTGGAACATCAAAAGAAATTACCCAGGCATACCCAGGATTTGACCTTGACCCTTTATACTCGCCTAATGGTAATTACATCGCATTCCTTAGCATGGAACGTGAAGGATACGAAGCTGACAGGCTACGCATAATGATATACACCAAATCAAGTGGCAGAACGGAAGAACTGACTGTGGGTTTTGACCATTCCGTTAAAAACCCTGTTTGGGCACCGAACGGTAGTAAGATTTATTTCGCTGCTGGTAACAACGACGGCACTAACCAGATTTACGCTCTTGACGTAAAATCAAAAAAAACCGAAGTACTCACAACCGGTAACTTTAACTTTGGGGACAAGGGCATACAGATTACTCCTGACGGAAAAACTTTAATATTTAACAAGCGCAGCTACAATAGGCCAACTGAGATTTTTGCAATGGATATTGCAACAAAAAAAATCAGCCTTGTTACAGATATAAACGGCGCCGCATTCAAAGATGTCTCGCAAGCAAAAGTAGAAGCAAGGTGGATAACTTCAACTGACAGCGCCAGAGTACATTGCTGGGTAGTATATCCGCCCAATTTCAATCCGAATAATAAATACCCGATGATAACATACTGCCAGGGCGGGCCGCAACAGGAAGTTAGCCAATACTGGAGCTATGGCTGGAACTTCCTGACAATGGCTCACAAAGGGTATATCATTCTCGCTCCGAACAGGCGCGGCTGCCCGGGTTTCGGACAGGACTGGGTCGATGCTATCAGACGGGATTATGGCGGCCAGCCAATGCTTGACATAATTTCTGCAACGAAAGAGCTTGCCAAAGAGCCATATATTGACAACAACCGCATTGCCGCAATTGGCGGGAGTGCCGGCGGATATGCAGTGTTCTGGCTGGCTGGTAGCCACAATGGATTGTTTAAATCATTTATCTCGCATTGCGGGATGTTCAATATGACAAGTAAATACGGCTCAACAGAGGAACTTTGGTTCCCTAACTGGGACAATGGCGGACCTTATTGGGAACCTCAAAATAAACCTTTCTACGAAGAACATTCCCCTCATACATACGTGGAAAAGTGGAATACACCAATGCTCATAATCACCGGTGAGCTGGATTACCGGGTTCCATACACACAGAGCCTGGAGGCTTTCACAGCAGCACAGGCGCGTGGCGTGCCTTCGCGATTGCTTCACTTTCCACAGGAAAACCACTGGGTTTTGCACCCGCAGGAGCAGATATTATGGTACGAAGAGTTTTTCCGCTTCCTGGATATTTATATGAATTAGTAGTTATTTGGCAGTCGTTAGATATTCAAATTTTTTGTAGGGGCGGTCTGGAGGCCGTCCTTTTTTATTATCAGTCGGGTAATCGGAGTCGTAGTACGAAGTTAGCAGTGTCATTTTGAACATGCCAATAGCGTGGGAATGCGCTGATGATGACGCTTGGCACTGGAAGAACAATGGGGGATTACACCAGATCCGTCTCTGGTGCTCTGGATGACATTTGGAAATCAACACATCTGCACATCAAATCATTAAATTCTTCTCCTTGTTTTCATTATATTAATATTTTGTGCCAAATGTAGAATCGAGAGATTATGAGAAAGCTATCCGCCTTGTTAATGTTCATTTTGGCAAGCGCTATTGTCTACCCACAAATGCAGAATTTCAGCCCGGAGTTGCTCAATTCATGTGTGCGTCTTGGAGATCCGCAAATATCACCCGAAAGCAAGCTTATGCTTTACCGCTGGAGCAAACCGGATATTCCGAACAATACATCCGAAGCAGAAATCCGGGTTGTTAACGCTGATGGTACTAATGACGGTGTTGTCATACCAAAAGAATACAAGGCTTATAATGCCATTTGGTTCCCGGATGGTAAGAGCCTTGCTTTTATTTCAGGTAAAGAAGGCGTTCCGCAGGCTTACAGAATGACATTCCCAAATGGCGAACCTGAATTAATTACAAATATCGAAAATGGAGTATCAAACCTGGCTATATCGCCTGATGGCAAATACATCTCCTTCACTTCTGAAATCAAGATAAAACAGACAATATTAGATAAGCATCCCGACCTTCCAAAAGCAAATGCCCGTTTATACAACGACCTGCCGGTGCGTCACTGGGACCACTGGGAGGATGAGATGTATTCGCATTTGTTCTTACAGAAGCTCTCTGGCGGCGATCCGCTGGACATTATGCCGGCACAGCCGTATGATACTCCGCTGATGCCTTTCGGTGGTGGAGAGGAAATTGCCTGGGCTCCCGATGGCAGCGAGATAGCTTATACATGCAAAAAGGTTGAAGACTTCGAGCTTAGTACAAATTCCGATGTATATGTTTACAAGTTAAGTGCAAGACAAACTCTTAATATTACTGATGGGATGCAGGGATTTGACAAGCATCCGCTTTATTCGCCTGATGGGAATTGGATTGCATTTGCAAGCCAGGAGCGAGCCGGGTTCGAGTCGGACAAAATACGCCTGATGCTCTATAACAGAAGGGATAAATCAATCACAGAACTATCCTCAGAAATTGACCAGTGGATACAAAATTTTGCATGGGCGCCCGACAGTAAATCGCTATACATCATATATGGTGAAAAGGGTACAGTACAAGCTTATAATATCAATATTGATGACAAAAGCCTAAAACAATTAACTGAAGGACGATATAACTATGATGCAGGATTATCCGTGTCACCTGATGGTGGTACTCTTATCCTCGGCAGGCGAACAATGCAGAGACCCACTGAATTTTTTGCTCTTGATATCACAAGTAAAAAATTAACTCAATTAACGAAAGCAAATGATGAGCTTTTTAGTAAGATAAAACCGGTAGAAATTGAAGAGCGATGGATTGAATCATTCGATGGTGCCAAGGTTCACTGCTGGATTCTTTACCCGCCGGATTTCAACAAAAGCAAAAAATATCCGATGATTACTTATTGCCAGGGTGGGCCACAGTCCATGATAAGCCAGTATTTCAGTTACCGGTGGAACTTGTTTATTATGGCTTCGCATGGTTATGTAGTGCTTGCCCCAAACAGGCGGGGAATGCCCGGGTTTGGCCAGGAGTGGAATGATGCTATCAGCAAGGACTGGGGTGGAAAACCGATGGATGATATTCTCGCTGCAACAGATGAACTCATGAAAGAGGACTTTATTGATAAAGAAGCTGTAGCTGCAGTTGGCGCTTCTGCGGGCGGGTATGCCACATTCTGGCTTGCAGGCAACCACGAAGGCAGATTTGCTGCACTAGTTTCACATTGCGGCGTGTTCAACTTTGAGAGTATGTATGGCTCGACAGAAGAACTTTGGTTCCCTGATTGGGAATATGGTGGTCCTTACTGGAAGGGGCATATAGAGAATTACAATGTTAATTCTCCTCACAATTATGCAGCTAACTGGGATACCCCAATATTAATTACATTTGGTGAAAATGATTTTAGAGTACCATATACACAAAGCCTTGAGGCATTCACCGTAGCGCAGGTAAACGGCGTTCCATCACGTTTAATATCTTTTCCCGGTGAAAACCATTGGATTTTAAAACCTCAGAATTCAATCTTGTGGCAACGTGAATTCTTTGATTTTTTGGATACATACTGCAAAAATAATTAAAGAGAAAAAGGATAGTGGCGGCAAAAGGAATCTCGATTTTCAAAGAATTTCCCGGTTCATTCTGGACCGCAAATGTAACTGAATTATTCGAACGTGCTGCATTCTACGGCATGTTCATCACAATGACACTTTATCTGACAGATGTTGTAGGCTTTAATGACATCTGGGCAGGAATTCTTGGTGCTTTATTCAGCGCAGGTATTTATTTCTTTCCTTTGTTCACCGGTGCATATGCTGACAGGATTGGTTATAAAAAATCACTTCTGCTCGCATTCTCACTGTTGACAATTGGCTATTTCACTCTTGCGTTTATCCCTCAAAAGCCATTTGTAGTAATTGCATTGTTAGTATTCCTGATGATAGGCGGTTCTTTCATCAAATCGGTGATTACCGGAACTGTCGCAAAGGGATCCAACTCGGATAATCGAGCCAAGGCATATTCGATTTTTTATGCAATGGTGAACATTGGCTCTTTTTCAGGTAAATATCTTGCAAAATATATAAGAACAGGCGTTGACCTTGGCCCGCTCGGCGAATTCCAACTCGGCTTGCAGTATGTCGGTTATTACTCTGCTGCAATGACTGCCATTGCATTTATAGTCATTTTATTCGTTTTCAAAGATATTGATGCTGAAGGCGTTGGCAAGCAGTTTAGCGAGATTTTTAAAGGCTTGAAAAGAGTACTTTCAAACGGCAGGTTGCTTGGCTTAATCCTCATCGTAAGTGGTTTCTGGTTAATCCAGCACCAGATGTACGCATCAATGCCAAAATATATAATCCGAATGGTAGGTGAAGATGCAGCACCAGAATGGTATGCGAATGTAAACCCGTTCATGGTAGTCACATTCGTAATGCTTGTTACGGCATGGATGAAGAAGAAAAAGGCGATAACATCAATGAATATAGGGATGTTTATGATGCCCTTCTCTGCATTCTTTATGTCGGCCGGTCCGCTGGTTTCTGATATTTTTGGCACTGATTCTGTAAACCTATATCTTTTTTCTCTCCACACTATTGCATTTATGATGGTATTGGGAATAGCGTTACAGGGATTTGCCGAGTGCTTTATTTCACCACGTTATCTTGAATATTTTTCGCTACAGGCCCCGAAAGGTGAAGAGGGGCTCTACCTGGGCTTTGCCCATTTGCACTCGTTTGTAGCCAACTTTGTAGGTTTTTTTATCTCAGGCTTCCTGCTTGACTGGTATTGTCCCGACCCGAACAGGGCTGACCTTAGAGGTTTATCAACGGAGCAACTTACTCCATTCTATGAAAATGCACATGTTATTTGGTATGTTTATGCGGGTATCGGCTTTGTGTCTGCAGTTTCGCTAATGATTTATAACTATGTAACAAAACGTGCTGATATGAAAAAGAGCCTGGCAACTGAATAGCAGTTCATCCGTAAATATCTAAATGAGGCTACTATTAATAATATTATGCTTGTTTTCCTTTGCTGCAAAGGCACAGACCGACACTATTGTTGACAGGCCCGAAACAGCAGCATTTGATACTGTTGTTGCCGGAAGCGATACAGTTTCCGGTGGATTCCAGATGCAAAAATCCGGGATGGGCGCTGTCTGGCGTTCGCTTGCTGTTCCGGGATGGGGTCAGCTTTATGTTGAAAATTACTGGAAAGCACCGATATTCTTGGGCGTTTCCGCTTCTTTGATCGGCATTGTAATATATAATCACAACCTTTACTCTGACTACCGGGACCAGGTCAATGAACTTTCACCTGATGATATTCGATTTAGCGCACTTAAATCAAAAAGGGAGTTTTACCGCGACAGGAGAGATTTAACAGGCCTTTACTTAATGGGTGTGTATCTCGTAGCGGCTGTTGATGCATACGTAGGTGCACATCTGTATGATTTTACTGTTGGAGATGATTTGAGCATGACGGTTTTTACAAATGGATCTGATTACGCTGCTCTTAATTTGACAATCCGCTTTTAAACTGCTTTTACAACAACCACTGTAATATCATCAAATTGTTCTGATCCTCCTGAAAATTCCTGAACGGAGTTGAGGATGACATTCCTTGTTATTTCCGCATTATTGAAAGCCTTATTTCTGAAAATGTCCATTAATCGTGTTTCGGCATATTCATTATTATCCTTGTCGCGAGCCTCGAGTACACCATCTGTTACAAGCAAGAAGACATCACCTGCTGCATAATCAAGAATTTCTTCCTTGAGATTGTCATCGAAGATACTGCCGCTCTTCATGCCAAGCAGGATACCTTTAGGGACAATCTTTTCAACCTGTTGTGAAGCTGCCCTATAAATATAAAGCGGAACATGACCTGCTCGTGCAAGCTTGACTTTCCGTTTGGCAGTATCAAAGCTTGTTCCGATTACTGTAATAAAACTACTTTTGGATAGTGACTTGTGTATAAGCCTGTTAGTTCTGATTAACAACTCACGCGGAGAAAGGCCAAATTCATAAAGCGTTCTTAGTATCCCTTGTGCCTTGCTCATATAAAGAGCCGCTGAGGTTCCCTTTCCACTAACGTCCCCGACCACAATCGTAATTTCATTTTCCTTTCCATCCAGGAAATCGTAGAAATCACCACCTACCTCGAGCGCGGGGATTGATATCCCTGAAATGTCAAGGCCGGGGATTTTAGGCACTTCCTGCGGGAGCGAGGCAAGCTGGATTTGCCGTGCTATCTCCAGTTCGTGCCTCATACGTTCCTGGCGAGCCAGCCCCTCGTATAGATATTGGTTTTCAATAGCCACTGAAGCATGGGAAGCAATGTTCATAAGAAAATCAATGTCATCTGTATGAAACGGAGCTTCGGACATCTTCTCACCAACAATGACAGCTCCAATCAGGTTGCCCTTTGAACGGACAGGTATAACATACTGAAAGCGGCATTGTGTATATACTTCCTTTATGTTTTCAGGCAGGTATTCAACCCGGAAACCATTATGAAACTGGCTTATTGAACTGTAAAGCATATCGCTTACAAGCACACAGAAATCTTTTAATTCACGGTCGTTTAGACCGTAATATTTTTGCCCGGATATTTTGTTATCTTCTTTAAAAAATATTATTCCCACCCTTTTTAGCTGGATTAATTCGCCAAGCTTTTCTACGATACCTTTTGCCAGGCCATCAATGTCCATTCTCGTGGACATCATTTCATGCAATTTTTCAGTTGCAGAACGGTAATCAAATTTTACACGGTTGAATTTACGGTCGAGGAAATGCTGCCCTTCTTTGTTTATTACCCAAATCAATATTGAAAGTATAAAAGCGAAAATAATGGCAAGCAGCTTAGAGTAATATTTATTCAATTCAGTGCTTAGTGGTTTTTCAAGAACTACAATGGTTGAACCTGTAAAGTGTAGATTTGGCAATGGAATGTCAATATTGATAATTGCATATATTGAAAGCGAAATGAGTAATACAAGTGTGATTTTCCAAATTACTGAAATAAATATGTACTGTACATTTCTTTTAATACGGAAATCAATGTCAAGCAACCTATAACGGGCAACTGTAAAAATATAAGCCAGTGGGATGAGGAAAACAATCAACTGTGGGAAAAATCCGACATCAGGCCTTATTTTTAAAAAAGAAAGTATGATGAAAATAAATTGAATTCCAAAAGTAATAATTACGGCCCATTTAATATACTTGATAGTTTTAGTAAGTTCCTGCGGGCGTTCCTTTTTATACCAGCCTCTAAGTACTGAATAGAAAACAAAAATCAAGGTAATCGAAATAATGAAAATCCAGAAATTCCAGGAACCTCTCTGGAAGAAATAATCCCACAAAGCAATCAATATGCCCAACATACCGATTATATATGGAACGGTGATTGTCCATTTTCTATTGATTATTGCGGGGAACTCTTTTGGGAAATAGTGAGAACCATGTAAAATTACCGGGATGCCGATGAAATAGCCAAGCAGAAGCGAGGAGTACCTGATGTACCACAATAATCCCGCTGTTTCAGGCAGTCCTGTAATGGAACCCACAATAGTTATCAATGAAATTAAAATCAATCCAAGTGAAGTAATCCGTGCGGCTTTGATTTTCGGCCTTTTTATTCCTACAAACAACCCGGCAAGAAGGTAGAGCAACCCAGCCGAAAAGTATATTATATTTTCTATTCTAATTCCAAATTTAGATAAACGGACTTTGATTTGCTTTTCTTCTTTGCCGCGAAGGACATCATAAGTAACAAGGGCCCCTTCCTCTTGGCCAATCAGGTGCAAATCAACAGAATCGAGGCCTGCGAAAGGCCGCCCGTTTGCACGAATAATTAAATCGCCGACACGCATTCCGGCACTATACGATGCACCTTCTTTTTCTACAGAGATTACAACTGCTGCGGCGGGGATGTATTTAATAAAGTTAGGCGGCAGTTTTCCAAATTGAACAAACCATGTTTCATCGTCAAAAGTCTTAAGGTTTTCAATTTTTAACTTTAATTCACCACTTTCAGCTTCACGCAGTCGTTTTGTATAATCCGAAAAATCATTTAAAATTGTGTCATTCAGGCTGTAGAGAATTGAACCAGGTTGAATCGTATCTCTGACTCTCAATGTATCCCCTTCTTCATTTACCTGAAGCCTGCTTCCAATAGCTTCATTTACTACATAGAATGTCGGAACTGGCAGCCTGTACAGGTTGTCGTCGCTTACTTTACCGGAAATGGTAAAAAAATTTGCAAGGCTTATTGCAATTATCAGAAGCGAGAGCCCAATTAAAAGAGCCTGGTATAGTCCGGGATATTTATCCCAGTTTATCATTCTGAATTATTCATAATTATAATAAATTGCTAACGAGGTATTTGTTCTAAATGTTTCAAATCAATTTCAACAAGGAACTAAAATGACAAAAGAAGAATTACTAAACAAACTCTATTATTTGAGCAGCAAAGAAAATATTAAAGGGATGGCCCGGTTCGGTATAGTTTCAAAGAAGGTGCTGGGTATATCAGCGCCTGACATGAAAGCAATTGCAAGGGAATCAGGTAAAAACCACAAACTGGCCCTTGAACTATGGGAGTCAGGAATTTATGAGGCAAGAATAATCGCCAGCATGGTGGCTGAACCTGCAAAAGTAACTGAAGAGCTTATGGAAAGCTGGGCACTTGAATTTGACAATTGGGCGATAGTAGATGGAGTTTGCAGCAAGCTATTCGATAAAACCAAATTTGCATGGGACAAAGCCTTCGAATGGGCGGAAAGAGAAGAAGTATATGTAAAGCGGGCAGGTTTTGTGCTAATGTGCACTCTCGCAGTGCATGAAAAAAAGACTCCTGACTCTGTCTTCCTTGCATTCTTCCCTGTAATATTAAAACATTCACCCGATGACCGAAAAATGGTAAGCAAAGCAATTAACTGGGCTCTTCGACAATTGGGAAAGCGTTGTTTGTTTTTGCGTGAAGAATCACTCAAATACTGCGAACAAATTCTCGAAAAGTACCCAAAGTCAGCAGCCGCCAGGTGGGCAGCACGCGACGCCATCCGTGAGTTGAATGATAAAAAGATAATAGCAAGGATTAAGAGATGATGCGCTGTTTGGTCTATTTAATAATGTCATTCCCGAGAAAGAGGGAACCGGGAATATCACTCTGTAAACTTAAAGATAAGTTTAACCATAAAGCTACGTACTACGCACTCGTTATTTTTTGACTGATAATTTAAAAGGGCGGTCACCAAACCGCCCCTTCAAATTATTTAAATATCTTACGACTATCGGCTATTTCGTATCTAATATAAACGGTGCGCTTTTGTCGCCGAGGATAATTACCTTACTGTTAGGTGAGCTAACAAGCTCTTTCTGAACTTTTATCTGCTCCCATTGAATGATTTTCGATGAAAGTTCAGCGTTGATGATGTTCTGGGCGTCAGCTATACCCCTGGCTTCTACACGCTTACGTTCGGCTTCCTGCTGTTCTTTTTGCAAGACGAATTCCATTCGCTGAGCTTCCTGCTCAGCCGTCAGCTTGCGCTCAATACTCTCACGAACAGATGCCGGTAAGTTGATTTTCCTTATTAGTAAGTCTTCGAGTACAAAGCCACGTCTTAAAAAACCTTCATCAATTCCCCTTTTGATGGATAATTCAAACTGTTCTCTTTTTAAAGGTGAATAAAGCTCTACTGCAGCAAAATTTACAGCTATTTCTCTAATTTTCGCCCTTATTTGGGGTCTGACAACCTTTATCTCGAAGTCAGTACCGATACTGTCGAGCACCATCGGGGCACGTGAAGGTATGAGCTTGTAAAGCACGGTCAAGTCAATAGAAACCTGGAGGCCGTCCTCTGATAAAACCTGGATAGCATCATCGTCCCTTACCTGCCCCTCACCCATTGAGGACGCCATTGTGTAGTTAAGCGTTTTGATGTCGAAATAGGCAACATCAACAAGAGGATTGACAAAATTCAAGCCCGGATATAAAATTTCATGCTGCACCTTGCCGAAGAGCTTCTGTACTCCGACAGAACCTGCTTCAACTTGTCTAATAGCAGCAACTGCAATACCAACACCAACAATGATCACACCGGCTGCCATAATAAGACCTCTGAAGCTGCTAATTGGCGAACGTTGGTTCTTTGAGAATATTCCTACTAATAAAACGATGATACCGAGAATTATCAAACCCATGGTTAATCACTCCCAAAATTATTAATAACTAATGACTTATGAACGGTTTTAAAAAGCAATATTGTGAACCTAATTAATAGGGAATATAACAAAAATCGTTACGTCCCAAACAGCATGCGATATAATCCCAGGCCAGATGTTTTTGTATTTCATGTAGAGCCACCCCCAGAAGATTCCACATATTAACGCTGCCATAAACAAGATGAAATTGAATGCCCAGATATGAACAATTGCATAAACTATTGTCGTGTAGATAAATCCCTTCATATCGCCAAACCGGTTCATCAGCCTGTGCTGTGCAAACCCACGCCAGAATATTTCCTCGGCCGGGCCAATCCACAAAAGCAGTGCAGCGCCTATAAATAGTCTGTCACCTTGTTCTTTGCTACTGTATATATTATCAACCTGCCTTGCAGTGAAGTCGAAAAGAAGCTGTGAGATTTCATTTCCAAGCCAGAATATGCCATACAACACTGTAGCTCCAACAAGGCCGTATAATACCCATTTAAATTTAAATTTGTATATGGCAGCTAACTCGTCTTTGCCAAAAAAGAAACTCAGAGCCATCAGGTTTGCAGTTGCGACGAGCATTAAAATCCAGAAGTTGTGCCAACCGGCAGTCCAGGGCGAGAACATGATAAACCAGAATGCGGCAGCTATAAAGAATCCAAGATATACGGGGCGAAGGTAGTTCATGGAAAAGAGCGGTTAATTATAAAAATGCAGAGCCGCACAGCCGTGCAGCTCTACAAGTAATTTTTATCATGCAAACAACGCAGTTAATACAAGGCTGATACTGTATAAAAGACCAAACATCATGTGATGCTGAGCAGTCAACACATCTGACATTGCTATCTTTTCAGGGTTTGTTTCTTCAGCCTGTGAGATTAGTTTAATATTCTTCAACGCAGGTGGAAGGCTGACAAGGACCAACAATGACCAATAATCGAGGATCCCGGCGAGAATCATAACAATTACACTGAAAAATGCACCGATAACAAGTAACACGTACTCGACTTTTGAACCGGCAATACCGAGTATCGTTGCCATAGTGGTAACTTTGGCTTCTTTGTCATGCTTAATGTCGCGAATGTTGTTTGCATTAAGAATCGCTGCAACTAAAAACCCTACCGGCAGTGAAATGTAAAACACATTCCATGTGAATTCCCCGGTGAGAGCAAAGTAAGAACCAATGACCATCAGGGGGCCCATCAATGCAAATACCAATAAGTCGCCAAGTGCAAAATATTTATATCCGACTGGTTTTCCTGTATAGAAAAATCCACCCAAAAGTCCAATCAGTCCAAGAATAAGCATGTCAGTGCCGCGGTAATAAACCAATATTAAACCAAGCACAAAACCGACTGCAAAAGTAAGGATACCCCCAAGTAGCAATTTTTGGGGTTCCATAAGTCCTTCAACAAGCACACGGCTCGAGCCAAATGTATCTTCGCGGTCAACACCTTTTTTTAAGTCGTAGTATTCGCTTACAAGGTTAGTTCCGGTGTGGAATAATATTCCTGCAATAATAACAACAGGCAACAGCCACCACAAGACCGGGCCGGGGTAGTAAGCAAGTGCTATCATTGCGCCAACCAGAAGAGGGATAACAGATGCAGAATAGGCAAAAGGCCTTGCTGCCTGCATCCAGATGCTGAATTGTGACCTTTCCAATGTATGTTCCATGAAAACTCCTTTCGATGAATCAAGAATTGTGTACAAGAACGAATCAGCAAAAATAAAAATTTTAATTAATTATTGGCTGTCGAGCGGAGTTTTCACTTCTATAAGCACTGTCCGGCAGTAAAAACGGCCCTCAGGAAGTGTATTGTCATATTGAAGGTTAGATGGGCCAATACCTTTCACTTCCTGAATTTCAGCTTTGGGGTTAATACCCCGGATATAGGTTTCCACGCTTTTTGCCCTGGCAAGCGACAGCTCTTTATTGTATTTAAGCTCGCCGAGCCTGTCTGTAGAACCTGTAATCTTTACAGTTGATGAAGTATGGATTGATGATTCTACAAAATCACGAAGCATCAATTGATTCTGATCGGAAATCTCTGACCTGTCGAAATCAAATACTATCAAGTTAAGCCTGCCAATTTCGAATTGTGTCCTTTCCCGGCTTAAACTTAGTTTTGATGTTTTTGTGCTTACATTGCCATTTTCCTCGTTTACAGTAAGCCTTGCTTTTATATCCTGCCCGACAGATGATTGCCTGCCAATTTCCTGGAGCAGTTGATTGCCCGGTGTTATGGTAAGAAATTCCGGAGGAACAGAGCCATCACTTTTGCTTGTGTTAAATATGATTTCATCTCCGGCAATTAGCTCAAAAGACCACATTTCTATATCTCTGCCGGATTCAACTTTATTATCAAAACCAAAAGAACCATCTGAAGCTGCAAATTCAAGAAACTTTGAATGAATAACAGGTTCAAGTATTGTAGGATATGAACTGCTTATTTCTACCCTGCGATTCTCCTGGAAACCTTCATTGTATGCTGTGCTTGTAGCAAGTTCCGGAGTTTCTTTCCATTTGATATTCATCCTGTCGCGGCTTATGCCCCAGTTCACAAACATATAATCCGCGATCGCCTCTGCCCTTGCAATAGCAAGATTGCCGCGTGACTGTATGTCCTGCATTTCAGAACCATCGGTAAATCCTGTAATAGTAATTGAAGTACCGGAACTGGCTCTCAACCTGTTACCAATAATATCCAGAACCAGGTAATATATCCCTAAAGTTTCTTTAGGAAGGCCTTCTTCGGTAAATTCTTCCCTCTTTAGATCCGGGTGTATGTAAATTTGTTTTATTTCTGAAGAAGCCTCATCGAAAAAGATATATGGCAATAGCGGATAAGTCTGGGTGACAACTGTTTCTGTCAAATCATACACAGAATCATCAAGTTCCAGTATTATGTTCTTTTTGACAATTACCTGTGGAACAACAGTATCCGCTATGATTTCGGGTTCCTTTTCCGGCTCAGGTTCGGGTTCCGGCTCAGGTGCGCCACCTCCAAATTCCCAGCTTATTCCAACCCCGGCCCTGATAATATTGCTTGTCCAGTCATATTCCTCAACAGGGGAATTTAAGCCCCATCGATATGTGATTTCCGGACTGACAATCATGCCTGAGGCAAGCTTTATATCGGTTGTAATCCCCGCATAAGCACCAGTGGCTGTGCCTGCTTCAGTAAGTTTTCCTGACTCAATAATCAGTCGTTTTGTTTCATCAGGATATCTTTTTTCAATCGGACTAATTATTTGTTCTGAATTCTCAAAATTTGTCCCAATCAATGGTTCACCGGCTTCAAGACCGCCCCTGAGATAAAGTGGTATACCTTTCAGTGCCTCAAATGGATAAAATGCATTGACTTTTATTCCAAAGTCAAGTGCAATGTATTGGAGCTCTGCATCGTACCTGAATCCCCTTACAAGCATTTCATAATCATCCCTGCTTTCTACATAGACTTCGTAGTGGCTGGTATCGAGGCTTAAAGTAAGTGGCCGCTTCTCGTAATAAGCACGGAAATCCGCAAGAATGAAATCAGGTATAATTTTATAATTAAATGCAAGGCCTGCATAGTAGCCAATGTCATCGCCATCTGAATAACTGCCGCAATCACCTCCGAAAGGATAAAGTGGAATGCTTGTTTGGTTGTTAATCAGGCTTACACCACCAATTAACCCGAACCTGAGTTTGTCGGTAGTGTCAATTTCACTTAAGGGCAAATTCTGAGACAAAAGCGGCTTAAGAATTAAAAAGGACAAAAAAATATATAACAGGCGGCTTGCCATTACATGGATTTCCAAAGTGAATTAATTATCTTAACACTCTTGTTTTGGGCTAATATTTTAAATAGCCTTTTTTGATTAATTGTTTGTATGATACAATATACGGAAGTATACATGGAAAAATTTAGAATTTTAACAGTATTATTACTTATTGCAACACTTTTTACTGTTGCGGCAGAAGACAAGAAGGATAAAGACGATGATAAAAAGAAGATGAAATCATCAACTTTCAGCGGTTTGAAATTACGATTAATCGGGCCGGCAGTAACATCCGGAAGAATTATTGACTTTGCCGTAAATCCATCAAATATAAATGAATTCTATGTTGCAGTCGCATCCGGCGGTGTCTGGAAGACCACCGACCGCGGAACGACATTTTCACCAATATTTGATAATGAAGGGTCATATTCGATTGGCTGTGTTTCAATTGACCCTAATAATCACCATGTTGTCTGGGTAGGAACCGGAGAGAACAACTCCCAGCGCTCTGTTTCTTATGGCGATGGTGTCTATAAATCCATTGACGGCGGGAAGAGTTGGAAAAATATGGGGTTAAAGGAATCAGAACACATTGGCAAAATTTTGATTGACCCCAGAAACTCCAATATTGTTTACGTGGCGGCTCAGGGCCCTCTCTGGCGTTCGGGAGATGACAGAGGGTTATATAAAACTACTGATGCCGGCAAGACCTGGGAAAAAATACTCGAAATCAGTGAAAACACCGGTGTTTCCGACCTTGTTTATGATCCGCGGGATCCGGATGTGCTTTATTGTAGCTCTTACCAGCGAAGGCGCCATGTATGGACACTTATCAATGGAGGTCCCGAAAGTGCTGTTTACAAATCAACTGATGCAGGCAAAACATGGGATAAGCTGACAAGCGGTTTACCCGGAGGATATGTTGGCAGGATTGGCCTTGCTATTTCTCCTGTTAATCCTGACATACTATATGCATTGGTTGAAGCCGAAGAAGATAAGGGTGGTTTTTTCCGTTCGACTAACCGCGGCGCCACTTGGGATAAAAGAAGCGATTACAACACTCGCAGTGCACAATATTACCAGGAACTATTTTGCGGCCCGGAAGATGAGGATATTGTATTTTCCGTAGATACTTATACAAACTACACTCTTGATGGAGGCAAGACATTCGAGCGCCTGAACCTCAGCGAAAGGCATGTTGACGACCATGCGCTTTGGATTAATCCTGATGACACTGACCATATAATGATTGGTGGCGACGGAGGGATATATATATCCTATGACCGGGGTGGGAACTGGGATTTTGTCGAGAACCTTCCTGTAACACAATTCTATCGCGTGACAGCGGATAATGACAGTCCATTTTACAGTGTTTATGGTGGAACACAGGATAATAATACTCTCGGTACTTATACAAGAACAACGAGTCAATACGGAATTACAAACGACGACTGGATATTCACTGTTGGTGGAGACGGATTCAAAACGCAGATTGACCCCGACAATCCCGACATAATCTACTCACAACCGCAATATGGATGGCTTGTGAGGTACGACAGGCAAAGTGGAGAGATTACAGGAATACAGCCTCAGCCTGACAAAGATGAAATGCTTCGCTGGAACTGGAATTCACCCCTTATCATAAGCCCGCACAAAGGCTCTCGATTGTACTTTGCTGCAAATAAGTTATTCAAAAGCGAGGACAGGGGCAACTCATGGACTAAAATCAGCGGCGACCTGACAAGGCAGATTGACAGGAACAAGCTCCCGGTCATGGGAAAAATTTGGGAACCGGAGGCAGTTGCCAAAAATGCATCTACTTCGCAATATGGCAATATTGTTTCCCTTACTGAATCTACACTCCGGGCAGGTTTGCTATATATAGGGACAGACGACGGGCTGATACAGGTAACCGAAGATGAAGGCAAGACATGGACAAAATACGGCATGTTCCCCGGTGTGCCCGACACCACTTATGTAGCTGACATTGAAGCATCTCTTCATGATGTAAACTTTGTTTATAGTGCATTCGACAACCGTAAAAAAGGGGACTTTAAGCCATATATTCTCAAGAGCACCGACAAAGGCAAATCATGGGTGTCCATTTCAGGGGACTTACCTGAAAATGGAACTGTCCATACTCTTTCGGAAGACCATGAGAATTCGAATCTGCTTTTCGCGGGAACCGAGTTTGGCTTGTTTTTCACAATTAATGGCGGTAAGAACTGGATTCAGCTTAAAAGCGGAATCCCAACTATATGCATAAAAGATATTGATGTACAACGCAGGGAAAATGACCTGGCGCTGGCATCATTCGGACGCGGTATTTATATCCTCGATGACTACTCGCCTCTCCGTACGGTTAACGAAGAACTTCTGGAAAAAGAAAACCACATTTTCCCTGTAAAAGACGCACTAATGTATATTGAAGACCGCTCAAAGGGCAGACGTTCCCAGGGCGCTAATTATTACCGGGGTGAGAATCATCCGTTCGGAGCTGTGTTTACATATTACATTAAAGAGCCTCTCAAGACTCTTAAAGATATTCGCCGGGACTCTTCAAAAAAGCTTACGGAAGCAGAAAAACCACCGCTTTACCCGGGGTTCGAAGAACTTTGGAAGGAAGATTTTGAAATTGCTCCCTTCTATGGATTCAGGATTCTTGACAGCAGGAAGAATGTAATCCGTACGTTAAAGGCTCCTAATAAAGCCGGAATACAACGCATAGTATGGGATCTGCGTTACCCGGACACATCACCCGTAACAGAAAAGACTGATCCAAACAAACACTCAGGCATGCCAGTCTTGCCCGGAACGTACTATGTCGAGATGATAAAAGTAAAAGACGGGAAGATGGAAGTTATCAGCCCACAGGTGAGCTTTAATTGCATACCGCTAAATAATACTACTTTAGAGGTGCAGGACGAGCAAAAACTGCTTGCCTTCCAACGGGATATCCAGGAATTGCAACGGGCTGTTTATGGAACAGACAGGTACATCAGGGAACAATACGACAAGCTTGACAAGATAAATACTTCGCTCAAACTTACTGGTAGCCTTGATATTGAGCTTTACAACCAAATGCGTGATTTAAAGCATGAGTTAGATCTTATCGATATGGAATTAAATGGCGACAAAGCAAGAGCATCCCGCAATGCTCAATCAACACCCGGACTGAAAGACAGGCTCGAAATCGTCCTCTACGGCATGTGGTGGAGCAGGTCTGAGCCAACAAAGACCAACATGGATATGTACAAGCTGATAGGCTCGGAACTCGAGGTTGTTATTGCAGATCTTAAGGTGCTTAGTAATTCCAAGATTGCAGCAATTGAGAAGAAAATGGAAGAGATGAAAGCTCCTTACACTCCCGGAAGGTTGCCGGCCTGGAAAAAGTAGTGGCTGTAAATCGTTTTAAGATAGTAGCGACTCAAGATAATGCGTCTCTACTACTCTTATTTCGCCCTTATCTTTTGCAACTGCCTGAAAAGCTCTTTCTCGCTTTCTTTAAGCTTTCGTGGTGTTTCTATGTTCAATTTAACATATAAATCTCCGGGGGTGCTTCCGTTATAATCCGGCATTCCCTTTCCCGAAAGTCGAAGTAGTTTTCCTTGTTGTGTTTCGGGTGCAATGTTTAATTCAATGTTGCCTGTGAATGTGTTAAGTTTTGCTTTACCGCCCAAGACTGCGGTATATAAGTCAAGATTAAGTTTAGTATATAAATCGTTTCCCTTTCGCTCGTAATTGGAATTTTTCTGAACTTTCACTTTAATAATCAAATCGCCTACCGGTCCGCCATCGCTTCCGGGCATGCCCTTCCCGCTTATTTTTAATGTCTGTCCGTCCCTGATTCCCGGGCGGAATTTTATATCAAGCGAATCCTCGTTTACTTTTAGCAGCCGTGACACACCACTGTATGCTTCTTCAAGGGTCAGGGTTACTTCTGTCTGGTAGTCCTGACCTTTTTGCTGGCGCTGCCTGAAATTCCCCGGTCTGTATGCTCCTGAGCGAGCGGCACGTGCGCCAAAACCACCGAAAATCCTGTCAAAGAAATCTGACATACCACCCTCGCCAAAGAAATCGCCTGTGCCATGCGATTGAGAGCCGCCGCGCCCAGTAGTCCACTGCGACCAGTCAAAATCGCCCGGATTACCGCCCGTGTTCCTGTATCTGTTGTATGAGGAACCCAGAGTGTCATATTTCTTGCGCTTTTCCGGATCCTTGAGCACTTCGTAGGCTTCGGAAATTTCCTTGAACCTGTTTTCAGCCTCAGAATTGCCCTTGTTTTTATCGGGATGATACTTCTGCGCAAGTTTGCGGTATGCCTTTTTAATATCATCAGCGCTTGCGTTCTTCTCCACACCAAGTATTTTATAATAATCTTTGAAGTTCATTTGCCTCAACTCGTATATTCATCTAAGATGTTAAGACGAGAAAATGAGATAAATAGTCAGATAGTTAGTTAGTCGGGTAGAAAGGAATTAATAATATATAGGGGCGAATAATCATTCGCCCCCTTAGGATTGTTCCTCTATTTTACAAATTGCTTTGCATAATATTTGGGTGTTAGGCTCTCGCCGGTTGCACGTTTTATCATCTCGTCCCATTTATAAAGATTGGCGACGGCGAATACTTTTTCAACCAGGAACTTACCCGCCTCATTGTTGTTGTAGAAACTGGTTCTCGTGTTATTTACTATATTTTCGGCAATATAGCTGTAGAATTGCGATGCCCATATCTCGCCAAGGAGGTAGTTGTGGTAATAACACGGGCTGGAAGCAATATGAATCTTCGTTGCCCAGTCCGGCATGTTCCTGCCCTCAGGTTTCCTGAGCATCTGATATTTTTCGACTAAATCCCACCACAACTTGTTTAAATCCCGATCCGGATTCTCGTACATACCTTTTTCAAAACGATACATCACCTGTACCCAGCGGCTGAAAACTAGCTGCTGCAGGCGTAGCATCTTCCAGCCGAGTTCGCCTGCCATATCTGCATCTTCTGCGGATACCACACCCATATCTTTCATCCAATCGCCGTTTGTGGCAAACCTGCCGAAGAGCATTGCAACGCCCTCAGTTGTGAAGATGTGGGTTGGTGTTTTAAGCGCCCAAGGCAAATCCTTGCCAACATACTTCTGGTAAACGGCATGGCCGTATTCATGGAGCATGGTTTCCATCCAGCTTGAGTTCTCTTTTATGTTGCAAAGCACACGTACATCAGGTTCGTCCCTGTCAATATCAATACAATATGCATGCTGATTTTTGCCCTCCTTTTCGTAGAGGTCGCTTTTGGTTAGCATATCGCTTATTTCCATGCCAATTGATGCATAATAGTAATTTGTAAGGTTTTCAAGTTTTCTGCCTTTGTAATACTCGTCAAGGTCGCCATCGTAAATCTTCGGTGCTTCCTGGAAGTAGCGGTTTTGGTAGTGCCAGGGCATCATCTCTTCCGGTTCGATTCCGAACCTTGCCGACAGTTTCTCATCAATTTCTTTCTTTAGCCCGGCAAAAGTTTCGCCGGTCATCTCGTCAAGCTCATCGAAGAACTTCTCGAGCCATTCCGGGTCAAGCTCCGAGAGAGTAAGGCTCATCTGATGATAATTTTTGTAACCAAGCTTCTGTGCTGCCTCATTCCTGACTTTAACAAGCGCAATAATATCTTCTGCCACAAGCGGGCCTATTTCCTTATGAGCTTTCCAGATAGTCTCCAGCTTTTTGCTGTCTGTTTCATTTTTAAGCATATCCTCAACATCGTTGTCAGAATATGTTTTATCCCCAACTCTGGCTCTGTAATTCGAATATTTCTGTTCAATCCCATTCTGCATCTTTGTCATTTTATTGAGCAGTTCCTCATCGAGCTGTTTTGCTTTGTATTCATGATATAGCACATCCAGTAGCCTTGAGAGAGTGGTGTCTTTAACAAGGTTTCTTTCAACGAAGCCACTTAAAGAATTGTATGCTTTTGTATCCGATAGAATCTTATTCAGAAACATTTCGGCGTTTGCGGATTTCTCATAATCCTCTTTGGCTCCGCTTATCGAAGCATCCCAATAAGAAATCGCCATTTCTTTGTAAGCCGGGGCTATCACATCCTGGAGACTATCGGCAAAAGTTTTGAAACTCATCTCTTCATTTCTAATTTTTTCCATTTCTTCAGATTTTTTGTTTGTACAAGATACCATCAACACAACGACGGCCAGTAAACATAAAAGTGTACGCATATTCTCCCCACAGATTAGGATTAAGTAATTAGTTAACTTTTTCAATAGTAAATATATAAAAAAGGCAGGAATGCCCTAAGAGTAAATAGTTTAGGGAATTGTAAATTATTAACAATAATTAATTATATTCCTTCTCTTTTTCATCAAGCAAGGAATTATTATGTCAGCATATCTTATTGCAACCTATGATATTAATGACAAAGAAGCTTACGGGCCATACGTAGAAGGTGTAATACCTTTACTCATAAAGCATCAGGCAGAAATTATAGTTGCAGATTATGAAACACAAACATATGAAGGGAAACCACTTGGGTGTGTCGTTGTTCTTAAATTCCCAACCGAAGAGAATGCCAGGGCATGGTACAATGACCCTGATTACAGCGATGTGAAAAAAATCAGGCTTAATTCAACTTCTAATGGCTATTTATCTCTTGCTAAAGAATTTGTAATGCCATAGGAATTATCTTTAGTCGGTAGTCGTAAGTCGTTAGATTAAAAATACGGCATTTAAACAACAAAATGCATGGACGGTTAGATGAACCGCCCTTTGTATTTTCTTAATATTTCAACTTATAACTATCAGGCTAGCGACTTACTTATACTGGCGGAGGAATTCCAACCTGTCCTGTAGTTGTGCAACGGGAACAAGCAACTTGTCTTTGCCCAGAATTGCTTCCTGTTGGCTTGTAAATACAATGTCGTAATCCTTGCTCATTACGATTGCCTCTTCGGGACAGACTTCTTCGCAGAATGCACAGAATATGCACCGGAGCATATTTATCTCAAATTTTACAGGGTAGCGCTCTTTATCGCGTTCAGTTTCAGATGCCTGGACTTCAATTGCAAGAGCAGGGCAAACTCTTGAACAAAGACTGCAAGCAACACAGCGTTCGCCATCTTCTTCCTCAACAAGTACCGGTCGGCCACGGTATGAACCGGTGGGTTCAAAACGCTCTTCCGGGTATTGGCGTGTGAATTTTGGCTTGAACATAAATGAAAGTGTAAGCCCGAGGCCTTTTGCTATTTCGGGCAGGTAGAGTTTCTCCCAAAAGGACAGCCTTTGTGCTTGGGTATTTTTTGTAATATTCATTTATATTCCAACAATTTATTCATTTTATTTGCTGACGTAAGCCTGCATTTTTATTTTTAATTGCCAAAAATCAAAATTACAATTCCGGTTATTACTACATTCAATATGGCAAGAGGAAGCATTACTTTCCAACCCAAGTTCATCAACTGGTCATAACGAAAACGCGGAATTGACCAGCGTACCCAGATAAAAAAGAACATAATAAACGCAACTTTAGCGAGGAACCAAACGAATTGGGCTAATGCAAGCTCAATAGAACCGGGTGCGAATCCAATATCAAACGGCAGCATCCAACCGCCAAGAAAAACAAGAGTAATGAATGCAGATGCTGTTGCCATGTTTGCATACTCGGCAAGGAAGAACATGCCGAATTTCATACCACTGTATTCTGTATTAAAACCGCCGACAAGTTCAGGCTCTGCTTCGGGAAGATCGAAAGGCGCCCTGTTGGTTTCGGCAAATGATGCCACTAAAAAAATGATAAATCCTAAAGGTTGAATAAGAATATTCCAACGCCATCCAGCCTGGTCAATAACAATATCATTCAAAGAAACAGAGCCGGCAACCATAAATACGCCAATTAAAGAAAGGCCCATAGAAAGCTCATATGAAATCATCTGTGCGGCTGAACGAAGGCCTCCGAGCAGTGAGTACTTATTATTAGATGCCCAGCCTGCAAGAGTGATTCCGTAAACAGCCACTGAGGTCATAGCAAGTATGAAAAGCACACCGACATTTACATCAGGCGCTATTCCGAGGTATATTTTCTGCCCTCCAATCTCTACATAATGTGCAAATGGGATAACAGCATAAACTGCAATTGCGATACCTAATGCAATCACAGGCGCAAGCCGGTGAAAGAAGGGATCTGCTGCCTTTGGAACAACGTCTTCCTTCATGAATAGCTTGAAAACATCGGCAAATGGTTGAAACAGACCAAATGGTCCTACCCTGTTCGGGCCAAGCCTTAACTGAATGAATGCTGAAACCCTGCGTTCTGCATAAACCGAAACTGCTGCAGCAACAAGTATCAGGTTAACAATAACCGCTGCTTTAATAGCCGCTTCAATAAGTATAACCAGTATTTCTGTCATTTTAATTCCGTGTTAGATGCTCGGTTTCATTTCGTGCGACACATAATTAACCACTTTTTCATCAGGTGAATTTGCTTTTCCAAGAACAAGCCCCTGGTATTTTTCCAGTAATTCGTAACTCATTCCGTGGAATGAGTTGATATTCTCGCTGATTTCCATGAAAACATCCTCAGAAACACTGTAATCCCAGTTAGCTTCCAACAAGTTCGCAATCATCTGTATAGCTCGCCAGCTTTGTTTGCAATTTCGTTTCTCATGTTGTGTCCAGCGGTCATTATGTGCTCCAAATTTATCTATGCGGCTCATTTTCATACCCATGAACCGGTAATTATCTTTAGTAACAAGGGCAGGAGCAAGATACTGTACCCTTCCCTCAATATTAGTAAAAGTTCCTTCCGATTCAGCGTATGTAGTAATTGGCAAGACTGCATCAGCAATGTTCGCAAGTTTTGACTCATTGCTTGTAAGAACAACAAGGAAGTCCAGCTCTTTGATAGTGTCAAATAAATGTCCATGATCTGAAAAGTCCTCATCCATTACAAATAGCGCCCTGATGTGACCGTAATTTAGCTTTTCAGATAAATCACTAATATTGATTCCACCATGCCCGGGTTTTACTCCGACTTCAATAGCACCGGTAGTATTAGGCGTCATGTCGGAAACGCGAAGGTAGTTATCCTGGAAGTTTTCATTTTTTGTTCTAAAGAAATCAATGTTCGAAGTTCTAAGTACTTTTTTTGCAAACTTTTGAAGCAGGTAATTATCCTCGTTTGTCGTTTGAGGAGAACCTATCACCATTATCTCATGTGGTTTAAACTTCTTCAAATGGAATGACGTAAATTCTACAGCTTCCTTCCAAGTGCAATCCTTAAATCTTTCGTTTTCTTTAATATGTGGTTCAGTTATCCGTGCCTCATTTACAAATTTATATTGTGTAAGCCTGCCATGATCACACATCCAGAAACGGTTAACATAAGGATTCGAACGTGGTTGCAACCTGAGAATCTCGTTGTTCCTAACACCAATTTTTATATTACAGCCTTTTGCGCAACCGGGGCAAATTGAGTCGTTAAAGCTCATTTCCCAAACACGCGATTTAAATCTGAAATCGGGGCTTGTCAGAGCTCCAACAGGGCATATTTCAATTACATTCATTGAGTAGGGGCTATCGAATTGAGTACCTTCAAAAAGTTCGATAGTAACATGGTCTCCCCTTTGAACAAAAGTCAGGACATCTTGTTCTGCCTGCTCTTTTGCATACCTGATGCAACGTGAGCAACTTATACAACGCTCAGCATCAAAAAGAATATTGGGTCCCCATACCTGGCGTTTTGGTTTGTGGTTTTTCCGTTCTTCAAACCGGCTTTCTCCTTTCGAGTGCCTGAAAGCATATTCCTGGAGTTTGCATTCACCTGCTTCATCGCAAATAGGGCAATCGAGAGGATGGTTAATCAGGAGGAATTCCATAACTGCTTCCTGTGCCTCAACTGCACGTTCGGATCTGGTATTCACAACCATTTCGTCCGTCACATACGTGGCACATGCAATCTGCAGTTTTGGGAAAAATCCGATATTAGTATCCCCGTTTTCATCCTTTTCAAAACTACCATCGGGCAGCTTGCGCGGCATTCCCACTTCAACAAGGCACATACGGCAATTACCGGCAACACTCAATTCGGGATGCCAGCAGAAGTGAGGAATAGTCATCCCATTTTCATAAGCCACTTCGATAACTGTTTTTCCGTCCGCCGCTTCAAGTCTTTGTCCATCTATCACTAAATGTGGCATGTTAACTCCGGATTTTTTCTTTTCCCTGTCATACAACTACTATTAATGGCTGTTTTCCCGAGAAAACAATCATGCAAAATACAAATTTTTTAACAGCCTTTGAAGCCTTTTGAAGTATTAATTCCTTTCGAGTTCCGATTCTGCTATCCGCCATATTTTCTGGCAAGGGAAATTATTCAAATACAATGGTTTGCCGATGATTACAGAATCAATCCACGGGGCGCCAATGTTACTTATAGCTGCCAATTGTCGGTAATTAGATACAGCATTGTCCAAAGTAAGGCGGATTTTAAAATCACCGGCAATTTTCAAGGCAATAGTAAAATCAGAATCATTGTTTAAAGGATCCCAATTGATATTGGAATAAATTGCCCTTTCACCTCCGCAGTTTCTGAATTCTTTTAAACAGCTACTAATGTCATCGCCATCTGTGTACTCTATTCCAATAGCTACTCTTGAGCTATTGTATTTATCTATTAACACTGCGGAGTCATTTATTAAATGGCTTTTAGAGTCAATTATTATCCTGTACACTCCGCTTTCCAGCAATTTATCACATTCATCAAGGGAGGAGAACATTCGCGAAAACTGAATTGGAATATCTACCTTCCCGACAGCATTTATAACGCATTCGAGGTTCTCATTTGTATTATTCCCGTCGAAGGAGTCAATATCCCTGATATGAATGCTTTTAGAATTTTCCCGTCGTAATAACTGTGCGAATAACGAAATATTTGCAGCCAGGTTGCTATAGAGCTTTTCTGTACCTGATTCGCCAACAATACAATCGAAGCAATGCCCTTTAGTCAAATTTATTGAAGGAATAACCAATATCATTTCATTGCAATTTTTAGTGATTCTTTAATTAAGGATTCTGAATCAATATCCCCGGAATCTTTATACTTCAAAGCCATCGCCACGCTTTTTTCAGCAACGGACCTTGCATAGCCAAGCGTTACCAGAGCGGAAATCGCTTCATCATGGATCATTCGGTTTAAACCGGCAACAGATTCAATTCCTGAATAACCCAGGCTTAACATTTTATCTTTGAGTTCAACGAGGAGCCTCTCGGCAGTTTTTTTACCTACACCCGGTAATTTCTTTAAAGCCGGCAAATTGCCGCCAAGCAATGTTTCCCGCAATTCCTCCACAGTGATAGCCGAAAGTATGCCTATTGCCATTTTAGGGCCAATCCCTGAGACTGAAATAAGGCTTTTAAACATCTCCTTTTCCCCTGAATCAATAAAACCATATAGATTCAGTGAATCATCTCTCGGAATTAGCATAGTTGATAAATTTACAATTGAACCCTTATCTGGGAGGTTTTCAGAACATTTGACAGAAATTGATGCAGAATAACCAACTCCGGCGCACTCTACAATTACTTCAGTGGGAGATTTAAATATTAGCCTTCCGTTTAGCGATGCAATCATTTTGTACCAAATAAAAAACCCCGTAAATCTACGGGGTTTTAAATTAATTTTCAATAAAAATGAAATTACTTCTTTATCAGTTTGTAATTTAATCTCTGATTTCCAAGCTCAATTGTAAGCAGATAAATACCTGCCGGTGAACTGCTCAAATTAATTTCAGTAATATTCTCTATCGTTAATTTCAGTATCTTTCTGCCGAGCATATCGGTTATTTCAGCACGTTTTCCGATTATGCCATCATAGTCAGTTTCGAGCCTGAACAATCCGTTTGAGGGATTTGGGCTAATATTGAAAATGCTTTCGGAATTTGTTTCAACAGAAGTAATTAAATTATAAACATCTGAAATGCTTGAACAGTCATGTTCATTGAAAACTTCAACCTGGTATTCCCCAGGTACAATCGGTGTCAAAACTCTTTTATTTGCCCCGGATAATTTATCACCGTTAAGGTACCACTGGTAATTATCAGCTTCAGGTGCAGTGAGGTCTTTCCCAGCCGGAAGGATTTCAGGTTTTTCCGGCCTTGGCATAAATTCAAGTTCAAATGATTCTGATTCAACAGGACACCCGTCACTGGTCAAAGCAGTAACCGTATAGGTTCCCGGTAATGTTGTTTCAAGCCTTCTTGATTTTGTTCCGTCACTCCATTCATATGAGTCAAGGGGAAAACCAAATGAAGCGGAAAGTATTGCAGTGTCGCCTTCGCAAAACTTGCCATCCTGGGAAGGATTAATTTCCAGATTTCCAACATTCAGTACATTGACAGTAATGGCGATTGACTTTGCAGAACATTCACCGGTCGGAATCATCAGGCTGTAAGTTCCTGATTCAAATACTTCAATGCTCTTTGTAGTTGCACCGTTTGACCAACGATATGAAGGGTAATTCTGAGCTGCTTCGAGAATTACCGACTCTCCTTCGCAAAAGGTTAAATCACCCTTTACATTAACCTGGACAGGTTCCAAATCGCAATCAAGTAAATCGGTTTCCCATAAGCTCCTGCCATAGGTTGATGCTCTTAATTTCCTTGAGTTGTAATTTATCTCAAGCTCTGATACAACAACATTTGGAAGGCCCTCGCCGTAAGGCATCCAGAAGGATGAGTTGTAATCAGAGTAAAATACTCCGATATCAGTACCGGCATAAATCCTGTCAGGCGAATCTTTCTGGTAAACAACGCAATTTACGGGTACGTTAGGAAGGTTACCACTCAGGTTGTGCCAATTTGTACCATCATACATGTAAACTTTATCACCTTCTACAAATCCCGATTTGGTTATATACACTCTTTCCTGCATAGTAGGATGTGGAAATATGTAAGTTATTGATGAATTCGAACTGAGGATGATTTCCCATGTATTTCCACCGTTGGTTGTTGCATTCATGGTATTCCAGGTCGCTGTATATATATAATTCTCGTTTTTCGGAGAAATAGCAAGAGTCCTCAAAGTATTTTGTGTTGAGAAATTAGAGATCTTTGTCCAGTTATTATCAGCTCCGTAATTTTCATGAAGCCAGACATTGATATATCCTGCATATACTCTATTGGATTTTACTTCATGCACGAGGTAAGGAGTCAGCCATGAGGCATTTTCTCCAACAATGTTCACGGAAAGCATTGAGCGAAACTGGCCGGTATTTGGGTCTCTCCTTCTTATATTTCCCAACTGTGAAGAAACATAGGCACGGTCTTGATTATTTGGATCAACAACAGCTTCCATTCCGTCTCCTCCACTGGCACTTACCCAGTTGCCGTTCAGATACCTGCTCGTACCATTGTCCTGGGCGCCTGCATATATCAAGTTAGAATTTTGTGCAGAACCGCCAAGCCTGTAAAATTGAGAAGCTTCAATACCTTCGCTGATGCTTCTCCATGAGCTTCCGCCATTTGATGTATAATCCATACCTCCGTCGTTGGCAGAGTACAACCTGTCCCCGTTGGGAGAGAACAAGAGGTCGTGTTGGTCAGCATGAACATAAGGTTTGCCCTGCGCTCCCCATTGGTGGGCATTTAGCGCCCATGTCCTGCCGCCTGTTGTTGAACGCCAGATATTTATTCCACCGATATAAATATCATTTTCATTATTCGGATTGGCTGCTATACATAAATCATAAAAACCCTGGCCACCTTCGTCATTACTGCTACCGGTTCCCCAGCCGAGTAAATTTCCTACTGTTGATATTGATGATTGCACAACAAACTCATCGCTTGCCTGCCTGTCTAGTACCATAAACGAATGGTAGCCGTTATTTGTATGGCTAAGGAGAGCATACATTTTATCAGGATTAGCCGGCGAAACTGTAATAGCTATTCTGTTAGCATCCGCAAATGATTCTACAAACTGCCACGATGTTCCAGCGTTGGTTGATTTGTAAAACCCTGCATTTCCATTGCGTGAAAACAAAGTAGCATACATATTATCATAGTCAGCAGGGAAATACTCGATGTCTGATATTGCCCCGGATTGTAAAGTATTGCTCCAGGTAGCGCCACCATCAGTAGTTTTGTATATACCACTTGTAGAGCCGGCAACAACTATATCCGGGTTGTTCGGGTCAATCAACAACCTGCTAAAAAAGACATTCCTGTCCAGTTCATACTGAGCTGATGTGAATTCCCAGGTGTTGCCACTATTTGTTGTTTTGATGATTCCAACGCTATAAGCATCGTAAAGGGTTGAGCTCATACCATCAAAATCACCGGTAGAAACATAGATTACCTGGGGATTTGTTGGTGAAATTGCTATATCTGAAACCCCAAGAGAAAGAAATTCTGTAAAAGGGAAATTCGTCCATGTAACTCCACCATTCTGAGAACGCCAGACACCACCGCCTGCTGTGCCAATCCACAAATCATTGTCATTAGAGGGATTTATTCTTACTATGTTTACCCTACCGTGACCGGCTATATTGCTGTGTAAATTCGGCCCCATATTCACCCATTGCGCTGCCTGCGTACGGCTACCAATCTTATTGTCATTATAGAATTTCTGTGCTTCGTTGTAAATTTGCACAGCAATCTCAGTAGAAATTAACTCACCGGATTTTCCAAGCCTTTGCTCCCAGAAATACTCCCAACGTTTGTATTGTTTCCAACCCGGCAGTTTTTTTTCAGATTTTGAAGCTTCTAAATCATATGCTTTTATGAAATTATGAATTGTGGGTTTCTCGATGCTTTCGAGGTAATCGAAGTTTAATTGACCATAAGATATTGAGAGGCCGGTTAAAAACATGAAGTGGATTAGTAAAATTAAAGAGCTCTTTTTGTTCATTTTGATTTAATTCTATATTGATAAAAATCTTTCCATTAATGACTATTCCTCTGACGAGAAAGTTACAATTTTTCTTTCGATTCGATTAAGAATACGAAACTTCCTAAGCATTAGAACGTAATGAGAAATCTAATGTTTTATGAATGAATGAGTTGTAATTCTATTATCCACGCTAAAAGCAATATAATATACACCTGCTGACAAAGCACTTATATTGATAGACTTATAAAAGTAATCACTATTAGATTCAAATTGAGTCCTTGATATTTCTTTGCCATTAACATCATAAATGTAGATTGATAAAGCCGCCGGTTCGAGGAACTCGCCTTCTATAATAATTGATTCGCTTGCCGGATTTGGATAGACAGAGTATTTTATATTTCCGGAGGATTCATTAAAATTTACTGAATAGACTTCTGAAGAATCAGAACATCCGTACTCATCCGAAATCTTGACAAAGTATTTACCGCTTCCTCTTATTTTCAATTTTTTCCCTGACTCTTCAGGTAACAGGATGCCATCCTTGTACCACAAGTATTCAAATCCTTCAATGGTTATTAGTTCATCGCCTTTCTTTTGAATAATCGGATTACTTATTTCAGATGCAAGGATATTGATTCTAATAGTATCAGATTCACACCCGATTTCACTTTTTGCTGTTAATTTATATTCGCCCGGTTTCGATATCAACCTCGCATTGCCCTTTTTTCCGTCGGACCAGGTAAATTCCAAATCGCCCGGGCTGTAGTTATTAATTCCGGCGTGGACTAAGAGTGTATCACCATTACACATTACATTTTTTGAAAAATGAAAATATATATCAGGTTTTTCAGCCTTCAGGACATATATAGATTCAGACGTCGAGCCGCAACCCGATTCATCAATTGAGGAAACATAATACTCTCCTGCCCTGCTTATCGTCCTACTTGAGCCTTTAGACCCATCCTGCCAGATATAAATCAGTTTTTCATCATAGTTTATTGGTTCTAAGTCAATTATCTCTTCACCGCAAAGCACAACTGTGTCCTGATGAGAAAAAACCGGCCTTTCAATATTACAGGCCTTTAAATCGAGTTCCCACATGCCATTTCCGTATGTTGCAGCAAGCAATTTTCCGCTTAACGGATGATATTCGATCTCATAAACAACAGAGTAAGGCATTCCATTTTTTAAAAGTATCCACTCATCATTTTGATATTCAAAAACGCCGAGGTCAGTGCCTGCAAACAGCCTGTCAGCTTCAACTATATATTCAAGGCTGTAAACGGAAAGCTCCGGCATGTTTGCAGTTAAATCTTTATTTTTTTCAGCAATATGAAGAACCCGGGGTTTGAAATCATCTATTGTTGTAACGAAAAAACCGGATTCTCCATCAGACACAATATCGCTTACAATGCCGGTATGGAAAAACTTGCTTTCAAAATCCTTAGTTTTTAGATCAATTGAATATACATTAATTCCTTTGGCAAATAGAATCCTGCCCGGGCTATTATCAGGAATTTCAACGTCTTTTATAAATTCATATGAGGATGTAATATCGGTCAGTTTTTCTACAGTTTCACCATCATCAGTTATCATCCACAAGTTTTGGTAGCCAACAATTATTGTATCCCTTTCTCCGGGTAATACTAAAAAGTCAGCAATCCAAGGCTTTAATTCCGAAATCTTGTGTGAAATATGTTTGTCGAAGTATTTTCCGCCATCTGTTGATTTGAATATTTCACCCCGCTGTATGGAAGAATAAACTATTTGAGGATTTTTCGGATGGACTATACATTCCATCCCGTCGGCGCCGCCAACTTCGCTCCAATCCCGCAACTTCATTCTTAACGTGCCGTTATCCTG
This sequence comes from uncultured Hyphomicrobiales bacterium, assembly GCA_964454975.1. Taxonomy (GTDB): domain Bacteria; phylum Bacteroidota; class Ignavibacteria; order Kapaibacteriales; family UBA2268; genus CAYVVD01. Next base: position 228,980 of record CAYVVD010000001.1, on the reverse strand, counting down.
TGCACCACCGAATAACAAACTCTCGTGAACCGGATTTGCACCGAGCCTGTAGAATTGTGTAATGGCCAGTCCTTTGCTAAGATCTTCCCAAATCTTTGTTTCCGGATTATACCTGAAAATACCGCCATCATTACATGAGTATAACAAGCTGTCGTATGGAGAACGCTTTAACTTATGATGGTCAACATGCACACCTTTACTTATATCAATAACATCAACTTTGTTTTTTATGCAGGAAATATTAATGCCTGCTGCATAAATATCTACTTTGAGGTCACCGTTTTCCCACATCGGGATAGCTTCAATGGCAAGGTTGTAATGTCCTGCCCCTTTCACGATTCTTTCATCTTCATGTAGGATTGTATGCCAGCTTTCGCCGCCATCGGGCGTCATAAGCACTGTTCCGTCAGCTTCAAAAAGTGAATTTGCATAAAGCACCCAGAGTTTATCAGGTACATAATTGTTAACAGCCATTTCAATCCTGATACCACCCGGGAATCTTTTTAATTCTTCCCAGGACTTGCCGCCATCTTTTGACCTGAAAAGGCGGCTATTCCCATCTATATCAGTTGTAGAAGCAAAAATGGTATCTTTGTTTTTAGGATGTGAAATCAGGTTTCTGAAGTAGTACTCTTCGAACTTCGTATCCCAGGATTTACCAAGATCTTTAGAATAATAAATCCCATCCTCGGTTGCTATTAGAATGGCTCCGCTGTTTGATATAATCAAATCACTTAAAATTAAGCCTTTTTCAGTACCGGTTAATGAGATTCTCTCCCAGCTTTCCCCTTCATCCATTGAATATATTAGCCCGAAATTGAACCCTGACTCCGGCACCCATGCTTCGGCATCGCCCGTCAGAATAAAAATGTGATCCCCGGTAAATTCAATGTCTGAAACCCCAATTACCGGCAAATCACCAAACTCAATCGGTAACCAATTAGCTCCCCGGTCAGTACTTTTGTATGCTCCTCCTGTAGCAGCACCTATCCATATTTCGTCCTTTTCCGGGTGGAATGCAACACAATTAACTCTTCCCAGGCCATTCCTTTCGGGCCTGATTTCAGAGCCTGAAAAAGGACCAATAGATTTCCATTTCTTTCCTGATTGTGTATTGGTTTGGGCTTTTGAGAATTGCTTCAGTTTCTCAATTTCATCAAATGCATTGCTTCTGTGTTGAATTTTCTTTTTATTTAGGTATATATATTTCTGCAGCTTATCGTTATTGCCTGTCCCACTAAATTTCTCCAGAAACCCTATATATTTACCTCTTTCAGATTCGTCCCTTGGATACAAATTTGCAGGTAGAAATGTTATTACAGCAAAGAAAAAGAAAGAAAGCCGGAAAAAATGAAAGCTATTCTTTGATAAATTTTTCAATATGCATTTCGCCTGAAACATTTGCTACAATTATATAAACTCCTGTTGAAAATGCTGAAGTATCAATACGCAAATTATTCTTATTGTTATGTCCTTGCCCGAATACGAGCAATCCACGGGAGTCATAAATTTCAATAGAAAAAATCTTTTTATAGGTTAATAAATCAATATAATCACTTGCAGGCTGGGGAATAACTTTTAAAGAGTTATCAGAAGATAAATCATCAATACTTGTTAACACATCAACTTCAGGCGACAAAGTAAAGCAGCTCCCGCCACGCCTGACAGCAACACGATATCCGCCGGTGTCAAATAGTTCAAGCTCTTTTTCAAACGCTCCTTTTATAATCTTGCCGTTGTGCATCCAAAGATATTCATCGGCATCAGGGGCAATAAGTTTACTTTTGTAAACCTTGATTACAGGTACTTCTGTTTTTGGGAGGAATTCAGCTTCGATTGTATTAGAAGCCTTCACACACCCTGCACTGGTTAAACCTGTCACGAAGTATTCACCTGCTTCGATGATGAACAACTCTCTGCCTTCTTCATTATTATTCCAGGTAAATTCAGCATAACCTATGCTTGGTGTGTAGAGTTTAACCGTATCGCCGATACAGAACGGGGAAAGTTTATTTGCACTTATGGATACATCAGGTGCAGGGTTCATAACTGAATTTAAAGTTTCTGAATAAGCCGTGCAGCCATCTTCGTTCTGAACAGTAACATTGAAAGAACCACTTTCTTTGACAACAATCGAACTTGTAGTATCGCCGGTGTTCCATTTATAATTTGAGAAATCATTTGCAACAGTAATTACCACGCTATCACCTTCACAAAACTCAAGGCTTCCGTAAACACTCAAGACGGGTTCATCAATTTTGCAGTTCTTGAAGTCTGTAGCCCACAATCCACGAGCAAATGTCCCAGCTAACAGCTTTCCTGTCTGATATTGTACTTCAAGTTCGCTAATAACTACATTTGGCATCCCCTGGTTGAATGGCACCCAGTCTTTCATAAATTTATCTCTGTAAAACACTCCAAGATCCGTACCTATGAAAAGCTTATCCTCAGATTCTTTCAGGTAAACTATAGTATTCACAGGTACATTTGGTAAAGTTCCGGAGATATTGGTTATTTCTCCATCCTTGTATTCAAATACCTTTTGACCGTCAATATAACCGGACTTAGTAAACCAAATCCTGTCAGGGTTCAGCGGGTCAATTTCAATATCAGTTATCGTTTGCTGGCTGTCGTAAAGTTCGTCCCAGGAGTCTCCGCCATCCGAAGTTTTGAATATCATGCTCCATCTGCATACATAGATATAATCGTTATTAAACGGCGAGATTTTAATCACATTTATCGGATTGCTGCCACCGGAAAAATTGGAAATCTTAGTAAACTGTGCCCCGTTATGAACTGATTTAAATATATTGCGATAACCGAGGTAAATTGTATTCGGTTCGAGCGGGTCTTGCTCAACTTCAGTTACCCAGACTGAGTTTTCCTGAGCCTGCTGTGCGGAATAAATAAACGAGAAATTCTCACCACCATCTAAACTCCTGTAAACAGAACCACTTTGATAAGATGCAAACATAACATCAGGATTATCATAGCTTACCAGGCAACTCATACCATCCGCCCCGAGTACATGCGACCAGGAGTTTCCGTCATATAGATTTGTGCCATTATCCTGTGAACCTGAAATAACATGCGGGCTGGATTGCGATGAGCCGATTCTGTACATCTGGTTAACTGATATTCCATGCGAGATTGTTTCCCAATCTAATAAGTCGGATGAACGGTAAATGCCTCCATCATTGGCTGAATAAAGAAGATTTGTTTCGGGCTGAAATGTGAAAAAATGCTGGTCTGCATGAATAAAAGGCGCTCCAAACCTTCCCTGCCAGTGTGTCATTAGTTTCCATGTCTTGCCGCCGTCATTTGAATACCATGAATTAACACTTCCGGCAAAAACAAAATTTTCATTTTGAGGAGAAACTGTAAAAGCAAGTGCGTACCAGCCAAGACCACTTCCGGAAGCCCCTTCCGGCGATATTCCCAGTATGTTAGGGCTGCTCGACATTAGTTGCCAATTATCACCGCTATCGGTTGATTTGAAGAGGGCATTAAAACTGCTTGTACCACTCCTTGAGCAGAGGGCGTAAACCACTTTAGGATTTGATTCTGTAACAGCGATTGCCACTCTGTTGGAATTTTGGGTAATGTTAAGATCCTGAAATGAGTCACCTCCATCTGTAGAGCGATAGGCATCCCCGTTTCCATATGTGCCGGCATAAATTACATTTGGATCACCGGGTTTAAACTCCAAATCCCGGAAGTGTAATTTATCTGAAACCAAATTCCATTTCTGCCCGCCATCGGTAGTTTTCAGTATTCCAACATTTGAAGCCACCCATACAATATTCGGATTATCCGGATGTATAAGCAGCCTGTTATACAATAACTGGTCTTCAAATTCATGGATTTTTGAAGTATATTCCCATGTTTCGCCACCATCAACAGATTTGAGAATACCCATGGAAAAATTTCGGGACATCGAATAACCGTTACCGTCCCCTGTGGCCATGTACATAAAGTTTGTATGAGATTTCGATATTGCAATATCCGTAACACCAACGGCAAGATACTGAGTTATTGGGACAGCCTCCCATGTTGCGCCGTTGTTTGTGCTTTTCCATGCACCACCGGCTGAAGAACCTGCCCAGATTACCTGATGATTTGCAGGGTGAAACTCTACTATATTGATTCTGCCAATGCCGGCAGATTGGTATGTGATTTCATTCCGTGGAACTGATACCGGCCCCCAAAGCTTCCAATCAGCCTCGTCAGCGAGAACAGCAGAGCCTGCTTTCTTTTGATTGTACTTATTCCATTCATTCAAAATTTCCCGGGCAGATGGAACAATTCCTGATTCTCCCGCACGTTCCTTCCAAAATTCCTCATATCGCTTGAATTGCTTCCAGCCGCTCCCTTTTACAGGTTCGCGGGTCTCAAAATACTCATTAAATGATGATACTACTTTATCAAATTTTGATTGATTCTCATTTGGCAGGTTTTCCATCCAAGGTTGAGAATTAATACAAAAAGTTGAGATCAATAACAGGAATATTACCTTTTTCATTTTTTACTCCGGTCCTTAATATTAAAGAAACAAAAAACCACTTCTGAAAGTTACACTTACGGCTTGTAATTTAGGGATTTACACAGTATGCCGCCTGTGATTGAAAAGTGAATCAATTATTCTCTTTTATTAAATGCACATCTGTCTGTGGGAACGGAATTGATATTCCCTTTTCGTCAAACTTAAACTTAACATTTTCCTGCATATCGAAAAACACACCCCAGTAATCTGCCGCATTAACCCATACACGTACTGTAAAGTTAACAGATGAATCAGCCAGCTCTGAAACTACTACCTGGTGCACAGGTTCCTTCAATATTCTTTCATCGGCAGCGATTAGATCATTCAGCGTTTGCTTTGCAAGTGATACATCATCTGAATATCCAATCCCAAAAACAAAGTCAACACGCCGCAGTTCTTCGGTTGAATAATTTACAACAGGCCCGGATGACATTGCTCCGTTTGGGATTATAATAGTCTTGTTATCCGGTGTTTTTAGTACAGTATTAAAGATTTGAATTGAATTTACAGTACCGCTGTAACCCTGAGCCTCAATAAAATCACCTGCTTTGAATGGTTTAAATATCAGAAGTAATACACCTCCCGCAAAGTTCCCCAGGCTTCCCTGCAGTGCCAAACCAATTGCAAAGCCGGCAGCAGCAAGTACAGCAACAAATGAGGTTGTTTCGATTCCTACCATCGAGATCACGCTTACAACAAGCATTACTTTCAGAAGCATGGAAATTAAACCCGAAAGAAAACCTCTTAGAGAAACATCAATATTGTTTTTATCTAAAGCTTTTTCAGCAAGCCTTGTAATGTACTTTATTACCCAAAAGCCGATAATCAGCGTAACAAGTGCCAAAAATACTTTTGGTATGTAGTATGCAAGGAAATCCATGCTTTGGTTTAAATAATATTCCAGTGTTCTCATTATACCCCCTTAATTAAAACAATGTATAAGTAATTCCGAGTTGAAGTGCTTCTTTGATTTGAGTTCTAAGTGATTGCGCCTGCTCATATACAACAAGCACATTCAGGTTGACAACAATAATATCATTTACTTTGGCGCTGATAACGTTGTCCCAGCGCACATCCCATACATCCATTGCCTCAAATCGTGTAAACAGTCTTAGCTTGCTTTTATAAACCATGTTTTCCATGAAATTCCAGGAAACATCAGTTACTGATTCAATACCAGTCTCGAATTTGAATTTTTCTAATTCATCTATAGTTTTCTTGTCGTCGCTGTATTGAGTGTGCTCGCTTGTAAAAGTTTCCTGGAAAGCAGCACCGAGCCGGGATTTGAATCCTTCAACTTTATCATAAGTAAAACCGACTGATTGAGTTATATAGCCAGGATCGAAGAAATTTGCAATTTCCACCATCGAATCATTAACATTTTTATAGCCGGCTGATAGAGATGAACGTACAAGATTACTGACATATGGATCAACTATCCAGCCAATTCTGCGTGAATATACAGTTTCAAGATAAAGCTCATTGTCATTAGTTCTGAAATCATCTTCGCCAAGCTTTGTCTGGCCATAGGCAAGCTTAAGAGCATTTGTAAAAGCAAAAGTTTCAGACTTGTAGTCCAGGCTGAAATTTCCCACGATTGTATAAGTTACGGCATCTTCACCACCTTGGGACCAGTTGCTGAATGCGACCTGGCTAATGTTAAGCCCGGCAACTCCCATGGGTATCCATTTATTGAGCAATGAATCTGCCTTATCTTGTGAAAAAATCATTATTCCGGACGACATAATGAACAGCAATATTAATTTTTTCATATTAACTCCAATACATGAAAATGAAAATAAATTAATTTTAGAGTTGTAAAATTACTAAATAATAGTACTCTAAAAATGAGGAGAATTAATTAGGAATAATAATGCAATTATTTTTATTCTTAGTTTTGAATTAATCTGCTATTTTGCGTATTATTCTAAATAAATCAGGCATATAATGAAAGTACATTGGTTATACCTTGCATTATCAATCGCACTTCTTTCATCGTGTATCGAATCCGATAACAAGTATTACATAAATCCCGACGGTACTGGTAAATTGGAGTTTCGGGCGCAGATGCCGTTAAATCCTTTTGGCAATTCTGATCCAGAAACAATAGAGGAAGAAGCCAAGAAGGAGTTTGTCGGATTTATTTCTGAAATCAATGGAATTGATGCCTGGAAGGGGCTTAACTGGAGATTGTCTGAAGATTCATCGAGCCTGATAATAACCGGCATGGGATATTTCAGGGATATGAACGCTCTTGGTGGTGAAAATTTATTTCTAAGGCCCTTGCTTATTGAACAGGAAGATGGAACTACACTGGTAAAGATGGCAAGCGATGATAAAGATGAAATGGAAAGTGAAGAAAATGAGGATGTTGTAATTGCTGAAGATGAAGATTTCTTCAAAGACAAAATACTTGAGAATAAAAAGACATTCAAATTCATGAAGAATATGATGTCGCTGATATTTGCCGACATGCGATTCTCTACAACAATGCAATTTTCCCCTATGGCTAAAGTACAAAGCATGCAGTCTGTAAGTGTCGGTAAAGAAAACTCATTTACATTTGCATTCGAAGGAATGCAGATTGTGAACGGCCTCGATTCTCTTGAAAAATCTGAAGAGTTCTGGGAAGAAATGGCCAAGAAGAATAAATCGCTTGATGCTGATGAAGGCATGGAGGACATCACGGAATCCGAAGCAATGAAAAATTTCATATTTCCCGATGGAGAACCTCAGTTAGTTTTTGAGAACCTGGGTAGTGCTGTTTTTGATTTTGAAGCTGAACTTGCAGAAGCTCTTGAAGAATGGGAATCAATTAAAGATATGTTCACAAGCTATGATCCTGATGGCGAGTATATGGTGTTTAGTTCGGAAGACGGACTGACAAGCATCAACGTCCCCCCCGGTTGGGAAGAGATTGAGCTTAATGATGACGCTTCCATCGAAATCGGCGATGAATCGCAGGAGATATACTGCATCCTTATTTCAGAAGCAAAAGTTGATTTTGACAATATCACCCTTGATGAATATTTCCACCTGATTTTCGACAATTTTACCCTTTCCCTTGAAAACATGGATTATGACGAAATAGATGAAACCACCGTGAACGGATATGATGCATACCAGGTGGAGCTACGGGGCACGATAGACAAGGTGAAGATTAGTTACATCTATACTTGTCTCGAATCTGAAACTCATTTTCACAGTATTTATCTGTGGTCCTACCAGTCCAAATTTGATAAGTACCGTGAGACTTTCTACGAAATTGCGGATTCCTTCAGGGAGAAATAACGCTTTTATAACCCCGGAAACTATTAAGAGTGAACTTTCTGATTAATTCCACGTTCAATAAATAAATACTTCATCAACGGGGTGAAAAATGAAAAAGTTAGTTGTTTTATTAGTGTTAATTCCAATCTGTATTGTATCGGCACAGGATGCAGAAGACAATTTCAAGAAGAATATGTTGGGACTTTCTGCTTCTTTGTTCTCCGGTATAGGCATTAGTTATCAGCGGGAATTAGTAAAAGACTGGCGCATCAAAACCACAGGCGTTGTAACATACTGGGAAGAGGATAATTACAGCGAGTGGTTTATCAGCTATGGCGCTGAATCACAATATGACCTCATCAAGATGAAAGAAACACGGTTTTATGCCATTTTCGGAGCCAGCCTTATGTATTGGGAGGATAATGATTATTACTATATATTGTCAGAAATGACTGTTGTAGATGAATCTTATGAGAAAACGATAGAACGTACTTTTACCGTAGGGCCGGGATTTGGCCTGGAAATATTAGTACTCGAGCGCGTTGCCATTAACTTTGATGCAGGATTCGTATATTATTCTGAAAATAACAATGGGTTTACAAATTTCAGGAACCGCAAAGGATTGATGTTTGCGGGTGGTGTAGGTGTAGGTTACAGATTTTGATTATATTGAAATCAAAAAGCGGTACGGAAATGCCCCAAAAAAGTGAAGTAAACCTTAAGTCAATCAGCCCGGACACAATAAATACCAAATTCTCAGTGAGCACCAACAGACTACGCTGGGTTTGCCCCAATTCAAAATTTAAATTCAAATCAACGGAAAATCTAAAACCGCTCGAAGACATAGTAGGCCAGGAGCGGGCTATTGAAGCCATTCGAATCGGTTCCGAGTTGTTTGCAATCGGTTATAATATTTTCGTTACAGGAATTTCAGGTACTGGAAGGCTGACAACAGTCAAGAAAATACTTCAGGATGTAACATCTCGCAATCCCGAAGTATTTGATTTCTGCTTTGTTCATAATTTTGCTAAACCGGACCAGCCAAGGCTGCTTAGATTGCAGCGAGGCAAGGGCAGGATATTTGCAAATGAGATGGATGACAAGATCAACTTCCTTCGCCAACGTCTGCCTAAATATTTCGAAGAGGACAATTATCAGAAATTAAAGAAAAAACTCGTTGAAGAATTCCAGGAAAGGGAAATAGAATTACTAAGCGAATTTGATTCAAAAATTAAGCCTTATGGATTTGTTCGGGGTGCTCTCGAAAACGAAGAAGGCCAGTCACAGATGGAGGTATTCCCGGTTGTAAAAGGAAAACCAGTCAAGGTTGACGATCTTGATGAAATGGTAATTAAAGGAGATTTAAAAAGGGAAGATGCAGATAAAATAAAGGAGTATTACCGCAAATTCCACAACGAAATTTATGACCTCGTAAGATTGGGCATGAGAAACATGCAGGAGTTCCGTAAGGAACTTTCAAGGCTCGACAAAGATTCGGCCCATGTGATTGTAGATTCGGTATTTACTGATATGCTTGAAATGTTTCCTTACACTAAGGTTCAGGAGTACATCACCGAAGTAAAGGACTATATTTTAAATCACCTCCGAATCTTTGTCCAAAGCGGGAGTCCGATACCACAATTCGCAGAAGTAGAGAACGGTCAAATTAACACTGAAAAATTCGATATCTTCGCTGTAAATGTAATTCTCGACAACACACATACAAAATCAGCACCTGTAGTGATTGAACGCAACCCCACTTATTCCAACCTGTTTGGGACAAAAGAAAGAGTTTACGACAACCGCGGTTTCTGGCGAACTGATTTCACTAAGATTAAATCAGGCTCCCTACTACAGGCAGACCAGGGATATTTAATTGTAAATGCAGATGACCTGTTCAATGAACCGGGTGTATGGATTTCGCTTAAAAGAGTGCTTCTTTATAATAAACTTGAGATACAGCCATCCGATACATTTTTCCAGGTTTCGCAATCGCATCTGAAACCCGAGCCGATTGATGTGAATGTGAAAGTAATAATTATTGGCGGTCAAACTCTTTACAACCTGCTTTACAATTATGAAAAGGGCTTCAAGAAAATATTTAAAATCAATGCCCAGTTCGACTACGAGACCGAACGAAGCGATAAGATGCTGCAACATTACGCGCGGTTTGTAAATAAAATATGCACACAGGAAAAACTACCCCATTTCTCTCCGGACGGAGTTGCAGCGATTGTTGAATGGGCATGCGAGGAGGCAGGTGCTCAGAACAGAATTACTCTCAAATTTTCTGATGTAGCGGATATAATACGCGAGTCTGCATTTTACATGAAAAAAATCCGAACCGGCCTGATTCAAAGACAGGATGTTGACAGGGCAATTAATTGGCGCAGAAGAAGACACGACCTGATTGATGAAAAAACAAAACTGCACATCACAAACGGCGATATGCTGATATCTACCGAAGGCTCACGCATAGGAATGATTAATGGCTTAACTGTGATGAGCAATGGAATCATTACTTTTGGCAAACCTGCAAGAATAACAGCAAACATCAGCGCAGGCAACAAGGGAATAATCAATATTGAACGCGAGGCTAACCTAAGCGGAAACATCCACAACAAAGGAGTGATGATTATCTCCGGCTTCCTGCAACAAAAATTTGCTTATAAACGACCATTAGCATTGACTGCTTCAATTACTTTTGAACAGTCCTACGGCGGGATTGACGGTGACAGCGCATCAGCAGCAGAGATATATGTTATCCTGTCGGCTATCAGCGAAATTCCAATAAAGCAAAACATTGCCATTACAGGTTCGGTAAACCAAAAGGGAGACATCCAGCCAATTGGCGGAGAAAATGAAAAAATCCGGGGATTTTTTGAAGTTTGCGATGAGCGCGGGCTAACAGGCGACCAGGGAGTAATATTGCCTCATCAGAATGTAAAAGACCTTATGCTTTGCACAAGCATCGTAGAGGCTGTAAAACAAGGTAAATTCCATATCTGGGCTATTAAGAGCATTGATGAAGGTGTGGAGATAATTATGGGTATAAAAGCCGGGGAGCTTAGGAAGGATGGTACTTACACGCCGGGCAGCCTGTATGCGGAAGTAAATAAAAAACTCGATACTTTTTATAAAACAGCAAAAAATAACTCAAAGAAATGAATAAAGTAAAAATTCTGCCATCACTGTTATCTTGTGATTTTGCCAGGCTTGGCGAAGAAGTAATAGCATGTGAAGAAGCAGGGGCAGATATTCTGCACGTGGATGTTATGGATGGACATTTTGTCCCGAATATCACTATCGGCCCTATGATAACCGAAGCGGTAAGCAAAAGTTCCTCATTACCTGTTGATTGCCACCTTATGATTAGTAATCCTGATAATTATATCGAAGATTTTGTAAAAGCCGGCGCTAATTATATTTCTGTTCATGCCGAGGCTTTGAACCACATGCACCGGTCACTCTCATTAATTAAAAGCTTCGGTATTATGGCCGGCATAGCGCTCAATCCCGTTACTCCTCTTGAGTATTGCTATGAAGCCGCAGAGTACTGCGATTTCATTCTTTTAATGTCTGTTAACCCCGGATTGGGTGGGCAGAAATTTATTCCCTCTTTCATGAACAGGTGCAAAAAACTACGGGCATTTCTTGATGACAACGGATTACAGCATGTTGAAATAGAGGTTGACGGAGGAGTTAAAATAGAGAATGCAGCAAAAATTGCATCAGCCGGCGCTACAATGCTTGTAAGCGGTTCAGGTTTATTTAAAGGAAATTTAAAAGACAATGTTGCTGCAATGAGAAAAGCATTAATCAGATAGGATTTTCACGTCCTCCTTCATTTTCAATTCATTTTAATTTCACTCCTATTTAACATATATTTGTATTTAATACAATTGTTCCTAATAACCCATAAGAGGCATCAGATGAGGCGTATTTTATTTCTTATTCCTCTGTTGGCTATTCTCTGGGCATGCGAAGAGGAAAATGGTCCCTCCAATACTGAAACGGACCTGGTGCAAAAGTATAATTTGCAGACTCTTGGAGAAATCCCGTATCCACCTGATAATCCCAAAAATGAGACCCGCATATATCTCGGAAAACTATTGTTTTTCGACCCGATTGTAGGAGGAGAAAAAGATGCATCCTGCGCTACATGCCACCACCCCGATTTTGCTTTCGCTGACGGGAGAAAACTTTCCGCAGGCGTATCAGGAGTTGGCCTTGGCCCTGACAGGGTGATTTCAAATTCTGCTGTCACTGGTAAAGAGATTGAAGATGTACCACGTAACGCTCCTACAGTATTCAATACGGCATACAATTTTGATGATAATGGTGTCCCTTCACACAAAGGAATCATGTTCTGGGATGGAAGGGTAAACAGCCTTGAAGAACAATCAACCAAACCACCAACATCACGTGTGGAGATGCGCGGTGATGCTTTCCCTGGCACAGATGAAGAAGCTGCCATAATTGCACTGGACAGTATTTGTTTAAGGCTTATGGCTATTCCTGAATATGTTTCTTTTTTCAGGCAGGCTTTCCCACAGGAAGCAAAAGATTATGACGAAGGCAGGCGGAAATCTTTAATAGATGATGAAACCTATGCGAAGGCCGTAGCTGCCTATGAAAGGGAGCTAAATACCAAGAATTCTGCTTATGACAGGTTTGTACTTGGACAAAAAAACGCTCTGTCGGACAAACAGAGGCAGGGGCTTGAACTTTTCTTTGGAAAGGCAAAATGTTCGAATTGCCATGGGGGGCCGATGTTCAGTAATTTTTCTTTTGTAGTCCAGGGTGTTGAACAGATTGGACCCGGGAAAGGAATGGTACCGGGCGATGACCTTGGCAGGATGGAACATACAAAAGATCCTCTTGATAAATATGCTTTCAGGACACCCTCACTAAGAAATGTAGAGCTGACAGCACCATATATGCACGATGGGTCTTTAGCTACATTAAGAGAAGTTCTTGATTTTTATAATCTCGGCGCAAATCCCAGGCATCCCGGAGTTACAGACGAAATGCTACACCCGGATTTAAGAAAACCTTTGGGATTAACCGGCGATGAGGTAGATGCTATAATTGAATTCATGAAATCATTAACCGATAATGGTTCAATGCTGGATCCAGAGCTATTGACTGTGCCGGATGAGGTGCCAAGCGGATTGATACCTGTATTTGGAAAGTAAGAAAACAAAGAGCCGCACGGCCGTGCGGCTCTTTAATTAATTTTATATTATTACACTTAATCAAGGAAATGAACAAATAGCCCATCCCGGAGTTTCGGCTCGAACCAAGTCGACTTTGGCGGCATAATTTTTCCTGCATCTGCAATACTCATCAGCTCTTTTACGGAAGTCGGGAACATCGAAAATGCTACCTGCATTTCACCTGAGTTGACTCGTTTCTCAAGCTCTACCAGCCCACGAATTCCACCAACAAAATCTATCCTGTTGCTTGTCCGCGGGTCATCAATACCAAGTATTGGTGTGAGAATTTCACGCTGGAGTATTGCAACGTCCAGGCTTTCAACGGGATCTTCAATTTCGAGAAATTCTTTGTTGAACGCCAAGCTGTACCAACGGTTTGAAATGTACATGCCCGCTTCACCTTTCCTTGAAGGCTTGAAAGCACCATCACGTGGAGTTAGTTTTGCCTTTTCGCCTAAAAGTTTAAGGAATTCCGATTCGCTGTGCCCGTTTAAATCCTTTACAACACGGTTGTAATCAAGGATTTTCAATTGGCTTGCAGGGAACAGAACCGCAAGGAAAAAATTATAGTGTTCATCTCCCCTGTGATTAGGGTTTGCATCCCTGCGTTCTTTACCTACTATCGCGGCTGCTGCAGATCGGTGGTGGCCGTCGGCTACATAAAATGCGTTAACGTTTGAAAGGATTTCATTTATTTTCGAATTTAGTCTGGTGTCTTTGATCACCCAGCTTTGGTGCCTGATACCATCTTCAGCGACATGGTCATTTTCAGGTAGTTCGGATATAACACGGCTTATGATTGCATCAATTTCTGCATTATCTTTATACGTCAGGAATATCGGCCCGGAGTGGGCATTTGTAACCCGAACATGGTTGCACCGGTCTTCTTCCTTTACCTTGCGAGTTTTTTCGTGCTTCTTAATTATATCATTCCAGTAATCTTCTACAGAAGCGCATCCAACAAGCCCGTATTGTGTCCTGCCATCCATAGTCTGGGCATAGACATAGAAATATGGCTGGGAATCTTCGACTAAATAGCCGTCATCAATCAACTTTTGAAGATTTTCCCTTCCTTTTTCATAAACCTGCCTGTCATAATGGTCAATATCTTCGGGCAGGTCAACTTCGGGTTTGCCAACATGAAGAAATGACAGCGGTTTGTCTTTAACAAACTCACGCGCCTCAGATGAACTAACCACATCATAAGGAGGAGCTGCTATATTAGAAGCAAATTCCGGTTTTGGCCTGATAGCTCTGAATGGTTTAAAAACAGCCATTTTCCCTCCTTAGTTAGCTAATGCGTCAATTACTTTTTGTGCTATTTCTGTTCCTACGCGTTCCTGTGCTTCGTTGGTTGAAGCGCCAATATGTGGTGTGACCGCAGTGTTAGGATGTTTGATTAATTCCTGTTGTGCTTCAGTAGGTGGTTCTGTTTCATAAACATCCATTGCAGCATAATCAACTTTGCCGCTGTTTAGAGCATCAAGCAAAGCGGTTTCTTTTACAACACCTCCTCTCGAACAATTAATAATAACAACACCATCTTTCATTTTTGCAAATTCCGCTTCAGCGAGAACCGGACCCTGCTCTTTAATAAATGGTATATGGAGGGATATATAATCAGCCTTTGCAAGTAGTTCATCTTTATCTACCAAGCGAATATCCATATCAATCTCTTTAACAAAAGGATCATGAGCTATAACTTTCATTTGCAGCCCAAGCGCACGCTTTGCAGTTTCTTTACCGATGTTGCCAATTCCAATAAGACCAAGTGTTTTGCCGGTAACTTCCCTCCCCGCTTTATAATCTTTCTTCGGCCATTTACCATCCATCATCTCCATCTTGCTGCGGTGCAAAAAGCGACCGATACCCATCATGTGTGCTATTGCAAGCTCAGCAACTGAAATAGAGGAAGCACCGGGAGTATTAAGAACAGGAATTCCCTTTTCCTTAGCATAAGCTGTATCAATATTGTCCAAGCCCACACCACCTCGAGCAATACATTTCAGCTTGCCTGCATCTATTACTTCTTTAGGAACTTTTGTAGCGGAACGTACGATAATTGCATCAAATCCGGAAATCTTTTCGAGTAATTCATCAGGTGAGTATTTCTCTTCTATAACTTCGTGGCCGGCATTGCGCAGCATTTCTGCTCCTTTGGGGTGTATTCCGTCGCTGACGAGAACTTTCATTTTGTACCTTTTATTAAATAAACTGATTTCAAAACAATCTCCAAAATTAACCAAAATGGAAAATGCAACAAAAAAATAGAGGCTTTTGTAAATTTTGTGTGGAAATGGGTTGCATTATTACAAGGTAGATTACCTGGAAAAGCCGTGTGAAAAAGTGCGATTTTAATCTATTTTGGGCATCTTCTATACCGTGAATAAATCAATCATTGATACAATAAGTTATTTAAAACCGTATAACTTTCCATTCGTCAAAGTATTGAAATTTATAGAGGATTTTGATTGGGAAAATTAGCCGAGTTTTTATTTGTATTTATTTTAATACCGCTTGTTTTTTATTTTGATCCCGTAGGTATTCCAAAGATACCTGTACTTATAGCTGTAACAGGAATTATCACTTTTATACTTTTCAGGGATAAATCCTTTGATAACAAACGTTTCTTCTCCATCGATAAATTACTTGATTACCTGCCCAAAATATTACTCAGGTTTATCATAATTGCCCTTTTATTATTCTTTTTTGTCTACTTCTATCAGCCATGGACATTCCTCAAGTTTCCACATTATCGTCCCTGGCTTTGGGCTCTTGTAATGTTACTCTACCCTGCTCTTTCAGCTTATACACAAGAGATAGTTTACCGTGCATTTTTCTTTCACCGTTATGGTAAGCTTGTCGGCTCCGGTTGGATTATGATTTTATCAAACGCTTTAGTATTTGCCTTTCTTCATATTATTTATGATAACTGGATTGCAATTGGATTTTCACTGCTTGGTGGGATTTTGTTTGCCCGAACATACCGTGACACAGGTTCAATTCTTGTCGCTGCAATAGAACACGGTATTTATGGTGGATATGTATTTACCGTTGGGCTTGGTCTATATTTCTATGAGGGGCCCCGCACCTGAAACTAACAGCACAATTGAAATAGCAAGCAGCATGAAATAAATCAGCCTTACAAAACTCTGAATGCTGATTCGCTTGTTTACAAATCTCCCGGCAAAAATTGCAACCAGTATTACCGGCAGAGCATAAAGGAATGTTTCAATCACTTCAGAAGTCCAGAATCCACCCAAGCCATGACCGATTATGATAGTCAGGTTTACAGGGAAGAAAATACCCTGCAGGATAGTCCGGAATTCAGCAGGTTCCCATCCCCTAAGCATGCCGTAAATTATTATAGGCGGGCCATTTGTGTTATAGGCGCCACCAAGCAGTCCACCCAGGAAACCAAAAACCGGTTTGGATTTATTACTTTTCAAATTCAACATTCCGGGTTTTAGTATATTATAAAGGCTAAATATAAAAAGCACAACACCAAGCACAATCTTAACGAGTGATTCACCTGCATGCCTGAGGTAAAATAACCCAAATGGTATGCCTGCTACACTGTACAGTATCAAGGGCAGGTGACGTTTTAAATCAAATCTGCGAAATTCTTCTATTAAAATTATTGTAGCGATAAGTATTGCTGCAAGAGCCACAATAGGAGTAGCAATTTTTATATCTATTAAAAAAACAAGAAGCGGCATTGCAATAAGAGCATCGCCAAATCCGAATGCCGAGCGTACAAAACTTGAAACAAAAAGAATTGCCAGCACTAATATGAGTATATATGAATCCAATTTGCATATTGGGATTAATCTATGTTAATCCTGCTCATAGTCAGTTAATTAAAGCCTGCAAATTATGAGAATAATCCCAATTAATTTAATTTTGTCTGCTGATATGGCAAATTCCGGACAAGATATCGCTGATTTCGGCGTAATAGTTTTTTTGAATCATGTGTATATGGTAAACAAGCATTTTTTTTTGAATACAGCTTTTGGCTATCTGGAATCAGAGCAACAATGCCCTGCTCTAATTTGTCAAATGTTGTTCAGGGTGAAAGCGCCTTTTGTTTCGTGAAAGAAGGTACTATTGAACCAGGGATAAATCCGGCTATTGATTAATTAAGGATTATTCAGGAGAAATATTAAAACAATATTCTATAATGATGCTGTCTTATAGGTAAAGATTCTGGTCGTTCTTGCAAATGCCCGAATCTAAAAACAGTGATAAATACTTGATTCTCGCCTTCGCGAGAATGACATTAGATGAGATCCTGTTAATTATGAGACTACCATATGTTTCATGTTAGCTGAGTATGAACAGAAACTTCTATAAATTTTAATTAAAACGAGGTAAAAAATGCAGGTTCCTGCAAAGACTAAGATAGTTTGCACAGTTGGCCCCGCAACTAATAACGTTGAAACAATTTGTAATTTGATTTTTGCCGGAATGAATGTAGCAAGGTTGAATTTCTCGCATGGAACACATGAAGACCACGCAAAACTAATAAGCAACATAAGAGCAGCAGAAGAAAAAGCCGGTACCCCTATAGCAATTCTTGGCGATCTGCAAGGCCCTAAGATCCGTACGGGAATTATGGAAAATAGTGGTGCCCGTCTTGAGAATGGTCGGCAATTTATTATCACAAACAGAGAAATAGATAAAGGAAACAGTAAAATTGTTGGTACTACTTTCCCGGGCTTGATTAAGGATGCAAGAGTTGGTAAAGAAGTACTTCTTGATGATGGATATATTATTTTAAAGATAAACGAGATAACAACTGATGAAATTCGAACTACAGTTGTTAAGGGTGGATTATTAAAAAATAATAAAGGTATTATTATTCCCGGAATTGAGTCATCAGCACCGTCACTCAGTAATAAAGACATGGCAGATTTAAGATTTATACTTGAACATGATGTTGATGCGTTAGCTATGTCCTTTGTAAGGACAGAAAATGATCTATTAGAGTTAAAATCGGCAATGAAAACATTGGGGAAGTCTATCCCAATTGTATCAAAAATTGAAAGATCTGAAGCGGTTAGCCACATCAGTCGGATAATTAAAGAGACAGATATGATAATGGTCGCTAGGGGAGATCTGGGACTTGAGATGCCGGCAGAAGAAGTTCCCCTTGTACAAAAAGAGATCATAGAAAAATGTAATTTTTATGGGAAACCCGTGATTGTAGCTACTCAAATGCTTGAGTCGATGATCCGGAATCCTCGTCCTACAAGGGCTGAAGCCAGTGATGTTGCAAACGCTGTGCTTGATGGCGCTGATGCAGTAATGCTTTCAGGTGAAACCAGTGTAGGAGATTATCCTGTTGAAGCAGTTGATTATATGAAAAGGATAATTGTTTCGGTTGAGAAAAAATATTGCACTTTAGACTATGAAGCGGAGACGCCAAGGGAGAAACTAAAAGACTTCTCTGATGCTCTGGCAAATGCCTCGTGTGTATTAGCAAGGCGCACAGGTTCATCAGCCATAATATCCATCACAGGGACCGGCGATACTGCTCAGTATATTTCAAAATATCGTCCGTGCATACCAATACTTGCAATGACTGACAGTATCGAAACAATGAGAATTCTTTGTTTTGTGTGGGGAGTTTACTCAATTCATGTACCTCAGATAGATGAAAGGAAAGATATCTATGTCAATATCACCGATTACATAAAGGATATTGATTATGTAAATGAAGGAGATAATGTTGTTTTCGTAGCCGGATTAACATCGAACAGTATCCTTCCGCAGAATGTTCTCAAAGTTTATCAAATTCCATAGAACACCGGAATCACATCATTTTCAGATATATCCTATCTAATCTGATTTATCCGGAAGAAATTTATATTGTAAGTGATAAAAAAGGGTTTGTGATGGTTGTGACACAATAACCCGTAAATAAAGAATATTTAAAAAGTTAGTATAAGAATGGATGAATCCATTTAGTACATCAGGATTAATCTTTTTTAATACGGCTCTTAGTCAATAATAAACAGCCGGCTAATTATGAGAATAATCCCAAATATTTTAATTTTGTCTGCTTGTTCTTTGTAAAGGAAAAAAGGCAACGTAGTTTTTGAAGATTTATTGAATTTTTGATTCGTGACAGGCTGCGACTACTCTCAGCCTGCCATAATTTAAAATTATCAAAACTATGTCGCACTGAACACCTCCCCGGCCAATTGCGGGAGGAGTCAAAGTGTGACAATGTATTCCAGCAATTAACCAGTGATATTTCAATTCAAATCAAAGGTGTCAGATGAGCAGAGCACATAATTTCAGTGCAGGGCCGGCAGTCCTCCCGGTAGATGTACTTAAGGAAACTGCCGAAGCAGTAATGGATTTTAACGGTTCCGGAATGTCCGTAATGGAAATTAGCCACCGTTCCAAAGAATTTGATGAAGTATTTAAAGATGCGCAGTCTGGCGCTCTTAAAATAATGGGCCTATCGCCAACAGAATACTCAGTATTGTTTCTTGGAGGCGGTGCCAGCACGCAATTCCTGATGGTGCCTTATAACTTCCTGAGCACCAAAGCTGATTACGTTAATACCGGCGCATGGTCGAAAAAAGCAATCAAAGAAGCTAAATGGCTCAGCAAATGTGATGTTGTCGCAAGCTCAGAAGATGCGAATTTTAATTATATACCGAAGGAAATCAGCTTTAATGCAGATGCTGACTACGTCCATCTTACATCAAATAATACAATCTACGGCACACGTTGGAATGTATTTCCTGATACCGGCGATGTGCCACTAATTTGCGATATGTCCTCCGATATTTTATCCCGTGAGATTGATTTTTCGAAATTCAGTCTGATTTATGCCGGCGCACAGAAAAACATTGGTCCGGCAGGCGTTACTATGGTAATAATCAAAAACGAATATTTCGAGAAAAAGAGCACAGGCAAAGCACCGACTATGCTTAACTACAAAACACACCTCGACAAGGACTCAATGTTCAATACACCTCCATGCTTGCCTGTTTTTGTTGTTGGCAGGACTTTCAAATGGATTGAGCGCCAGGGTGGGCTCGAAGCCGTCCAAACAATGAATGAGAAAAAATCAAACCTGTTATATGATTTTATTGATGCAAATCCAGGCTTTTATAAAGGAACCGTTCAGAGTAAGGAAGACCGCTCTATTATGAATGTTACATGGAACTTGCCAACACCGGAACTTGAAGCTAAATTTGTATCCGAGGCACGTGCCCGCAACAATATGACAAATCTGAAAGGCCACCGTTCCGTTGGCGGTTGCCGTGCTTCTATTTACAATGCATGTACTTATGAATCGGTAGAGGCGCTTGTAAAATTCATGGAAGAATTTATGAAGGAAAACAAGTGATTTATCACACACTCAACCTCCTCTCAGGAGGGGGTTGGGTATGTTAAAAATTATTTACCATAATTTCGTGATTTATCATTTTCGAAATCCATTATATACCTCCTTAGTTTTTCCAACACATACTCCCTATTCCTTGATATCTTCTCATCTCTGAGTCTCATTAATTTCAATCCTGGATCTTTGGCAAACAGCTCCTTTTTTACGTCATTTTCTTTACTTCATTTCTGTCATGACTTTTACCGTCAACTTCAGTTGCAAGTTGCAAATCCGAACAGAAGGAGTCATAAATAATTTCCAATTGGATTTTGCCTATCAGAATCATATCCGTGCATTTTTCCCCAATTAAATAAGAGCATGTTTTTTTGGCAAAAGTAGGATTATTTCTTAGTTCTCTTTCTCTATTCCGTAAATTCCGGATATACTGATAATTGAGTTTTTGCGGCATTTCAAGAAAAAAGGAAAAATTAGAATTTCCTTCTATTTGTAATTTACCTGAAAACAGTCATCTTCCTGAGTTCAAAAGATGATTCTGTACGAAGGATATAGAAGTACGTTCCAGCGGGATAAGTCTTGAGGTCAAGAACGTGTTCGAATTCACCCGGCCCGATAGCTTCAAACATTAGCTCCAATTTTCTGCCATAAAGGTCATATAATTCGAGCGTTGCACTGCTCTTTTCTATTAGCCTAAAAGTAATTTTTGTTGAATTTTCGGCAGGATTGGGTACGTTCTGTTCGAGAAAAAATAATCCCGCATCACCAATAAAACGTGGCAATGCTTCAATGCATACACCGGTTAATATGAATTGACCATCTGAAGTCAATGGATAAATTGAACCATCCCCATGGATAGTTGTACTTTTTATTTTTAAATCTGTGGAATCAGTCCTGCCAAGCGTGATAAGTACCGGCATTGAATATCCATTTTGTACTTGATCATTACCAATACTAATATCCGTATATCGAATCTCGTTTATTACAGTATCTTTTGTGAATCCTTCAAGGGGTACTATCAATGTAGCATCATAAATCAGTGTAGCAGTAACTGAATCAATACCGGACAGGTCGAGCGATTTGGGATTATCAATGGTAATAATAAGCTGCTTTGTTTCACCGGCATCTGCATCAAAACTCTTTGGTTCGAGCGTAATAAACCTGTCTCCTCTGACATCCGCCACTAAATACAACGGAAGCTTAAAACCACACCTATCAATGACTTGCACCATACCTTCATAGTGTTCCCCCTCATCGCCACCCTCAAATTCAATAATCATTGTTGAAGATTCATCAGGCCCGGTCTCAGGTGGAAAAATTGATTTAATATTGAATTTATCACCCTGCTTATCTTCGAAGTTAATAATACTTGCAATTGAACCAATATTGATGATTGCAATTGAATCAGTTTGAGCTGTTTGTGAAAACAATACATCGAAATGGAGTGTATCTTTTCCCATTCTCAATGCAACAAGTTCCTTTTTCCCGGATACAGGGATTTTATATTTCCCATCCAATGCATTCTTTGCATTAGTTACAAGCACAAAATCGCTTAATTTTTCGCCCGGACTTGAAGGAGTAAAACAGAGCTCTATCATTTCTGACAGACCTGCAGGAACTAATATTTCAGTTACTGATTCACAGGTTTCAAAGTCATTGAAATTCCCGCCCTCAAAATAGTAATTTGCAATAACAAGAGGTGTTGAACCAGAATTTTCTATATCTAATGCGAATTTCGATGTTTCGTCGCATACAACTGTGTTAAAATTAACTGATGCATCTGAGCTTATTTGAGCATCATTTATACCTGTGTTTGCAATTATTGATAATGTCGCTTCATTATTACAATCATCCAAAAAGGTATAAGTAGTATCAAACAGTTTATTCTCTTCTGCTCCAAGGAATCTGACTGTTACCAATGAGCTGTCGTTTGGAGGAGTAATCTGTGGTTCAATACTTTCTATTACAGCAAAATCAAGGTCTACCGGAGGGAACCACTCAACAGAGTAGTCGCCCAAATTAAGTAAATATATTTCCTGTACTTCCTCGACATTTGGAGCAATATCCTCAAACCGGATTATAGTGTTTGATAAAGCTAACTCTGTACTGTCAAGGGCGGCAAATACCTTGATTGTTGTAGAATCCTTCAGGCTAAAATCTAAATTGTGCTTTATAATTATTTCAGAATACTTAACACCCGTATTTTGAGGAGTAAAACCAATATTCAGCTTTAATGTGTCCCCCGGTGGAATATTATTTCCGTTTATAATGTTTACCTTGAAATCATCAGCATCTTCACTATTAAGCAATAAATCGCTTATCTTCAATTCGCCCGTTCCATTATTTCTAATGTTTAATATAGTATCCCTGATATCTCCCCTGCATTTGAATGGTTCAATAAGCACATCCTCGTGTGTTATATCCGGGGCTGTACCCCTGCCATACAGGTAAACTGTTTCTAAGGAATCAACTTCACGGTATCTTATCAAAAGTCTTGAATTTGTCCTGCCCTTGCTATCAGGTACAAATTTCAGCTTAATTCCGAATTCCTGTTGAGGATTTATTAGTGAATCATTTATTTCTGTCTCAAGCATGAATTGGGAATTATCAACGCCGCTAATATTTAGGTTCCTGATCACAAATGCATCATCAGTAATATTTTTTATAGTTAGAATATGTTCTATGCTTTCATCCCAAATCAAAGCATCTCCGAAATCAATATTCCTTTCCGACAACTCCAACCCCGGGAGAAATCCCCTGCCACGGTTTTTAGATATTAAATCTCCAATTTGAGTAACAATGGTAATATCAGTTTCAAATATAGACGGAAGAGTTGGCCTGAATGAAAAGTTTAAATCCAATGAACCTTGTGGTTCAATTTCAATTGGATATTCCAGATCAGGAATTTTGAATTCTGATGGATTTGGCAAAATAATTGAATCAATACGGAACTTGAAATCGCTATTGTTAATAAAGAAATCAATAATTAATGAATCCTTCTGCTTACCTAGTAAAGTTGGAGTAAAAACTACTGATTTCACTGCAACATCAGGAATCATTGTACAGAACAGCTCCGAGTCATCCTGCTGGACAATGGATTTTTCAAAAGGAATATCGTCCGGATCCCAGATGTGAGCTTCGCCATTAAAATCTCCGGTAGCAATCAGGTTGCCGTCGCGCTTCCAGCTTATACTTCCAATAGTTGAATTGTGAACACGATAAACATAATATTCTGACCAATCGTTTACATTCCAAAGATAGACATCATCTCCGGCCGCGGCAGCAATAAAGCGTCCTGAGGGATCCCATTCAACTTCGCC
The DNA here is from genome assembly GCA_964454975.1 of uncultured Hyphomicrobiales bacterium. Classification (GTDB taxonomy): domain Bacteria; phylum Bacteroidota; class Ignavibacteria; order Kapaibacteriales; family UBA2268; genus CAYVVD01. Next base: position 205,268 of record CAYVVD010000001.1, on the reverse strand, counting down.
AACAGGGGTTTCCTCTACAATCAAAGTCTTAATCACCTGGTTTGAAGATGTATTCCAGATTTTTAATTCATTATTGTTTCCGCCTGTTGCGAGTAAGCTATTGTCTTTATTGTAATCAAGAGAGTTCACAGCCCCGCTGATTTCAGCAAGTTCTGTTATTTCATCCGTAGAAGGATTGTATTTCCTAATTCTGCCGAGATTGTCACCCAAAATCACATGGTCACTAAAACGTGACCAATCCAGGCAACGAATAGCGACTCCTGATTCAAATATTGCAATCTCATCAGGAGCCTGCTGGCTTCCAAAATATTCCCACACATACAAATAACCATCCTCTGTTCCACCTGCAGCATATAGTTCTTCTCCACCGCCGGGGCTCCATTCAGCTGATACGAATTGCCCATGCCTCCCGGTTAGCGAATCCTTGCGGTCGTTTATCCATACAACCAGGTAGTTTTTATCAACTACGGTAAGTTTATACTCACCCATGTCGGGACTCCAATCAATTTTATTCAGCCTGAGATTATTATCTTTAATGCCCTGTAGGAGAGCGCCTGTTGAGGATTCCCATACCTTAAGAGAGTCATCCTCCGAAACAGTAGCAATGGCAGTACCCAAGGGACTCCAGCTAATACCCGTAACAGGACCTCCATGCTGTGCCAGGAAAAGAATTTTATCTCTTCCCCATTCCTTTGCTACCTGTTGAACCTTGATTAAATTATTATCCGAGTTTACAAGCGGTATTCTCCAGTTGAACCTGTTACCGGTGACATTTTCGGCTATGACAGACCAATCGTTGCCTCCGTCGCTGCTATAAAGAATATTTACGCTGTCTATATGGGAAATTCCTCCCCAGGTGATTATGGTATCCGCACCCGCTGCAAAACAATCTCCCGGTCCCGGGTTATTAACGCTTAGTAGTGGTTTACCGGCTGAAACATTGTAAGAACCTGCTGTCATTAATATAGATTTACCAATACAGGCATCAGTTACCAGATCAATTCGGCCGAAATAATATAACGTGTCCGAAGCAGAGTACTTTATTGTGAATATTCTTGAAGAATCTTCTCTGATTATAAAATCCGGTGGCGGGCCACCATAACTCTCGACAAGGAAGCGGGTATCACTACTTTGATGATTACTAATCATAATATCCCCGTTTCTTGCTGTTAGTTTGATTTCCTTAAACCGGGTTTCATCTTTGGGAACAATACCAAATTCCAGAACAGGAGGGTCAAATTCTATGTAAGGCAATTTATCCTTAGAAACAATTATCCTTGCTTCCTTTTTTTCGGTTTCACCCGGAATAGATACTTCCATGTTCAAGATTGTGTCACATCCGCCTGAGACCCAGGTAAAATTACAAGGCAGAATTCCCTGTATTTTCCTGGCAAGAATAATTGAGGCGGACTTTGAATCAAATTTTTCAACTAATGAAATTATTTCACCCCCATTCCGGGCAATCAATCTGCTTAATTGGTTATCAACCTTTCCTGATATTGAAATCAAGTGAGGAGTAATATTTGAATTATTAAAATGGTTTTGTGCTTCATTGGTGTCAAATTTATTGTAATTAGAGCTCATCATTACAAGATGCACGGGATATTTTGCTGAACTTGTAATATTTTCAATACCGTTATAATAACCTGAAAAGAGAGAATCAAGGTTTATAAAATCATTAAATTGAATTTTTTCAATTGATTCGTTTGATTCCTGCCTGTTTAATGTAAAATCTTGAAGGATACTTATATTCTTATTCACTGATAGCAATGCATATTCATTTTTAAAAGCAAAATCCATCAGGAAAAAGCTCTCTAATAATTTTTTATATTCATTTATACTTTTGAAAGCGTTTTTTGAAGCATCAAATGCAATAATAACTGAGACTGGATGATATTCAGTATTAACATTGCATTCCAGAGTTGTCAGGTCTCTCTGAATCAAGTTTTCAAAAAGGCGGATATCATCTAATTCCAGATTATTGGTTGGTTTACCTGAATCATCAAAATAGTGAAATTTGGCAGTGATATTTGGATATTCTGAAACATCAAAATCGAAAAATTCAGCATCATTAGCGAAGCAGACAAAGGAAAAGGCAATAAAAGCAATATATTGCAATACATGTTTCAAAAAATCAACATAATCAGTTTGAAATGAATAAGTTAAGCATTCTACTCCGGTTATTGAACGTAGTCTCCAACAAGCTGTTGAATCCAGTCCATATAGTAGTTACTAAGACCAGGTCCTTGTTCATTAGCGTGTATTCTTGAAAAAACATCCCAGCCAAATTTCTTAATAAATGAATCAACATTATTCCCGGATTTTATCAATTCATCTGCGCCGCCATAAACATAAGCGCCATATACACAAACATCCCCTTTTTGTTTCAATGACTTACCAAGTTCAGCGTAGAAGTTTTCACTGATTTTTCTGCCAATACCTTCAAAATGGACTACAAGTTTAACTCCTTTTTGTTCCAGTCTGTCTCTGATTTTTCCAAGCTGGTTATTTATCTGGTATTCAAATAGCTTAGAGCCGTGGCATAAGATATGCAAGGAATTGCATTTATTAATTTCTATAACATCTGATAATTCATTCAACAATATTCCTGATTCAAGGATTGATGGTGCAAGTATCGACCTTAATCTTCCCTTATAAATGGGATAACCATCTGAAATCAACCTTGGCATACGTTCATTGTCAATTCGAATTCCAGAAAGTATTGGAATGTCAAAATTCACATGAATAGATGGATGAATAAATACAGGAATAATTAAAACCCTGCTTGCGCCTTTGTTTTCAAGTGATACAAGTGATTTAAATATAGAATTTTTATTGGCAAGGTCAGCATATTCAACAAGCCTTAGGTCAATAACAGAATTTAATACTTCTCTGACACTTTCCTGGAAAGGATAGAGAAAACCGGCATCTTTTAAAGATGTTCCATGAGATATAAATAACACTGCGGACATTTAAGCCTCTCAATTATCTATACCTAATATAACAAAGTTTAGCTTATTCTGTTACTTCTACACCATTCCAGAAAGCCACGTAATCCCTGATGTTTGCGGCAGCTTCTTTTGGTTGAGGGTAATACCAGGCTGCATTTTCATTTAACTCACCTGATACTTCTACGTGGTAATAATTTGCAGTTCCTTTCCAGGGGCAAACTGTGTTTTGTCCGCTTTTTTTAAAGAATTCTTTTCGTATCGAATATGGCGGGAAGTAATGGTTTCCTTCAACAACTATAGTTTCATTGCTTTCAGCAATTGTTTTTCCTTTCCATGTCGCTTTCATAATTCACCATTTGTGTGTATATACATTTAATTTGACGTTATGATACCCTGATTATTTCCGATGCCGTAGCCTGTGAGTTCCACATAACCCTTTCCATTTATCCGTTTTCCGGACTGAATACCTTCAACATTGACTGCTCCCTCCCAATACCTGACATATAAATCCAACTCCTGGTTTTGCATCATCGGTGAAACATCCAGTATTAAATCAATCTTTGAAATTGATATTTTCCAAGCTGCCGGGTATCTGACACCTGTGTTGCTTGTCCAGTATTTTATGATATCGAGCTTTATTTCATCAAAATTGAATTTAGTCTTATTGCCATTAGAATCAATTAATACAGCATGGCTGAATGTATCCGGGCTTCTATCCTTGTTTCTAAGCCTGTAGTACATCAATTCAGTATTATTATTAAATTGAAGCGAAAACCAGTCCCATCCCTCCTGCTTCGGGCTGAGCGCACTCGTACTCCATTCCCTGTCCATCCATGAAAAACCAACTACATTGTATTCTTCTCCGTTGAGAAAAATTTTCCCTTCGGTTTTCAGCCGGGTATATGAATAGTAATATGAAGCATTTCCCTGTTCAGGGCCTTTTTGGCTAAGTCCTTTTTCTCCCTGAAACACAGGATCCTTGACAGGAGTTAAATTTAATTTTATACTGTAACCCGAATCAGCAGCATCGATTTTAAATACAGGGATGCTATACCCGGGGGAATAATCCCCTTCTACCTGCCAGTTATTCAACCAAATTCTTAGTGGTTCGGAATTCGCTCCTGCAAGCCTGCCATCCCCCCTTGCAAATTTTTCGCTATAGAAGAACCTATTACCGCTAATATCTGTTATGGCGAAGTGTGCCATATAGGTCTGTTTAGTTGCCCAGTCCGATTCTGAATCAGCTTTCCCTGAATCAATTGCTGAACGAAAAATAGTGAATTGGCACCCAAAATCCTTTTTTCCATCAGATAAGTTACCGGTAAAATACCACCATTCATTTTTAAAGTCGTTATGAGCGCCGTGGTCTTTCGGGAAATTAAATTCGATAACCTCGATTGCTTTTGAGAAAAGTGAATCATCTGAAGCAAGCAGGCTGCTTAAGCCATTAGTATTATAAACTGGTTTTTCATTATTCCTTGTGCCAGCAAAGTATAATGCAGCTATCAAGGCAATAATTAATATGAAAATGTATTTTAACATTGTTTTTAATACCGGGAAATTGCCGGAATCTTGAGTGTGAAAGTATAATAAAAAAGAACCGCCCAGCCTTTGGCAACACGGCTCTCTAATTTTCATGAAATTGATTATTAATCCTTATAATTCTCCACAGCCCAGGCAGTTTTTTCAAGCGTTGGTTGTATTGATAATTCTCTTCCAACAGCATTTTCAAGCCAAATATTCGGTGTAAGCCTTCCCTGCTTTAACATCCTTTCAAGTTCCATGGCCATGTTCTTCCCCTTAATCTGGTTTTCTATCTGGAATTCAATCAAATGACCAATCGGGTATGCTGAAAGATAAAGCGGGTAATCTATCATGTGCGAGTAAATAGCAAGTATTGGCGAGTCTTTTTCGCCAAATACCGGCGCATAGTAATCGTTCCATACTTCTTTGGCAATTTCGATTACAGCCTCTTTTAACTGTGTTTTATCCGCGTCGGGATTCGCATACAGCCACTTCCAAACTCGCATATCAACTACTGAGACACCCATTATCTCGTAGGTTGACCAAAAGTTATCAAGCACGTTTAGGATCTCCACTTTCGGATCAGGTTCGCTCATACCCATGAGTTCAAGGTCACGCCTTTGAAATACAAAAGCAATAGCCTCTGTGAATGCAGTATTGGGAACACCTTTGAGCATATAATAAGGCACATCATGGAGAGTGATTGTCTGCTCTACATTGTGGCCGAATTCATGGACGGCAATATTATAACCTTTGTAATCCATACCGTTTTCTGCTATACGTGAACGGAGGTGAGAATTTGATTCCTTCATCTCAGAACCCCATGCATGGCCTGCGCCACGTGAGGGATCTACAGTCACTTTCGATGAAATAAACTCAGCCCTTGCCTGTGGCCAGCCCAGTTTAGTCAATATTACAGGCAATTCCTTTTTGAATGCGTCAGGATTGGGGTATTTATACCTTGTTATACTGTTTAGTTTTTCTTCTGATATCGAACTGCGTGCTTTAAATCCATCATACCAGATATCGTAAGGACGTAAATCCCTGCCGAGGCGGTTCTTTATAATACCTGCAACCTGCTTCACTAAGGGTGAAGAAATATATTCAACAAAAAGGGCCTCAACCTTGTCCTGAGGGATTTCCATTTCTTTGTCGAACTTTCGCTCTATGTATGTTGGGTAATCCGGGCTGAATTTGTCTATTTCCTTGAGCGCAGCAAAGTTATTTAATATTTGCTGGTAGCGCATATCCGGCTCTTTAGTGAATTCGCTTACAGGCTTATCGTCTTTATAAATTTTATTTTCTTCCGGATCCCAGGAAAATTCATCGCTATTTATGATATCCTCAGGGATTTCCTGGGTAATAATCCTGAGCATTACATTGTATATCATTTCCTGCCTTTGTTGCCCTTCCTCACTGCCATAGTGAGATTTCAGCTCGTCGCGCAATCCCCAATGGGTAATAAGTTTCAGGTCTTCAGGAAAATATGTATTACCTCCTGCATCCCTTAGTTTCCCCATTATGATATTATACTCGGATATATAATTATCAGCATTTGTCATCGAAGTTGAAAGCATCTGCAATTTTTCAGGTGGAATTCGAGAAGAGAACACATCACCCAGCCTTGCAAAAGCCCATTCCTCCGGACTCCATTCAGGTCCAAGTTTAGATTTTTCGTCAAGATTGTAAAAGGGGTAATTTATAACAATAAAGAATGCTATTTTATTTTTATAGAAGTCTTCGCCAAGGTTTGCGGATATGTCATAAGCACCGAACAGATTGTCAACTGATGTAATCTCGCCTTTATCCAAATGAAGTGTTTCCTTCAGGTCAAGTGTGATTCTGTTCAGGTTGCCAAAAATTGATTCCAGGTATTCAGAAATTTTATTGAACGTCAGCAACCTTTCCGCATCTGTTTTAATCAGATTGAGTGTTACGAAATCATTAAAATCATCCTGGCTTCCGTCAGACTCTCTCCATAGGTCTGCAGCCTGCTCAATCCCGCGAATATGTCTTTCATTAAAACTATCGCCAAATTCCGTTCTCAAAATTTCGATAGTTTTATTTGCATCAATGCTAAATTCTTTTTTTTCAACATTCACCTTTTCATTTTCATTATTCATATCGCCACAAGAGATAAATATTAATCCAATTAGGGTAATAAGTACTAATTTCATGCTGTTTCCTGCAATAGTTAAAAAAAAGGCGGATTACTCCGCCTTTAAATTAACAAAAGTTCTAAAAATTATTCTGTAGTGTCTCTCTCTACAACTTTCTCACTAACAATCGACAATAGTCCGCTTGTAATAACCCAGTTGTTCTTTATGTTTTTCTTTAGAGTTCTGTGTCCACGAAGGTAATAGTGTTTTGTTATTCCATTCAATGTAATATCGCAAGGCACGCCAAAGTAAATTGACGCCATAGTTCCCAAATCATCCATCATAATAGTAACGTCAGTAATGTTACCATAATCAATTTTTTCAAATTTCTCCCATTGCTCTTCCATTGCAGTTTTGAAGTCGGCAAATGTCCTGATTACCTCGACTGAATCTGTACCGAAGAAAATAACTTCATCATGGAGAGTTTTTACCAGCTCAGCGAAATTCTTATTTTCCGAAGCCTGGTTATAGGCTTGCACGACTTCCTTGATTTTTTCTTTCTCTTTTTCAAGTTCCGATTGGCTTAAATAGACAGGCTCATTACTAGAACACGAAAAGAGAATTGCAGTAAGTAAAAGGATTAAATACTTCGTCATAGGCCCACCTTAGTTTTTTTATTTTTCCCGTCTAATAACAAGTATAACAAATCTTTTGAAATAATAAAACAGCGAAATGAATTTGTGGTATGTACTTTGCAATATTTTTAGCTAAAAAGTATTAAATCAGGATTAGAGATGAATATAACAAACATAAAAGAAAGCTCTGGAAAATATGATTTCGATTTATTCAATGCTATTCAGTCAGAATCCAAGCCTCTGAAAAATGAGGAGAATATTGATAATAAGAGTAATGCACCCGTTAGCTGGCAAAAAGATATCCTTTTGGATGCACTAAAAACCCTGGAGAATAATATTCAGCTGGACAATAGTAATCCTCTGGACAGGACTGAAAATTCCCCAATTGAAAGCTTTAGTGAAGCCCAAATTGAATTGAATTTTATTGATGCGGAATTATTTCGAAAGGAAGGTTTGGAAGTACACTCAAATTTGAACTATGCACAGGTTGCATACCTGTTTGTAAACGAAATATAAATAAAATTCTGACAGGGTTATTCCATCGGTATGGAATTGCATAAACCCTGCCAGAGTTATTTAAAGCCAATTATTCTACATTTTTCCGGTAAAGAAACAAATCGAGCCTTAGGTTAAAATCATCACTGATTGCTACATCACCAAGGCTGTCGAAAAAGTTTGTTGATCGGTAACGAATATTCCACTTTGTCCTGTCTATGTCAAAATTTGCCATAGCATGTATTTTTTCGCCACTCTTCCAGATTTTAGCATCAAAAGTGACTTCGTTGCTATTACCCTTGATAATCATATCCCCCGTTATTGAATATAGATTATCCTTCTTTTTATTTACCTTTTTAATTATGAACTTAGCGGTCGGGTGCTTTTTAACACCAAAAAAATCTTCTGATTTCAAATGACCTACCAGTTTTGCGTTAGTTTTTGGGCTTTCGATATCCCTGTTAGTAATAGAAGTCATGTCCACAACGAATTCACCGCCGGTAATCTTATCCCCTTCGAACACCAGCATTCCGTCATTTAGTTCAATACTTCCATCGTGCGAGCCGAAAACCTTGCTTCCGGTCCAGTCAATTTTGCTTGCCTCGTTGTTTAATTTGTAGACATCCGCATTAGCCACTGCGAATCCCGCAAAGATAAGAGCAACAATTGCCGTCGTTATTGTTACCCTGTTTTTCATAAGTCTCCTTTTGATTGATAAAACAAATTAATCTCATTTACATTAAATGTTATTACATTCAATTTAATGCAATAGAATGATTAACCGAAATTTTATTGTAAACAAACAATAATGAGGGATATATTTCGGTAAAGGAGATTACCGGCATGTGCTTAGTAATGTTTATTTTATAAATTTGTTGTTTCAGCATATTTACTACGGCTCTTATGTTTTCGGCAATAAAGAAAGTTCATTTTGTAGGCATTGGTGGAATCGGGATGTCCGGAATTGCGGAGATCCTATTGAACCAGGGATTTGATGTTTCAGGTTCTGACATTAAAGAGTCAGACAACACACAATCCATCCGGGAAAAAGGCGCTGAAGTATTTATTGGCCACCACTCTAAAAACGTACATGACAAGGAATGTGTAGTTTATTCCAGCGCCGTAAAGCTTTCAGAAAACCCGGAAACAAAAGAAGCACAAAAACTTGGCATTCCGGTCATTAGACGTGCCGAAATGCTTGCTGAAGTATCAAGGCTTAATTATTCGATAGCTATTTCCGGAACTCATGGTAAAACCACTACTACTTCGCTAACGGGATTGATTTCAATTGAGGCAGGACTGGATCCTACTGTGATTGTCGGAGGAAGGCTCAGTGACTTCGGTGGTTCAAATGCACGGCTTGGACACGGAGAATGGACTGTACTCGAAGCTGATGAATATGACCGATCCTTCTTACAGCTATCCCCAACTATAGCAGTAATAAATAACATCGAACCGGAACATCTCGATATTTACAATGATTTCGATGATATAAAATCTTCATTTACAGAATTTGCAAACAAGACACCTTTCTACGGACTGGTATCTATTGGAATTGACAATCCCGGGGCAAGGGAAATTTTAAAAGCCCTTAATAAAAAAGTAGTTACTTTTGGTTTTTCCAGGATAGCTGATTACAGAGCTGAAAAAATTGAGCTGTTAAATGGTAAAACTGACTTCGACTTGGTTGAGTTTGGTGAAATCAAGGGAAGGATTTCATTAAACCTTCCGGGAGAACATAATGTTCTGAATGCATTAGCCGCTATAAGCGTTGCAAGACAGATGGGCATAAACATCGGAACGATAACTGCTGCATTAGAGAAATTCAAAGGAATATTTAGACGGTTTGATATTTGTGGTAAATATAATGGCTCTATGGTAGTTGATGATTATGCACATCACCCTACGGAAGTCAGGGCAACGCTTGCAGCAGCCCGGAAAGGCTGGAACAGGAGAGTCATTGCAATTTTTCAACCACATACTTTTACTCGTACCCGTGATTTTTACGACGATTTCGGGCGTTCGTTCGATGATGCTGATGTTTTGATAATTACTGACATTTACCCGGCACGCGAAAAACCCATTGATGGAGTTTCTGCAAAATTAATCAGCGACGCTGCTATTAAATTCGGACATAAAAACGTCTATTACGCCGATAGTTTTGATAATATTTTGGAAATAGTGAAACAAAATCAGTTGGAAAATGATATTATCATAACCCTCGGGGCAGGTAATATCTGTGACTTTGCACATGACATTGCAATACAGGATAATCAAATAAAGTAATGGGAAGTACAATGAAAAAGACAATCTATTTAATTCTTGCTTTAATTATTATGGTGAATTCCATGGTATTCGCAGATGAAAACCTTGATAATACTGTTCTTGCCAAGGTTGGAAGCGAAGAAATCACCTATAAAACTTTAAACAAAGCTTTTAAGAAAAACCTGAACAGGCAGGGGCTTAATCTTGCAGATGTTCCTAAGGACAGTCTTATGGAATTCCTTGATCTATATTTAAAATACCGCCTTAAAGTAAATGATGCTCTTGATCGCGGTTTCCAGGATGATTCAACTGTTATCGCCGACACCAAACTGAACAGGAAAATCCTTGCCGAGTCATTCTTCTTTGATGAAGAACTTGTAAAACCAAATGTCGAAAGACTGGTCGAAAGGCGCAAATCAGAGAAAAAGATAGCAATTATTGTTATTTCTAAGGATCCTGCATCTGACAGCATTAATAATCAGAAGTATGAATATGCAAAAAACGCCCTCGCTCAAATTCAAAATGGGGTAGAATTTAGCGATGTTGCAGCACAATACTCTAATGATACGCATACAAAGGACAAGGGTGGAATAATTGACAGTTACATTACTGCAGGCAGGATTACACGCGAGATCGAAGAACCAATATATTCACTTGAGGAAGGCGAAGTTTATCCATATGTGATTGAAACAGCGAATTCTTTCTTTATAGTAAAGTTAATTGATGATGCAAAGCGGATTAAAGTAAAACCCAGCCACATTCTAATCAAAACACAGGGCGAAGAAAGAGACTCATTACAGGCATACAAAATGACAGACAGCCTTATTACACTTTTAAAAAGAGGTGCAAGTTTTGAACGCCTCGCTGAAGATAATTCGGAAGACCCGTCAAGTGCAATCAAAGGTGGATACCTTGGTTCATATTACATTCGTTCTACCGGTCTTGAACAAACAGGCGGACCGTTGGTTCCTGAATTTGAGAAAGCCCTGTTCGAGCTGAAGGACGGTGAGTATTCGGGTATTATTAAAACGGATTATGGATTTCATATTATAAAACGGGACTCAACCCAGACTGTTGATTCAGAAACAGAACGTGACGAAATGGAAAAACTTTATAAAAGGCTCTACTTCAAAAAAGATAAAAATACTCTTCTCGACGATTTTGCTTATAATTATGGATTTAATATAAAAGACGATGTTTTCGGGCAATTTGTTGAATCACTCGATACAAATGCTACTACATTGGATTCTGCATGGACAAAAAATATTCATAAAAATTTGTATGAGAAACAATTGTTTGGTGTGTTGAAAGAAAAATTCACGGTTAAGGATTTTATCGAAGAAGTTAAAACAAACCGTGAATTAAAAGGGTTAGCTTTGAATAAAGAGGGCATTGAAGAAGGAATCAAAAGAATTGTAAGGCCGATAGTTTTCGCACGCGCTACTCAAAACCTTGAAAAGACAAATTCCGAGTTTGCTGAATTAATGAATGAATTCCGTGATGGTATTTTGCTTTTTAGAGTTGAAGGAATGGAGGTCTGGGAAAAGCTGAAGTTCGATACTACTTTAGCCAGACAATACTGGGAACCAAGAAAAAACCAATACATGACCAACAAGGTATATGATATATCTGAGATATTTCTATTCAAAGATAGTCTTGCAAAGGCAATCAGGGAGCAAATCGACAGTGGTGAAGACTTCGAGTTTCTTGCAACTGAGCATACAATGCGAGATGGGATGAGGGAAAAGGCCGGCAGGTATGGCTTCCTGGATCCGGCTAAGAATGATCTTGCAAAGATAGCACATGAATCCCATGCGAAACCCGACTATATTATCGGACCGGTCAAAAGTGGCAAGGGCCAATCAATTATCAAAGTGAACGATATCCGTGAGCCACGCGTAAAAACATTTGAAGAAGCCATTCCGGATTTTGCCGGTGAATACCAGGACATGCTTCAGAAGAAACTCACTGATGAATGGCTCAAGGGTGTAAGGGAAAAGTTCCCTGTTACCATATATACTGATAGGATTGATAAAATACTGGAAAAATAATGAAGTATTTTCTTTTAATAATTTTCTTGCTTCTTACAGCATTTACTAAAGCGTTCCCGCAGGTAGAATCCGGTCAGTCACTTGATAAAATAGTTGCAGTTGTCGGTAAAGAAATAATTATGCTTTCTGACATTATGGCAAGAATTGAAATGCTTAAGCAGCAGGGAATATCTACTACTCCGAGTGGCGATGACCTCTACGAAACTGTGCTAAATGCAGCGATTGACGAAAAGTTGATTATTACAAAAGCGCTCGAAGATTCACTCACAGCAACAGACGAAGAAATTAACCTTCGATGGGATGCACTGATTCAGAACCTTGTCAGGCAATTCGGCTCGGAAAAGCGCATTGAAGATGTTTACGGTATGACTTTGAGCAGATTAAAATACCAGTACAGGAGTGAAATCAGGAATAATATCCTTTCTGAAAAAATCACACAGCAGAAATTTGGCAGCCTTAAAGTTTCTCCAAAAGAAGTTGAGGAGTTTTATAAGGATTATAAAGACTCTCTCGGAACATTACCTGCACAGGTTGAGCTGTTTCATATTGTAAGATATGTGCAGGTTAATACCAAATCGAAAGATGACAAGTTCGAACTGGCAAAAAGGATCAGGGACTCGATTATTTCCGGTGGGGATTTTGCTGAATTTGCCAAACGTTACAGCGACGACCCCGGCTCAGCAGAAGACGGAGGAGAGTTAGGCTGGTTCAAAAAAGGACAATTGCTTCCTGAATATGAAGAGAGTGCTTTCAACCTCCAGGTTGGTGAAATATCCGAACCGGTGGAAACACCATTCGGTTTTCACATTATTGAAACTCTCGACAAAAAAAAGGATGAAGTGCTTACAAGGCATATCCTCCTTAAAATCGGTCAAAGCGAAGAAGACAAAGAAAACACACGTGAATTTCTCTCTGAATTAAAAAATGAAATTGAAGAGGGAGCAAGCTTCGATGAATATGCAAAGAAATATTCAGAAGATAAAGAAACAAAAGGATTTGGAGGTTTTATCGGGAAATTTGAATTGAATAAATTACCGATTGAGTTTCGTCAGATAATCGAAAAACTTGAAGAGGGTGAAATAAGCGAACCAAAGCCTTACTCGGCTGATCCTTCTAAATCTGCTTACCACATCGTTTATAAGAAAAGAATTATCCCTGAGCACACTCCTGATCTTGAATCTGACTATGATAAGTTGGAGCAGCTTGCGCAATTAAACAAGCGCCAAAAGCTTTACCAGCGGTGGCTGGGTGAACTTCGGGAAGAACTTTACTGGGAAATAAAAGAATAGTATGCCTTCAGCGAGCAAAAGAGGAAAATACAGGCTAAACAGGCACAAGCCTGACAATGTTGTTTATTCCCATACTACACTTCCCGGTGGTATCCGGCTAATTAGCGAAGAATTACCGGGAATGGAATCCTTTGCCCTTGGAGTATGTGTGAATGCAGGATCAAGGGATGAACCTGTTGAGCTCGCAGGGATGGCGCATTTCCTCGAACATGCTGTTTATCGGCAGACAAGAAAAAAGACATCCAGGCAGATAGCTTCTAAATTCGAGGCGATGGGTGCATATACAAATGCATTTACCACAAAGGAAACAACCTGCTTTTACGTGCGCGCATTGAACGAACACTTCCTAAAGTCTCTCAGGCTTTTGCTTGAACTATCCCTTTCACCAAAATTCACCGACAAAGACATTGCAAAAGAGAAGAAGGTGATTCTTGAGGAAATCCGCTCTTACGAGGATGACCCGGAAGAGATGATTTTTGATTATACCGACAGGGGATTGTTTGGCGATACTCCAATGGGCCAGCCTATAACCGGGTACGTGAAAACTGTTGAGAAGATTAGTGCTTCCCTTATTGAAGAATTTCATGAAAACAATTATACTTCGGATGAGATTATAATTACACTTGCAGGTTCTTTGCATCATGACAAGGCTCTGAATGCTATTAATTCAGCGCTTGAAGATTACTCGCTAAATAACATTCCGAGAATAAGGAAAACTCCACATATCATTGAAAATGGAGAATTCACATTAAAAAAAACTGTCCAGCAATCCCATATAGTCCTTGGAAGGAGCGTACCCGGAATCGGAAGTGATGACCGCTACCCGCTTGCATTGATTAGTGTAATGCTTGGTGATGGAATGAGCTCCCGGCTCTATCACAGGCTGCGGGAAAGAAACGGGCTTGCATATTCAGTGTATTCTTCCTATACGCCATATACTGATTGTGGTACGTTCACTGTTTATGCTGCATGCGAAGAAACAGCCCAACGAAAGTCGCTGAACCTGCTAAGGGAAGAAATATCGAAAATGTTCACAAGGCCAGTATCAGTCAGGGAAATAATGAGAGCGAAAGAACAGCTTAAGTCTGGAATTATTATGGAATTGGAGGATCTCTCAGTAAGGATGCAGTCAATTGCTAAAAGCGAGTTTTACCTGGGTGGGTATGAGGAAATTGGCGATATTATCAGAAAAATTGAATCTATCTCTCTCGAAACAATACATCAGACAGCTGATAAATATTTTAACCCGGATGATTGGTCCCTGTTTTTAATCGAACCAGAATCCTGATTTGAATGCCTGATAATGACATAAAGTCTGTGTTACCCTCAACCGGGCAAAAGATTTACACTCCGGAACAGCAGGAGCTTGCCTTCAGGCTTCTCGATTTCACAGAGAGCCTGAACCTTGATAAGAATACTCTTATTACTTCATATTTTTCACTTGTCGACACATCCAACCCGGAAGTCTGCAATTTAATTCTTGACACATTTGGGACTGATATACTAAAGAGAGTAGAGCTGCTTTCGCGGATCAGCAATATTAATTTTCCCGAGACAAAGAAAAAAATTTCCGGCCTTCGACAGCTTTTTATTGAATTGACAACAGATTTGTCCTCAATATTCATCAAGCTATCGGAACGATTAATTACTCTTAGAAAAGCAGAAGAAGATAGCAGCCCGGAACTTAAAAAAATTGCCGAAGAATGTCTCTATCTCTATTCACCAATTGCCCACAGGCTGGGTATCAGGAGAATATACACAGAAATGGATGACATTTCATTTAAAGTGTTGCACCCGGATGAATTCAGGCGCCTAAGCAAAATTATTGAGAAGCGGCGGGCAGACTTCGAGCGCAAACTGACCATAATGGGCAACAATATCTCTGAGTTGCTGGAAAAAAACAATATCCGGGCGCAAATTCAGAAGCGAGTAAAAAGACTATACAGCATTTACCTGAAGCTCGAAAACAAGGGCGTAACACTCAACCAGGTTTATGACCTGATGGCGCTTCGCATTGTTACTAATAAAGTAGAAAATTGTTACCAGACGCTCGGAATGATTCACAGCAAGTGGCTGCCAATTGAGGGCCGATTCAAGGACTGGATTACATTTCCCAAGCCAAACGGATACCGTTCGATACAAACTACAATCCTTACACGCAGCGGCGATAAATTCGAGATACAAATACGAACAGAGGAGATGCACCGCGAGGCTGAGTATGGTTCAGCGGCTCATTGGGCTTACAAGGAAAACGTAAACGCTAAATCTAACTGGATCCCCCGCCTTAAAGAATTTCTCGAAAATGATGAATATTTCAACAATCCTTACGAGCTCCACAACTTCCTTAAAGCCGACCTAAAACGCGATTATATTCATATACTCACTCCAAAAGGCGACATAATAACCCTTCCTCACGGCTCGACTCCGATTGATTTTTCTTACGCAATTCATTCAGAGGTTGGTAACAAGACTACCGGAGCAAGAATAAACGGCAAGTTCGCCAAGCTCAAGACTGAATTGCACTCCGGTGATGTGGTGGATATTATTACATCCAAGAAGCCAAATCCTTCCCGGGACTGGCTGGAGTTTGTAAAAACAAGCAAGGCGAGGTCCAAAATCCTGCTCTGGCTCAAAAAGAATGAGCAGGAACAGATAATTGCAGAAGGCAAGCGTTTGTGGGAAAAATTCAAAAAGCGGTTCAAGTCAAAGCTGGAGAATATTGACGAGGAACAGAGCTTCAAGAAGAACCTGCTCAATGTTGGGTTCAAAACGGCAGATGATTTTTATTCGGCTATTGCAATCAAGTCTTTGAAGCCAAAGCTGCCATTGCTCAGGCGATTATACCCTGATGCGTTCCGCGGCGAAGAATCAAAGAGAAAGCACCGTGTCGAGAAGCCTCATTCTGCCGACCGTTCGCCGCAGGTTGAAGTTGAAGGATTGAAGGGCATAAAGACTACGCTGGCAGGTTGTTGCAACCCAATAAAAGGCGAAGAAATAATTGCATACATTACACGGATGAGCGAACTGAAAATCCACTCTGCCGATTGCCGTTATATCCTGTCGCAGCAGTTCGACACGGAGCGGCTGAAAACTGCAAACTGGGTGATGACAGAATCAGCGCAAAAGACAAAAATCAAGGTGTTTGGCGAGAATTACAACGACATACTTAAAGCTGTTGTAGAGCAGGCAACTTCTGACAAAATCACCATATCCAACTCAAGCACCCGCAACGTTGGCGAAAACATCGTCAGCATCCTTTTCGAACTTGAGGTAAAGGACATCTCACACCTGAAAGAATTCATCAGGAAGATTAAAGCTCATCCGCCGGTGGAGAGTATTAAAACAGCGTGAGGAAGGGATTCGCATGATTAATTCATTCTATGATTTGAAGGCATCAGATGAATATAGTCAGCAACAATAAATTATATTTTATCATTAATTTAACTTAGTCTAATATATTTGCAACGTAGATTGATATAAATGGATGTATTGGAATGTTTAATTTGGATTTTATGAACAGTTATTTAAGTTGAGTTTTTAAATTGCAGAAAATCCCACAATTAGATTACCATATTAGAAACATAACACAATGCTGCAATTTTACCAGAAACAGCAAGATAAAAAGACAATCGAATTAGAAGTATTATTTAGCCCATAATTGATTAACAATAATTTTTGCAGCTTTTATTTGGGTGAAAAAATGAACAGAACCGGTCTGTCGCCAGTGGTAATTTTTACTTTATTCTTGATTAATATTAATCTATATTCACAGCAAGATTGTAACAATCTCCTGCTTAGCGACTCGCTTGTTGGTATTCAAACACTACTTCAGATTAAACCATTGCACATTGACAGTTATTTTGATGAAACTTCTGCCCTTGATGTGCGACCCAATCCATTTGCAAACTTCACTTTAATAGAATTTGAAATAAATAAACATTGTAATGTAAAACTTAACATAACTGACTTATATGGCAGAGAATTGGCGGTATTAGTTGAAGACGGATATAAAGAACCTGGTGTGCATGAGGTGGTTTCTGATGGGAGTGAATTATCGGTTGGAGTTTACTTTGTAAGACTAAGAAACGTAGAGAGTGTTATTGCCCAAAAAATAATACAGTTAAAATAAGTTAACTGAGGTAGGAATGATAGTTTCAAAATATTTAATTTTTATTGTAGTTTTTATTTTGTTGTCAGTGTGCTGCTTGAATTCAAAGAATTATGCTATCCTAATGTCAGGCGGTTTCGGTGGTCCTGATGACGAACCGGAACAGTCATGCTACCGGAATGATATAGTAATCTCATATATCTATTTGGTAGAGTACGCGGCTTATACTCACGACGAGATTATGGTGTTCTTTAGTAATGGAGAGAAGGGCAGCAAGCTCCACGCCTTCTTCGGCGAAATCGAGTGCGAGTAAACTTGAAGGCTGCCATAATGTGCAAATGTAAGTTCTGGGTGTTATTTTAAAAGTAGTTAGGAAACCAGGTAGCTGATGAATAGTTGATTCCTCCTCCGCCAACGGCGGGGTCAGAATGACGTTCAGCGCGATATTTAATGCTTACAGGACACACCAAGCCCCTTTAATAATTCATCTACTTTTTATTTCCCCGGTTGATCCAGCTCTTTGAACATAGCGACGATTTCATCTATAGATTTTGCGCCTGAGTCTCCTACCGTGTGCTCGCGAACGGATGCTGTTCCTGCCTCCTCTTCTTTCTGTCCAATTATCAGGGCGAATGGTATTTTCATTTGCTCTGATTCGGCGATCTTTCGCCCTATTTTTTCACTACGTGTGTCTATCTTCACTCGGAAACCTTCTTCTACCAGCCTTTCCTTCACTTTCTCGCAATACGGAATGTAAGCATCGCTTATAGGCAATATGCTTACCTGCTCGGGCGCCAGCCAGAACGGGAAGTTCCCTGCATAATGCTCAATCAGTATGGACATAAAGCGTTCCATAGAACCGAAAGGCGCGCGGTGGATTATTACCGGGCGGTGCTTTGCATTGTCCGAACCGGTGTATTCGAGGTCGAAACGCTCCGGCATTACATAGTCCACCTGCACGGTGCCAAGCTGCCATTTGCGGCCAAGCGCATCTCGCACGATAAAGTCAATCTTCGGTCCGTAGAAAGAAGCCTCACCCTTTCCTATGAAATAGTCAAGTCCGATTTCATCTGCAACTTCCTGCAATTCTTTCTCTGCCTGTTCCCAGACTTCAAGGTCGCCCGCATATTTGCCTTGCTCATCATCCCTAAAGGAAAGGCGTGTCGTTACTTCCATGTTAAACGTTTTGAACACAAGCTGAGTAAGGTCAATGTTGTTTTTGAGCTCATCCTTCAGTTGTTCGTGAGTGCAATAGATATGTGCATCATCCTGGGTAAAGCCACGCACACGCGATAGCCCGTTAAGCTCGCCTGATTGCTCGTAACGATATACTGTTCCAAATTCTGCAAGGCGCACAGGCAAATCACGGTAAGAGCGAGGCTTGGATGAATAAATCTGGTGATGGTGAGGGCAGTTCATCGGCTTTAGGATGTATTGCTCGTTTTCCACTTCAATCGGCGAGAATTGAGAATCGGCGTAATACGGGTAATGGCCGGAAGTCTTGTATAATTCAAGATTCCCGATGTGAGGTGTAATTACCTCGACATAGCCGCGCTTGATAAGCTCACCTTTAATAAAATCCTCCAGTTTCCTGCGGATAAATGCGCCTTTTGGCAGCCACACCGGCAGCCCTCCCCCAATCTTTGGGGTAATCATGTAAAGTTCAAGTTCCTTGCCGAGCTTTCTGTGGTCTCGTTTTTCAGCTTCCTCACGAAGATGGAGAAATTCATCGAGCATATTTTTCTTTGGGAATGTGATTCCATAAATGCGTGTCATCATCTGGCGGTCTGAATCGCCGCGCCAATAGGCTCCTGCTACGGAAAGCAGCTTAATTGCTTTGATATGGCCTGTATCAGGAACATGAGTTCCACGGCATAAATCGAGGAATTCGCCCTGCTTGTAAAAAGTAATTTCGCTTTCTTGCAAATCTTCGAGCAGTTCTATTTTGTACTCATCACCGACTTCTTTGAAGTGCTTAATAGCGTCATCCCAGCTAATCTCAATCCTTTGGTATTCGGATTTTTTCTTAGCAAGCTCTTTCATTTTAGCTTCAATTGCCGGCAGGTCTTCGTCATTAATGCGTCTGCCCCCGGGAAGATCAACATCGTAATAGAATCCATATTCGATTGGCGGACCAATGCCGAATTTTGTTCCCGGGAAAATTGCCTGAATTGCTTCTGCCATAAGGTGGGCTGAAGAATGCCAGAAAATCTCCTTGCCTTCTTCATCATTAAACGTAACAATCCTTACTTCCGCATCCTCGTAAATCGGGCGTGAAAGGTCAAATTTAACACCATTTACAAAAATTCCGAGCGCAACTCTCGCAAGCCCCGGTGAAACGGACTCAGCAATCTCCATTCCAGTAACACCCTTGTTATACTCCCTCTGCGAGCCATCCGGCAATGTTATAATCATCTCTTGGCAAACCTGTTTAGATAATAAAGATTAATTAAGGTAAAACGATTCCGTACATGCTTTATTTGCCTTTTTTTTTGGCAAATAAATTGCCCCCTGCTATTGAAATGGGTTTGGTTTATTATCGCGGACTTCACGAGAGCCGCATACAATCTATGGTACAGGAGATAAGCTGGATAACGGAATCCGGCAACAAGGCTAATAGTGTGCGCTGATGGCTAAAAATCAACAAATAACAGCATTGAATTCAGGGCCGCTTGCAAGAGTTGGTGAATATCTCGGCCCGCAGTTAAATAAGAATAAGGATCTAATTCTTGCGGCGGGAGTATTGCTTATTCTGGGGCTCCTACTAATACCTCTCCCGACATTCATGCTGGATTTTTTCCTTACTGTCAATATTGCTATATCAGTATTAATAATTCTTGTTGCTGTTTACCTGACTTCCCCGCTTGAATTTTCCTCATTTCCAACGATATTACTAATTACAACACTTTTCCGGCTGGGACTCAACGTTGCCTCTACACGTCTGATACTTGGTGAAGCAAATGCAGGAGATATTATCAATGCTTTCGGAACATTCGTTATCAAAGGCAATTTTGTAGTCGGTATTATCATATTCCTGATCCTGCTGATAATCAACTTCTTAGTAGTAATCAAGGGTTCAACTCGTATAGCGGAAGTAGCTGCAAGGTTTACTCTTGATGCCCTTCCCGGCAAGCAGATGAGTATAGATGCCGACCTTAACGCCGGCTACATTGATGAACAAACAGCCCGTCAGCGTCGTGAAGAGCTTACTAAGGAATCTGATTTTTACGGCGCTATGGATGGAGCTGCAAAGTTTATCCGTGGTGATGCAATAGCCGGCCTTGTAATTACAGGAGTAAATATCCTTGGCGGATTTTTAATTGGTATGCTTCAGCGCGACATGGAATTGAGCGAGGCACTATCAATATATACAATCCTGACAATCGGCGACGGACTTGTCTCGCAAATACCATCTCTATTGATTTCCGTATCCGGCGGTTTGGTTGTAACGCGTTCAGCTTCGTCCGGCGACCTGGATTTACAGCTTGGCAAGCAATTTGGTACTAAACCAAAACCTCTTTTTGTTGCCTCCGGAACACTTGTGCTTATTTCTCTCCTGCCTGGATTTCCAATGTTACCTTTTATTTTGCTTGCAGGAGTAACAGGAGCCATCGGGTATTTTCGCATTAAGCATATAAAGGAGGAATCCGACCGTGAACTGCGCGATGAAATGGATAAGGCAGAAAAAGCCCGAAAACCTGAGGAACGTCCGGTTGAAGAATTACTTAAGGTTGACCCCGTGGAAATTGAGCTTGGTTACACACTGATTGCGCTTGTGGATGAATCACAGGGTGGCGATGTATTTAAAAGAATAACTAATGTGCGACGCCAGCTTGCAACTGAGCTGGGAATTATCCTCCCACCTGTAAGAGTAAGAGATAACTTGCAACTCGACCCTGAGGAATATGTATTCAGAATCCGTGCAAATGAAATAGCCCGGAACAAACTATACCCGAATATGCTTCTCGCAATGAATCCCGGAAATGCGGAAGGAGAATTGAGCGGTATTAAAGTAACTGAGCCGGTTTTCGGACTGCCGGCTACCTGGATTAATCACCGTGAACGTGAAGATGCCGAGATCAAGGGATTTACAGTCGTTGAATCTGCTACTGTACTTACTACACATCTCACAGAACTTCTAAGACGAAATTCCGACAAATTGCTCACCAGGCAGGATGTGAATCATCTCCTCGAAAATCTCAAGGAAGATTATCCTACACTTGTGGAAGAAGTCAAGCCCGAGTCATTGCCAATTTCCGTGTTGCAAAAGGTACTTCAGAATTTGTTGAAAGAAGGAATCCCGGTTCGTGATTTGAGCCTCATACTGGAATCACTGCTCGAATACTACAAGGTAACTAAGAACATAGATGTGCTTACAGAATACGTACGCCATAATATGTCAGAAACAATCCAGCAGCTCTACCAGGACAATAATGGCACAATACATGCCATATCCGTTGACCCGCAAATCGAAGAAGAAATGACACAGGCACTTCAAAAAAACAACCAGTCATCAACAGCGCCTTCACTTGGACTCGCACCGGAGAGAATTAATTCGATATTAAAAGGATTATCTGGTGCAATTGATGAGGCAACCCTCGCAGGGCATCTGCCAATTGTGATTTGTTCAGCACAGATACGGCCATACTTATACAG
Source organism: uncultured Hyphomicrobiales bacterium (assembly GCA_964454975.1). GTDB lineage: Bacteria > Bacteroidota > Ignavibacteria > Kapaibacteriales > UBA2268 > CAYVVD01. The sequence continues at coordinate 183,195 of CAYVVD010000001.1, read as the reverse complement.
AATGGTACACAATACATTCCCGATGGTGAATGTAATCAGCTATACCGAACTTCCTCCCGACACCGAAGTGGAAATCACAACACACCTGAAAACATAATTATTGTAACCGGGTTGAAATCCCTACGTAATGAAGATTATTTATTTTCTCTCCGGAAAGCGTCCTGCAATTAAACGGTTATTACCAGGGAGGCGTTGGAATATAGAATTCTTATTATTAGTTTAAGAGTGGCACACTGAATGACGTGTCCCGCCGAAGGATATGAGTAATTAGCAATTCAAGATAATGATTAACTTGACATATTATTAACCACACCTCAGATACAAAATTCACTTTCCCCTTTCTATCAAAAATATATCAGCTACATTGCCGTATAGCAATATAGCTGTTTAGGAATATAGCGATGAGAAAGATAGTCATTACTTTTGCAATACTTGCCTTAGTGTCAGTCTGGGCAGCAAACACCCTGGTTGAAGACCAACCTGACCCTGACAAAATTGCCTTGCTTAAAGAAAAAATTGCAGATGGCCCCAAAAAAGCTGTTGACCACAGCCTATTCGAAGAGCTCAACAAGGAATTCTACTCACCCGAAGAGGTAACTGCAGCTTGTATCACTTGTCACAATGGACGCCACAAAGAAGTGATGCAATCGGCACACTGGAACTGGGAGAGGGAAGAGTACATCGAAGGGAGAGGTGTTGTTTTCATCGGCAAGAAAAATGTAATTAACAATTATTGCATCGGAATAGGCGGGAGCGAAAAGTCCTGTAATTCATGCCACATAGGCTATGGGTGGGAAGACAAATCATTCGATTTCAGTGATACTCTGAAAGTTGACTGTCTTGCCTGCCACGATAATAGCGGTACATATATAAAAGGAAAGGCTATGGCAGGAATGCCGGCACCCGGTGTTGACCTTAAAGTAGCTGCAACAAGTGTTGGCAAGCCACAGATGGATAATTGCGGCAGCTGCCATTTTTATGGAGGTGGCGGAAACAATGTAAAACACGGCGATCTTGAAGAAGCACTTTATACTTGTAGCCGCGAAGTGGATGTTCACATGTCAGCCGAAGGCGGCAATATTGATTGCGTAGCTTGCCATACTGCCGACAATCACAATATGAAAGGACAGCTTTACTCGGTATCCTCAGAGAACAAAGACAGGGCTGATTGCGAATCCTGCCATACTACAAATCCACACAAGGATGAACTGATTAACGAACATACGATAAAAGTAAGCTGTCAGGCGTGCCATATACCTATGTATGCAAAAGTCAATGCGACAAAAATGACCTGGGACTGGTCAACTGCAGGAAAACTAAAAAACGGAATGCCTTACGAGGAAGAGGATAATGATGGAAATGTCACTTATAAGTCCACAAAAGGAACATTCACCTGGGGTAAAAACCTGAAACCTGAGTATATATGGTTCAATGGTACTGCTGACCACTACATCGCAGGAGACAAGGTTGATACAGACAAACCTGTTAAATTAAACAGCCTGAAAGGCGATTATAAAGACAAAAACTCCAAGATAATGCCGGTAAAAATACACCGTGGCAAGCAGATTTATGATCCAAATACAAAAATGCTTATCCAGCCTAAGCTCTATGCCGAGGATAAAGGGCAGTGCGGCTTCTGGCTGGATTTCAACTGGGATTCATCAGCCAAAGCTGGAATGGATTATTTGGGATTGCCTTATAGCGGTGAATACAAATTTGTGGAGTCTGAGATGTACTGGCCGCTCAACCACATGGTTTCCCCTGTTGAGGAAACAGTCAAATGTGAAGAATGCCACACCCGTGAAGACAGCAGGCTGGCTAATCTCAAGGATTTTTATATGCCCGGAAGGGATTTTAACGCAGGCATAGACCTGGCGGGTAAATCCCTATTAATTGTAACTATGTTAGCAATAATGACACACGCGACAATCAGAATAATCTCCTCAAGGAGGAAAAATAAATGAAACAAGTATATATATATAAAGGATTTGAACGATTCTGGCACTGGATGCAGGCAGCGCTTGTAATGTTTCTTGCATTCACAGGATTCGAAATTCACGGTTCATTTAATTTCTTCGGTTTCCGTAACGCAGTTGCATATCATAATTTTGCGGCCTGGGTTTTTATCGTTCTCATTGTGTTTGCCATATTCTGGCATCTGACAACCGGGGAGTACAAGCAATATATCCCAACGCTTAAAAATCTTAAAGCGTATTTGAATTATTACCTGTTTGGTATATTTAAGAAAGCTCCTCATCCGACTAAAAAATCTATCCTGAGCAAGTTGAACCCACTACAAAAGCTAACTTATGTCGGTTTGAAAATATTTGGGATCCCTGTGATGGTAATATCCGGATTGCTTTATATTTATTACCGCTACCCGCAAAAAGAAGGAATACAGTCGCTGAACATTGAAACTCTTGAATGGATAGCATGGCTGCATACTGCAGGTGCATTTATGCTTGTAGCCTTCCTTATTGCGCACATATATCTGATGACTACAGGGCATACCGTAACGTCAAATTTAAAGGCAATGATTACAGGTTACGAAGAACTTGAAGAAGAAGATAAAATTGGAGTAAAAAATGGAACACCCACAAATAACAAGCCCAAAACCATACATGAACCCGTACCTGGCGGGATTTCTGTTGGGCCTGACGCTGCTCGCGGCAATATTCATAACGGGTAGGGGCCTTGGTGCAAGCGGTGCAGCAAAAAGTTTTGCAGTTGCATCAGTAGAAATCATTGCACCGGATCATGCTGAAAATTCGGAATATTACAAATCCTATTCCGAGTCACACGAAGGCAATCCGCTTAAAAGCTGGCTTGTATTTGAAATATTTGGCGTCCTGATTGGTGGATTTATTTCCGGCATAATCAGCAACAGGATTAACTTTAAAATTGAGCACGGGCCAAATACAAGACCTAACATCCGGCTTGTTGCCGCAGTAATCGGAGGAATATTGTTTGGAGTTGGAGCTCAATTCGGACGTGGTTGCACAAGCGGAAGTGCCTTGAGCGGCATGGCTGTGCTATCTCTCGCAGGCTTCATTTCAATGATGTTCATTTTCGGTGCGGGATACATGTTTGCATATTTTTTCAGAAGATTATGGATATAACAGGCAGGTGAAATTATGGGACCGTTTGTTCCTGATATGATAAGCAACGAGTTAAGCCTTGTACTGGCAATATTGATAGGAATAGCATTCGGTTTTGTGCTTGAGCAGGCAGGTTTTTCATCTTCGAGAAAGCTCGCAGGGCTATTCTACGGAAATGATTTTACTGTATTAAGAGTATTCTTTAGCGCTGCAGTAACAGCGATGCTCGGAATTATGTTCCTTTCACAATTCGGATTTCTTGATGCAGAGATAATATATATCAATCCTACGTTTGTGTGGTCAGCTATAGTTGGCGGGCTTATTATGGGACTTGGTTTCATACTTGGAGGATATTGCCCGGGCACAAGTATTTGTGGCGCTGCTATAGGCAAGATTGATGCAATGTTTTTTATCGGTGGCTTATTTATTGGTGTATTGATTTTTGGCGAGATATATCCCATTGTCGAACCTATTTATTCCGGTTATGATATGGGAGATGTTAAAGTATTCGAAACGCTCGGTATCACACAGGATATGTTCGCATTCATACTGATAGGCGTGGCTCTGGCAGCATTTTTTGTAACATCAGGCATAGAGCGAAGGGTAAATAAAGGATACAATGTTTACAAAATATCCAATATGCACTATGCTGCAGCAGGCATTGTAGTTATTCTTGGGTTGTATTTTTTATTCACTCCTGGCAGGGAGGAAAAAATGTATGCTGATGCTGCAAAATTAGTTTCTACTGCTGAGATTAAAACGGTAACCCCCGTTGCATTAACTTACAGGTTGATTAAATATGATAAAAACCTAACTGTCGTTGATGTAAGAGAGTCCCTGAAATACAATGAATACAACATCCCAACTTCCGTTAACATACCTTTGGACAGCATTTTAAACAGAGAATGGCGTGAATTCTTTGAAAAGAACACAAAGGAAATAATATTTTACTCGGAGAAGGAAAAAGATGCCAGGAAAGCTGCAATCCTTGCCGGTGAAATCGGGACTGGGATTAACATAGTTCTTGAAGGTGGGTTAGCTAAATTCAGGGAAGAGATTCTTAGCCCTGAATCATACAATATTGCTGGTATTCAGGGTGAATTTAAGAATCGCTTCCTCAGAGACGCAGCCATGAAGCTTGAAGAAGTGCGAAAAAACTCAGAAAAGGTTGTAAAACCTAAGAAGAATGTTATTAAAGTGTCCGGCGGTTGTTAGCAATTTTATCAATGATTTTATAAAGCCGGGTTGAATTAGTTTCATACCGGCTTTACTTTTTTTAAAGCATTATTTCAATTGGAATAGAAACTCCAAAGTTGTAACTTTAGATGAAGTTAAACTCAAGGATTATCATTAACCTGACAATTATGAAAAAGGATGTGGCAATACTTTTTGTAGATGATGAATATGCATCGCTTGCAACATATAAACGCGAAATAAATGCAGTAGCTCCTGACTGGAAACTCTATTTTACCCAGGCAGGCGAAGATGCCCTCCGTGCATTACTCATCAAAAAAGTTGATGTTATTGTAGCTGACTTGAAAATGCCTCATATGAATGGTACGGAGTTGCTGAAGCAGGTTAAAGAAAAACATCCGAATCTTGTAAGGGTATTGGTTTCAGAAAGCAGGGAAAAGCTGAGAGTAATCCGTTCTTCAAATCTGGCACACAGATTTCTTGCGAAGCCTTGCAAAGGAGAGGACTTAAAGAATAACATATTGAATGCCATGACACTTAATGATATGATTGACAACAAGCAGCTCATTGAACTGATTAATGGCATTGGCGAGCTGCCTTCTGTCCCGGAAACTTATCTAGATATTGAAAAACTTCTTGAAGACGAGAAAACTACAGTTGATACGTTAAGTGATTTTATTTCAAACGATCCCTCGCTGACTGCGAAAATCCTTCAAACAGTAAACTCAGGCTTTTTTGGTCTGCCTCGTACAATTACTGAGCTAAATACAGCCATAGGATTGCTTGGGACGCATATTATAAAATCACTCGTGCTATACCTGCATACTTTTGCGCTTCAAGGCGCTACCGGGGAACAAAGGCAACACATCCAGAAGTTAAGCCAGCATAGCCTGAAGGTAGCGCATCTTGCCAAAAACTTGTGCCAGAAAGAAAAGCTTGAAAAAGTAATTACCAACGATGCTTTCACTGCCGGCATTCTTCATGACATTGGTTTGCTTGTATTAATGAAGGTACCTGGTTTTATTCACTTGAGAAAAGAACTCCTCTCTAAAGGCGCCACTGAACAAGATGCAGAATTAGAAGCTGCGGGAGTAACACACGAAGCTGCCGGCGCATACCTGCTTGGACTTTGGGGCATTCCTCAGCATATCGTTGAAACCGCCGCCTTTCATCACAATACATCTCTTATAACCCAGGAAGGGTTTACAATGCTCTTTGCCGTCCATCTTGCAAATGCATTTGAGGGCCTGAACGGTAAAGAATTCAAAATTGACACCCTGAAGGCCAACCTCGCTTATATAAAAGCAAACGGCATGGAGGAAAAGGTTCCCGAATGGTATAACATTTACCGCGATACATTGCTATCCAATTGATTAAACCTATTAGCATCCAACCCTGTCTAAACATATACAAACGTGTTTTAATTATTCGAGGTAGTTATGAAAAGGCAAATCTCTCTTTTGGTATTATTCATAATTTTCAGTACTGTTTGCCCGGCACAAAGAGGTGTTGGCAATAAGGAAGGTATTGTAAGAGCAGGAGTTAATGTAGAACCTGTTGAATTGTCCGGCAATATCACAGATTTCAAAGTAGGCGAATGCAAACTTACAACGGGCAGGTCCCTCAGCGGAACACATGTTATTATTAAAACAAGCAATGGTAAATCGCTTAATGTTCATCTCGGACCCACGAGAGCAATCAATTCATTAGTTGGTGAGCTTCAAAAAGGTAAGGAAATTAAGTTTGATGCCTTCAGAACTAATGAGTTACCTGAGGATCAGTATATAGCCCGTGAAATAATTTATGAAGATGAGACTTATACACTTAGAGATGAGAATTACAAACCGGCTTGGTCGGGAGGCGACGGCAAACGGCAAGGACGTGGAAGAAACAGGTGATTTTGCAGGGCAGTTCTACTGCCCTTTTTCATCACCATATGGTGAAATTACACCACCGGATAATACAGTTTTAATCGCAATATCAACGGGGATATCACATTCGATTACTTTCTCTTTTGGATAATAGAGCAATATACCTGTAAACGGAGTGGGTACATAAGGAACCAATACTGAAATAAGTTCTTTATCTACGTGTTCATCAAGCTTTTTTATCTCTTCATTTGTGACAAACCCGATAGTATAAATTTCAGGGTTTGGGTATGGAACAATAACAACCCTGTTAAAATGCTTTTTCCCTTCTGAGGCAAAAACGAGGTCTGTGAATTGCTTTGATGGTTTGTAAATCTGGGACAGAACAGGTACCTGGCGTAATATCCAGTCTATTGCCGGCAAAACTTTTCTTCCGATGAGAAACCGCGATGAATAGCCGGCACCAAAAATTGCTAACAGAATTAATATTATTCCGAGTCCCGGAATCTTAAAACCAAAATTATTGAACAGGAATTGATTAAAGTATTTCCCGATTACATCCTCTGCAAACTGAACAACAAATGCCAAGATGTAAAAAGTAATAAAAAGGGGGAGCAATACTGCGATTCCGGAAATGAAATACCGCCTGAGTGCTTGTCCAAAAGTAAGATTTTCAATTGGTTCCGGTTTTTGCCTTCTTCTCATTTTACTCCAGCCAACCTTTATTTCAAGGCAATTATAACTAAATAATTTTAAGATTTAGTTAAAAAACTTATCAAATGCAAGAGCTAATTTTCAACATTTATTTTTAGAAATAGACTCTCTTATTCCCTTCTCCGTTAATAATGAACAAACTTTCATCAACCGGAGAAATAAATGAAATTAGGAATAATAGGTTCGAGCCAGGTAGCGCAAACCGTTGGGAAGAAACTCCTGGAACTTGGCCATAATATTTGCATCAGCTCGCGCAATCCTGATGCAGTAAAAGATCGGGGCGACTGGGGAACCGTACCATCAGCAAACCAGTGGAAGGCTGAGATGGAATCTAACGGGCATAAGGCTTCTGCAGGTAGTTTTGCTGAAGCGGGAGCATTTGGAGAAGTAATCTTGAACTGTACTTTTGGTTTAGCCTCAGTTGAAGCACTATCTTCCGCCGGGGCATCAAATCTAAGAGGAAAGATTCTTGTTGATATTTCCAATCCGCTTGATTTCTCGCAGGGTTTTCCCCCAAGCCTCGCTTTCTGCAATACCGAATCGCTTGGTGAACGCATACAGGTTGCATTTCCTGATTCTAAGGTTGTAAAGGCATTGAATACGGTAAGTGCTAATATTATGATAAATCCCGGAATGCTTCCTGAGAAGCATGATGCAATCATCGCCGGGAATGACACAGAAGCTAAGCAGTGGGTAACTGATACCCTCCTAAAAGATTGGTTCGGCTGGAAAAGTGTTATTGATTTGGGAGATATCACAAATGCACGAGCTACGGAAATGTACCTGCCTTTGTGGTTAAGGCTCTTTGGTTCATTGCAGAATCCCAATTTTAATATTAAGATAGTAAAGGCATAATATACTTTGGGGCGAATGATTTTTCGCCCCTACCTTTATTAATGTAATTTTCAAACTCTTACATTCTCCCCTTTATTTCATAATTTGTTTTTTTTTCAGTCATACTTGCAGGCTATGAAGATAAGCGGTTTAACGATGGTGAAAAATGCAGTCAAGCTTTACTACCCCATAAAAGAATCTATCCTTTCCATACTTCCTATCGTGGATGAATTTGTAGTGGCGCTCGGAGATTGCGATGAAGACGACAGCACCGGGGAAGAAATTCTAAGCATAAACTCAGAAAAAATCAAAATTATTCATACGAAATGGGACCTGGATAAATACCCTAAGGGAACTGAAAACGCACACCAAACAGACATTGCAAAGGATAACTGCACCGGAGACTGGCTTTTCTACCTCCAGGCGGATGAGGTTATTCATGAGAAGTACCTTCCTGTAATCAGGGATAACTGCGAGAAATACCTCGATGACAAAGAGGTGGAAGGCATGCTATTCAGTTATGTGCATTTCTGGGGAGATTACGGGCATCACCAGGACGGACACAGCTGGTACAGCAATGAAATAAGGATAATCCGCAATAACCCCGAGATACATTCTTGGGAATCGGCGCAGTCATTCAGGAGAATTCCGGGGTTTGACGGCAAAAACTATCGCCAGCAGAAAGGGACTCATAAGCTTAAAGTAATTGACAGCGGAGCTTATGTTTATCATTATGGATGGGTACGCCCACCGGAATACATGCAGAAAAAATCAAAATCACTTGATACTATTCACCATGGAAGAATGGTAGAAGAAGAATACAAAAAGAGGACTCCTGAATTCGACTATGGTCCGCTTGGCAATGTTAAAAGGTTCCGGGAGGCTCACCCGGAAGTAATGCAAAAACGAATAAAAAAGTTCGACTGGGCCGGCAGGCTGAACTACTCCAAAAAAGAAACAAACCCGAACCGCAAGAAGCATAAGCATGACAGGTTCAAGTACAAGCTGATAACGTTTATTGAGAAGAAATTGCTCTTTGGGAAAAAACTGGGAGAATTTAAAAATTATATCCTTCTGGACAGGTAGAAAAGCAGTTAAATACTGAACAAACTTTTGCAGGCTGTGCCCGGAAGAGGATTCGAACCTCCACGCCCTTAAGGACACTACACCCTGAATGTAGCGCGTCTACCAATTCCGCCATCCGGGCTTGTTTAAGCTTGATAAATTAATAAATTTTACCCGTATTTTTAAATGATAATTTTTGTGGCTAAAAATAATTGCGGAGAGGGTAGGAATCAATTACCCGGCATCCGTGCTGATTCTATTTACAACTCTAATAATATCATCCATTTACAACTTCGCTAATTATTGTCAACAATAAATATGTACCGTTATTGACAAAAAAGAGCGTGAACTACGCTCTTTTTAATTTATTCTGAATTTTCTCGTTATTATTTCTTCACCCATACCTTAATCGGTTCGTTTATTTTACGAACGCGAGAAGCGGTAATCAGCCTCATCAAATTCACATCTGTTATCTCGTTTCCTTTTGTCAGAAGTATAACACCTTTCGAATCAGTAATATTGTCTGCTAAGGTCATGTTCACCCTTATATTTCTGAAGGGAATTGCCTTCACTTCCATCCTTTCAGTGCCAAGCCCGGTTAAGTCCTTTTCCAATGCCCTGATTAAGCCGGCTTCATATTTCTCCTGGTTCAAAAGTAGTTTCTTGAATGCAAGCACTTCAGAATCTCCTTTTTGGAGGTAAGTGTCAAAATCATTAGCTACACGCAGGATCTTGGATAGCAAAGGAATCTCTTTGCCGGGGACATTTTCCGAACTATAGGTTCCCGGATCAAGATTCTGTTTTCCAATGGCTTCAGATACTGCTTCAAGACGCGGTATATTTTTCAGCAGTTCATGGCCTAAGTTTGGATGCTTGTCATATAGGTTCTTTTCCTCAGAAGTAAGTGATTCACCATTGTAAACTTTTTCCAGGATAAATTCAGGAATTGCAATACATCCAATCTGGGAAAGCAATGCAGCAATTTCGACTTCCCAAAGCTTTTCAATTTTCAAATTTAATGCAATACCTTTTGCAATATTCCTAATCCTGGTTGATTTGCTGAATGCTGTAGGATTTGTGGTTGATAAAATATCAATCAGGACTTTTATACTTCCTTTTAGAGTATTGTTTAGTAGTTCCTTTTCTGATTTAATTAAATTGTACTGCTCAATTCCAGCATCAATAATCGGTATTATATCATTTGTTGATATAGGTTTAGTCATGAACCGGAAAATATTCCCCTTGTTTACTGCATTCATAGCCGTGTCAAGGTCTGCAAAACCTGTGAGAAGCATTCGTACTGTTTCCGGAGAGGCCTCTTTCACGAGTGTAAGAAACTCAACTCCGCTCATTTCAGGCATATTGAAGTCTGAGACAACAACAGCAATCTTTCTGGATTCCGTCATTAGTTCAAGGCCTTCTTTGCCGCTCGTAGCTATGCTTACTTTATAATGCTTTCGGAGGTTTCTCTGGAATGCAGAAAGCACTTCGTATTCATCATCAACAAATAGTACATTTTCCATAACTGATAATTCCACTAAAACATGGATTCTTCTTTCAAATATTTACGCGACTTTTCAAACCACACTTGTAAATTTTTCTCAAGATCCTGCCTTCGCAAGAAAGCCCAGTTAACATTTAGCTTTTCAATATCATATTCTTCATCAGTGTAATTTGCAAGAGCGTTAGCAATGTGCAATGCGGTGAGAATATTAAATCCTTTTGCTTCAATTTTTTCCGGCTTGTGGTGGAAAGCAACCGCCTCGACTATCGTCTGGGGAATACCCCAGATTCCCAGCAGGTATGCTCCGGCAGATTCGTGAGTAACACCGATTATCCGTTCTTCTATATCGAGAATATGGATTCCTTCAGATAGCATTTTGTCTCTTTTATCCAGGTAACCGGAAACCCGCAATAGTATTAAATTGCCTATATCATGCAGAATGCCTGCTGTGAAAGCATCATTGCAATCCTGCTTATTGAGCTTTTGTGACTGCGAAATCGAGCGGGCAATCTGTGCTACTCGCAGGGAATGCATACCAATTTTAAGTAGAAACTTGCGTTGCTCATAATCTAAGTCCTTAACAGCAAATGCCTGAAGATAGAGCACCAGAGATTTGATAATATGAGTACCGAGAAATCCAATAGCCTCCTGTAGTTCTGTAATTCTTCGCGGAAGTCCAAAAAAGCCGGAGTTTACGGTTTGTAATATTTTTGCCGTTAATGCAGGGTCACCCGAAATAAAATCTGCAATAACAGCGATAGATATATCCTCGCTGTTGAGCAGTTCGTCCAGCTTTAAGTAGTTTTCGGGGATTACAGGGAGTTCGCCGATTCCGTTTATAAGCCTTACCAGACGAGGGTTGTTAATCAACTCTCTTACACGAAAGGAATTGCTGATATTTTGCTTCAATACTTCTGTACTGCAGGGCTTGGATAAAAACCTGTGAGCAAGGTTGGTAGAGCTGACAATCCTGATTAAGTCCTGGTGGCCTGATAGAATTAACCTAATTATGTTAGGATAATGTTCTTTGATTTTCGAGAGCAGTTCAGTACCGTCCATTTCGGGCATTTTCATATCAGAAACTACAACATCGGTTTCCTGCTTAGCAAGGTATTCCAATGCCTCTTTTCCACTCAGGACAAATTCCATATCCCATTCTTTGCGCATGGAAAAAAGCATTCGCATATAACCGTCAAGCACATCTTTCTCGTCATCAACAAACAGTATTTTTAATTTATCGCTCATTAAATAACCGGAAGCTCAATTATAAATTTTGTGCCTTTCCCGACTTCAGAATCAACCCTTATTTTGCCGCTATGCTTATTAACTATAATATCGTGAGCTATTGCAAGACCCTGGCCTGTACCCTTTCCGACTTCCTTTGTCGTAAAGAAAGGGTCAAAAATTCTATATAACTTATCCGGCTGAATTCCATTGCCGGAGTCAGATATTTCAATATAAGCACTTTTTTCTACATGGCTTGTCCTGATTGAAATTTTTCCTTTTTCGCCTTTTCCGTTCTTCTCTTCAATGGCATGAACCGCATTAATAATCATATTTAATACGACCTGGTTTATTTCATCGAGCGAACAATAAACAGCAGGCATGTTTTCATCAAACTCTGTTTCAAGGTCTGCAACATATTTCCATTCATTTTTTGATATTGTAGCTGTAACTTCGATACCCTTATTAATATTCGAAGGCATTTTCTTCTTTCCCGAAGGATGTGCAAAATTTTTCATAGCCATAACAATATCGCGTACCCGCTCTACCCCTTTCATCGTCCTGTCAATTGCAGTAGGTACTTCTTCAATAAGAAATTCAATATCATTTTCTTCCCAGAGATCAGCTTCAGCAGAGCGGATTTTTTCTATGTCGCTTTCCTTGTTAATGCTATCTCTTAATGAATTTGAATAATTATTTATAGATTCAAAGGCTTCGTTAAGGAAGTAAGTGTTGTCGCCGATAAACTGCATCGGAGTATTGATTTCATGAGCTATGCCGGCAGCTAATTGCCCTACGGATTCCATCTTCTGGGACAATGCAAGCTGGTTCTCGATTTGAATTTTTCCGGTTATATCACTAATAATAAATACATAACCTGATTTTTTTTCATTTTCGGTGTTGATTATATTAATATTAATAGATATAATTTTTGATTTTTCGTTGTTAATTGACAAGTTGAATTTCAGGTGCTTTAATTGCTCAGTTTCATTTTTATTAATAAATTCTTTCAGTTTTACGATCGATCTCTCCTCAAGATGTTGTTCAAACAGACTTATCAAGTTAAAGCCGCTGTCCTTGCTCTCCAAAATCCCGAAAATATTTTTGGCAGCGCTGTTCATCATCAATACGTTAAACTCCCGGTCTGTTCTGAGCACACCTTCTGAAAGAGACTTCAGTGTAATATCAAGTTCTTCATTCCTTGCCCGGAGTTCATTCCCGTATTTTTCGAGTTCAAGTTTCTGATGATAGAGAGTTGTAAAAAGCTTTATCTTTCGAATAAGGACATTTGATTCAAACGGCTTTATTAAGTAATCATAAGCTCCTATATCGAAGCCGCGTAATTTGAATTCTTCTGTTTCAAAAATACCTGTTATAAATATAGTGGGTATATCGCAGGCTTTTGGGATTTTTTTTATCCTTTCAACTGTTTCGAAACCGTCCATTCCGGACATCTGTATGTCCATCAATATAATCGAAAAGCTGCTGTCGGCCTCAAGTATTTTAATGGCGTCGAGACCATTTGTGGTTTTTTCAGTTTCATATCCTTCTGCTTTAAGAATACGAGAATATAGTTGCAGGTTATATTCCTGGTCGTCAACAATTAATACTTTCAATTTTTCACTCATGATTTCTCTGCGAGTTTATTCACCAATTCTAAAAAATCATTTCTGGAAAATGGCTTGGAAATATAATAATCAAATCCTGCTTCGAGGAATTCCTCACTGTCGCCTTTCATCGCATATGCTGTCAAAGCAAGATACCTGGCGTTCGGATTATTCCCCTGTTTCTTAATTTGCAGCATAGTTTCTACGCCATCAATACCTTTGCCAAGATTAATATCGAGTATAATGAGATCGTATTTATTAGCGGAAGTAAGGCTCAAAGCATCCTCTCCATTATAGACATGAGTAACATCACCAAATTCTTCCAGGTATCTATTCATCAGTTTTTTGTTCACCTCGTCGTCTTCAGCAAGCATGATACTTAAATCCGATCTTGATTCCTCTTTGTACAAAAGATTGATTTTAGTTTTTACTTTTTGTTCAGGACCTTTTGGTTCATTAATCTCTGCTTTGTTGATAGCTTTAAATTTTACTGTAAACGTGGAGCCTTTGCCCAGCCTGCTTGTAACCGAAATATTGCCGCCCAATATTTCAACGAGGTGTTTAGTAATTGTAAGCCCAAGGCCTGTTCCTTCATATGAACGATTTATACCTTCACTAACTTGCCTGAATTCATCAAAGATCACACCAATATATTCCTCATCTATGCCTACCCCGCTATCCTCGACTTTTATTACCATCCATAATTCATCACCTTGCAGTTCCTTGTCAAGTATAACCTTAACATATCCGTTGTCTGTGAATTTAATGGCATTGTTAATAAGATTATAAACTATCTTATATATTATATTCTCATCAAGTTCACACCGGAGTGAATCATCCTGAATTTCGGCTGTAAGTTCAATTCCTTTTTCTAAAGCAAATTTGTCATATAGCCTGATTGCATCCATGATTACAAACATCGGATTAACAATCTCGATATTCATTTCTTGCTTGTCTGATTCTATCTTTGTCAAATCCAACACAAGATTAAGAGTATCCATCAACCTTTTGCCGCTGTTGTAGATTATCTCAGCGATTTCCCTGGTTTCCTCCGGTTGTGCCTCTTTGAGCAATATTTCCGAAAAGCCGAGAATGCCAACCATAGGCGTGCGCATCTCGTGGCTCATGTTCGCAAGAAAAATAGATTTAAGGCGGTTCAGGCGCTCTGCTCTTTCTTTGGAGTGGATTAGATCAACCTCGGTTTCTTTTAGTTTTGAAATATCATCCACTATCATCATGTATGCTTCTACCCTGCCTTCACCGAGAATATCAAGTGGTGTGACTTTTACACTTAGGTATAAGTTTCTTACCGAATTACTTAAGTTGAAACAATTTCTGTCAAATTCAGGGCTGCAATGCAACTGGAAGACAATACTCTCACCCTGCTTTAATTCGGACAATTCCAAATCTTCGATATTTGTGTCATTGAAAATGTTGTAAGAATTAAAATCGTTCGGTTCGTCCGGTGAAATACCCAATATGTTATAAAACTCCTTGTTTACGTCAATCAAACTGCCATCTTCATCGAATATTAGTATTCCGTTAGGAGAATCTTCAAAAATTTTCCTAAATCTTTGCTCACTACGTTCGAGTTTCGCACGGAATTCAATGGGCTCTGTTATATCGTGGTAAACACCAAGGGAGCCGTAATAAGAACCGTTTTTTTCGAAAAGAGGCGAAGAATTGACTCTAAGATACCTTTCTTCATCGTTTTTCTTTTTAATCTTGAGCAAATAGGACGAGGTTTGGCCTTCCAATTTTTCCTTAGTTGATTGTTGTAATATTTTGTGCTCAGATTCAGGCGTAAACTCTGTTAAAGGCTTGCCGAGCATTTTTTCCCGTGAATGACCGAATATCTCCAGTGCCGTCTCGTTAATAAAAAGTATTTTCTCGTTTACATCTACAACAGTTACTCCCTCCATCATGTTTTCGACCAACCTGCGGTATTTCTCTTCGCTTTCTTCGAGCATTAAAAAGGCTTTTTCCTGCTCTTCCTTCAGGTTAAGCGAATAAATGGCAAAGGCAATATCTCCTCTCATTTCCCTGAAAAGGCTGAGCTCCTGTTCATCATCAATGAATTCTTCTGGTACGGATATTGTAATAAAGCCGTAGTTATTGCCTTCATGTTCCAGTCTTGAGGATATCGAACGGTAACCCGAATTTGAATAACTGTGGAGGCAACATGATTCACATTCATTGCCGGGCAAATAGATATCACTATTTTTATACTTTCCGGTATTTTCCCAGCACAAAGACAGTCCAATATCACTACCCCTTTTAAAATCTTCGACATACTCATCCAACCCCGAAAAACTATAATGGACTACTTCATTATTTTCACCAAGTAAACCAATAATAGCATGCTTATAGCCTTTGTATTCAGTTATCAGATTAACGGCTTCGTTAAGAAGTTGAATTTTATCTTTCGCTTTTACAATTAACTGGTTAACATTCCTGATTGAATTTAGAACATTATTAATGTGGACGAGTTGCATTTCTGCAAATATTCTTTTTTTATTCTCTTTAAGTTCCTTAAGCGCCCTTTTTATCGCAATCGGTATTTTATTAAGATTTTTCTTTAGAATATAATCGGTGGCGCCGTGTTTCATTGCCTCAATAGCAATCTCTTCTCCGATTGTGCCCGATACAAATATAAACGGTATCCCGGGGCATAGGTCTAAGGCAATTTTGAGAGCTTCAATACCATTAAACCCCGGCAGCTTGTGATCAGAAAGTATTAAATCAAATTCCGCTGCCTTACATTTCTCAATGTATTTTACCTTTGAATCAACCCGGATTAATTCGTAATCCATGCTCATGCTGTCAATAGCATGCTTTATTAATTCGGTGTCTGCAGGGCTGTCCTCAAGATTTAAGATTCGTAATTTATCCGGAATTTCCTGGGTTTCCATTACTATATCTCCGTTTTAAGGGGTTCGTTAATTTCTCCCCAATATTGGCCAATACTTTTTATCTTTTCTTTAAAATCGGGGAATATTCCGGGCTTTACAACATAGGAATTTGCCCCTGCATTATAGCATTCTTCTTTGTCTTGTTCTTCGAACGAAGAACTGAACACTACAATAGGTATTCCATTGAATTTTTCTTCCTTACGAAGTCTTTTGATTAAGTCCACACCGCTTAGTTTCGGCATATTAAGATCACAAAGCAGGAACCATTTCTTGTTTTTCCTTTGCCATTTGTTTTGCAAGTATTCGAAGGCTTCTTCGGGATCTTCGAAAGCCAAAACATCCTCGCCCGGGTAGTAATCAATTATTACCTCCTTAATCAGTTCCAAATCGCCGGGATCGTCATCCACCAGCAAAACGCAGGAATCTTCTTTCATCAAGCTTCTCCATTTGGTAATGTAATTGTGAATTCTGCTCCCTCACCCGGGGAGCCTTTGCCTGTTATATCTCCACCATGCCTGGTGATTATTTTCTTAACATTGGCCAGGCCAATGCCAATCCCATTGAATTCTTCCTCTGCATGCAGCCTTTGAAAAACTCCAAAAATATTGTCTGCGTTTTCGGAAGCAAAGCCTACACCATTGTCAATAATTGAAATAGTCGCTTTATCTCCGTTTGAGTTTCCTATAATTGTTATTTCGGCAACTTCTTCAAGTGAAGTATATTTAATTGCGTTTGATATTACGTTAACAAATGCTTGCTTTATCAGCAATGTATCTCCATTAATTTCAGGCAGTTCACCGATTATCCAGTTTACTTTCCTTTCGGTTAGGTCTAACTGGAAGTCACGGATTATTTCATTAATTAATGAATTCATGTCTATTCGGGATTTATTTATTGTTACTCTGCCTGTTCGAGAGAAATTCAGAATAGCAGTAATCAAGCTGTCCATCTTTGTTGCAGATTTATTAATAATATCCAGATAGTGGAGTGCTTTCTTGTCTGCAATTCCCGAGATCTTTTCTACAAGCATTTGCGAAAAAGCGCTTAGGTGACGCAATGGGGCACGAAGGTCATGAGATACCGAATAGCTGAATTCTTCGAGGTCTTTGTTTGCTCTAATTAATTCAGATGTGCGCTTCGCTACCAAATCCTCGAGTATTTCTTTTTGCCTGAGAACTTTATCCTCGTATTTTTTCCTCTCTATATAATGTGACAGGTTTCTCGCAAGTGCCAATATCAGTTCTTGTTCTTCTTTCAAAAATGGGCCATAATACATTGCCGGCATTTCTTTTAGGTACACAACCTTGATGTTAATCTCGTTTTCTGAGCCTACTGCAAATGATTTGTCAAGTTTCCATTTGCTTTCCCGGAATCCCGGTGTTTTATATTCAACATCTTCAAAAGTGATTTTTACTTCTGTTATTTCCGGGTATTTCCATGCCGGAGGAATAATTTCAGTTGTTTTCTTAAGAACCTCTATAATCCCTAACTTACTATCTGAAGTCAACCTTGATAGTTGGTACAAACAATTCAGTTCTTTGTTTCTTTCCCTTAAGTCATGCAGAAGTGATTCTCTGCTTTCTTCAAGTTCTTTTACTTCAGTAATATCCTCTGCCATCCCCAGGACAAACTCCAGATCATCGTTATCATCCCTTATACCGGTTACGTTCAAATTCCCCCAGACAATCTCACCATTCTTATTAATGTACCTTTTTTCCATCTTGTAGCTTTTTATTTTACCTTGAACCAATTCTAAATACTTATCCAAATCTTTATTAATGTCTTCAGGATGAGTAAATTCGGTAAATATCATTGATTTCAGTTCCTCATCGCTGTAACCTGTAAAATTTACAAGAGCAGGATTAACAAACAATAGTTTCCCGGACGTATCCAAAATCGCCATTCCTAAAGGTGAATTTTTAAAAATTGCTTTGAATATTTTCTCATTGTCCCTGATTATTTTTTCGGATTTTAATCTCTCTGTAATATCCCTCCAGGAAGACATGGAATAGAGTATCTTCCCGTTTTCGTCTTTTACGGAGTCAACATTCAGGCTGACATCAATAATACTTCCATCCTTTCTTTTTAGCTTAAGCTCTTTGTCTCTTACTTTTCCTGTAGTAATAAACTCATTGAAAGCTTCCTTTGCATCGTCCAGGCATGACTCATGATACATAAAAAAAACCGATTCCCCGATAAGCTCTTTAGCTTCGTAGCCTGTGTATTTCAGTAGTGTCTTGTTGCATAGCTTAATAGAAGCGTCATCGGGAGAAACAGATACATACATATCAGGTGAATTATCATAGAGTGTACGGAATTTGCGCTCGTTTTCAATTAAGTCTTTTTCAATTTCTCTTTTATCTTCAATTTGCCTAAGCAGAGCACTGTTTAACTGTTTTAATGAAGCTGTCCTTTTATCAACCAGCAACTCAAGGCGCTCATTGTGCGCAAATAATTTCTTTTCAGTACTTTTCCTTTTCTCAAGTTCCTTTTCCAGTTCAACAGTCAATGCAAGAAGGTCTTTATTTGTTTTTTGCAGATCTTCCTGTTGTTTTTTTATGATATCCCTGGCTTTGAGCAGGTCGCCGAGAATTGAATTTTTACTCCTTTTAGAATCAATATATTGATTTTCAAGCCAATTGTTCAATTCTTGTTCATCAAGCTCGAATTCAACTTTTTGCATTGTATGACCCTGTCTTTATAATGAAGTAGTTATTAACTCTATTGCATGTATTATGCTACATTAGTAATTGGAATTTATTGTATTTGAAATTATATATAAATAGCACATCTTATGATAATTATGTCATAAAAAATGCCACGATCAATATGTTTGATTTTTCTTTAATATTAATCATTATTCATTTTCCTCTTGTGAAACATGAATATATTGTGTATGTTCTTATACAAGATTTCGGAGACGGGATATGATTAAAGTATTTATAGCTGATGATCATTTCTTTGTCCGCGAAGGGCTCCGTAAGGTAATAGAATCAGAGCTTGACATAGAGGTAGTTGGCGAGGCAGGGAGCGGAGGCGAAGTATTTGACGGGGTAAAAAAAAGCGCTTGCGATGTAGCACTTCTTGATATAAGCCTTCCTGACAGAGATGGACTTGAGTTGCTTAAAGACATTAAAGCAGCCGGATTGAATTGTAAAATAGTTTTTCTGACGATGCACCCGGAACGTATATACGCTGAGCGTGCTTTCAAACTCGGTGCCTGGGGCTATATTACAAAGGAATCCAACCCGGAAGATGTAATATTTGCCATTTACCAGGTAGCATCGGGGAAAAAATATATCACTCCAGGATTCGCAGCAATCATCGCCGATAAAATCGGGGCAGATTCTCGGAAAAAACAACATGAATTATTATCTGAACGTGAATACCAGATTTTCCTGATGATCGCCTCGGGCAAAACAATCAGGGAAATTTCCGAAGATTTGTCAATCAGTCAGAGTACTGTCAATACATACAAACAACGTGTTTTCGAAAAAATGAACTTACATTCCAACTTCGAGATTGTTTTTTATGCACTCCGCAATAAACTCATTGCTATTTGAGATATAAATCAACTAAAATCAATAGATTATCTGCCCATTACTTGTAGTAATTTTCTCTACATACTAATCATAACTTTACCTACTTTTTAATATCCCTGCCTGGACTAAATTGCATTTGAAAGATTTGAATAATTATAAACGCAAATAAATGTACAATATAAAAATAATTTTTCTCGAAGACAGCAGGGCTGACTACTTGCTTGTTGAAGCCCTGCTGAAAAAAGAGGATGCAATTTACGAGCTTTTCTGGGCAAAAACCGGGCAGGAGTATAAGCATTATCTCCGGAACACGGACAGCTTTGATCTGGTTCTTTCAAATTACAAGCTCCAGGGTTATACAGGCCTCGACGCACTAAATGATTTAAAATCAGCATGCCCGGAAAAACCTTTTGTTATACTCACGGGTACATTGGGCAATGAAAAGACTGTAGAGATAATGAAAGCCGGCGCTGACGACATAATTCTGAAAAGCAACATCCTTAAACTTCCTCTTGTAATCCAAAGAGAATACAAAGCCTATATTGACAGGCTCGAAAAAGACAACGCTATAGAGAAGCTTTCTGAAAGTGAGCATAATTTCAGAAACCTGGTAAACAATGCAAAAATTGGTGTTTATAAAACAAATTATAATGGAGATTTGATATTTGCCAATAATGCATTGCTTAAGATGTTCGGGTACAATAAGGAAGACGCAAAGAATTTCAGTATAGCTGATGCATATTCCAACCCAATAGAAAGGGAACAGGTATTAAAACGGATATTTGAAGAAAAAATAGTCGAAAATTTAGAGATTAATTGCGTAACAAAGTCCGGCGATGTGCTTAGTCTACTGGCGAATATCACACTTGGCAATGATGAAATTATTTCCGGTATCGTAATGGATATTACCGAGAGGATTAAAACTTTGGAAATTCAGAGAAAAACACTTGAAGAAAGAGAACGCCTGAACAGAATAAAAAGCAACTTCTTTTCAAATATGAGCCATGAACTAAGGACGCCAATGGTTGGTATCCTTGGTTTTGCACAGCTTATAGAAAGCGATTCAAAAAGCAATGAAATCAGAGAAATGGCAAGTATGATTTATAATAGCGGCAAACGTTTGATGGATACGTTAAACAAAATTCTTGAATTATCCGACATGGAATTTGATATTTTTAAATTAAAACTCAGCCCAATTGACCCGGTTGAGCTAATTAATAATGTATTGGAATTCTATAAATACGAAGTTGAAAATAAAGGCCTGGAGCTTAAGTTAATAAATGAATGTGAAGGGAAGTCTGCATTGGGTGATGAAAGGCTATTCAAAAAGTGTTTCTCCAATTTAATTCAAAATGCAGTGAAGTTTACAGATAAGGGTGAGATAAGCATCAGAACCAGGATTAAAAACCACAAAGAGCAGTCTAAATACCTTGTAGAGATAAAAGACTCGGGAATCGGAATACCTGTTGAAAAACTGCTGGAAATATTCGAAGAGTTTGTGCAGGGAAGCGACGGTATAGCACGGCACTACGAAGGGGCAGGCCTCGGTCTTACAATAACAAAGAAATACATGGAATTGATGAATGGAAATATCACAGTCCGGAGTTCGGTTGGAGTCGGTTCCATATTTGCACTTGAGCTAAACCTGTTTGATAAAACCCGCAAGAATGGTGTCCATACATTAATCAACGAGCTTGATATTTGTTAATCACCTTCTTCAATCGGTACCTGGAGAGTTACTTCGGTACCCTTCCCGCGTTTTGATTTAATACTGATGTTTCCGTTACAGGAAGCCGCTCTTTCTTTTATACCGACTAAGCCGAAAGAGAATTTGCGAGCATTGTCCGAGTCAAATCCACGCCCGTTATCCTTAACAGTCAGAATAAGGAAATCATCCTTTTGAATAAGCTTTACCAACACATTTTTTGCTTTAGCGTGTTTAATCACATTTGTAAGGGACTCTTGCAGTAT
Organism: uncultured Hyphomicrobiales bacterium; assembly: GCA_964454975.1. GTDB lineage: Bacteria > Bacteroidota > Ignavibacteria > Kapaibacteriales > UBA2268 > CAYVVD01. The sequence continues at coordinate 161,662 of CAYVVD010000001.1, read as the reverse complement.
CCTGAAAATTGCAGTCATTTGTTTATCACTTAAATTAATATAATCCACATTTGTAACCAGGTTGCAAGAGACATTGGATTTCTCTCGGAAATTTTCAACCAGCCATTCGACAGCCTCTGAAATAGATAGTCCCTCAAGAACATTAGGCCTGATCTTTGCAATCATGTCGTTCAGCTTGATCATGCCTGTTTTAACAGATTTTCTCATAGCATCAATCTCTTCAATGATTTTATTATTTTTAATCTTTTTCTTTGCCTCTTTAATTATATATCCAAGGCTGAAGTTGATACCGGCAAGAAAACTTCCTAACTCATCATGCAAATCCTGCGAAATCAGCTTACGGTCTTCTTCTCTTGCATTCTGGAGGTGTTCTGCAAAAGCCTGTATTTGCTTATGAGCCTGGCTTAGTTCTCTTTCATATCTTTCTCTTTCACTTATATCCCTTACAAGTACAGCAAGATATTTCTTTCCGGAAGATTCATATAATGAGAATCTGAATTCCACGTGAAATCTCGAGCCATTCTTTTTTATATGAATACTCTGCCGAACTTTGTTAAGTGGGATTTTATCAGTGCTGTCCAAAATCGAAAAGAAAGAGCCCGGTTCCGCTGACAGCATCACGGGATTAAGCCCTAATAGCTCAGAGCGCCTGAATCCGTATAAATCGAGCGCAGCTTTATTAACATCTACTATTAGAGATGTTTCGGCATCTATCACTAAAATTGCGTCATTGCTGGATTCAAACAGGCTGCGGAATGTAGTCTCTGCATCGAGTCTTTGTTTTTCGTTGTGCACCCTGTTAAGAGCAGTAGAAATCTGGACTGAAAATGCTTCAAGTAACGGTTTGTTTATATTTTCTACATTTTGCGAATAAACAAGCCAGCCTGTGCCATAGAAATTATTGTTATAAGTAAAGGATAAACAGAGTATTTTTTCAATATCTGTATTATTGAGAGATGAAATAAGTTCTTCAGGGAGTTTCAAAATCTTAATTAACTTTGTTAAATCTTCTTCAAATTCTACAAGTCTTCCACTTAGTAATTTCTCATTAATCCACCTATTATTTCTTATTTCAATAGATTTTACATGTTCAATAAACTTTAGAGAGCTTTGGATATCCATATCGTCTGAAAATTTAATATCGAAAATACTCCATCTGTTTGTATTATCATTAAATTTACACACAAATACGGATGCTTCCCCGTTAGTAATTTCAAACAATTTATTAGTTGCAAATCCCAGGATTTCATCTAACTCATAAGATCTGATTAGCGAGAATGCGTTTTCTGCAAGAAAGCGGAATTGCCTTTCTCTATTGATAAGCTCTAATTCAGCTCGCCTTTTTTCAGTAATATCGAGGCAGGCACCGAGTACTTTGCCGGGTTTGCCGTTTTCATCCAAGATTACCAGGCCTTTTTCCTGCCAATGCCTCCATCTGCCTTTGCTATCCCTTATCCTGTACTCGATAAAAAGCTCATTGCTTTTGTTGTAAAATTCGTTCAATATATTTTTCAGGTATTCTAATTCATCAGGATGGATAAGATCATACCAACTTTCCAGGTTTGGCTTAATAGTTCCTTTTGAATATCCAAGTGCGGCGTCAATATCGCCAAACCAGGAAATGTTGTCAGTTTTTAAATCCCATTCATAAGTAATATCTGTTGTGATTTCGGTAATTAGCCTGAATCTTTCCTGGCTTTTCCTCTTTGCAGTAACATCCTCTCCTATGCTTGTAATGCCAAAGAGTTTTCCTGATTCATCCCGCATTTCTGTATTAAACCATTTGATTAGCTTTCTTTCACCATCCTTTGTAGTTATTTCATTTTCGTGTACTACATGCAACTCAATATCATTGATTGTACTGAAGAACATTTCTTTGTGTTCTTGTTGAATTTCTAAAGGTAAAAATTTTTCGAACAAGTCCTCACCAATAACTTCATCATACTTATGGCCTGTTAAGTTAAGCAGGAATTTGTTGCAAAATGTAATTTTGCCGTTTTCATCCAACATCAGCCCAATAAGCCTAATATTTTCAAGAACTTTTCTAAAAAGTGCTTCAGATTGCTTTAGAGCTGTCTCCGCACTCTTTCGCTCGGTAATATCATGAAGCGAGCCTACTATAGCAACAGTCTTGTTATGCTTAACTACCGGGGTTTCCCTTACTTCAACCCAGAATTTCCTGCCTTTTGCACTATTTAATTCCAGATCATAAGGAGTCTGCCTTTCGCCGGTTTCAATTGCGCGGACAGTATTTTCAAATCCAATTTTGTTTACAGGGTTGTCTGTGGCGAACTCCGTCCAGCGTTTCATCGCCTTTTCAGGTTCACAGTCGAGATAATCAATACACTGTGGACTCAGATAGGTTAACTCATGCTCTGCCGTATGAGAGTAAAACAAATTGGTACTGTTTTCTATGATAAGCCTTAATTTTTCTTCGTTTCGCTTTAATTTGTTTTCAGCTTCAACCCTTTTGGTAATGTCCTGAAATATAGTGGCAAATTTTCCTTTTTCAGGAGAATAAGCACTCACCACAAACCATTTATTCAGATTAACGCTATAGCTTTCGAAGGTTTCCCGGCTTCCGGTCATGGCAATTTTTCCATACCGCCCGATCCAATCAGCAGGGTCATTTTCGGTTCCCGGAAGTATATCAGTAACCCTTTTACCTTTAATATCTGCGCTTATTAGTCCTGTAATATCTTCAAAGGCTTTGTTAATATCAAGAAAGATATAGTCAACGGGCTTGCCCTCCTCATCCGAAATAATCTCATGGAGTGCAAAACCGGATATCATGTTTTGGAATAATGATTCTGTAAAATCTTTCTGCTTCTTTATTTCTTCCTGTTTTCTTAGCCTTGAAGTTTCATCTTTTGTGATTGAAATAGCGCCAATAAACTCAGCATTGCTGTCCAGCATGGGTCTTATTTCAGTCCTGTAGAACCTGGTGCTGCCATTTTCACCTGAGGAGTGTTCTATTATTTCCGGACCATCTTCAGCAACCTTATTAATTAAATCTATTGTTTTGGATTCAACACCCGGAAGGTAATTTGGGTAATATTTACCGGTGCAAATCTCTCTTCTAATTCCAAACAATTTCTCAGCCCGGGAGTTTAAATCAACAATTTTTCCATAGGCATCTAAAAATAAGATAGAGTTGAGACTGCTTTCGAATAGACAATCGAATTTAAGCTCTTTTGTAAATTCTAAGATTTTCATAAGGGCAACCCAGGTAAGTGCCTGAAAAAAATCATAATACAAAAAAAAGTGAAAAATACATACAGAAATGGATTACAAATTCAGGCTAAAAAAAGCAGTTGTCGGTGTGAAAGGATTTAAACTTGTACATTACAAGAATCATTGTGACTAAAATAGCTATAGAAATAATTATTCAAAGATAATTTCTCGTACAAAAAATCGTTACTTAAATGTTACTTGAATTGGATTTCAGATAGAAAACAAATTTGTACAATGTTTTATTAATAAAGATTAAGGGTATGGATTTGCGGAGAGGGTGGGATTCGAACCCACGGTACCCCAAAAGGCACAACGGTTTTCGAGACCGTCCCGTTCAACCACTCCGGCACCTCTCCATCAGGGTAATCGCAAAAATACCAATTACACCCCGGATGGCAAAAGATTAATCATCCAAAGTCCCGAGCATCATAATGTAGCTGTCGTATCGCTGTGGATCAATTTCCCCGGATTCAACTGCTTCTTTAACAGCACACCCTGGTTCATGAGTATGAGAGCAAGGCATAAACTTGCATGTATCTGAATACTCTATAAACTCGGGAAAGTATGTTGAGAGCTCATTTTTATTAATGTCAATCAGTCCAAATTCACGTATCCCCGGGGAATCCACAAGCTTGCCTCCGCCATCGACGTTAAACATCTGTGTAAATGTTGTTGTATGCTTACCTTTGCTGGTTCTGAGTGAAACATTGGCTATATGCTGAATTTTATCCCCCATAACAAGGTTCATGAATGTCGATTTCCCTGTACCTGACGGCCCGGACATTATTGCTTCTTTACCTTTGAGGTATTCAATTAATTCTTCTGTATTCTCATCACGTAGTGCGCTGAAATAGTAAACTTTCACCCCAAGCTTTTCATAAGCAGTCAGGTCTTCCCTGATAAATTCATGGGGCATAAGGTCCATTTTGTTTATGCAAATTACAGGCTCAAGTGCACCGAGCTCCGCCGAAACGAGATAGCGGTCTATTAGTCTCCTGTTGTAAAATGGTTCAGCGGCAGACATGAAAACGAGCAAAATATCAAGATTGCTGGCAATAATATGGTCGCTCTCTCCCAATGCAACCATCCTCCTGCCAATATAAGTCTGGCGTTGTTCGACTTTAACAATTTTACCATTGTTTTTGCCTTCGCGCGTGTACCAGGCATAGTCGCCAACGCATGCAAGAGTCTTGCTTTTATTTGGAGTGATTAAAGTACCGGAAATAACACACTCGAAGGATTCACCTGGATTGGCATCGTTAAAAAGGTGATGGACTCTCCCAATTGTAAGGTAGATTCGTCCACGCTCGGCTTCATCAGGTAATTTGCCATCCGGTTTTATTAGAACCTGGTCATTAATCATTTTCCGGATAGGTTCCCGTTTGAAATTAAATTTGTCCTTTTTTGCCATTATTTAGCGGCCATTCTGAAGTGTTCCACTAGTTAATAATAATAAGGCAAAATTATTTATTATTCCTTCCTTAACAAAAAATAAAAAAGTGTGAAATTTCCTACACACTATCGCTTTGAACATACTTGCTTATTTCGTAAATTTGCATTAATGATATATATAATTAATATGGTTTTGTACGTTGAAGTATCGGTGGACTTTTCGACCGAGGGCTGATGATGGTACTGTTCAAGAACTTACGACACATTTAAAAATACCCAGAACGTTAGTAAACGTTCTGGCAGCGCGTGGAGTGCGTACACCCGAAGAGGCTGAGAAGTTTTTCCACCCTTCAATGGACGACCTTAACGACCCATTTCTGATGAAGGATATGGAGAAGGCCGTCTTGAGGGTGATGAAAGCAATCAGAGATGGGGAAAAAATCTGGATCCACGGCGATTATGATGTTGACGGTACGTCTAGCACAGCTATCCTAATACAATTTCTTCGCGATATTGGAGCGAGGGTAGAATACTATATACCTGACCGCTTCCATGAAGGTTATGGTCTGTCCAACAGGAGCCTTGACCTTGCTAAATCCTCCGGTGTTACCCTGGTTATTACAGTTGACGTTGGAATTACATCATTCGAGCCACTTGAATATTCCAAAGGGCTTGATCTTGATGTAATTATCTGCGACCACCACGAACCCGGTGAGAAAATCCCCGATGTTTATGCTATTCTGGACCCACTGCAACCAGGGTGCGAATACCCGTTTAAGCATTTAGCCGCATGTGGAGTTGCATTCAAATTTATCCAGGGGATTGCCGAAAGGATGAATATCCCTGACAAAGCACTTGATTATCTTGACTATGTTGCTATCGCTTCAGCAGCGGATATGGTTCCGTTAGTCGCCGAAAACAGAACTCTTGTTTATTACGGGCTTCACCTCCTGAATAAAAAACCAAGGCCGGGATTTAAAGGACTTGTTGCTTGCACAAATCTAAAATTGGGGCAGATTACTGCTTCTAATATAGTTTACGCCTTAGCGCCGCTCATTAACGCTGCAGGCAGGATGGGCAATGCGATGCGTTCTATAGAGATGATGATTCAAAAGGATGAAATTGCAGCCTTTAGAATAGCACAGCAGCTCGAAGATGAGAACCGCAAACGCAGGGTGTTTGACCAACAGACATTTGAAGAATCTATACCTCTTGCCGAGCGCTTGATTATCGAAGAAAAACGCCGTTCCCTTGTACTTCATCAACCCCACTGGCATGCCGGTGTAATTGGTATTGTTGCCTCGAGGCTTGTGGACAGGTTTAATGTACCTACCGTGCTGATGACTACAATTGACGGCCAGGCAAAAGGCTCAGCAAGAAGCATCAATGAATTTGACATTCATTCTGCCTTAAAAAAATGCAGTCATCTGCTCAATGAATTTGGCGGGCATAAACACGCCGCAGGGCTTTCACTTAATGAAGAAAATATACCTGAATTCAGGGATATTTTTGACTCTATTGCACAGACTAAGATTGACCGTGAAATGATGGTTCCTGAAATACTTATTGATACAGAAATGAAATTTAATGAGTTGTCACCACAATTCCTTTCCTTCCTGAACAAATTTGCTCCCCACGGTTTCAGCAATAATAAGCCGGTGTTTCTATCCCAGGGGGTTACTTCAGCTAACGGAGTAAAAATAGTAGGTAACAACAGCCTGAAATTCAGGGCTTTCCAGTCGAATTTTGTAATTGATGCAATTGGATATAACCTCGCAAACAAATATAAATACTGCACAAACGGCAAGAAATTCTCTCTCCTTTATACACTCGAATCCAACGATTTTAACGGCTCACGTTCACCACAGATTTCGATTAAAGATATAAAACCAGAAAATTAAAACCGGGAGTTTTTCAGGGGTATGCCGCTCACCAAATCACAGTTAGATCATTATACACGCAGCACTGAAAAAATACTATTAAATAAAGAGACTGAAAAAACTAAATTACTCGGCATTTATGAACTTGTTGAAGAGATATTCAGCGAGGCAAGCAAAGCCTCAAATCAATTTTTTAGTAATTTTTTTGCAGTTTCTGCTTACATTTTCAACCTTTATTCATTCTCACCTCAATTAGCAAAAAAGACAACAAGTTTCAGGCGTTTTGCATATAAAGTAAGCAAAGAACAAGGGAAATCAGTAAACAGGGATGAGCTGAAATTTGCAACCCATGTGATTACCCGTTGCCTGAAAAAACTCTCAGATGGCGAGTTGGATAGTTTCCTCGAACCTTACCTTAATTTCGAATACACTTTCCGTGAGGATGAGAATTTTGCTGATGACAAAACGAATTATTTAAAAGGACTTACAGTATTTGGGAAGAAATCCTCCGAAGTTAGCGGTGGAACATTGAAATGTGCGAGCGATGAACTTGGTAACATTGAAATTTCTCTTAATGGTGGGCAAAGTGAAATACTAAGTCAGGTCTGGAAAGGATGTAAATTAAATATCTTCAATGTTGACATAGTAGATAATGAAAATTACAAGGCAAAGAATGAATCCCTGTTTGTACTGGAACCTGACTATTTAATAGATGTAACTGATATTTCTGAATGTTTCACAGGGAAAGGCTACAATCCCCTCGCCTATTTTCTGAAATTGTTCATTTCAACCGACATTAAATTGCCCCTTGTGATGGGTAATCTAATCAACGAATTCTTTGATGAATTAATTATAAACAAGAATTACAATTTTGATAATGTTCTCGAATTTTCCTCTAAAAAGAGACCATTGCAAATAATTGCCCTATTATTCTCCGAGCCTGAAATCGGTGAACTTCTAAGAAGCAAGTTGTATTGGCAATTCAATAATCTGCAAAACAGCGTTCAATTACTTGAGTATGAATCAGTATCCGCTGAGCCGGCATTCCTATCACCCGATTATGGGATACAGGGGCGCCTGGATGCGCTTCTCGAATTCAAGGATGCCAGGAGAAAAGACATTATTGAGCTTAAATCCGGTAAAGCGCCAAGCCCGGATATTACTTATGAAAGCGGGAATGACCTGCGAATTCTCACAGGTGTCTGGCCAAACCACCTCTCGCAGGTTAGTTGTTATAATTTGCTTTTAGATTCAGCATATCCCGGAAGGACTGGCAGCTCTTCAATTCTATATTCCGGAGCTGAGGAACACCCTTTAAGAAATGTTCCGAACATTGTCCAAAACAAGAAAGAGTCATTAGAGCTGCGAAACTGGATTGTCTCTATTGCACACAAGATTGCAGAGGGAGAAACTGATGTACTCAAATCGTTTTCATTAGGTGGCTTTGGCGCCCGGCCTTCGTATATGAATGGTAATATCAGTGAGTTTGAGACAATCTACAATTCCCTTGATGATATTGAAAGAGAATATTTCAATACCTTTGTCACTTTTATTCAGCGTGAATTATTTTCACAAAAAACCGGGAACGGGCTGAATAATATGGGTTATTCTGCTCTATGGAGAGGAAGCATCGGCTCTAAAAGAAAGAAATATTCTGTTCTAACAAATTTAATTATAAATTTTACCGAGTCGGATACTCAAAATTTCCATTTGCGGTTAGAGTCTGAAACCAGACTAAGCAGTTCAAAATTCAGGAAGGGTGATATTGCAATCCTATATCCATCGGATTTGGAAAACTTTGGCGAATTGATAAAGTGCTCAATAAAAGAAATCCGCAACCACTATGTGTTAATAAGCCTAAGGAACAAGTCTTTCAAAATTTCTGCCTTAGAAAAACACAAGAGTTGGATACTCGAACCCGATTCATCCGATAGCACCAGTAAAACCCTTTTTGCATCGCTTTTCGAATTTATGACAAGTTCTAAAGGGAAAAGAGAGTTACTATTAAGCCGAAGAAAACCCAAATTCGATATTGTTGGCCCATATTATAATGAAGAACTTTTTGATTTACAAAATGAAGCTGTAGAATACGCCTTAGCAGCGAAAGACTACTATCTAATACAGGGGCCGCCCGGAACCGGCAAAACATCCTTTGTTTTTAAAACCATTGTTAGCGAATATTTATTCGAAAAAACAGGCAATATCCTTGTCATGGCATATACAAACCGGGCCGTGGATGAACTCTGTTCGGCGCTCAATAGCGCTGAGATTGATTTCATAAGGCTTGGCTACAAAGAATCTTCTGAATTCAAAGATAATATGCCCGCTTATCTCGCAGAATCAATTGGATTGCGAAAACTTGGGAACAGAATAGGCAACTGCAGGATAATAGCATGTACAGTTGCAACAGCCTTGAAAACTCCTGAGATATTCTCCTTAAAGGAATTTGATATGGCTATTGTTGACGAAGCATCTCAAATTCTTGAGCCATACCTGGTTGGAATACTTAGCAGGGTTAACAAATTTATCCTGATTGGAGACCATTTCCAGTTACCCGCTATCGTAAGCCAGAACCAGGATTTCCTTGAAGTAGAATCTGAGATGTTAAAGTCAATAGGTTTAACAAATCTTGGGAGTTCGCTCTTTGAAAGACTAATCGAACATGCAAAGTTATACGAATGGGACAATGCTTTTACCACATTAGAAGAGCAGGGAAGGATGCACAAGGAAATTGCTGCATTCCCATCTAAACACTTTTATTCAGGTGCTTTATCAGCAATTGAAGAAGATGACATACATATCTCCGAGAATAATGTAATATCTTTGTTTGGAGATAAAAACAAAAGGGTGGTATTTATTGATTGCCCTGTTGAGGATGAAATATTTATAAACCACAGTGAAGCTAAAGCAGCTCTTTCGATAATTAATAAAATCAACACAGCTCTAAAAGGTGCTTTAACAGGCGAAACTGTTGGAATTATATCTCCTTTCCGTGCACAATGTGCGTTAATAAACAGTTTAATTGATGATGAAGTATATAAATATGTGAATGCTGATACCGTTGAGCGCTACCAGGGAAGCCAACGTAATATTATTTTGATTTCTTTTGCGGTAAACAGGGAATATGACCTAACCAAAATTTCATCAGCTATAACCATTGAAGGAGTGGAGATTGACAGGAAACTGAATGTATCGCTTACACGTGCAAGGGAGCAATTGATAATACTCGGGAATTCGGGTATATTGTCAAAAAACAGAATATTCAGGGAATTGATACAGCATTTAAAGGCGGAAGGACTATATATCCAATATGATGAATTAGATTGAATGCAATTTTTTAGAAAATTCATATATTGCTTAATTAGTTCGTAATAATATTTTAGAAATTAAACAGAAGAATTGGTATGTCCGGACACAGTAAATGGGCAAATATTAAGCATCGCAAAGGACGCCAGGATGCTAAGAGAGGCAAGATGTTTACGAGGTTGGCAAAAGAAATAACCATTGCTTCCCGCGAAGGTGGTGGCGATCCTGATTCAAATCCCAGGTTAAGGCTTGCAGTGATGAATGCCCGGGGCGTAAATATGCCGTCTGACAATATCACACGTGCAATTAAAAAAGGCACAGGAGAAATTGAAGGAGTTAATTACGAGGAAGTCACTTATGAGGGATATGCTCCCAATGGAGTCGCCGTAATTCTCGAAACAGTTACCGACAATAAAAACAGGACTGTTGCCGAAATTCGAAGCTTGTTCGGCAAGCTCGGAGGTAACCTTGGTGAAACTAATTCTGTGGCTTGGAACTTCGAACGTAAGGGTGTAATTACTATTAAATCTAGCGACAAGTCCGAAGAAGAACTGCTTGAAGTTGTCCTGGAATCAGGAGCTGAAGACCTTGAATATAATGATGAGTCATCAAGGATTATTACTCCTATGGAAGAATTTGGCAACTGTTTAAAATATATCGAAGAAAATGGATTTGAAATCGAGGAAAGCAAGTTGGAATATGTGCCGCAAAATATAGTGAATATTGATTCGCCCGAAGCTGCTAAAAAAGTGATTCGCTTCATCGAAACATTCGAAGACCATGATGACGTACAGAACTTATTCTCCAATGTTGAAATTGATGATGAAATAATGGAACAGGTTGGAGAATAATTTACCAGATAATCCAATTCCAATACATATTTCTCTCTACCTTAAATGAGAGTTTTAGGAATAGACCCCGGCTCAAGGTTTTGCGGCTATGGGATAGTAAAAGGCGATTCAGGAAAGCTACTTCCCGTAACTTACGGTGTAATAAGAGCTGCTTCTGAAAAAGAATTTACTCAAAGGCTGGGGCTTGTTTTCAGGGAAATCGAGGAAATAATCAAAATATATCAACCTGAAGCATTATCGATAGAATCAGTTTTTTATTCAAAAAATGCCCAATCGCTGGCAAAATTATCTCACGCAAGGGCAGCCGCAATTTTACCCGCAGTAATCAATAATATTCCTGTTTTTGAATATTCCCCTCGCGAAATAAAAAAAGCAGTTACCGGAAATGGGAATGCCTCAAAGGAGCAGGTACGATACATGGTGAAAAACCTGCTCAGTCTCGACTTTACGGAAAAGGAGAGTGACCTCAGCGATGCAATTGCTATTGCTCTTTGCCACAAATTTTCATCACGTTTGTCTCAGAAAGGAAAAAAATCAAGCTGGAAAGAGTTCATTAAGGATAATCCGGACAGAATAGTATAGATGTTAGGAATTTGTGAACCTGTTTTTTATAAGACAAAAGCTTAGTTTTTTTCAAAATTGATAATAGATTCAAATTTAAGCTTCAACCAGGGCTGTCCTCTTGTCTATTTCATCTCTGACTTTTTCAAGATACCAGCGTGGTGTGCTTGTTGCACCTGATATCCCTACAGATTCTACATTTGCGAACCAATCATTTTCTATTTCACTCAGGTCTTCGATGAAATATGTCCGTTCATTGTAACGCTTGCACAAGTTGTAGAGGCTCAATCCATTAGAAGATTTCCTTCCGGCAACGAAGACTATTATCTGATTACTTTTTGCAAAGTTTATTAGTTCATCTTCCCTACCCCATACTTCTTTGCAAAGTGTATCACGCGATTCAAACTTTTCCTTAATCTCTCCGCCCTCTATCAACAGGCTTACACGGCTTTCAATAGCTTCCTTTATATCGTAGAAAGTTTTTTTATCCTTTGTTGTTTGGGAGAGAAGTACTGTTTTACGGTTGAAATCTATTTTAGTAATAGCTTCTTCAACAGTCTGGATGACTATGCAGTCATCATCAATTACTCCCCTCAGTCCAATAATCTCCGGATGCTGCGGTTTCCCGTAAATTACCACCTGGTATCCTTTCTTATGAAAATTTTTAACTTTTTTCTGAAGGCCTGTAACCAGCGGACATGTGGCATCAATTATTTCGATACCAAGCTCTTTTGCCATTTCATAAGTAGAAGGTGGTTCACCATGAGCGCGAATGATAACCTTGGCATTTTGCCCGGCCAGGTCTTTAATTCCTTCGTGAGTAACAGTCCTGAGCCCGGCTCGTTCAAGCCGCTCGATTTCACGTGGGTTGTGAATGATATGCCCCAGAACATACACTTTGCTGCCGGTATTTTCAGCAAGAGTTTCTTCGGCAATTTCAACAGTCCTTACCACACCCCAGCAAAAGCCTGAGGTTTTCTCTATATTTATTTGCATTGAATCTTCCTTTTTAAACTGTTCTAAAATAGGATTAAAACAGGCTTATTTAGGTGACGGATGAATTAAATGTTTAATTTGCTCCGATTACTTTTTTTGTAAGGCTTACTACTTTATCAACCTGTTCTTCAATAGTTAAATGCGAAGTGTCAATTTCAATAGCATCTTCTGCTTTGCGAAGAGGACTATTGGAACGGGAGGAGTCGTGATTATCCCTTTGAATTATCTGTTTTTTTATTTCATCAACAGGTATTTCATTTCCTTTTTCTTTGAGTTCGAGAGCTCTTCGGATTGCACGAGTTTCAGCCGAAGCAATCAGAAAAATCTTCAATTCAGCATTTGGAAATACGACAGTTCCAATGTCTCTTCCATCAAGAATAGCGCCACCGTCCTTTGCGATTTTACGCTGCTGTTCAACCAGTAGTTCTCGAACACACCCCATCGCGCTAATTTCACTAACCCTCGCAGTAACTTCAGGAAGGCGGATTTCCTTACTTACATCTTTTCCATTCAACAATGTAAGCTGTCCCTCATTAGTGTGAACTATGTCAATTTCAATGTCTTTCATCAAATTACAAACAACATCTTCAGCCATTTCCCTACCGGAACTTATCCATGCTAATGTTACGGCACGGTACATAGCTCCGGTATCAATGTAAATATAACCCAACTTTTGGGCAACACTCTTTGCTGTTGTGGATTTTCCTGACCCGGCCGGCCCGTCTATTGCAATTATTATGTTATTCATATACTTTTATTATATTAAAAATCAACACCGAGGTTTCTGAAAGATTCGCGGACAGAATTATAGTCCGACATGTCTTCGATAATTAAATCCGGATTATGAACCTGAAGTTTATCAATTGTAAAATTGCCTGTGGCAACACTAAGCACTTTAATGTTGTTCACCCTTCCACATTCAATATCGCGTGGGGAATCGCCAATAATAATAGTATTATCAGGTGTGAACCTGGCTCCGGTTTCTACTTCTGCACGCCTAAACGCCAATTCAGGGAGGTCATTCCTGTTTTCTTTGTCGCTGCCGAAAGCACCGAAAGTAAAGTATTTTTCGAGTTTATAAGTGCCAAGTTTCAGGTAGGCATTTTGCTTAAAATTCCCTGTCAATAAACCCTTAGTTATATCTGAATTCACGTCAATTGATTCAAGCAAAACATCAACGCCGGGCAGGAGCATCAAATCGCGGGTATTTGTTATTTCACGGAACTGGATGAGGAGTTTTTCCCAAACATCATTGATAACAGAATTAATAGGCTCCAATGGTAGTTCGTGGGCACGGGCGATGTCACGCAATATTTTCAGGTCAGTCATGCCCGAGAAATCAGGCATTAATTCAGACCGACATTCAACACCATAGATATCTTCTATCACAGAAGAAAATATCCTCCGTGAACGTTTATCCCTGAATTTGAGGAGAGTACCGTCTATATCAAAAAGAAAGAGATACTTCATTTTTAGAAAGGTACCTCTTCGTCGAAATCATCCTGCGGACTTGCCTGGCTATAATTATCAGACACTTTTCCGCCACGGTTGCTGCCCTGGTTGTAGGACCCATCGCTATCGCTTTTTCGGCCGTCCAGCATTACCATATTGTCCGCAACAACTTCGGTAACATAACGTGTAACGCCATCCTTGCCTTCGTAATTTCTTGTCTGCAAGCGTCCTTCTATATACACCTTGCTTCCCTTTTTCAGGTACTGGGCAGCATTGTCTGCCAGCCATCCCCAAAGAACGACAGAATGCCATTCCGTATTTTCCTGCCATTCTCCACTTTGATCTTTATACTTTCTTGAAGTTGCCATTCTTATTGTGCTTACCTGCTTTCCGCTTGGAGTGGCACGAACATCAGGATCCTGTCCCAAGTTACCAAGTAGTATCACTTTGTTTACGCTTATTGCCATTTTGTACCTCGAATCAATAATAAATTATCCTAAAGCCGACAGCGGAATATTCATTATCATTGAAAATAAACATTCCATGGTAATTCTGCCCTGAATAATAAAGATAATAAATCTTGAGACCAAATTGACGGAAAAATCTTAAAATAAATCCTGCTTCAAATGAATGCATGGGTTTATATTTGATTTTAGTCATTTCGTTTAGTATGAAATGTTTCTCTACATATCCATTTTGTTTAAAATCGTAACCACAATCCAGTTCAATATTTCCTGTTAATGGGTAGCTGTACTCAATCCCGACATGAGGAATTAAGTTAGTTACATCACGGGGAATTGAAGAAAATACAATTTCAGCACCGGCGTATAACCTCAGATAATCAATTTGAAAAGCCTGAGTTAAATCAATAAATTCCCGTGAATATATATAGGGTTCTTGCCTGAATACACCATTATCAGAGTAACCATCAACAAGGTGAGAGGAAATGTGTGAAACTCTAAGACGTGTTTGTAATTCTAAATTCTTTAGTTTATATATATAGCCGGCATTTATTCCAAAGAAATAATCGGCAGTTTCAACCGGAAATTTCAACTTGCCTTCACTTCTGAGCAGCGAATAAGTAAAAAAATCAGCTCCGAAACTCAGACTATCCTTTTCAGTGACGCTTGATCTTAATAAATCAAAAGAAGCTCCTATATCGAGGCGGAGCTTATTATTGTCGAATTGGTAAGATGTGCCTGCCCTCGGCTCGAAGATGTGCGCTGATAATGGCCTGAACAGGAGGTTTTCTCCGGAATATAAATTTAATGTTGTAAGTAAGCTAAGAAGGATAAGTCCGGATAAAAGAGCATAACCCTTGAATGCTGATGTCATTTCTGCCTTACCATCATTTATTAACTAAGTCTTTATAATATTAGGTTGACTGCGCACCGAACCACATCCAATAATATGACATTTTAGCAAGAAAACTCAAAAATGTATGGCAGAAAAATTCTTTTCTAGTATCCGCCTTTACCTGTCAGGATTACTCCAATTGTCCTGGCGAATATGTAGAGATCAAGAAATATGTTCCAATTGCTTATATAGTAAAAATCGATACTTTTCCTTCGCTCGAAATCACATTCGCCCCTGTCTGTTACCTGCCACAAACCGCTAATACCCGGTTTTACACGATCAATAAGCTCAACATATTCCTGATCCTGTTCTCTTTCCCATTTTACAATAGGCCTCGGCCCAATAAGACTCATCTCCCCTTTAATAACATTCCAGAACTGTGGGATTTCGTCAAGGCTGAATTTTCGAAGGTATTTGCCAATTCGTGTCAGTCTGGGATCTTTTCTGAGTTTATGGTACTTAATAAACTCTTCTTTCATCTCTTCATCTCTGTTCAGGAGTTCATTCAGGCGCTCGTCTGCATCTTCGTACATAGAGCGGAACTTGATCAGGCTGAATTTTTTCCCATTCTGTCCGTACCTGACATGCTTATAAAAAATACTACCCCTTGAATCAAGCTTGATTACGATTGCAATTAACAAAGCTAAAGGGAGAGTTAAAGTAAATAAAATAGATGCGGAAACAAGGTCAAATACTCTTTTAGTAAAATTCAGAGACTTAAGTGTCAGGTTCTTTTTGAATTCAAATCCCAGCATCCCTCCTAAATCTTTAGCAGAAAGCCACAAACTCGAAAGTTTGTAAATATTCGGAATAATAGTAATATCTGAAAAGTATGGTGAGTACCTGCTTATTATTTCTCTCTGTCTTTCAATGCTTTCATCGGGCAAAGCAATAATGCCGTGTTTAATATTCAACTTATCAGTCATAATTGGGAGAATTTCCAGCCCCCCAACTACCGGAACCCCATCCATGTATCCCCAGTTGTCAGAATTGTCGTCAAGTGCGACAACCGGTTTTAATCCGGTAGATTTGTTTAAATGCAAAGCTTCAAGAACCTTATTGCCTGCTTCCCCCGCCCCGATTATCATCACAGGCATTCCCCACCAATCCCTGTTGCCAAATATTTTACGCATAAATGAGCGGCCAACCGGAACTGAGACTATTGTGAAAACCCAGGACACCATGAAAATCAGTCGCGAGTAGTCCATGAATTCATTTGCCATAAATCCTGCAAACAGGATTATTGAGAAAACAAGACTTGTGCTGAATGTTATCATTCTAAGTTCATTTACAATATTGACACCAAAGCCGGGATAGAGCCCGCTTGATAAATACATCATAGGAACCAGTGCTATTGCAATAGCCATAAACCAGGGATAATGAAAAGAGATTTCGCTACCTGAAAAAGAGTCCCTGATAATTCCGGCAAGGGTAAAAGAAAGGAAAATCATTATTAAATCAGCCAACAAAAGTATCAGGCTCGACAAAAGTTTGTTTTGGAGGTATGCTGTCCTGCTCTTACCGTTTTTATTTTGATCACGGATTAGAGAGCTAAGTTGATTGAGCGTTAGCGTTTCCATTAAACCTACTCTTAAGGTACTACAAAAATTAAGTACCAATAATGATCTTATGCGCCTCCTCAATTAAAGAATATGCAAAAATATCAATTTCCAAGCCAACTAAGCCAATAAATATGTCAAACGGTAGATTTTAGCCGATGGAATCGCTTCGATTATTTAAAAAGAGGTAATTAAGAAGTCATATTTTGTCGTTGCAAATCAAAATAAATATAGGAAATAGGATATTAATAAACAAGAGAAAAATTATAGCAACCATACTTCCATTAGATTTGAAAATACCTGCATTTTTTTTAAATTGCCTAATTAGAATCTGAATCGGGGCTTAATTGCTTTAATAACGGGGAAGAGATGACAAAACCTTTCATACTTGTTGTTGACGATAATAAAATCACAACAAAATTATTAAGAAGATACCTCGAAGCTAATCAATACGAGGCTATTGAAGCCTATGATGGTGTTGATTGCCTTGAGAAGGTGGAAGTGCGTCATCCTGATGCAATAGTGCTTGATGTTATGATGCCGAGGATGGATGGCTACGAAACAGTCAAAAGGCTGAAAGAGAATGAAACTACAAATCACATCCCTGTTGTCATAGTAACTGCGCTGAATGACGTTGCTAACCAACTAAAGTCAATTGAGGCCGGAGCAGATGATTTTCTTAGCAAACCTATCGAAGAAAAACTGCTGATAGCAAAGGTGAAATTACTTTCGAATCTCAATATCCAAAGCAAAAAGACGAGAGTATATGAAGGGCTGATTGACAAGCTTTCGAAGAACGAAATCACCCCTGAACAGATTTCTAAAGTTCTGCAGGAAGACGGCTTATCTTAGCTAAGAGCTTCCATTAAAAATCAACTGTATGATTTTTCCATTTTTCAGGCAACTCAATGAAAAAAGCAATTCATATTGTTATAGTAGCATTATTGCTTGCATCCTTGTTTACATCCTGTAAGCAATTGCAAAAAATTCAGAAGTCACTTGCAGATTTGAAGAAACTGCAATTCAAACTTGATAATGTAAAGAACTTTAACCTTGCAGGTATTGAATTAAAACATAAAAAATCTGTAAATGATATTTCTATCGGGGACGGTCTTAAACTGGCAAATGCATTCAATTCGAATAAATTTCCTGCATCGTTCGTTCTCAATGTAGCTGTAATTAACCCAAATGAGGGCGAACGTGGTGCGCTCGGCCTTGAAGCAACAATAACAAGTTTTGAATGGGATTTGCTTATAGATGATGTTCGGACAATTTCCGGCAACATTTCAAATCCTGTAAAAATACCAGGCGACGGGAATGTTGCAATCCTTCCGCTGACTATGCAACTTGACCTGTTCGAATTTTTTGGTGATAAAGGATATGAAAGGGTTATAAACCTGGCGCTTGCACTGGGCGGTGTTGAAGGTACTCCTGCAAGGCTGAAACTACTCGGGAAACCTACAGTAGAAACAAAATTTGGTCCCATATCTTATCCGGGCAAACTAACAATTGTTGACAAAGAATGGAAATGATTATCCCGAGTCAAGAATTTGGAAGATAATAATTGTTTCCTTCTATTCTTTAATGAGGTAGAATCTTGCTATTATTGCATCAAACCGACTTCCATCGCTTCTTTCCATTTTATAGCTGCCTTCCATTGTCCCCCAGTCAGTGTCAATAGGACAATAGCTTGTGTAAGTAAAAGAATCACCCGGGTTTAAACCGGGAGTTTGGCCAACTACACCCGGGCCTTTTACCTCATCCTTGTTTCCATCTGCATCAATTATTACCCAATGCCTTGATATGAGCTTAGCATATTCATCGCCTTCATTTGTGATTGTTACTTTATAAGAGAATAAATTCTTGTCCTGGTTGTGCAGGTCCGGTGGGATATAGAGCGGCTCCACCTTTATTCTGATCCCATTACTTATTGTTTGTGAGTCCTTTTTCAAAATTATTCCTTAGATCTGTTTAATGTGCATGAATTTTGCCTGTGAGCTTTATTGCTTGAAATTCTCTCTCCAATATAGGAAAGTAAGGTTTTGTCTGCTGCCTCCTGAATTAACGGAAATAATTCTCTCTCCTCTTTTCTTACATGTAATTCAAGAAGCCTGCCAAGTCTGTCCATTATAATTTTATCGCCCGGAATTGCCCTTAGGTCTTCTGTCAATTTGTCAATCTGCCTATGCTCGTTAGTCAATTCTTTTACACATTTATCAATTTGTGGGATTATTCCCATGACTTTTTGAAATACCAAGTGTTCTTCGTCACGTGCGTGGCCTGAAAGGATTTCATCGTAAAACCTAAGGTAAAATTCAGCTTTTTGGATATTATCTTCCGGAATGCCCTTGTACCGGGGGCCATTTATTTTCATTGGGTGGGCAATCATGAGTACGTCTCGGTGCTCATGAGAAAGGGGTATTAATGCATCGTGTCTTTTCATAATTTCTAAAAACGAAAGCAATCGTGGATTATTAAAAAAGTGTTATTTTGTGCTTGCAGCATAATAAATTCGGTAAAGCTATGAGACTGATTCCAATTATTATCTTCATTTCTGTAATTTCTTTATTTGGTGACGGGGCAGCAGGTGAAAAAGCAGTTTTTGAAACACGCTATATTGTAGATATGCCTACTGCAGGTGTTATCCCAAAATCGCACTATTCCGGGTTTATCACACTGTTCCAGTCAGGCGGACTTGTCGGCGAATTAATCGTAGCGCCCTTCGAAAACTTTAATATGGGGCTTAGTTTTGGTGGTACTAATATAATTGGTTCCGGCGAGGTTGTATTCCAGGAACTTCCTGGGGCTTACCTGAAATACAGGATCGTAGATGAAAAGACAGAGATGCCTGCTATCTGTATAGGTGTTCTAACACAAGGTTTTGGGCCCTTTATAGAGAGTGAATCAAGATTTCTGACGCTATCACCCGGTATTTTTTTAGCCGTAAGCAAGAACTTTTCATATTTCCTTGGAGAAATTGCTCTGCATGGTGGTTTATGTTACTCTCTTGAGCAGAAACCATCTAACAGGTCTCCAAATTTGTATGCGGGTTTCGAACAATCATTAGGTTCATATCTTGCACTCAATTTCGAAACTAATTTAAACCTTGATGAGAACAGTTCTACAATGGCCAATAAAGGGTTATTTAATGCATCCCTTCGCTGGGGAGTTACTCGAAATGTCACTTTTGAGCTTGTTTTTCGTGATCTATCGCGGCATTACCGGGGTTCTGAAGGCTTTATAAGAGTAGTTAGGATTGAATACGTAAATACTTTTTAACCTTCTTTATATAGATATAAATATGATGGTTTTATCCTGAATAATTCAAGGCTGTCCGGATATACTATATTTGGAATAATAATACCTGTTGTGTCATTTACTATCGAATACGAATTTACAAATGCTGATATTTTTCCCGGGTTCACATTTTCAATCTGTTTTATTCCGCCTACCAAAGTTATTTCAATTCTTTGCGGGTTAATTGTATAATTGATCCTGGGTTTTGTCCCCCTGACAGAAATATTAACATCCGGAATCGTAATCTCTGCCTCTTGCTGAATTTCGCCACTAATCAGAACTACAGATTCTGATAATTCAACAATTTCAGCAAGAGAGTCCTTTAATTCTACTTCATATTCAAAACTTTCATAAAGGTTTTTAAAGCTTAACTCCTCAGTAGGCCAGTAATTAATATCCTTAATCAGTTTTTTATTCCCACGAATCAAAATGCTGTCAGGTTTGAAGGATAATCCGCCTACCCTTCTAAATCCCTGTTTGGTCTCAATATTTACCATAAGTTTGATTTTAACATACTTTTCGCCTATTAACCCTGTGTAAATTGATACTTGCTCAGGGTAAACATCTTTTGGCTCCACATTTACCATTCCAAGCATTGAGTTGAGAAGTTCAATCCTTGTTACATTAATACTGTCAAGGTTGAATTTGCTTTCGTCTAGAGTTAGCCTGCATTCTTTTGCAGAATTAAAAACCGACAAATTAAACAATTGCCATCCGGTTCCCTGTACTTTAACAGTCAGATTCTCCGGGGGCTGGCGTTCCGGTGCTCTGTTTTCGGGAAGTTCTACTTTAAGGGGAATCCTGACATTTGTTATATATTCATCATTCAGCGATGTATAAATCCATAGCGAAATAGCAAACAAGACCGAGCCAATAACTGTTTTGGAAGTAAGCTTTTGGCTGATTTCTTTAAAGTTAATGTTTTTTAATGCATTGATAATAACGTTCATCGCTCAGAGTCTGCAATTATAGAGTTTCTTTCATTATCAATCTGTACAATTCTCATTTGAATTTCTTTAACACTGCCCTTTTCGGATTTCATTAAATTAAGTAATTTATTTCTTTCCCGTTCAAGTTGGGCAAGCCGTAACTTTCCCGCAATATCTTTAAACAGGCGCTTTTTATCAAGAGGTTCCCTCTCACCAGTGAATTCCGTCCATTTTGCTGAAGGTGAATCACCTTCAAAAGCAAATTCAGTAAGAATCAATTTAAATGATTCGGGCATATTTCCGGTAATTGAAGCATCCAGTATATCTTTTCCTTCATCAGCAATTTCGCTAATGATTCCCATAATGCGTGAACCATCGGCGCTTGTCATATCTTCAGGACCAATATTGTATTCTTTCCTCAATTTCATAAAATCGGCCTGACTTTGAACAGCCATTTTAAAAATTTCCCTTTCAGCACCACCTAAGTTTGCAATTCTCTCCCTGATTTCTTTTAATTTTGTAGAAGTATCGCTCTCAGTCAAATCATGAAATTCAATTGTAGAACCGTTGTTGCCTGAGTTTGATCTTGATTTATTATCCGGTTTGCCTTTCTCGCGGTAAATTTCCTCGATTTGTCTGGCATTTAATCCAAGCCTGTTGTTTATCGCCTCAATATAAAAATCATGCTGAAGACGTTCAGGGATAGATTTAACAAGCCTGACAAGGTAAGACATTAATTTTGAGCGGTATTCCGGCCTTTCGAAGTCCTTTGATTCTTCCCTGTTTCCGACTACAAACTTTACGAAATCACCAGCACCTCTTAGATAAAAATCGAAGCTGCTCTTCCCCCCTTTTTTAATAATGCTATCGGGGTCTTCACCTTTTTCAAGTTTTACAACCCTGACCGAAAAGCCAAATGGAAGTGCCAGCTCAATTGCTCTTTCAGCCGCTTTTAAACCGGCGTTGTCGCTGTCATAAACCAAAAATATCGTCTTTGTGTATCTGTATAATAGATGTAGCTGCTCATTTGTAAGTGAAGTGCCGCTTGAAGCAATTGCATTTTCAAATCCGGCCTGATGGAGGCTAATTACATCAGAATAGCCCTCTGTCAACAGGGCACCGTTCTGTTTTCTGATTTCCTGTTTAGCTTCGTACAGGCCATATAACACTTTGCTTTTGTCATAAATAAGACATTGGGGTGAGTTAATATATTTTGGTTGATTATTTTCCTCTGAAAGAATTCTTGCTCCAAATGCAATTACCCTGCCCAAGAAGTCTCTTACCGGAAATATTGCCCTTCCACGAAAACGGTCATAAAAGCCACCTGAATCTTTTTCAACCAACAGGCCTGCATTATTAATGGCTTCTTCGCTTATATTTTTCTTCTTAAGATATTTACCAGTAGCATCCCAGGAATCAGGTGCAAAGCCAAGCCTGAACTTAGTTATGGATTCACTGCTAAAACCTCTGCCAAGAAAATAATCAAGTGCATGCTTCCCTGGCTTTTCAAATAATAGCTTATGAAAGAATTCGGAGGCAAGTTCAGCAGCTTCA
The DNA here is from genome assembly GCA_964454975.1 of uncultured Hyphomicrobiales bacterium. GTDB lineage: Bacteria > Bacteroidota > Ignavibacteria > Kapaibacteriales > UBA2268 > CAYVVD01. The sequence goes on along the minus strand of CAYVVD010000001.1, from coordinate 139,295 downwards.
AATGCTTGCTCTTTTTTTCCCTGTTTCTGTTTTTCGCCCTTTGTTAAATTCTCAGGGATATGAATACCGGACTTGGAGGCAACATACCTCAATGCTTCAGGATAGGTAAGGCCGCGAAATTCCATTGAGAAAGTAATGGCATTTCCTGCTTTTCCACAACCAAAACATTTGTAAATATTCTTCTCGGGAGTCACGGTAAATGAAGGAGTTTTCTCATTGTGGAATGGACAGAGCCCAACAAAATTCCTCCCTCTCTGAATAAGATTTACGTCTTCCCCTATGATCCCGACAATGTCAGATTCAGACTTAATTTGCTCAACTATTTCTTCCGGAATCATTTTATTTCAATTTTTCGTTTTGATTTTACTATCAATGTCTCATCCTCGCAGTTTTCCAGCATATCAATAATGCTTTCACCATTCAAAGGGCTTTTCCAACTACCGGCAATCTCGGATGCAGGGAGCAAAACAAAACGCCTGTTTTTTAAATCAGGGTGTGGTATTTTAAGAGATTTTGATTCAATTATATCTGCATCAAAGAACAAAATATCTATATCCACTTCCCTTTCATGCCATTTTGCCCTGGGTCTTCTCCCCAGCAAATATTCAAGACTTTTTAAAATGCAAATAAGCCGAAATGGCGGAAATTCAGTTTTTCCGCTTATAGCCATGTTCAGAAACCAGGGCTGATTCTTAGGACCATAAGGCTCGGTTTCAAAAACAGATGAAATTTTTATATCACTTATTACACCCGAATTCGCCAGTTCATTTACAGCATCATTAAGAAGTTTGTAGCGATTCCCAATATTTGAACCCATGGAAAGCAGAACTTCATGGATATCAGTTTTCATCACTGGCGGTTCTTTCCATTGTCTGCTCTACTTCTATGCAATCAACGATTCGTTTAATAGGTACGCTTAATTTTCTAATCCTGACCCTGGCTTTATGTAAAAGCCTGAAACGTTCCATAACCATGTTTAAGATTTCATTAGCAAGTGTTTCAACCAGGCGCAACGATTCAGAGCTGATAACTTCGGCTATACAATACATTGCTTCTTCATAATTCAACGCATGAGCCACATCATCCTTTACAATGGCGTTACGTGCATCATACCACAAGTCTAAATCAACCTGATATTTACCTCCAAGCTTTTGTTCCTCTTTTTTCACACCATGGTATGCATAAAACTCAGCGTTTTTAATTGATAATTTTGTAAGTGAGGATGTCTTCATTTCGATCCTTTAGATATTATATAACCCGGGACGCCGGTCCCTGAAAATATTATTAAACTCATTAAAGCTTTTGTCTCTTGTTTTCTCCGGTTCAATCTCAAAAGTGATTATCTCTTCGCTGCTCTCAGTGGCAATCGCTACTTCTTCTCCATTGTATCCATAAATAGCGGATTTTCCGTTAAAATGCAACTTCTCTTCTCCCCTTTCTTCGTCCCCAGTCCTGTTAGCTACTGCAAGGTAAACCTTATTCTCCAGTGCCCGTGCAGGCATAGCAATATGCCATACATTTGTAACCAGATTAGAGGGGCATACAATCAAATCAGCTCCTTGTAAACCCAGCGAACGGGCTGCTTCAGGGAAACGCCAGTCATAGCAAATCATTGTGCCGATGTTAATATCCATAGGTTTATAATTTATTACGCTGAATGGTTTATTTCCCTGTTCAAAAACAAGCGACTCCTTGTAGAACAAATGTATTTTCCTGTAAACCGTGCTAAACGACGATTCAGGGAACAATATCGCAGCTGAATTGTAAAATTTTCCGGATTCAATTTCAGGAAAACCAAATATAATTATCTTATTAAGTTCTGTGGAGACAAATTGAATTTCAGATATTCGTTCATCATTAAACGGCATTGCATGTTTTACCAACGATTCGGTCGAAGTATATAAATACCCGGAAGTAGATAATTCCGGGAATACAATTATATCTGCATCAATATCCTTTGACTTTCTATTAATAAATTCAAAATTTTCCTTAGATTTTTCAAGCCCAGGTTTGAACTGTACTACTGATAAACTAATACTCATTTCTCTGAATAATAAATCAATGAAATAAAATAAATTACAACTTTAAAATTAATAAACCCACAATGAATGAATATTAATGAAAAAGTGATTTTTAATTTTATTCCTTGAGAAAATTTCGTTAATTGCATATCTGAATCTGTGCAAATTATTACACAGATTATACTTATGTGTTTACGCAGGGTTTTGGGAAACAAGAACAAATCAACAAGGCGTTATGATTAAAACAAAGAGGTTCGCTGGGAACTTACTAATTTCGGTATTAGTAGCAGTAATTTTCCTGACACAGGTGTTCGATGCCGATGCCCGGCAAAGACGCTACTATAACCCTGAAAAAACAAAGCAGGAAGCGCTTGAATTAATCCGCTCTTCCTCTGAGGAAGTCAGCCAGATTGCCGGCCTTGAACCGTCTCTTAACGACAGCCTGAAAAACCAATATATGAATCAGACCGAAGCCGAAGAATTATCAACCAATGAAGAAATTGAAGGTGAAGCAGGAGAAGACATTGAAGAATTAATTGCCGAAGACGACGTTGAAGTTGACATAGAAACCTTCAACATGCTCTGGCTTGCATATGTTTCCGAAGGTGAGGATGAAGAATTTACAGAATCCGGGTTCAAGAAATCTGAGTTGATGGAAACTATCCTCGATTGGCTTGGAACACCATATCGCTTCGGTGGCACAACAGAAAAAGCAATTGACTGTTCGGCATTTGTTCGTGCTGTTTTTCTCGAAACCAGCAATATTATGCTCCCTCGTACTGCACGTGAACAAATTAAAGTTGGCAACGAAATTGAAAGAGATCACCTCCAGTTTGGTGATATGATATTCTTCCATACCTACAACCGTCAATATGCTTCTCATGTAGGCATCTTTCTTGGAGATGATTTATTTGCTCATGCAAGTTCCCGCTATGGCGTTACTGTTTCATCACTTGAAAGTACATATTACAAGAAACGATTCATAGGAGGCAGGCGCATTTCGGCAATGGATATTAATACCCTGAGCATTTACAAAAGCAATGATTTGCTAACCCAATAGAATATTATTACATAGTACCTGGTACAGAGAATTCCTCACACACTGAAAAATACGTGCTTCACAACACCATAGAACTCATAGTCAATGCCCTGCCCCAGTTTTAATGCATCATAATCTTCATTTTCAGGGAATAGCCATCTTGTTCCATTGATTATTTTATAACGCTTCACAAATAATGCACCGTCCACTTTTGCTACAATTATATCCCCGTCAATGGGTGTTAGATTTTTATTTACAAGTAGTTTGTCGCCATCGTGTATCCTTGCCCCAATCATTGAATCGCCACTTACCTCGCACACTTCGAGTTCGTCACTGTCAATATTAATTTCCGGGTTAATTTCCGGAACTACATTGCCGTCATATTGCAATCCGGCATCCTTCATGCTAAGTGTAGACAAGAGTGAGGCTGTCTCATCTCTATTAATCAAGCCAAGCGGTTGGATTTGAGTTATTCTCGTCTCAGTACCCGGGAAGTTCAGTGAGTTTGAAATGTTAATTGCGTCTTCCAAAGCGCGTCCGAATATAGCCTTATCGCGGAGGATACTTTCTTCATAAACTAATTCAATTCTTTCCTTTAGTTGTTTTTCACCAAGCATCTCCCTGATTAACAGGCTTTTTGCAAGTTTATAAAGATCGTAATTAGAAGCCGATTTAATCCTGCTTATGAAATCACTTTGCATCTTTTTTCCTGAATTTACCTGCAGCCACGCGGTAGTAATTTTCCCCACCTGAACCTTCCGCTACTTTACGGATAATAATTGATTCTTCAGATTTTTCCTTGCTGGTAATAATTTGGTATAATTCCTTTCCCCTGCTGTTATCCGCAAAAATTGAACCCTCTCCTGAAATAATGTAAACCGGGTTTATACCTCGCCTGTAAAGATCTGCAAGCACTTTGGCAGGTATAGAAGTCCTGCCGGATTCGATATTTCGAATTACATCACCACTAATACCGAGAAGGTATGCAAGCTGGTTAGAAGAGAGCCAGCCTCCTTCGTTGATTATTCCACGGATTTCTTTAAGTCGCTCCCCAATCTCTATGTTTAATCTATCTATCATTTAAATCTTTTCACAATATTTTTTTTGCCTCTTGTGTATTTATTACATATTATTGCAGCGTTATATATATATATATTCAGTTGTTATTGCTTTTAATATAAGCAATAATTAAACATAAAACAAATTAAAGGCTTTAACATGGAAGGAAAGAACAAAATCAGAGAAACCCTGGATATGCTGAATTCAGGGGATTACAAAGAGCTGGAGAATATTTCTCTATGTACAGCAATACTAAACGAAACAATAGAAGCGATCAAGTCAACAAAAAAGTTAGATACCGATTTACTTGACGACCTGAAATTCATAGTCAACGATTATCTCGATAATAATTTTCACACTGATTTATAAACAAAATTCTGAGGAGAACATGAAAGACATTTATGAAGCAATCAGCGAAAACGAACTGACAGAGGATCTGCAGTTAATTTCATCAATTTGCGGCATCGAGGCAGTAAGACAACTTCTGAGGCACTATAGCGGCATGAGTTTCTATGTACCCAAAATATCGCGGTTGGATACTTTCATCATACGATACATGAAGCAGCACAAAGACAAAACTATTAAACAGCTTGCGCAGGAATTGAAAGTGTCCGAACAGTTCCTGAAATCTTTCAGGAAGAAAATTAATTAACGAAGGCGGCTCAGCCGCCTTTTTTCTTTGTATTTAGGCATAGCTTAAGTATTTTAATCTTAACATGTTATGGGCATAATGATAAAATTCGAGAAAATACTGGCACCTACCGATTTCTCTGAAGGATTCAGACACGCATTTGATTATTCGCTCGAACTGGCTTCAATGATGAAAAGTGAATTGCACATAGTCCATTCGATTGAGCCATCGGTAGTCCCTGCAGACTTGGGATTTTCTCAAATTAGTATGGTTGACCTCGAGAAAGAATTGGAAAAGAATGCCCGGATTGAACTTGAAAAACTTGAGAATGAAATTTCTGATAAAAATGTAAAATACGAAACAGCTATTCTGATTGGCAGAGCATCCGACCAAATTGTGGGTTATGCAAAAGAATATTGCATGGACTTAATCTGCATTGCGACTCATGGAAGAAGTGGATTCCAGCATATGCTATTTGGCAGTACAACCGAAAAAGTGCTTCGCAGGGCATCTTGCCCTGTTTTGTCGGTCAGAATGCAGTAATGCTAAACTAAAGGAAAATTATGGCGGCTCTTAAAACATCGCGATTAATAACGCTGGAAAGGTATATTGACCAGGAAGAAGATTTACACCCGCAGGCAACCGGTGAGTTTTCTGCAATTCTTCACAACTTCACTTTCGCAATCAGGATTCTAACTCGCGAAGTTCGTCGTGCCGGGTTGAATGATATTCTTGGCCTTACTGAAAACATTAATATTCATGGCGAAAATGTAAGGAAACTCGACGAATACGCCAATGATACAATAAAAAGGACTATGAGCCAGGGTGGCAATATATGCGTGATGGCTTCCGAGGAAGAGGATGAGTTGATTCATGTACAGCCCAAGAACAAACCTGCGAAGTACATCCTGGTATTTGACCCTCTTGACGGCTCGTCGAATATCGACATTAACATTACAATTGGGACCATTTTCTCGTTATACAAACGCATTGACACCAATGCTGAGGGCCCTGCAACACTGGAGGATGTTCTTCAACCGGGTTATAAACAGGAGGCTGCCGGATATGCACTTTATGGAAGCAGCACACTCCTGGTTTATACTACAGGTAATGGTGTAAATGCATTTACATACGACCCCACTCTTGGCGAATTCCTTCTGACCTTCGAGGACATTCAAATGCCAAAGAAGTCATCTTATTATAGTACTAATGAGGGTTATTACCATAGTTGGGATAAAAACTTCCAGCAATACATGGACTATATAAAAATACCGTCCGAGGACAAGTTACGGCCATTTACTCAAAGATATGTTGCTTCAGGAGTTGCAGATATTCACAGGACTTTGCACTATGGTGGTATTTATTTATATCCCGGCAAAAAGGAACAGCCCAACGGTAAGTTACGATTAGTTTACGAAGCTAATGCATGGGCATTCCTTGTTGAACAAGCAGGCGGCAGAGCAACCGACGGAAATGTGAGAATTCTCGAGAAAAAACCTAAGTCAATTCACGAACGCACACCTCTTTTCATTGGCAGCAAAGAAAATGTACTTGAATGTGAGATGTTTCTGCGGGGTGAGCATCCCTGGCAAAAAGGAAATGGTCACGCAAATTAAGGTAATTTTCTTTTTTAAATCTTGGATTTCAGGCTCAGTATCTTGAGCCTGTAAAAATCAGAACGTGTTGGATTTGTGTCGTGGAGGTATTCATATGCTTCAAGGGCTTCTGCAAATGCTCCCTGTAATTCGAGAATGTTTGCGAGCGTTTCGGTATACTCCCTTCTTACAGGTTCTGTCTTTTTTGATTCTTCAACTTCAATTAGCTCACTGAATTTATCTTTTATTTCCTCTGGCCTTATATCCTGAGAAATTGCCTTGTTAACAAGTGTTTTAATGTCAGTAGTTTTCTCTTCAACACCATATTCACTTAAATCAAAATGAGGATAGTTAATATCTTCAAACCTCGATGTTCTTCTTTTAGGAATCCGGATACTACTGCTTAAAGTGATTGGGTCAAGCCCGGGGATAAGAGAATTATCGGATGAGTCAGGAATTATGCTATAGTCCTGTTTTTCTTTTGGTATAGCTTCGCTTTCTATATCCCGGGATTCATCAGTTTCAGTCTCTAATTCTATTTCATCAGAGGAAGACGCCTCATTTTTGAAAGATTCCAGCTCAATGTTGATTAAATTATCATCTAAAATCTCTTTTGCTTTTTCAAAATTACCAGTAATAAAATAAGCTCTTGCGAGGACAATTAAACCTGCTTTATAGTCGGGGTAAAAATCGAGCCCGTTTTTACAAAGTTCAACAGCTTTTTCCGGTTCTCCTGAACAAAGCAGTCCATCAGCTTCAATAGCAAATAGTGGAGAAATATCGTTCATCAGTCCCTGCTTCCACCCATAAATCTTAATAACATCAGGAACAGGTTAATGAAGTCCAGGTAAAGTCTTAATGCTCCGATAATTGCACCTTTTGTGGCAATTTCATCAGATTCCTGCATTAAAACATACATTTCCTTAATCTTCTGAGTATCGTATGCTGTCAAACCGGAAAAAATGAGCACACCGGCAGCTGATATCACAAAATGCAACGCTGAACTACCCATAAACCAATTAACAACTGAGGCTATTATAATTCCGAATAAGCCCATATAAAGAAAACTTCCGATACCCGAAAGGTCTTTCTTGGTGACAAACCCAAAAAGGCTCAGGGCACCAAAAGTGCCGGCTGTAGTAATGAAAGTATTAAAAATACTTGTACTGGTGTATGCCAGAAAAATCACGGAAAATGTAAGCCCTGTCAACCCGGAATATACAAGGAACACAATAGTAGCTGTGGAGGCTGACATTTTGTTAACCCATCCGGATAGCCCAATAACGGCTGCAAACTGGGCTATTATCAACACCCAGAACAAAGGTGAGCCCATAATGCTGTAAACCCATCCCCACTCTAAAGCAAGAAGTGAAACTACAGCCGTTATGCCCAGGCCGGACAGCATCCAAGCATAAACTTTGTACAAAAACTCTTTCTGCGCTTCAACAATGGCGCTTTCGGGTATCGTTTTACTTACATATCTGCTCATGCTTCTTCCTCTAATTTTATACTACTGACAGGGATAAATAAAAAATATTGGGTGTTTATAATTGTCGTTCAATCACAAAATCGGTGAAATTCAAAAGTGCGTCCCTGTACATATTGCCATCGAATTCTTCCAGAATGTCCTTGGCCGCATAAGCATATTCCCTGGCTTTTTCTTCGGCATAAGCAATGCCGCCTTTATCTGTTACAAAATCGATTATACCTGAAATATCCTTCTTTTTAAGCTTGCCATCCTTAATAATTGCTGAAACCTCAGATTTTTCTTTTTTAGTTGATTTGGAAAATGCATGCAACAAAGGCAAAGTAATCTTCTTTTCTCTAAGGTCATTACCTACGGGTTTACCAATAAGTTTGGCGTTTGATGTATAATCAAATATATCGTCCCGAATTTGAAAAGCTATCCCGAGGAGCTCTCCGAAATTATTCATTTTTGCCAGGGTTTTTTGATCATCGGTAACGCTTATTGTTCCAATTTCACAGCAGGCAGCAAAGAGCGAGGCGGTTTTTGCAGAAATTATCCTGAAATAGACTTCTTCATCAACATCGAGGTCTTTGCTTTTTTGAATTGAAAGCAGCTCTCCCTCGCTCATCCTCTTTACAGCCTTTGAAGTAACTTTTAAAAATCGGAACTCATCCCTGTCAATTGCGGCCATTAATCCTTTAGACAGCAGAAAATCACCGATTAGTACTGATATTTTGTTGTTCCATTTAGCATTAATGGAGGCAATTCCCCTGCGCTGGGTTGCCTGATCCACAACATCATCGTGTATTAAAGTAGCAGTGTGGAGCAACTCTACCATTGATGCTCCTACATAGCTTCGTTCAGTAATGTCACCGAACATCCCTGCAGAAAGAAAAACGAGGCTTGGCCTTACCTGTTTGCCCTTTTTGCTGAGCACATATTTCAGTATGATATTCAGCAGAGCCACATCCGATTTCATTACATCATTAAAATACTTATTGAATTCCTCAAGGTGCCCTGCAACCGGTTTACTGATTTCTTTTAAATTCTTCAAATGCCACGTATGCTTAGTATTTCAGACTTAAGCAATATACAACTTAAAGTATTAATCGAAAAGAATAGTATTCTGAGGAAATGAATTGTCAGAGTTTATTCCAATGCTCTTTTTCTGGTAGCAACTTTCGAAATATAAATACTAAGCTCATAAAGGAGAAAAAGTGGCGCAGCAAATACCAACTGGCTTACAGGATCAGGTGTCGGTGTCAGGATAGCAGCAAGTATCAAAATAAAAACAATTGAATGACGGCGATATTTCCTAAGGAATTTTGAATTTAGTATCCCCGCCTTTGAAAGAACGTAGCTGATCATTGGCATTTCAAACAAAAGCCCTGCCGCAAGCAGCATTGTAGTTATAAAGCTGAAATAGTCATTCGCATCGAATATATTGTCGATATTCTCGAGTTTGAACCCTGAGACAAAGGCCATCATTGTTGGTATTATAACAAAATATGCAAACAATACACCTGTAAGAAAACATAAGGTAGTAAAAAAGGTGATTGTTCTCACCCAGCGTCTTTCATTTGTATAAAGACCTGGGGATACGAATTTCCATAATTGATATAGAATAAAAGGGAATGCAATTATAATTCCACATACAAATACTGCTTTAAAAATTAGTATCGGCTGGCCCATCACGCGCAGGTTCTGGAGTTTCATCCCCGCACTTTCTGCAGGTGCAAGCAGAACTTTGTCAAGAAGAAACTCGTAAAAAACGCCTGCAATAATGCTACCGACAACTAGACCTATCAAAGCGTAAATAATCCTGTTCCTGAGCTCTTCGAGGTGGCCGAGGAAGCCCATATCGGCTTCCTGTTCTTCCTCTTCATGGATATTTTTCTCTTTATCGCTCATTTTAATTTATAGATTTACCAAGCCATACAAAATAAGCAATTGTCATTACAATTTCCCCCGCAAGGGCTGCCATTGCAAGACCACTTATATTATAATATGAGAATAGGATTAATCCTGTGATTACAGTTACAATCAAAGAAACAATTAAGTTTAGTATCACAAAACCCTGCCTTTTCCCGGACAAATAGAAGGATTCAAGTGTTTGATTAATTATTACAAAAAAGAAGGTAAATGATAAAATTTTTAAGGGAGTTATTGCTTCAGGGAACCTGAAAGTCCACTCAATTAATATTTCTGATGAAAAAAACACAACTAAACTAATGATAATACCAATTACAGCGGCAGCCGCAATAACACCCAGAGGAGCTGACCTGTATTTACTTTTGGAACTAAATTCCGGAAGCATTGTATTAAACATTGCTCCGGGGATAATCCGTAGTACTGTGAGAAATCTCATAGCTGCACTATAATAGCCTGTACCTGCAGAGCCGGCAACTATTCCTGACAGTATAAGCGGAGACCTGTACTGGAGAATTGTAAATCCCTGAATTCCCAGCAAGGGCAAATTTTCTTTTATACTTCTGAAATCATATAAGGAAGTAGTTGAGAACAAGCTTCCCGTTATAAATCCTGCAATTTTCCTATGTGCAATCGGAAGCAACACAATGAGTTTCAATAATTCGAAAACTGCAAAAGTTAAGTAGAAAATAAAAAGTCCGGGAAGGTAATATAATTCCAAAATTAGAACGGCACTCAGCAGCAAATGGCTGCACCCCTCAATAACAGACTGAAGTTTTATTTCGCCAATCCCCCTGAGCGTTGCTCTGATTGTAGCTGTTAATGTCTGAATAATGGTCCAGGCAAACAAGACTGCAAATTCTGAGTTTTCACCGTTAATTGCAATTAATACAACAGGAAGCAACATAAAACTCAGCATTGTGGTTTTTATACCTTGAGAAGTTCTTATTATCTGATTAATAGTTGTTGGATTGGCCGACACATCTCTTGGAACAGATATCTCGCATCCCAGGTCAGCTAATGACCTCAATACTGTGATTAGTGTAAGCTGAAAAGAAAAAATGCCAAGGATACCTGCACCAAGCTCTCTGGCCATCAGTATCGAGAAAACAATCATCAACACAAACGAAATTGACTCTGCACTCACAAGCGAAGCAACTGATTTAATAAGCCTTGTTGATGTATTTTCTTTGGCCTTCATATTCGGGTATTTTAAAATAGATTGCAATATAGGCTATTAGACAGTATTTTGGAACTTTATGATACCACAAAATGAGCGCATTATTCGGAATATTCGGAGAAAATTTTTCAATCCCTTTCCAACTAATTAATGATGGCTGGGAAGAAGTAATTAAAAAGAAGAATATTCACATAATTAAAAAGGGTATTCAGGAAACCTTTTGCCACCTGCCGGGAATTAATACAATTATTTGTGGTATTGGTTTTAAAAGCTATAAACACAATTTTGAGTTGTATAATTCCAATGATTGGGATTATACAGTTAGAACGGATAAAGTCTCAGAGCTAAATGGGCATTTTATCATAATCAGATATTCTGAAAATGGAATTAAGTTTATTAATGACTGTCTTGGAATAAGAGATATTTATCTATTTCAAAAAGGCAGTTCATTGCTGTTTTCGACAAATCCTCTCTTAATCAGCAAGTATTTCGCTTGCGAGATTGATTATATAAAAATGGGCTCACATTGGCTTCTGGTCAACCAAATGAAGAACAGGCCGTTTTTTAAGGGGATGAAACGATTAGGACAGGGAGGAAAAGGTGAATTTAACGGCGCCGGTTTAGAAGTTGAAAACAGATTGTTTTATCCTGAGATTAATAATGAAACAAAACTAAATCTAAAATCACTTCTCCAGGGATTTGTAAATAGTTTAAACAATTCCGGAAAAGATGTATCCCTGTCTATGTCAGGCGGCATGGATTCACGGTTTTTATTCAGTATAATCCAATCTTCCGGAATTGATTTCGACCTGCATACATTCGGTGAAAAATCTCACCCGGATGCTAAAATCGCGATAGAAATTGCACAACAATTTGAATTAGAGCATTCACAGTATGAAAGCAGAATTCATGATTTCGGGACTGACTTTGTTGGAATCACCCGTTTTATATCAGGCACTCTGCTTTTAGCTTCTGCCTCGGAATATTACCAGTTTATGCATTATCCTAAATTGCATTCAGTAAATAAGATAATTATTGATGCAGGCTGGGGTGAACTGACCAGGCGCGGGCTATTTAACTCCCTGCTATACAAAGGAAATTCTGCTATTATTCAAAAAAAACCGGAAAGTCTGTATGAGTTGATGAAGAGCAGCAGGCCGGTATTTTTTTCGAAGGATTTATACGAATCTATGAAAGCGGAATCTATTGAAGAAATTCGTGAAGCACTGGAGGGAATGCCGGATGTTGTAAACTTTGGGATAGAAGAATGGCTGGACCTTTTTGCAATCAGGTATAAAATGCCATCTAACCTTAACTTTGAGCAAACAAGGCTTGACGAAATCGCAATGTGCATCACTCCATACGCACAAAAAGATTTCTGTAATTATATTTTTAATATGCCACTTTATGATAAAAAGGATGGCAGGTTAATTAAGGAAATTATCAGGAAGGACTCTCCGGGACTTCAAAGCATTCCCCTTGTAAAAGGGAGGCAAACATACCCTTATAACATGAAAACCCTTTCCTCAAAATCATTGGTAAAAATTAAGAGAATTTTATCCGGTAATCAGAAAGGGGAATCAGCTAAGTCATTTCTGGATTCCGCAGAAGAATTCATCAGGGACACTTTTAACAGCACTGAAACAAGAAGTACCGGAATATATGATATTAACAAACTGGATGCTATGATAAACAGGTATTATGGTGTCGATGGTAAAAATTCCTCTGCAATGGACTGGCTGATGACTTTTGAGATATTCAGGAAACAGGCCGGGGAATTAAAAGTTTAAAGATATGCCTGAGTAAAGTGTCCTGCCTGCAGAAGGCAATCCGATTTTATCTATAATGTAATTGTCAAAAATATTATTAAGCCTGATATAAATGTCAGAATAAATCCCGTAAGACGGCAGCTTATAGGATAACCTGAAATTAGACCTTGCCTGGGGACAAATCCTTTCCATCTTTCCTTCCAATGAATTAAGGCCGTATTGGGTCCCGTAAAACTGCCCTTCAAGCCGGAATGTAAAATCACCCGCGCCGTAATTAATGCTTGCGAAGCTAATAAAATCCGGAGTATATTCAAGAGTGCCCTTTGCTCCATCAGACTTTGACTCTGAATCCATGTACGTTAAAAATCCGCTGATTTCAAGTTGATTAAGAATCCTCCAAAATCCGCTGATTTCAATTCCGGAAATCCTGGCATTTCCCAAATTTACACGCGTTTCAATACCGGGTTCTCCCGGTACGGAAGATTTAGCTATCAATCCATCATAAAAATTTGAAAACAACGCAAACGAAAGTCTGAAATCGTCATTCTCTATATCAAAGCCGGCTTCAGTTAGAATTGCATTCTCCGTTTCCAAGCCAAGGTTTATAACAAACTTTCCGAGAGCGGCAGAAAATGATTCACGCAAAGTAGGAAAACGTGCTTTTCTTGCAGTATTGATAAAAGCTGAGATACCTTTTGTAAACTTATACCTCGCACCGCCGAGGATACCTATAAAGTCTGTATGCATACCTTCTGCTTCCGTAAACGGCCCTGCTTTTATAGTTTGCGAGAAGTCATAACTTAATCCTGCTTTTATAATCAGGCTGTCAGCAGTAATAAGATATTCTACACCGCTGCTGGAAAGAAACTGGCCATATTCGGAATTGTTTTTTTCTATAGCAAGGGTTTCCTTATGTTCTGAGTATATACTGTATGTTGAGAATACCAGGCTCTGCCATTCGTTTATTTCCATTTCAAATGACAGGCGCCCTCCGAATGAATGGTCATCATCCTGTTGGGATTCATTAATCTCACTATAGCTGAAATCTTTATAGCTGTCAATTTGCACATCTGCTATATCAGCCCAGAGGGTAGCTTTAAAAAATCCGATGCCCTTAAACTCATTGCCGGCATTTAGAATCAGCATTGTCCTGTTGTGAACAGGATATTTCCAGAATCTTGCGTTACTGCCTTTGTGTGTTTCAGGAGCAACTCCCTTATCTCCGGAGACGTACCCAAGCGAAGCTCCAATAAATGTATTCCCGAAGTGATGCTCCCCCCTGGTAAAAAATGATACTCTTTCAAATGCAGTATTTGTTCTTAAAGAACTATTCTCTGACTGGTTTATATTAGTTATGAAATCTGATGGGAGGATATCGCCTGATGAACTGCCATAGGAAAAATTCGCCAGGTAATTAAAGTCTCCTTTTTTGCCGTCATGCGAAAGAGATAGAAGCCTGCTGCCTCCATCGCCTGCCTGTATTCTTGCAATACCACCAAAACCTTGAGTGCTGCGCTCAATTGTTGTAATATTTACTGCTCCGGCAGAAGAATTTGCACCAAACAAAACAGATCCGGCACCATTTACAACCCTGATTTTTCCTATGATGTCCCCCGGAATCATTGACAAGTCGTACCTGTTGTCCCAGGGTACATTGAGCAATGCCCCATCAAGATATAAGCCGAGCTGGCGCTCGCCAGCACCTCTCAGAAAGAAAATATTTTCCCCCCTTGAATTCAACCTGATATCTGCGGATGGAACAGTATTTACAGATTCAGAAAGAGAAATGGCGTCGAGGGAGTTAATATCATAGTACTCGATTTCGTGGATTTGTGAGATACTTACACGATGCTTTTCTCTTTCTGCAGTGCTTATTACTTCACCAAGCCTGTAGGAACGGATTGTATCTGCTGTAGAAGAACTGTAATAAGAATATAAAACTCCGGAGTTAAGGAGGGCAGTGATAAAAGCCAGTATAAATCCTGTCATAGGGAGTATTTCTGAATTGCCAAAGTAATTGTTGCCTGAAAATCCCTTTTTTTCTTTTCTAAGCTTGTACATCATAAACTAAACATTTGTCATCATAGCATAAAGCCCTTTTCCGCAATGACGATTATATTTAAAATAATTGATATTTTTACAGTTGGTAAATTCTCGAAATACACTATATGCCATATTACGGTGAGATAATAGCCTTAGTTACTGCCTCCTGCTGGTCATTCTCGGCATTTATTTTTACAAAGATTTCGATTAAACTCGGGCCTATTCAGGTAAATGCTGACAGGCTTGTTTTGGCCGGACTGTTTCTTGGCATAATCACATTTTTCGGTGGATTTAATCTAGATATCAGTTTAAGGCAGTTAATACTTTTGGTCAGCAGCGGTATTATCGGACTGTTTATTGCAGATTCCTTTTTATTCAGGGCATTCAGGGACACCGGCCCAAGGATAAGCATGCTGATTATGTCTTTTAATCCGGCTATAGCAACAATTCTCGCATTTACTTTCCTGGGCGAAGTTCTGAGCTTATTCAGCATAATGGGCATTTGTATTACCCTGGGGGGCATAGCAGTAGTGATACTAGGAAAAGACTACCGTTCTAATAAAAGCTACCTTAACAAAAGGCAGGGTATAATTTCTGCCTTTATCGCCGCCGCCGGGCAGGGAACAGGAATTGTACTCGCAAAAGAGGCATTCAATGAAGGCGATATTCATGCAATCCCTGCTACTTTTATCAGGATAGCTGCTTCTGCAATACTCTTGCTACCATTGTCAATTATTCTCAAAAAGTACACATCCCCTATGAAAGCATATATTGAGTCGCCGATAAACCTTTTCAATCTTATGCTTGCAACCCTTCTTGGCCCATTTATTGGTGTAACGCTCAGCTATGAGGCTGCCACAAACGCTCCGATAGGGGTTGCAGCGACTATAATGTCACTGGTACCAGTTATTATGCTTCCACTATCGGTAATAATTGAAAAGGAAAAGCTTACATTTACAGCAGTAGCCGGGGCGTTTATTGCAGTTATTGGCATAGCTATACTTTTCCTTTTTTAGGAATTCCTCCTGTAAAATTCCTTTAAAGCATTTCCGGTTTTTGATTCGTGTGAATCGGCAATTTCAGGCGGGGTACCGCAAGCCACTACTCTGCCACCTTTATTGCCTGCTCCCGGCCCGAGGTCAATTACATGGTCTGCTGAGGCTATAACATGGAGATTATGTTCTATAACAAGAACGCTGTGACCCTGTTCGGTTAGCCTGCGAAGACATTCCAGCAATTTGGATACATCGTCTATATGCAAACCGGTTGTCGGCTCGTCAAAAATAAAAAGAACACCACTGTCCCGGAAAGTATCAAGATGATTTGCAAGCTTTATCCTTTGTGCTTCTCCGCCCGAGAGTTCAGTGCTGGGCTGACCGAGGCGAAGGTAGCCAAGGCCTGTGTCATGGAGTGGCTTGAGTTTTTTTACAATCCTTGAGTGCTCTTTGAAAAATTCCATAGCTTCGTCCACCGTCATAGAAAGTACATCAACAACAGACTTGCCATTGAATAAAAGATTACGAACTTCTCTCTTATACCTGGTCCCGTGGCATGATTCGCAAACAAGGGTAACATCCGGTAAGAACTGCATATCAACTGTTGTATAGCCTTCTCCTTCGCACGATTCACAACGGCCGCCGGGTACATTGAATGAAAAATGCCCGGGTTTCCATCCCATCTGCCTTGAGAGCTGTGTCTGCGAAAATAAATCCCTGATTGCGTCAAAAGCCTTTATATATGTAGCGGGTGTTGAACGGGAAGACCTGCCAATCGGCGACTGGTCAACCATTTCGGCATGTAAGATATTATCTGCGCCTGTGATTTTCTCAAATTTGCCGACATGCCCGCTGTAGCCACCAATTTGTTTCTTTACACCTGCATACAAAACGTCATGAACCAATGTGCTTTTGCCAGATCCGGAGACACCTGTAACTACGGTCATACAAGCAAGCGGAATATCAAGGGATGAGATGTTGAGATTATTTTCAGAAGCATTTATTATACTTATTTTTTTACCATTACCGCTGCTGAATTCTTTGGGGAATTCAATTTTTTTCCTGCCTGACAAGTAACTTCCGGTAATGGAATTTTTACTTCTAAGCAGGCTTTCCGGTTTCCCCCTGAAGACAATTTCTCCACCCGTTTCCCCTGCACCTGGGCCAATATCTATTACATAGTCCGCTAATCTGATAATATCAAGGTCATGTTCAACAACGATAACCGTATTGCCCAAATTTCTCATTTTAAAAAGAATTTTCATCAACTTTTCGTTGTCAGTGGGATGCATGCCAATGCTCGGTTCGTCAAGCACATACAATGTCCCGACCAGGGATGAACCAAGAGCTGTAGAAAGGTTAATCCTCTGGGCTTCACCACCGGAAAGAGTATGGCTGAGCCTGTCCAGTGTGAGGTACTCAAGTCCTATATCAACAAGCAACTGTAGCCTCCATTTTAACTCAGCCAGTACCTGCTCAGCTACTTTTTTTTCATATTCATTTAACTCAAGCCCCTCCACAAAATCAAGGAGCTCCTGCAAAGGCATTTTTATTAGCGATGGTATCTTTTTGCCACCCACGTATGCCTGCCTTGCAGAAGTTCTCAGTCTGGAACCACCGCATGCATGGCAATTTGTATACCCCCTGTACCTGCTAATCATTATCCTGTTCTGAACTTTATAATTCTTATCCTCAAGCTTCCTGAAAAAGTCATTTATTCCCTTAAAACCTTTGAATCCTTCCCATATCATCCTTACATGTTCATCGCTGAGGGAACCAAATGGCTTATCTACAGGTATCCCCTCCTCTGCGGCAGCCCTGATTAATCCGGTCAATAAATTCGATTTCCCCTGGGTGCGGAACGGATGTATAGCCCCCTGGCGCAGAGAGCGGGACTTGTCCGGTACTACAAGGTTTTCATCAATGCCGATTGTCCTTCCAAAACCCTGGCATGCTGGACAAACCCCGAAAGGATTATTAAATGAGAACAGCTTCGGTTCGGGTTCATGGTATAGTATGTTGCAATATGCACATTCGTACCTCGAACTGAAAAGCAACTGTTCATTACTTTCCAGGTTTCTTACTGCTATATTGCCATTTCCGCTGGCGAAAGCAGTTTCAAGCGAATCTACCAGTCTGGAAGCAAATTCATCGTTATTTTTTTTGGAAAGCCTGTCGGCAAGTAACCAGCCCTCATCAGATTCAAATCCGTTTGAAAGGTCTTTCTCCTCAAGATTTTCAATTTCATCAGTTTCATCAGAGACCCATCTGAAAAAACCAAGATCCAGATATTCGCTGATTTTACTTTTACCGGGTTCCGGCCTGAAAAGTATATAAAACTTATCCCCTTCATTAAATCTTGAAACTAATCCTGCTACTGAAGACGGAGTGTCCTTTGTTACCTGCCTCCCGCAACCCCTGCAATAAGTTTTAGCAATCCTGCCATACAATATTCTCAGGTAATCATAAACTTCCGTACTTGTACCAACTGTTGAACGCGGGTTCTTCTGGGGAGGACTCTGTTCAATAGCAATTGCCGGCGGCAAACCTTCTATAGAATCAACATCAGGCTTTGCCATTCTTTCAAGAAATTGCCTTGCATAAGCAGAAAGCGATTCAACAAAACGCCTCTGTCCTTCTGCATAGACTGTATTAAACGCAAGAGACGATTTTCCTGAACCGCTAACACCGGTAACAACTGTCAGTGAGTTACGAGGAATATCAACACTGACATTTTTCAGGTTGTGTACACGTGCTTTTTTTACCGATATATATTTATTCCCGGCCATTTGGAATTCTTTTGAAACACAGAACTTCAAATTTAATCAAATAGCTGAAACGCATTGGTTGATTTTTTTAATGTAATCAGGCTGTTTTTATAAAACGGCACTTGTTCTGTAAAAAGTCTGATCTTCCCTGATTCTGAGAAGGGCTTTGTTTCTGAGGTATTCAAGCATACCTTGTTGTTGCCATACAAACTCCTGGGGAAAACCCGGGAATTCCCTTTGCAATTTGCCGTACTTGTTTTTAGATTTGGCTGACCAATACCATGAAACAGCTTCAAGGCAAGATGTGTTTTTACAATTCGCAAGAAAGACAGGAAGAAGGACATTTACCATTATTTCGTTTATCATTCCGTCTCCCGCACCGGAATTATTCAAACTTAAGAGTTTTGAGATTTCATCAAAGCAAATAATTCTTTTTCTGAGCTTTTTATAAACATCGTTAAGAGATGATGCAAGCCCGGAAAACCTGTTTTCAGGCTCCCGGTGAACGGGCCTTCTTTTCATTGAAGCATATCTTGAAATAAACATATCGAGCATTTCACGAAGAGATGAATATTCGTCAGACGAACCGGACATTGAAGCCGCAAAATCTATCCTGCGCTTCAGTCTCGAATATGAATAGTTCTGAATTTCACTGATTTCATATAAAGAGACCGAATTTGATTTCACAGCGGTCGAGACATATTCAGCAAGTTCTCCTGCATCAACCAGCAAAAGTGGCCTGGGAAGGCCATAGACAAAGCTAGATTTTTTCAGTGCAATGTGCAGAATCACATTGGAAAAATCGGGATTATCCTGGTGTGAATGTCCGAGCCAGTCGTATTCTCTTTTGTGAAATTCGGCGTCCCCGCAGGTAAAAACACCATTTTTATAAATTGATATGTTTTTAAAATCAGGGCCTTTCAGCTTATTGATTATTCCGGGAGAAATAACTTGTATAATCTCACCGGATGTATCCCGGAATACAATAGAAGTGTCTGATAACATTGAGTGAAGAGCGTACTGGAGTTCTGTCTCCCTTTTATGGAAAACACTGTCATTTTGCCTGATTCGATTATTTCCTGCTCCGGGCACAAGCTTCCCTCTTTGCCAATAATAAACAATTTAAGAATAAAAGCACAAAGTAATTAACGATTAGTTCACAGGCCGGATCCCGTAATATAATCTTCTGGCTGCTTCAAAGACCTTCTCTGCAAAATCCTTTCCATTTCCGGAATAAATTATACCTCTTGAAGAATTAACCAGGCATGGCCCGCCGGAATTTGCTTTCCTGACTTGTCCCAGATCACCTCCCTGAGCGCCAACTCCCGGTACAAGTATCATATAATCAGGTATAATTTGCCTGATTAATAACAACTCTTCGGGAGATGTTGCCCCTGCGACAAAACCCAGTTCCTTTTTGTCCCACTTTTTAGTGAATTTTTTAATAACATGTGAATAGATATAATTATCATCTGATTTAAGTTTCTGGAAATCTTTTGAACCCGGGTTTGAAGTTACTGCCAATACAAATACTGATTTATCCGGAAAATTGAAGAATGGCTGAATGGAGTCAGTTCCCATATAAGGCGACACCGTTACTGAATCAGCATTAAAATAATTAAAAACCGCTTCAGCATATGCTTTTGAAGAATTGCCAATGTCTCCCCTTTTTGCATCGGCAATGCTAAACAGATTATTTTCATTCAGGTAATCAAATGTTTTTTTTAATATCTCTATACCACGGATACCATACTGCTCGAAAAAAGCAAAATTTAGTTTAAAAACCGGATTCAGTGATGAGCAGGCATCTATAATTTCTATGCAAAATCGCTCTAAATTGCCAACATCTCCTCCCAAATGTCCGGGCAGCTTTGATACATCAGGATCCAGGCCTATGCAAAGCCTCATACCTCCCTCATCAATCATCGTATTCCAGTTGGGTTTTCCCATCAGGGTATCAGGCTCAGAAAGTTCTGGTATCTTTGAGTGAACAGCTCAGATTCATCAGGCTCTCCGTATCCTTCATCCTGAAGCATCTGCAGTACCTGGTTCAGCCTGTCTTCAGGGTTGGGGTGTGTCGAGAGCAGTTCCTCGAGAAAACCGCTTTCGCTGTTATCCATGATTTTTTCAAAGAAATTTCGTATCCCACCTGGATAATACTCGGTTACCTCAAGGAATTTAAATGACAATTCATCGGACTCCAGTTCATCCGCACGGCTGTTTGCAAGGAGCGCCAGGCCCGTTAGCAGGTTTGCAGATATCTCTTCCAGTGTGGAAGGATCGTCACCCAATGCTATGGAAAGCATTATCTGGATACCATAAGCCTTGGTCATTCTTTCAGTGGCATGCCTTTCTTCCGCATGGGCAATTTCGTGCCCGAGCACCCCTGCAATAGCTGCTTCATTGTCGAGGAATTTTAACAGCCCGGTATATACATATATATAGGCGCCGGGAGTGGCAAAAGCATTCACAATGTCAGGCTGGTCAATAATCTGAACCTTGTAGCCAAATACATTCTTGTATTTAATTAAAGGTGATTCAAGAATCTTATTTACAATATGCTGAAGATATTCATTTGCAGGCTGGGAGTTAAACAGGGGATATTCCTGCGGCATTGAACGGATTTCTGTATCAAGCTGCTGCCCCAGGTTAACATCATCCTGTAGTGAAAAAAGATTCACGGAAAGAGGATCGTCGCAGGAGAGCAACAGGAGCGGCAACATTGCTGCAAAGATGGTTATTCTTAACTTTTTCATTATATAAATTTAAGGTTTCAAAAAACAAATTCAAGATAATAAATTTTTTCCAGAACAAGCCCGTTTGCGGGAGCAAGCGGGCTTGACAATGAGCGATTTTTGGATACCAGAGCTTTGCTCAGTTCTTTTACATCCCTTTTGCCGCGGGCGGCATCCATCATCGCACCTACAACACATCTCACCATCCCGTACACAAACCTGTCTGCCTTTATCCTCAATCTCAGAATCCCGTTTTCCAGTTCGCTCCATTCGCATTTTTCTACTTTACATACATAGTTTTCCGTATCGGCATTATATTTAGAAAAACTTGTAAAATCATGCTCCCCAATAAATACGGATGCGGAACTAAAAAGCAATTCTTTATTGTAGGGTATTTTAAAGTACGCTGCAAAATGCCTGTAAAAGACAGATGGTTCAGACGTTACCGAATAGGAATATTCCCTCGCTAATGCGTCAAAACGTGCGTGAAATCTTCCCGGGATCACCCTGGCATCAATCAGCCTGATATCTCTCGGCAGATTTGCATTCATTGCCGGGATAATTTTTTCATGTGCTATCCGTGGTGCGTTATCCTGGTGAATATGAGCCACCTGTCCTGAAGCATGCACACCTGCATCAGTTCTTCCGGCACCGACAACGGGCATTTCATCTTCTCCGATACTTTTCCAGGCGCTCTCCAAAGCACCCTGAATTGTAAGCGATCCGGGCTGTTTTTGCCAGCCGGAATACCTTGTCCCGTCATACTCAATCAAAAGCGCAATGCTATGCAATAATTTCCTCTGTTTTATCGGCTTAATTTTTGATATGTTGCAACTAAAATAAGTAAAAAACAAATGCCCGGTAAAAAAGAAGAAAATATAGAGAAGCAGGAAATTTTTAGCGAGGAATTCAACAAATCAGATGTTGTCAGCTCGAAAAATGACGAACAGGAAGAAAGTAAGTCTGCGGTGAAAACAAGGAAAGAGAAAATAACTCAGCAGGATCTTGCCTATATTCTGAATTTCGATGAAGAAAAAAGAAAAAATCAATCATTCAGTGAAGGAATTACCTCTAAATCCGCAACATCGGTAACAGGCAAAAAGGAACTGGAAGAACTTATCGCCGAAAAATTCCTTGATTTTCTTGAAGCTCCCAGAATTTCGGGTAAATTCAGAGGGAAATCGGTTAAAAATCTTATTCCCTCTGAGTTTATTACAGGTACAAAAGGAAAAGTCGAAATTACTGATGAACCAGAATTCACACGCGATGATGAGCATAAAACTTCAGTTGTCGTAAACCGGGGAGAGAACGGGGATGTAGAATCAATTGAATTTCTCTGTAAGTGTGGCGAAACAACAGTAATTCATTTTGATTATGAGCAGGAAGTTGCAATTTCAGATAACAAAGAAGTAAGCATAGATGAAAAGGAAGGGCCGGGAGAACCGGAAGCTGAAACAGAATCTGTAAATGAAAATCCTGAATCAGAAGAAAAATCAGAAGTTTCCGAACAGATTGAAGAATCACCGGAAAGTACTGGTAATAATAAATATCCGGTGGAAGATTAATATTCAATCTTGGTAGTAAGTGAGATTTCCTCGAGAACTGCACTAACTTTAAGGCATTCCTCTATTTCACCCTCAAAAACATTCGATTTCCCATTTGTGTGGACTTCCCAGGTAAGTTCTTCAGCCCTCTCATAAGTGCATTTTATTGCTTTGATAATCTGGTTAATAACTTCATCAAAAGTATGCCACTCATCATTAAAAAGAATCACCCTGGCGGCATGCGTCACATCAGTAGTGACAATCTCCTCCACCTCTTCGTCTTCTTTTACCTGAAGCGATATGTTGTTCAGTTTATTCATAAATAAAATCTAATTACAAAAATAAACCAGACGGGATTGAAATTCAAATCTCATAAGCAACTGTGAGCAAAGTAAATTGCCATTAAAACGCTTTTTTCATATTTCATTCTTATGTAAGTTTGTACTTTGATGAAACGGAAAGGCATGGCTTCGAAATGCCTATTCAAAAAATTGTTTGGTTTTATTAGCCGGTCCGGAAAATGCATGAATTGATAGTGTTTATCCCCCTTATTCCATTGCTGGGATTTATTATACTGGGGATTTTTGGCAGCAGGATCAAAGGTGAAGGCATTATTGGAACAATTGGCAGTGCAACTGTCGGCATTTCCTTTATCATTTCAGCAATATTATTCTATGGAATTATTTCCGGCGAAATCGAAACACCGGCAATAGTACCGGTTTATACCTGGATAAGCGGCGGCGATTTTTCGGTATCTGTCTCCTACCAACTTGACCAGCTCTCGATATTATTTTCATTAATAATTACCGGTGTCGGTTTCTTAATACATGTATATTCAATCGGTTACATGCAAGGAGATAGAAGCTTTGCCCGCTTTTTCACATACATGAACCTGTTCATTTTCATGATGCTGAACCTCGTTCTTTCAAGCAATTTCCTGCTGACTTTCCTGGGTTGGGAAGGTGTCGGCCTCTGCAGCTACCTCCTTATCGGATTCTGGTATGATAAAAAATTTCCGGGTGTCAGGCTCACATGGACAGGTGATGCGGCAAATAAGGCATTCATAGTAAACAGAATTGGCGATTTTGGATTTATTATCGCCATGCTGCTTATCTTTGTAAACTTCGGTACTCTCGAGTACCTCGATGTATCTGATGCTGCTTATGCAAACATGAGTTTCTATATGGGAACCGGAATAATGACAGCTATTACGCTGTTGCTATTTCTTGGTTGTACAGGCAAATCTGCGCAAATCCCACTTGCTGTATGGCTTCCCGATGCAATGGCAGGCCCGACTTCTGTATCTGCACTTATTCATGCCGCAACAATGGTAACAGCAGGCGTCTTCCTGATAGCAAGAAACTCAGTTTTGTTTGCATTGTCCCCTACAACAATGTCAGTCGTTGCTGTGATAGGGTTAGCAACTGCATTCCTCGCGGCTACAATCGGCATAGTTCAAAATGACATTAAAAAGGTACTTGCATATTCTACTGTCAGCCAGCTTGGTTTTATGTTTGTGGCTCTCGGTGTGGGAGCTTTTTCTGCCGGAGTTTTCCATGTGATGACTCATGCATTCTTCAAAGGACTGCTATTCCTTGCAGCAGGCTCAGTTATACACGGCATGCATGAAGAGCAGGACATCAAACGCATGGGTGGGCTTAAGAATTATATGCCAACTACCTTTAAAACATTTGCGATTGCTACTCTTGCTATTGCAGGTATCCCATTTTTCAGCGGATTCTTCTCCAAGGATGAAATACTCTGGATGACATTCTCATCAGAACAGGGTGGATTCCTGCTTTGGGTAATCCTGGCTATTGCTGCATTTTTCACTGCATTTTATATGTTCAGGCTACTAACCCTGACATTCCTCGGCAAGGAGCGCTTTAATAAAAAACAAGTGCATCCGCACGAATCCCCTGCAACAATGACAATACCTCTGCAAATACTTGCACTATTGTCTGCTTTGGGAGGATTTCTTGGAATACCATATGTACTCGGATTCTGGTTCAGCGATCATCCTAACCTAATCCATAATTTCCTCGAACCGGTGTTTGAAGACTCAATGATTGTCCTCAAAAGGCTACCTGTTCATGAAATCCACTTATCGGAATACCTGCTTATGCTGCTTTCTGTTGCTGTTGCAGCGCTGGGTATCTTCCTTGCTATAAACCTGTACAGGGAAGGAATTCAAAAAGCTGAGGGTATTAGGGCTAAATTGAAATTTACATATAATCTACTTTGGAATAAATATTTCCTTGATGAATTCTACTTCAAGCTGATTGTTGACCCAATTGTCAATGGCTCAAGGAATTTCCTCTGGAATATATTTGATGTTAAAATTATTGACGGCATCGTAAACGGTAGCGGACGATTCACTGAGTTTACCGGCTTGCAACTCAGGAAAATCCAGAGTGGTATTGCCCAGAATTACGCAGTACTTATGATGGCCGGGATACTTGTAATAATTACATGGTTGCTGCTTGCAGCCTGATTTTGTAAGACTATGGCAGCTTCTTGACTATGCTTGCATTATTCATAACATTATTTTTGCCCCTGCTGGGATCTTGTCTTATCCTGTTTTTAAACAGCGCTAAGACAAAAACGATTCAACTCACAGCCACCGGTTTTTCGATTCTAACCTTTGTTGTTTCACTTTTCCTTTTTTTTGAATTTGACGGAAGCAACCCTAATTTTCAGTTTGTATATGAAGCTGTGTGGATTGGCACTTATGATGCAGGTTTCAGGATTGGCCTGGACGGAATGTCGCTTCTAATGGTGATGCTTACAACTTTTATCTCGCCCATTGCGATTGTCTCCTCCTGGAGCTCAATTATAAAGAGGCATAAAGAATATTATGTAATGATTCTCCTCCTCCAGTTCGGTATGACCGGGGTATTCGTAGCTCTCGACCTCTTCCTGTTTTATGTATTCTGGGAAGTAATTCTTATCCCTATGTACTTTATTATAGGCCTTTGGGGGGGAAAGGACAGGATTTATGCAGCAATCAAGTTTTTCCTGTTTACGATAGTCGGTTCGCTTTTGATGCTTGTTGCAGTTGTATGGCTCGGTTATTATACTGGTGTAGAAATCCTGGCAAAC
The DNA here is from genome assembly GCA_964454975.1 of uncultured Hyphomicrobiales bacterium. GTDB lineage: Bacteria > Bacteroidota > Ignavibacteria > Kapaibacteriales > UBA2268 > CAYVVD01. The sequence continues at coordinate 113,417 of CAYVVD010000001.1, read as the reverse complement.
GAACAGGGATTTACGAGCAATTTTTTGATAATCCGGCAGGTCTCTGACCAGATTCCTTTCGAAATTCAAAGCTGGATGTTCCTTGCATTTGCTTTGTCATTCTGCATTAAAGTACCATTATTCCCTCTGCATACATGGCTTCCGGACGCACATACCGAAGCGCCAACGCCCGGTTCAGTAATTCTTGCAGGGGTCCTGCTTAAAATGGGGACTTACGGCTTAATCCGTTTTAATCTTGAAATATTTACTCTTGCTTCTATAAATTATGCTTCACTGATTTCATGGCTGTCTGTTATCGGCATTGTTTACGGGGCGCTCGTAGCGATGGTACAAACTGACGTAAAACGGCTTGTAGCTTACTCATCGGTTTCGCATCTTGGTTTTGTAGTTCTGGGTATATTCTCGATGACTGCAATTGGAATACAGGGAGCAATCATACAGATGGTTAATCATGGACTTTCAACAGGAATGCTCTTCCTCTGTGTCGGTGTATTATACGAGCGCAGGCATACAAGGGAAATCTCTGAGTTTGGCGGGATAGCCCGTGTAATGCCATTATTTACAGTATTTTTTGCTATTGCAATGCTCGCATCTGTCGGACTGCCGGGATTAAATGGTTTTGTCGGTGAATTTATGACTTTGATGGGAGCATTTACTTCTCCTATACTCGGTTCATATACTTATACTATAATCGCGGCTACAGGTGTAATTTTTGCGGCAGTTTATCTGCTCTGGATGTTCCAGCGGGTGATGTTTGGCAAAAACGAGAACCCGGCAAATCATAACCTGAGCGATCTGAGCCCGAGGGAAACATGGATGATGGTGCCTATTATCCTGTTTATTGTGTGGATTGGTGTTTATCCGAAGACTTTCCTTGATAAATCCGAAATGTCAACAAGGGTGCTTGTAAATAAAATACACAAAGTGAAGTTCGGAATTGAAAAATTCGAGATGCCACAAATGGAAGAAGTTGATACCGAAGAAAGTGAAAGGATTGAAGAATAAGTACAATTGCTAAACGGCTGAAAATATGTACAGTGAATTAATATCCGGGTTACCATTAATAGCGATTTTTCTGCATTCATTAGTCGTTTTGATGTTTGATGCATATTCTGCGGAAAACAAAAAACCTGTTTATATTGCTACACTTGTGGGGCTTGTAATCACACTTGCCGCAGCAGCTTATGCAATGACGCTTCCACCGCAGGTAATTAACAGTATTAACCCGGATACTTCTTTTACAAGAGGCTCTGTTTCATTCGAGCCCTATGCTGCATTTTTTGACATGATTTTCATAGTAGCAGGTATTCTTACAATAATATCAGCCAGGCCATACCTCCAAAAAGAAAATTTTGAATTCGGACAATTTTACAGTGTTTTGGTATTTGCTGTTTGCGGTATGATGATTATAGCTCATTCTGCCCATTTATTGACACTCTTTGTGGGCATTGAGCTAATGTCAATTTCCTTTTATATACTTGCAGGCTATTTCAGGAATCAACTTAAATCAGTCGAAGCAGCGCTTAAATACTTCCTTTTGGGTGCATTTGCAACCGGATTTCTTGTTTACGGAATGGCAATGATTTACGGTTCTACTGGGAACATGTATTTTAGTGAAATTTCCCGGGTAATTTCCTCGGGCAATGCAGACAGCATATATTTAACAATCGGCATGGCATTATTGATTATTGGAATGTGCTTTAAAGTTGCTGCATTCCCATTTCATCAATGGGCACCGGATGTTTATACAGGCTCTCCTACCGTTGTTACTGCCTTTATGAGTACTGCCGGAAAAGCTGCTGCACTAATTGGATTTATAATAATAGCAAAGAACATATTCATTACAAATGCATATGAGAGTGTTACTGCTATTACAGAGCGCGGGATTGAAATAATAGCTTATATTTCTGCAGCAACTATGCTTATTGGAAATATCTCCGCGCTTGTTCAGAAGAACATCAAGAGAATGCTTGCTTATTCTTCTGTTGCTCATGCCGGATACCTTCTTATGGGTATCGTAGCAAACAGTGAACAAGGCTGGAAAGGCATACTGTTTTATTCAACAGCTTACCTCTTTATGCAGCTTGGTGCATTTATTATTCTTGCAAGTATTGAGAAAAACACTGACAGAAACCTAGATCTCGAAGATTATTCCGGATTAAGCAATACTCAGCCTGCACTTGCGGCTTATATGTCAATATTTATGTTCTCCCTTGCAGGAATTCCGCCATTTGCAGGATTTTTCGGTAAATATATTCTTTTTGCCGCTGCTATTGATGCAGGATTCACCTGGCTAACAATTGTCGCTGTAATATCATCGATGATCTCTGTTTATTTCTACATCGGGCTTGTGGTTTACATGTACTTCAGAGAAGGGCAGACAACCGTTATTATTCCTGAAAAGAAAGGGATGGGATTCTCAGTAGTGATTTCCGTAATCTGTGTTCTTTTGTTTGGTATATTTCCCTCAATTATAATGGATATTGCCGACAAACTTTTCTAAAATGTAACTTTTCGATATCAATTCGATTTTTATATAGATAATAACATTCCTAATTACCAGGTTGTTGGCTATGAAAACATTAACATCCCCATTGTTTTTTATTCTTCTTTCATTCTCTTTGTTTTCACAGGACAGGTGGCAACGGCAAATTGACGACGAGACATTTGATGTATATGTGAACCCGAAGAATTATAACACGATTTTTGTTGGTGGAGGCGGTGGAAGAGTTTACCGCAGCTATAATAACGGGGAAACATGGGACACACTTATAGTTGGGTTCCTCGGTTCGTCAACTAGGATAAGTAACCTAATAATCCATCCCCGCGACACTAATATCATTCTTGCCGGCGGACTTAATTACTGCAAAATTGTAAGAAGTACTAACAGCGGAGATGAATGGGAAACCGTTCTCAGATTGCCAACAAAAGACGGCTGCCTGTCATTGAATGGTAAAGCAATGGTGTTTGACCCCGTAAATCCTGATACTGTATATATCGGCGATTTCAAAACAGGCAGGATATTCAGAAGTTTCGATGCCGGCGCTACCTGGGACAGTATCACTACTATAATTACCCAATACGCATTTATAGATGAAGTAACCGGTGAGAAAATAATAATTGATGACGGGTTGACCATTGCAAGCATGGGGGTGAGGCCGGATTCAAACAACATTGTGTTAAGCGCCGGGACAAATGGCGAAATATTTATGTCGCATGATTACGGAGAAACCTGGACTCGAATAAAACGAATTGTTCAACCGGATTCCCTCGACCTCGATTCAGAGATAACACAAGTAAAATTCTCACAGAAATATCCTTTGCATGGCTATATAAGCATAACTTATTTATGGAAAATAAATACACCGAACGGCGGTATACACTGGACAACTGATGGAGGATATTCCTGGGAGATCCTCGGTTTTCCCGATACCAGCTTCTGGGCTGTTGCTTGTAAACCTTACGGCGATGGTGAAGAAGTATGGGCAGGAGGCTATACAGAAGATTTTTATGCACCTGTTGATGTAAGAGTACCAGGTGTTGGCATAGTCAGCAGGACGCAGGATAATGGCAAAACCTGGGTTCATTTTGGCCACGCTGTTCCATGGTTTATTGAAGAACCGCAGTTCGGACCAAGAGCAAATGTATGGTCTATGCGCTATTTCGGCCCTGAGGGGCAGGAAAAATTATATATGGCGACCGAAGCCGGAATGTATGTGCTGGAGAATCCAAGCAGTGTTGGCGAGACTTCGTTCTCAGAAGATAATTTTCTGAAGGCAGATATTGGCAATTCCGTGCTTTTGGTTACTTATCTGCCCCGCGGAATACTTGAAAATGAAGTAACCGTAGAAATATATAACTCTCTTGGTAACCTGATGTTTAGAGTAGTTGACTCCAACTTTAATGAACACAGCATTAATACGGGCACATGGCCTTCAGGCGTTTATTATATAAGAGCCATAGAAGGACGAAATATAAGCAGGCTTAGAATTTTATTGTATAAGTAGCCTGCTCAGAAAAATATAGTCAGCATATCAGATTCTGGATTATAATCTGTCCTGTATCTTTTTAAGGGTCTCTGTGCCGGGCCCTTTAACACTGCACCAGTCTCAAATGAAAACCTCGAACCGTGACAGGCACAATTAATGTAACCAGCAAATGATGGATAAACACTCTCCGGATTATTTGAGCCATTCTCTTCGTCTGCATAGCAGCTTGCATGCGTGCAAAGTGAAGAGTAACAAACGAACTGATTCTCATCAAGTTTTATGATTATAACAGGTACACCATTGTTAAGGTTTCCAAATGTTTTTATCAACGCATTTGGTTTTTTACTGAATACAGGATAGTCGTTAACTTTTATACTCTCTGAGATCCCAAACAAAGGTTGTGATTTTTCCCAGTATTCCTCGCAGGAACTAAGCCCCTGGCCGAGGATAGTCAAAAATCCTAAGCCGGCAGTTGTTCCTGCAGTTTTTTTAATGAATTCGCGTCTTTTATTATCCATAAGCTTATCTCACCAGAAAATTGCGTTTCAAATCACCATTTCCTTCGGCTTCTACCCGGATGAAGTAAGCACCACGTCTTAGATTAGCGAGGTTCATCCTGATTTCGTTCATTCCTTCGTTGCCAAAGAAAGAAGGTACTTGCAATAGAGACTGTCCCGAGTAAGTATATATTTCTGCCCTTACATTTGCTGGTTGTATAAGCCCGATATTCAGCGTTGCATAGCCTGCAGCCGGATTTGGATAAACACGACCTGCAAAGAAACCGTTATTTCCTTCGATATCAGAGCTCACAATCTGTGGTATTTCAATTCCTACGGTATCTCCACCGTCATATTTTGTTTCAAAAGTGTCAAGGTCTTGCGAAGCAGGCCCTTCAATATATTTGCCTTCTATGTCGAAAATAGTCCCATGCTCGGAACATACAAAATACTGGTCATCCGGGTCAAATTCTTCCATAGGGAAACCGGCATGAGGGCACCTGTCAGCAACACATGTGAAATGCTTGTCGTAGGTGTTATACGGCACTTTAACTATTATGAGATTGGGAAACCATTCCTCCGGCGGAATTGCTTCTACTTTAAAATTTAAGTGTCCCCAGAGTTCTGTCAATTGTGGATATTCGTTTAAGCTTAAAGTGTAAATACCTGTGATTTTTCCATTTTCTTCTTTTAGTTTTGGCTCAAGTTTACCAAGAAGATTGAATGGTCTGACAGTCGCAAAAACGCTCGCAGTGAGCATAAGTTTAAGGAAATCATTCCTTTTCATACTAACGTACCTCTGTTGTCTGTTTGTTAATAAATTCATTGTCAGACAAAGTCATTAAAAACGCAATGATATCCTGCTTTTCCTGTTCGGTAAGGCCAAGCGACCTTAGCAGGGTATCACGGTTCATAAATGGCAGTCCGCCTCTGTTGTAATGAAACAAAACGTCTTCAAGGGTTTCCATCTCGCCGTCATGCATGTAAGGAAATGTTAATTCAATATTCCTTAGCGAGGGAGTACGGAATTTACCCTTGTCGTAGTGATCCTTTGTGGCATAGTATCTGCCAAAGTCAAAGTAGTGAGTAGTAGTGCCCGTGCTGTGGAATTTACCATCAGTGAATAATATTCCCGAGTGACACTCGGAGCAACGAGTTCTATCACTGAAAAACAGTTCCAACCCCCGTTTTTCCTGTTCATTCAATGCGTTTTCATCGCCCCTGTTATATTTATCGTAACGGCTGTTTCCTGAAATTAAAGTTCTGATGTAGGAAGCAACCGCTTTTGAAATGTTATTTGCATCCGGCTGAGCATCTTTTCCGAATGCCTCTTTAAATAATTTCATGTATTCTGTATTGTTTGAAAGCCTTTTCCTTATTTCTGTCGTATCGTTGTTGAATTCCACAGGTAGAATCAAGGTATGGAAAGCGATATCCTCAATCGAATGAGCACGCCCGTCCCAAAGGAGTTCTTCATAATATGCAGTGTTGAACAATGGAAGGACATTTCTCATAAGCCTGTCCCCGTCAAACCCGGTGGCAAGTTTGCTCCCGGAGTTTGCAAAGCCAAGCTCTGGCAGATGGCATGAAGCGCATGCAAGGCTCGAATCGAGAGAAAGGGATTTCTCGAAAAACAGCTCCCTGCCCAACACTGTTTTTTCAGTAGTGATAGGATTATCATCGGGTACAGGAAGCACAGGGAATCCTTCAGGAATTTCAACAACAGGTCGAGGATTTCCGGGTTCATTGCTTGTATTGCAAGAGCATAAAAGTATCATGCTCACGATAGGAATGAGTGCCTTCATATTTCAATTAACAGATTGAAAATGTTAAGGTTTCAGAAATAAATTTATAATAATTTGGGATTTTTCGCAATTAAATATAATTAACGAAATATTTAATTCCTGAATTCGTTTGAAAATTTGAAAACCCTTATTGGCATTGTAACTTACGAGAAATTTTCGCAATTTAACAGGGTGTATTTTTAACCGAGTGAAAAAATGAAAAAGTTTATAATTATCACTATCCTTGCAATTGGGATTTATTCCTGCAAGGAGAATAGCGTTACTCCTGAAGCTAATCCACTTACAATAGCAGAATTAAATTCCACTCCGGGTTTTGGCTGGTTCGAAGAGGAAATTCAGCTCTATACACCTCAATCCCATATTGTTGACGAAATACGTAATATATTCGATGCTGATTTATTTAACTTTTATCTTTACGTCAGGCCTGCATGCAGTTGTCCGGGTTCTCACAAACAATTCCCTCAACTCGTGAAGGTTTTCAGGGAAGCTGGCATTCCGGAATCGAGCTACACATTATATTCGATGATTGACCCAGACGACATCAACCCAAACGCAGATAAATTTGAAATTGTCCGCCTGCCTGCATTTATTGTTATGAAAAGCGATTTGGCACATTATTCCATTACAGACACTCTTGATTATCGTGTTGCAAACAACATCAATGCTGATGTAACGATGGAAGACCTTTTGCTGGAGGCGCTTCAGAAGTAATGAAATACTGGCTTCTAAAATCCGACCCTGATTCTTATTCATGGGAGGACATGAAAAAAGATAAGTCCACCCATTGGGATGGTGTGCGAAATTATCAGGCACGCAATTTTATGAAAGACATGAAAAAAGATGATAAAGCCCTCTTTTATCACAGCGGTGGTGATAAGATGATTGTTGGAATTGTCAAAATTTCTAAACCTTTTTTCCAGGATCCTACAACAAATGATGAGCGTTGGGTGGCTGTGCAGGTTGATGCAATAGAAGATGTTAAAAATCCGGTTAGCTTAGAGTCCATTAAATCCGATGATGATTTAAAAGAAATTCACTTGGTTAAAAATTCCAGGCTTTCTGTTATGCCTCTCGATAAACACCACTACGATAAGATTTTAAGTTATTCTAAAGATTAAACTCCCACTACATTTTTCAGCTTATTAAAAACTAAACCGGCATCAAGGTTTTTCATGCAATCGTGAGTTTTTTCAGGGCATCTATTCAAGCCGTGTATATGACATGGCTTGCATTTTAATCCTTCGACCTGGGCATAATCTGAATTTTCAAGCACAGGTGAGAACCCGAATTCAGGGATTGTTGGGCCATAAATTGTAACTACCGGAGTTTTTACAAGCTCGGAAAAATGTGAGGGGGCGCTATCGTTACTCACCGTGGCAACACACCGGGAGAGTAAAATTAATGTCTGGGGTATCGTTGTCTTTCCGCAAAGTGTAATTCCTTTCGATTCGCATAAAAGCATATCCTTGTGATCGCAATCCTTTTCTGCACCAATAAAAACAGGTTCTAACCCTGCATCTTTAACCATTTTTGATAAAGCCGCGTATTTATCATCTCCCCATCTTTTTGTAAGCCAGACAGAACCGGGTGCTAGTGCAATAAGCTTTTTTCCATTTAAATTATTTGTATCTAAAAGATTGTTAACATACTTGACATCTTCATTGAAGAATGCAAATTCAGGGTGCTCAATCCTTAAATCAGGATACTCTTTGAAACAAGATAAAAGTGAGTGATTTCTGGCAATTTCGTGTGAATATTTCTCATATTTTGTTGAATTATCAAAAAGAAATGCAAGCGGATTTCTGTTGAAGGTAGATTTGAATTTAGCGCCTGAGATAACACTAACAATTCCTGAGCGAAGCGACCTGTGGGGTGTGATTATACATTCCACGCCATTGGCCTTGAGCTTTCTGCTGATTTCCAAGATTCCGCCCGGGTTTCTATGTTCTTCTTTTTTATCATACACAATTGTATCATCAATGGCAGTGCAGTGTTTAACAATTGGTTCTGACTGGGGTGTTGTTATAAAATACAATTTGCACCCGGGGTTGGCGTTCTTCACAGTTGCTGCAAGGTATAGAGCAAGCGCAACATCCCCGAGGAAAGCAGTCTGCAGAATTGCGATTTCCCTGAAATCATTCAGTGATGCTTTTATTGTGGTGCGTGTTTCCAGCGGTTGTGCTGCCAAACCCATTGTTCAGGATGCTCCCTTATTAGTTTCTCTAATTCCCTGACATGCCTTTTAGTCAGTTCTTCAATTCCGGCTTTATTATCTTCAAGGTCATCGTGTTTTAGTTCATTAAGTTCTACATAATATGTGCCATCATTCCGCCTGATTGAGAAACCCATGATTACAGGTACATTAAATTTTAAAGCTAAAGCTGCAGGTGCTTCAAATGTAGCCGCCGGCTTCCCAAAAAAATCAACATATATGTCTTTATCCCATGAAGCACTCTGATCTGCAAGCATTGCTACTGCGCCGCCATTTTTTAGTTCCTTTACCAAATCACGAGCAGCGTGATACATAGAAACCGTCCTGTTCCCACCTTTTGTTCTGAATGAATTAAGCAAACTGTCGGCATATTTATTTTTCTGGTTTTTCACAACAATCAATATTGGATATTCCAGATGTAAACCGGCCGTATAAGCGAGGTATTCCCAATTACCATAATGACCTGACAGGAGTATCAATCCCCTTCCTTTCGAATATAGTTCTTTCAATGACTCAGGGTTCTTATATTTTATCCGTGAAGATATTTCCTGATCTGTCATCCTGCCCATTGCAAGCAATTCGAGAAATGTTATACCAAGGTTCTGATAGCACTTATTGGCAATTATCTTAATCTCACTCTTGGAATTGTTTTTAAATGCAGAGCTAAGATTCTTTATAGTTAGCTCCCACCTTGACCTGCTAAGGAACTTAAGGATGTTACCCGCTTGTTTCCCTATCAATACTCTGGAGCCGCTTCCAATAGAATAGGAAACAAATCCTATGAAACGAAATATCCATGTCAGGAGAAAAAAAATGATTTTCATCTGCGGTAATACTGCTCTTGTTCAGAACGGATTTTATTGTCTTGCAAATGTGTATCTATATTTGGATTGTACCTGTCAACCCAGTCCGGGTCAAAAATTTCATTTGGATGTGTTGAATGCACCAATTTGTAGTTACCATCACCCCTGTCATCAACAAAATAAAAATAGACCCCTCCTTCGACAAGAGGGAAATACCATATTTCAGCAGCTTTGCGGCCTAATTCCTCAAAAAATTGATCCCTTACACTTGGTTTACCGTATTTTAGATAAATTCTGCCGCGGTCTGTTTGCCAACCTTTGATGTTATCATTATACCAAAAGAAAGTATTGGCAAAATGTAAACGTTCGCGAAATTCAGCACGAAATTCATTCAATACAGTATTTGTATCCGGGTCTCTTTCAGACCAATATTTAAAAAGTGCCCTTTGCCTTGCCCTGTGTTCAGTAAGTAATTCAAATTCTTCAGTCTCGTAATTTGACATTAAAGACCTGAAATGACGGTATTCGAGCTCTACTTGTTCGGGTGTCATAGTGGCAAACTCGCTCATCTGAAATTTTTCGCTTTCAGTGTATTTAACTTCAAGTGTAGCAGGCATTTTATAATTAAACACGTAGAATTTTTTCACACGCGAAAGTGAATCCAAAGCTTCCTCATATTGAAATACTACATCAGCTTTGATATAATAAACACCACTGGGGAGTGATTCGAGAGGAATAGTTGAGTATTGTGCATAATTATCAGAGACAGGGATTTTAACTTCTTCTGTAGTGAATACTTTTCTCTGGGCGCCATCGAAAACCGTGTATCTGATTTTAATGCCCTCGCTTGAATATTTTAATGCATTATATATTTCCAGGTAAGTGAACATCCTGGGTAAATCACCTTCAAATTCTAAAGAAGGAGTGGGAACAACATAAAGCTGCCCTTTCAGAAACATCCCGTTTCTGTCTTTGTCGGTTTTGTTCGAGGATTCAATCATGGAGGACAATTGCAAATCACTTATCGATACTTCGTTTTCAGGGAAATTTGTTGCCACAAGGTCGAAAGTATTTGAGAATGAGTTAGTAGAATCATTAACGTCAGTGCAGCTGATTTGCACCATGTATTGTCCCGGTTCCACGAGAAAACTCCTCTGCCCGACAAGGTCCATTTCAAATTCATCCGGCTTTGATTCTTTAGTGTTTGAAACAGTCCATTCATCACCTAATATACTGCCCACATTGGGCTGTAAGATTACATTTATTTTTAGTTCCCCTTTCCATGAATCACCGGTAGATTTGTATGAGATGAAATTATCAGGGAAAATATAGTAAAGTTCCCAAAGCACTCTGTCCTTGTATTTGAATAAAGCGCCATCATAGTAAAACATACCTTCGCTCAGCAATGTGAGGGATGATAAAAGAGCAATTATGAGGACTCGAACTAACATAGTACCGTTTTAAACGAATTAAAATAATAAAAAATGCCGCCGGAAAAACTCCCGGCGGCATTCAATTTAACAAATAATGTTATTAATCAAAGTTAAGTACAATAGTAAACCTGTTTATTAATCCCAAATCAGCAGTTGGGTTTATTGAATAATCAATAACACCGCCGAATCCGTCACCAAAATACTTCAAGCCAACTCCACCGGCAACTCCCAATTGATCCTGACCGATTCTGTAGCCACCGCGAACAGTAACAAAGTCCTTCCATGAATATTCTGCTCCAAGGGCAAATTGTTCAGGTGTATCAGACAAGGTAACAAAGTCCAAGGCTCCCGTTAGTTTGTTGTCTTCATCTTCATAAATATCCGAAGCAACTCCTGCGCGGAAAATAATAGGCAGGGAGAATGGATATGCTAAATATGTAGCATCAAGACCTGATGCCTCGAGTTCATCAACTATCTTTCTGCTGGTTTTCAGGTCCTGACCGGAATATTCCTGTTCCGAACCAAGATTCATAATTGCAAAACCAAGTGTTATTCCCTGGATACCTGTGTGGTATTTTGTTCCTATATCAAAGGCAACACCACTTGCATTGAGGGAGGCAAAAGAATTTTGAACAAATTTACCGGTGATTCCGAAAGCAAACTGATCAGTCAGGTAACCACCGAATGATAATCCTGCAGTTATATCATTCACACTATAGTGCACACCTGTACCCTGATCCTGTTCAAGAGTCGTAATTTCAATATCTCCGGTTCCATATGCTGTCATGCTTGCAGCAAGAACAAAGTCGCCACCTATTGGCATAGAAACCCCGGCAAACTGGTGATTCATCTCTGCCCAATAAGCAGTGTACGAAAAATGTGCTGTCATACCGCTAATATCTGAAATTCCTGCCGGATTCCAGAATAATGAAGTAAGGTCGTCAGCTACGCCCGTAAAAGCGCCCGCCATGCCTGTAGCTCTTGCACCAACACCAATTTTCAGAAACTGGCCGCCGGCAGCGCCAACTTTCTTGAAATCATCACCAACTGTTGAACCGCTTCCGGATTCGTCCCCAACGGCCATTAGATTATACCCGGAAATCAATAACAATGCTATCAGTAATATTACTATTTTCTTCATAATTTTCTCCGTTTATAATGCCGGGAGTTACCCCCCGGCTTTATTCAATTAGTCGGTTTCCGTGATTAACCTGAATCCGCCAACAACAATGGTGAACTTTTGAAGCGTCTCTGTGCCTTCCGGCGTAGTTATGTGAGCAACTAAAGTCTGGCTCTGAGACCTTAAACCGTTCTTTGTAAGCAGGTTCCATACTTCGATGGATTGTCTGTCCGGTTCAGGAGCTGTATATTCATCATGCTCAATAGTCTGAATCAAGTCGCCTGTAATCGTGTAAATATTGATAGTAGCACGTTTTGGCAATCTGGTTATATATAACTTGGCATCATACGGCGATTTCTGTCCCTGGTGCGAAATGTAGTAAGGATTTGGCACCACTTTGATTTCGTCCATCATGTCGTCAGTGTATTTCTTCTCTTCTTCTTCTTCTTTGCCAATCCTGACACGTACTTTTGCGCCCGGCAATGGTAAACCAAGCGCTCCACCGTAAGTATTGAGCATAACTTTGTCACCGGCCTCAAAATCAGGACCATAAGTATAGTCTTTGTCCCTCAGCCATTTAATAATGGTCTCCTTAGGGAAAGGCAATCCTTTGTTTGCATAATCCAGCGCAAAGAAGACACCGGAGGCGTTTACCAGGTGTGTGAAATCGAGAGTATCAGGCACGCCTTGAGGATTCATTTCACGTGAAAGAGAAGTAAGGAAATACTTACCCTGGAATCCTGTAAATGTTTTCTCTTTATTTCTTAAGGCTCCGGAAGATGGCCTTGCAGCCTGCTTGGGCAAATCAAGACCTGATGAGCTTTGTCTGCCGTTTATCCATCCATAAGCCGCGATATTATATTTGTCTATAAACTCATTTGTGCTGATACCATGGAATGGTAAGTTTCTCGGATCAGGATAATACCTTTCATTCCGTTCATAAAGGAATGCATCCTCGGAGGCCTGGGCAAAGATTGGCCTCTCCGGCACAGTGTCAATGAACATGTGCGGAACTTCTCCCGGGTAATCAACAATTATCGGGCTTCCTGTCTCTGAGGGCCTTTCCATATTTACAAGGTTAGTCACTCTCAGGTTAAGATAAGGTACATCAAATGTTGCCGTACGAAGGCCATTCTCATATGTCAAAGTCATTGTTGTATCCCCACCCGGCAGGAATTCTACAAGGTATTGTGCAGGCCCGTTGTTGAAACTGCCATATAAAGGTTCCCCTTGTATTGTATTAAATTCCCGGTTATAGAATGTATAATCAACCATTTGGGTTGTAAGGATACGTTTGGAACTAGGAGTCGGTACATCAATAAATGTTAACAGTGTTGAGGCATCAACTCCTTCAAATTTACCTGTCGTAGAATCCGGCCTGTACATACCGGCGTATTGTTCCAGGTAGAAATCAAAGTTGAAGCCAATTGCACCATAAGCAGGTGGATTCATTGCAGGTGAATAACAGAATCCTGCTTCGTCAAAGTTACCGGTTGTAAATGTGCCCTGTCTGACATCAATATCGCGTTCGCGGGGCAAACCGAATGTGACTAATTCACCTGATACCTCATCATAAATCAATGTATCGGTTAATACCCATGAAGCACCGTTCTCGGTAAATCCTTCCCTGAAAGATATGCGGCACGGTTGTGCTTCAAGCCAGGTTCGACCATTGAACAGTTCCTCTCCTGTGGTCAGGTCGCGAAGGACCAATTGCCTGCTATAAAGACCGAAGTCGAAGTCGGTACCTTCCTCACCACCACGGGAAAATGTTATTGTGCTCAAATTCCAGTATGGCTGGAATTCAAGTTCCAACTCGTGGCCATTGAAGTTTTGATATGCCCTGTCCTGGTCAATTGCAAAGAAATTGAAATTGTAAAGGCCGCCAATCCTATTCGAATCTACATAAGTGATTTCAAAGTCGAGATTTTCAATAACCTTTGACGCCCTTGGCGAAGTCTCGGCAAAATTTGAAAGTCCATCAAATCCGTCATTCAACTTGCTTGGGGTAGGGTCAACAAAGTCACCTTCATCATAAGCCAGCAGCTTATAATAATATGGGATATTATTAATTAGCATTTCAGTTACTTTCGGATCTTCATTGAAGGCGATATCACCATCCCTGTTGTCGTCGCCAATGTCAACAAATTGCCGACCGTTTGTAATCCTGTCCATATACGCAGGAACAATCCCCTGCCTTACTTTATCCGATCCTTCGAATTGAGGAAAATCCATAACAGCTTTTTTCTGCTTAATAAATGAGTAAACAGAATCAAGCACTTCATTTATGTGCGATGTGTCAGACATGAATGTATTTTGAGATCTGGGAACAAACGCGTCAACGACAAAACCACCGGATGACGAAGGCCTCAATGTATTAAGGAAGTAAACCGAATCAATAGGTGGAACAAAAACATCAAAGGTATCCCTTATCTCGTTTCCGAATTCATCCAGTTGAGGAGTTCCATCTTCATTTAACACAACTGTGTCTTTCTGGCGTTTTGTATATATAATTCCATTAAACCCGTCATCAATTAATTTGTCGTAGTAGCTCCGTGTTATTGACATTGCCACCCTGCGGAAATACATCGGATTATATGGCTGCAGCGCAGGATCAATCTTCAGAATACCAACAAATACACTGTCGAGCAGTTCTGTTCTTCTTCCTTCGTCATAATGCAGAAATGACCTGTAAGTTTCATCATTAATCTTGTTATACAAGGTGTCGTAGTAAGGCCCCCATGGCTGGTTAAGTATTGATGTATCAATACTGGAAATCACGGGTGGGACCTGGTTTCGAATATTTGAGAAAAGGAAGCCCGGTTGTTTTGTAGTGTAAGCTACAACGGAATCGGGGTATAGAACAACGCCTTTCCCAACTTTCATCACCCTGATTGCATTAGTATCCAAACGGTTATTTTGGGCATCCCAAACAGGTCCGACAACCCTGAGAGAGTCAATAAACGGGTTGTTCACATCTTCGGCTGCATTTGGCTCACCTGACCTGTATATTGATTTCCTGTATGGTGTTGGTAATGACCATTCAGCTATCTGTTTCCAACCGAAAGGTCCCTTGCCGCCGGGATAATCTCTGTCGGCAAAAACTTCATCAACATCAAATGTGTCAAGGTTTGGCCTTCTGGCACGGTATAGCCTGTATCCCAGGAAGTCTAACCCGTCTTCAATATCATCAATGGATAATTCGGAAGTACTGTCCCATTTTATTTTAACACCATGGTTCAATGGTTCCCAACTTGTGATAATAGCCCTCTCGGGTGGTACCGGGGCGCGGAAGTTATTATCATAAACGGTCTGTGCAAATTTATCTCTTGCAACAAGGCCTGCAGCATCCTCTTCAGAGCCGTCTGCATCAGCTTTAACTGACGGGCTTGCAAGGATAATTCCCACAACCACTCTTACTGTATCGTTTGGACGCATATTGAAAGGGCCTGTGGCCATTAGGAATCGCTTATCACCCGGACCGGTATCGCCGTCGAGTACACCTTCATTCATATAGTTATACCTGACCTCATCCTCAAGTTTGTCATCTGTAATAGACCAGTTACGAAAAGTAACCAAACCGAGTTGAAGGCTGTTATCGTAAAACGCACTGTCCCTGCGTACGAAGCTGGTACTGTCGGTTACAATCAGGTTCCCTTCGGAATCCCTGTCTTCAATAACTGCAGGTGACTCAAGAAAGTCAAAACCAAGGTAACCAAATCCATTTCCTGCTTCACCACGGTCACCATTTGTCCATTGGTAAGCCAAGTTTAAAGTTGTATCTGAAAAGTAATAAGATACCCTGTCGTTGGCAGCGCCTGAGGTTGTCAAAGGAGCTCTTGCAATGTCAACATCCATAACCGGCGACATCCAGCATTCCCAAAGGGTGTCAGGGGACATATTTATTAAATTATAAGACAGGAATACAAAATCCTTGTAGTCACCAAATCCCCATGAATAAATTGTCTGTTCGTACTGAATACCGAGTGGGTAACCTTGCTCCTTTCTAATTGCAAAACCACCATCATAGTAGTTCAGGTCTGTATCTTTATAGGTACAGAAAATATCTTCGCCGGAAATAAAGGCCGGACCCTTTTTATATATGTCGAGGTTCCTGTCTTTATTATCCTGGATATAGTACCCGAAATACCTGTCCACCTTAAGCGTATCTTCATCCCTTGTGCTGGCATCCCAAACAGGCCAGTTCTCGCCGTCATTCGAGTTAATTGCCACACCGTCATTTTTCCTGAAGTCAGTAGAGAAGTAAGTTCTATACTTTGTAACTTCATTCAATTCAGCCTCATCGCCTTCCGATATTCTCCCCGGGACCATCCATGAACGGCCATTGTTCGGATTGTATGTAACTTCTACATACTTCCTGAGAATATCGGTGTTTGGCCTGTATTTCTGTGCACCAAACCAGATACCTCCGCCAAAAATATATTGGTTCAAAGAACCTCGCGGCCAGTACCCACCACCATTTCCTTGACCAATATTTAAACCAAAAATACCATAATTGGTTGTGTAGAATTGCAAATTGCTAATGCTGTTTTGTTGCAAGTCGAAGTATCCTCTTGCCTGCCTTTGAACTTTAGCTCCATCCTTTTTGCCTTCTTCCTTGTACTTTGGATCAATGTCCGGGTACACAGTTAAAGTGCTAACCAGGAGGGCAAGTGCAAGCAGGAGGGTATTCTGCTTTGAAACTTTAAACATGAAAACCTCTGATTATATTATAAGTTATTAATTTCAAAATCTTAACATTACACCAAGATAAACAGTTCTCGGAATCTGGTAATTGCCACGTTGTTTAAGCGTCATCTCGATGTAGTTTATATAGCTTTGGTACCTTTCAGCCTGTGTAATAATACCATTCTTGTCAAAGTCACCAATTTCATTGTAAAGCCTGTTGCCATAGTTATCATATTGTGTTGGTGAGAACGATTCGGCAACACCGTAATTTGCTTCTTTGTAAATCGGTGTAGTGTTAAATGTTCCGATTTCCCTTTCAAGCGATACGCCGTTATCATCAGGATCCCCAGTAGCTGAGTAGTAGCTGACCGGCGCATTCCTGTCAAACAAGTTATTTATGTCAACATAAAATTCGATTTTTGTATTTCCGGCAGCGTCGCCAAACAGGTCTTTCATCATGAAGCCTTTGATAAACCGCATATCAAAGTTCCAGAAAGAAGGACCTCTTTCAGAGTTGATATCACTAATCGGCCTGCCGGATTGATCTGTTTTGGTGTATGGGAAACCACTCCTGAAATAACCTTCCAGATTAAATGTTGTATTTTCAAGGAGATTAATACCTCCGATTGAAGGTCCTTCGTTATCCCTCCAGAGGAACGTAAGTATTGTATTCAACTGGTGCCTGAGATCCCATCCGAGAGGATAAGTTGCAAGCGGGAAGGTCGGGTTCTGTGTGAAGGGGTCAAGCAAAGGATTGGCATTACTTGTTGCCGTGTTTGCAGTTCCTTCAACATTTGAGAAGGTATAATTAATATCAAATCCGAAGTTGTTTTTGATGTTTTTTTGCAATTGGAACTCAATACCCCGGGAATTGCCATACTCTGAAACCTGGTATTGAAGGAATGGGTCTGGTACTGAAGGATAATACCTTACGCCAAGCTGGTTATAGATGTCTTTGTAATACACAGTTGCAATAAAAGCAAAATCATCAGTCAGCTGGTTATTGTATTCAACTTCATACTGGTTCACTCTTTGCGGGTCCATGTTAGGATTGCCAAGCAAATCACCCGAGCGGAGTACGTCTTTGGCAAAACCATTATACATGAATTGGAATTTTGGCACTTCATAAACGATTCCATAGAAGAGCCTGATATTAGACCTGTCCGTCAACGGGTAGTTTATGTTTAATCTTGGCGATACTGTAAATTTCATAGTTGATTCTGCAAAACCACTGTCAGAAGTAATCGAAGTGAAGGTCAATGAAGGCAGCCTGTAAAAGGCCTGCGGGTCTAAGAGGTCAAATCTTAAACCCGGTGTTATAATGATTCCTTTATACGAAATCTGGTCATGGAACCAAAGATTTGCTTTAATAGGAGTATATGGCTCGCTGGTTTTGGCTTTTGCTTCGCCTTCCGCATATATATTGCCGCCAAACTTATCTGTATAAACATCAAAGAATGGGTTCCCGTCCCATGGGAATCCGTTATAATGCCTGTGGATCTGGAAGCTGCGCACTTCAACCCCTGCTTTTGCATTATGGTCGAATTCGCCGGTTTTGAAAACTTGTGTGTAGTTTCCGCTTACTGTAATTGAGTTCTCCTCCCTGAACTGAATACCGGAGTTGTTGCCATGTGTAAGAGTCCAGCTTTGCAATGCCCAGGGGTTATTTGTACCGGAGGCATCAGCACTGCCTTCATAGTAGCCGGTAATTGTATTCCGCTGGGGAAGGTCCATAACAAGATATCCGTCAGCGGTTGAGGAACGCTTTGTCCAAACTTCATAATTGTCCAGAACGCCGTTTCTGCCCGGAATGAGCTCTGCATTTTGAATTTCCATTTTGTCTTCCGGATAGTAGAGCTCAAATCCTTTGAAGAAGTCCGGGTCATTCCAACCAACGCGTTTTGAAGTTTCATCGGAATTTTCTGTATATGACACCTTGATTTCATAAAAGGCATTCATATCAGGCAGAGAGTGAGTTATTTTAAACAAACCATTGACAAGGTATTCATTCCAGACGTTTTGTTTTGCAATCCTTTCAGGAATGCCATTTGGTTTACCGTCAAGAATGCCCTGGTCATTTGAATAATGCCATCCAAGTCCGGCAACTTCGTAGTTAGTCATTCCATAAATACCTGAAAGATTCAGGGTAACATTCGGGATAAAGTTAAAAGCAAACTTTCCGGTAATGTTTTTCTGCCATGTACCTTCATCGGGAAGCAATCCGATGTTTGTTCCAATCGGATCATAAATTTCGTAGTAGTTGCCACGGAATTTTTCGGTAACATTATAAGCAGTTATTGAAAAAGTTGATTTATCAAGTAGCGGGATAGGCCCAGTAAGCTGAAATTCAACTCTGTGCCTGTCCGGGCCCTGGAATTTATGCCCTTCGCCGCCATCTTCAATGATTAGATCAGTACCATCCCTGACTACGCTGAGTGACTGGTCCTGGGAACCCCAGAGGAAGTCCATGTCGTGCCTCCACCAGACGTAACCTTCGTATTTATCATCCCTTCCGGATTTTAATACAGAATTTACCTGGCCACCAAGTGCGTCACCAAATTCAGCACTTCCGCCGCTTGTTTTAACCTGAACTTCAGCAACTGCCATATTGGAAGGTATCGGCCTGTAGTTATTACCGCCAACACCCATACCGCCGGTCATGTTATTTGTAATATCAACTCCGTCAATGCTAATTCTTGTTTCATCAGAACGGCTTCCACGGATTCGAAAGCCATTGCCGCCATTATCAACACCTGCGGTAGAAGAAATAACACCTGCGAGTGAAACGGTTGGTCTTGCCATAGCTTCTTCAGCAGTGATTACACCTCCCGAGCCTATTTCGTTTTTATCTACAAGGATTTTTTCAGCGACTACATCAACAACATCAGTCATAATTGCATTTTCATATAAAATGACACTAATCTCTGAAGTTCCGTCTGCAATTATTCTTATTTTTTCTTTGTATTCAGCCAAGCCTACAGCAGTAACCAATACGACGTGATTCCCGGCAGTAATACCAACGATAGTAAAAGTACCATCTTTATTCTTTACATAAGTACCTCTTGGAGTACCTACAATCCTTATCGAAGCACCAATGACCGGCTTTCCTTCTTCGTCAACAACCTTGCCTTTCAGTGTCCCGTAGATACCGGCATCTGCCGGGAAATACGCTAAAAAGCATAATAATACAATTAATAACTTTCGCATGTTATTCTCCTTAAATTCGCCCCTTGCACTAACAATTAATTATTTATTAATATTCAAAAGTTCACTGCTCCTGATTCCATCCACTGTAAGCGTGATAAGATAAGCGCCTGAAGATAGCCTGCCGGTATTGATTTCTATTGAATTCATACCATAATCGAAGTATTTCTCAACAACAAATCCTGTACCTGCGCCAGTGATGTCAAAAATTTCGATATGTGCGTTGCCTGCTTTAGGCATATCGAAGTTAAATTCGAAACTTGTTGTGGCAGGATTCGGATATATTCCTGTTATATATGAAATTTCATTATTGTCTTCTACACCTGTTGGATTAGGTGTAAAAAATCCCATCATTATATATTGGTCATTTTCGAGCTGACGTTGATTCGTTGAATTTTCTTCCGGTGAAAGATTCGGATCAGGAATAGTATTTGTTTTCAAGATCGGAATGTCGGTCATTGAATTCGGAACCATTGACGGGAGCCAAGTTGTTCTGTCCATTTCAACATCTGTTGTTATATTAAGCTTTTCGTTCCACTGGCCGTCCTTTTTTCTTGCAACTACGAATATGTCAGTTGTTGAAGTTGAAGTCCTGTTCGGTTCGAAGTTTTCATCAACAAAGTCAATCCATTTAACAACTACGCCGTTGCCATCAACTGTGCGTCTTGCATGAATTTCAAAACCAGTCTGGTTGCTCGGAGCCTGCCCGTCCTGGCCCGGCAGGTAAGCAATAAAGAATCTGTTTGTTTCAGCAACTTTTTTGAGGCTCCAGTTTGAGCCGTTCCAATATACTTCAACGATATGATGAAGCTCTTCTTCATCTGTAATCAGGTCGTTCAATTCTCTCAGGTGGAGGAAGAAGCTGTATTCATTTTCGCCCAAAAGGACAAATGAACCACCATAAGTCCAGCTTGTAGAGTCAGCGAGCGCACCGTTAGCATTGATATAATCAACAGTCAGTGAATATGGAAATACATTATACTCCGACCATGTCTCACCATTGTCTGTTGAGATTGAGACACCGGGTTCCGGCCTGTCCTCAAATTCACCGCTTTTGAAGTTCCCGAATGAGGCAGCATAGAGAGTGCCGTCTTCAAGGGACTGTAGGCTTACAAACTCATTTGGCCTGAATCCAACATCAGCAACTTCGATGAACATATCAGTTGACCATTGTGGAGGGATTACGTTGTTCCAGGTAGAAAAGTCGAGGGTTTTCCTGTAAGCAAGGTTTCCGTTTGTGGTGAAGTCTCGCTCTCCCTCCGGTGGCATTACAGTACCGATTGCCATTGCCCAGGGGTTGCCTTCCTCTACGCCACCATACATATAAGAACCGGTTCCCCATTCGTATGTCCTGAAATCCTTTGTGAAATTTTCTGTGAATGAGAAGGCATTTGTTCCTTGCCAGTATATTCCGGAAATTACACCAGCCCAACCGTTACCATCCGTAACCGGGCCTGTGAAAACAAGGGCATCACTACCATCAAGGTCATAGAGATAACAACTCGGGTAACGTCCGTTACCTACATTCTCCGTTTTTGAATTATAAACAAGAATCTGGTCTGCCCAGGTCTGCCCCCAGTCTTCAGATGTGCTGAAGAGATAATTGTTTTTTGTATCATCGCCTGTGTAGGATGTGTTCCTGTCAATATCAATGGCACCCCTGTGAATCATAACCAGTTTCTGAAGTTCGGGGATATAATTGAACGGCATCTGGTCATCACTGAAAAATGAATATGCATTTGCCAGTGAGTCATAAATGAACCAGTCAATCGCAGAGACTTTACTGCCAGTGTTTTTACCATTAAAGTTAAAGGAAGGAGCAACCGAGGTTCTCGAAATATAGTCCTGTTTTTCCTTATGGGTTTTATTTCTTTCCGTGCTTTGTGCATTTAGCGGTAAAGAAATGAGTATCGCGGCTATCAATAGAATTTGTAGCAATTTCATATACGCTCTCCATTAGCTGTTTTTAAAACGCCCTATAAAATCAGTTATCCTCAAATATAACAAAGAAATTTCTATTCTGTAAGGAATTTGAATTTTTTGTTGAACTATTAACCAATCCTAAACAATCATGTATCTCCAATCTCTTTCCTGTATTCCGGCCGTTGCGTCAGTTAAATTTAGAAAGTCGGCTTTGATAATCTGTAACCTCAGAAACCAAATTGAATTCCATATACCACAGAGCAGGAGCTTTTCCACTCAATGTCGCTGCTGAGCCTGGGTATCCTGGCGCGGAAAAGACGTGATTCAGCGCCGAGTGTTAGTGATATTCCGTTTACTATTTCATATTTAGTATATAACCTTCCAAGGCCGATTGGCCCTTCGCTTGAAGCGCCTGCACCAAGGCGTGCGCTTAAAGAGAATCCGGATATATCCATAAGTTTATGTTCATAAAAAGCAGTACCCCAGAATACTTGTTGCTTGCGATTCAGCAAAATTGGAATTTCAATATTTCCCCCATTTTCCTTGCTGGGATCAAGGCCCAATATATTATTGCCAAAGCCGGATTCCGGAACAGTTACTGTCATACTTTCGTCATAGCTGTATTCAGTATAACCAAATTCAACGCCAAATTTTGAATTTTTAGTTTCTCCATAGGCTATGCTTTGCGAGAAATGGCTGATAAAAGTATTTTCTGCATCCAACCCGACCCTGATAAAATCAGTACCGAAAAAGGTGCTTATTTCGACATGTGTACCATTAACAGATACAGGGTACGGTAAAAAGCCAAGTGATGAAGAACTTCCATTAACATTACGAGTGAGCGGCATCGAAAGCTCATCCATGTACGAAGCAGCTTCGTTAAGATTAGCGGTTCCGGAATTAATATCCATATCATCATCAAGCGCTTCAAAATTATCAGAAGCAAGGTTGGTAGATTCCTCAAGGTCGTAAATATCAGAATCAGACTCTGATTCTCCATTTGCCAGCAGGCCGCTGTTCAAAACAATGTCAGAATTGGTTTCAACTGCAATTTCCTCCGTTTCTTCGCTTCTAAGAGCGGCAAGTGTTACATCCGGAACAGTTGGGGTATTATAAGCATTTACATTGTTTTCAGCAACAAATCCTGACCTGGCTGCTGATACACTTGTTGAAAATTCATCATCAGTTATCTTTTCAGGGGTTTGAACCACCGGGGATACTTCGGCAAACTCCTGTAAATAAACGTTTCTGATTTGCATGTCGCTAATCTCAAATACACTAATAAATAAAAGCAGGAAGACCGCCGCAAAAGCAAATTGTGAATAAGAAAATCTCAACCTGTATTTTTTAGCCGGTACAACAGGAATTGGTTCATTGAGAATCTCCATTAATATGAGGTCCTCGGTCTGCCTTAATAGCCGCTCGGGGGCTTTTATGGAGTCTGCGTCTTCACGCATTGCCATGTGCAAACTTACTGAGGATTCGAATTTTGTTCTTGCATCCTCTTGGGAAGAAATCAACTTTCTGAGTTGGATGTCCTCCGACTGTGTAAGCTCCCCGTCGAGATATTTCGATATGAGCTGTTCAAGACTCATTTAATTCCTTAACTATTGGTTTTAATAACTTTCTTAATATTAATCTTGCCCTGTGAACGCGTACTTTTGCGAGAGACAGTTCTATACCGAGTATCTCGGCAATCTCCTGGTAAGTACACTCCTCATATTCTCTCAGCACAAGCGCCTCCCTGAGAGTAAGGGGCAAGATTGCAATAGCGTTTTCAATCTGCTCTTTTAACCCGACATCCCCGGGTTTATGTTCCGGAGCACCGTGGAAAACCTCGTCAAAGCTGTCATGGTCTTTCCTGGCGCGAATCAGGTTTAGGCAGGTATGCCTTGCAATTGTAAAAAGCCATGCTGCGAAGTTGGTGCCCCTGAATGACTTTCTATGTTCATAAACACGTATAAAAGTCTCCTGGAAAGCATCTTCTGCTGCAGCTTCTTCTGCGAGCATCCTAAGGCAGAAGCGATAAACCCTCTGGCTATATTTGTTATAAAGCAGGTGAAAAGCTTCAGCACTACCTTTTCTTAGGTTTTGTATTGCTGCCTGAAGCTGGTCGTCGCTTACTTTATGTGATTTTCTGCCAAACATTTCACGTATGTTGTTGTATTTATTTTTCAGACACCTATTTATATTAAAAAGTTACAATAGCTGTTTTTATTTCAAACCAAGTTGTTATTTTTTGAGAATTGCACTTCTGACAGTATATTTCCACAGGAATGGCTTTACCACAAATCACAGTCAAGGTTCAATATGTTTAGATTTTTACCGGAGTAACAATTTCTACCTGGACAGTCCTGCTATAAGATCTTCCCCATGGTTCATCGTTGTTATACAAGAGTATTGATTTCCCGACAGGCCTTATTTCGGAATTGGTAGTATCCAGCCCGAGAAAGTCGCGAACATTAATTGCTCTCTTTTCAGCGAGATCACGGTTGTAATCTTCATCTCCTGTCCTATCGGTATAACCTGAAATTATAACCCGGGATCCCGGCATTACCCTGTCCCTGATACTCTGAAGTGAAAGTTTCTGGTTACGGGTCAGTTCTGTTTTGTCAAAATCAAAAAGTATGAGTGAAAATTTTTCATATCGTTTGTCATCCTTCATTTCAGAGCGTTTTTTCTTGATAGTCAATTGTTTAATGTCTAATTCCCTTATTGTTTTGTCCTCCTGGCCGACATCATCCACAGCATTAAAACGGAATTCTAAAGGCTTATCAAGTTTTGGAACCGGCTCTTCTTCGATATGCCAGTCAATATACTCTTCAAGTTCAATTCCATTGAATTTCCTCAAATTCGCATAACTCTGGTTTATTTCGATTTCCCAATTTCTCATACCAGCCTCTGTAACAACTTCCGGGTACATCCTTATTACAGGAGGATTAGATTTACGGGCAATTTCCTTTAACGTAATATGCTCGAGTATCCGAGAATCATTGGAGGCCAACTCTACACGCCTGTTTTCCTCTTCACCGTCAGAATCACCAACCCTGCCCGGGTTTGCAGGAAGATTTCTTTTATCAATTTTAATCCTGCGCGGGTCAATATTCCAGTTGAGCATAAGGTAGCCTCTGACCTCACGTGCCCGGCTTGCGGAAAGGTCGAGATTATTCTCCTCGTCTCCTGAGTTGCTGTTGCACCCTATAATTATTAACTCGGCATCCGGGTATTTTTTCATTCTGAGAGCAACTATATTCAGTAGATTGGAATAGATTGCCTTGGTATTCCATTCGATTTCCGATTCCATAAACGTTGAAGTCGCATCAACATCGAGCAGGTTCATATTTGTTTCATTTATATCAGAACTCATTTCCGGGAAGAAAATGTATGGCAATAGTGGAAATGTCTCCTCGGTTTCAATCTCTTCGATTACAATAGTTGGGTTATTCTGTTCATTGCCTTTCTCATCAATACCAACAACTCGGAGGTTTGTATTCAGGTCAATTATCTCCGGCACCCTATTCTCATAAAGTTCCCTAATCACAAGGGTTTCAAGCTCGTATTCATCAGTTTCGTCATATTTATAATCTATGCTTGACTCTAGCAGTTTTACAATTTCCCTGTCAATTCCGAATTCTTCTGCTATTAAAGTATCCCTGACGTACATAGTATCCTTACGCAATGGAAGTTCTTTTGGAGGAAAGAAAGGAATCCTAAGGATTGCTCCTGCCTGCAACGCAGATACTTTCCACTCTTCAGCAGATATGTTAGTCATTGGCAGATAATATTTTACGTATGGTGATATATTGACATCCTCAGATACAGGGAGGTCATACGCCGCACCAAGATGCACAAATAGCTGTATGCTGTTTGCTCCGGGAATATCAATCCCATTTTGTTCGTTACGTCGGAGAGTACCATCTAAAAATGTAACATTTTCAGGTGTGGTCAGCACTTCCCGCTGATTTACAGTCGGACTTAGAAGGAAACCTAACATGAAACCGCCAACACTTCGAAGGCCTTTATATAATTTGTAATTGAACGCAGGTTCAAAGATAATAGTCCCTAATGCAGATTCGAGGTGATGGTCTGCGAAAGCGTCTGTGTCAATTACATCGCCCGTGTTTACATCGCGGACCGCAGTATTGCCAATATTTTCATTTTCAAGCATCTCGCCATCATAAAGGCCGTAACCAAGGTTCAGGGATAACGACATTTTATTATCAAAAGGATATTCGGCATATCCTCCGAGAGCGAAACCAATTCCTGAGCCACCTGTGTATTCCGGGCAGCAGTTTTCAATATCACCAAGTTTATTGAATGAAGAACTGTGAAAATTAATATTTACCCCAGCCCAGGGCCCATAAAAGAAGATTGGCTTGTGCTCATTTGTATCTTGTGAGCAGAGGAACACGGGAATGAAAATCAGTATCAAAACATTACATAGCTTCATCTTCACTTCGCAATTATGATAGGTATTACACGGTATCTTGTCGGACCCCGGTGAATCAGGAAGTACAGTCCACTGGCATACTCCGAAAGAGAATCTTCAAGCTCATATACTCCGTTATGTGCATTAGTGTGTTTCCATTCTCTCAGCTTAATCATTTCGCCGTTTGTTGTAGAAATAAACAACTCGTGAACGCCTGATTCAATAGCTGTAATTTCGATTTGTACTTTATCCGTCACCGGATTTGGACTGGCAACTATCCCGGGTATATTGTCTTTATAAATAAGTAGCCGGTCCCCGCCTTCCTCACAGATTTCAACACTTAAATTTCCATCAATAAACGATGTGTCGCTTGCAGCGCCCCGCGGTTCCCAGGAAAAATCTTCATTAACAATTTTAAGTGGCGTTGTTTTGTCATTGCCAAGCAGTGTAGCGCCAATTATTTCTGTCATGGGAGTATCTTCAGTTTTGATTTTAACGGAATCCATTAATACAGAAACAATCCTTGTATTACTGTTAATGTTGTTGCCTGTTATTGTGCCGTTAGTTACGCTTTTCGGCAGGAACATTGTAGCATTCCACTCAAATTTCATGTTTACATTGTAAACGGTGATTTCTTCACCGTCACCACCATCGACAATTCGTGCAAAGACCGGCATGCTGAAGTTGTCAATATCAGGGGTAACTGTTGTATCAGGCATGAAAATCTCTACTGCGGCAGCTTCCTTTCCCCTGCCGAAAAGGGGAACATCTATGGTTTCCTGGCATCCGTCAATTTCAAGTCGCAGTTTCAATGTATCCCTGTACTCCTGTTCTGCAGGAGGTGTAAAGATTATTTCAATTTCTATGCTGTCATCTTTTAATATATTTACATTTGATATTGCAGGTGGATTAGTCCTGAATTCCTGTCTCACAGCAAGAACTCCAGTAACGATTCTAACATCCCAAAGGCTTTCTGTTTTCAGCTTAATATAACCAATGCCGCTTGTTCCAATAATAACTTCACCGGCATCATAAGGAATGGGCTCAATTGTGAAGCCGGTTTCTTTATAACCTGTTAACTTAATTGTATCACGCCTTTGTTCATCATCAACGGTATAAACTACCTCTGCAAATGCTTGCTTCAAACCATTGGGCGAGTCTTTGGGTTCGAACACAAAAGAAAGGTGAATTGAGTCTGCAACTAATATAGTAATCGGGTTAATTGCAAGCGTATCCCTCGAATAGAATAATGAAGCACCCGGCCCGAAAATATTAATTTCATCTATAGTGAGTTCTGAATTGCCTGAGTTAATTACTTTTACACTGTCAGTCTTGTCAGCACAGGGCAATACCTGCCCAAAGTACAGTGAATCCGGTTCAAACTTAGCACCTTCGAAACCTTTTGCACTTGCATTCCAGTATATTGTATCCTTGCATTCATTAAAAACTGCAGTTATTGTAGTTTCCCTAAATCCCGGATTTACCAATATAGCACGCAGTGTAATGTCTTTGGTTTCGCCACCTGCCAAAATTACAGCGGGCGGAACCACCTGGAATTCCGGGTTATCCGAATAGAAATCAAGCCTTCTTCCGAGTTTTCCTTCATTTGTTAGTTGAATGTCCAGTTCTCCCGGCAGGTTTAAAGTCAAATCACCGAGGTCGAAATCAGGTTCTGGTGTGATTTTAACATTGGGCGCTTCGATTTCGCCACGCAGGTTGAAAAGGATAACAGGCGCACTCGGGTCAGTTGTTTCCAGGAAGAATTCAGCTGTTTTTACACCATAACCAGAAATTGAAGTATCGGTTAAAAATTTGACATAGATTGTAGCGCTGTCCCCGGTTGGAACATGGTAAGGCAAGCTGATTGACTGAGCAATATTAAAATTAGCAGCGTGTGTCCCTTGAATCGGGGAAATTCCGGTTATATTAAAAGGATTATCTGAACTTGTAGAATAAACTTTCGCCGAGTCCTGCACTTCCTTTTCGCAGTAATAATGCGGTCCGAAATCGGGTGAATCATCAGTAACAGCAATGCGAGGTTTTGAGCCTGTGCCGAGAAGATTAAATTTCACAGTATCGGGGCAGGACGGCAGACTGTGCTCTGTTACAAGCTCAAAAGGTTCAGAAAAATCCCCTTCGCTAGTGGGTGCAAAATTGATTTCCACATCAATAAATTCACCCGGGTTTAAATCTACCGGAACCTCTGGAGTTGAACTCAATACTTCCCAGGGTGGATTTAATTGTGGTAATTCGTTTATTGTTGCTATAGTGTTTCCGGTGTTTGTAATTCTAAAGTTCCTTGATTTTGGGAAGCTGATTCCGGCCACTCCCAAATCGGGGTCGCCATCCAGTTTCAGCTTAGTTTCCAAAACCTTAACTGTGACCGGAATAGTATCCGATAGGAAACATTCGTCTATTGAAATTCTTAAGTCCGCCCCCCAGATCCCTCCGGATGCCACGCCAGAAGCATCAA
Source organism: uncultured Hyphomicrobiales bacterium (assembly GCA_964454975.1). Classification (GTDB taxonomy): domain Bacteria; phylum Bacteroidota; class Ignavibacteria; order Kapaibacteriales; family UBA2268; genus CAYVVD01. Next base: position 84,840 of record CAYVVD010000001.1, on the reverse strand, counting down.
ATTGCACATGCACTCTTGCAGAGTCCTCTCCTTCTGTTGCCATTATCTGTTGTTTGCCACGCGCCTCTGCAAAGAAATCTGTGCTATTGAGTGTTCCAACAAAATCAATGTTAATAGGAATTGAAGATGCGTTGTAGAATGCAAACTCTTTGGAAGTAACATGGTTTATACATACACTATCGAGAACGAGGGTGTCAAGCATAACATTGAAAAAGACATCCCTCCAGAAATACTCAACAGAGTCAATCTTGAAATCGAGATTTATCGTCCATGGATTTTTGTTGTTTTTTACATTATGTGGTATTTCAAGAACATCTGAAATTTTAGAAGTCTGGCCGGGTTGGTAAAGGTATTGAATTACCAGTTCAATAGAATCGCCGGTATTTACATAAGTCATGCCCTGTGGTTGCTGTATGATTAATCCCGGAGTATTATTCCTGAAGCCGGCATTGTCCATATCGAGAACAAGCGGGCCTTTACCGGGATTATATACACGGACAGTATCAAAAACATCGTTTTCGAGACACCGAACAAGGTTGTCGGTAATACTTGTGACGGAATTGATATCAGGCAGATTGGGGAGAATCAGCTTGTTTGTTGCAACCGGCGACAATATAAATCCCGGCTCATGTGTATAGCCTGTTTCAACAGGATTATTTACTTCACTAACAGCAACAAGGTAAAACACTGTATCGCTGCCAGAAAATTCGAGAGCTGCCTTCCAAATCCGGAAATCCTCATATTTGATTCTCGAATCATCCAGCCTGTACCATTGCCCGTTTTCAGGTTTTAAATAAATTCTTACGTTTTCGGCAACTAAATTTAACAATCCCCTGTCACCGGCAAGTGTATCTCCTTCGACAATTGTCATTGTGTCAGTTTTGATACCTTTGTAAACAGTAGTAACAGGTGAGTTTGTTGATATATTATTTCCGGGGATATCATACCTAAGTCTGCCCCAGCCGCCGACATTGCTTTTATAAGTGCCTCCCTCAAGGCTGACATTAATATCAGCAACTTCATTTCTCGACTGAATAACAACACTGCCCCCGGAACCGCTCCCACCATCAGACATACCGGAAGAACTGCCCTTTCCGGGTGTTCCCTTGGCAGTTAGAGTAATATCTTTTACATTTTTAGCGTAAATCCTGATAGCGCCGCCGCCACCGCCACCGGAACCGGCGCAACCGCTTACATCCTCAGGATTACCACTTGCCCCGCCGGATCCACCGGCCAGGGGTACGAGCATGGGATTACCCGTTGCTTTGCCGCCATTGTTTCCGTTTGTTGAAGTACCTGCAGAACCATTACCACCGGAGCCACCGGGCTTATCATTCGAAACTCCGCTGCCGGCACCGTACCTGCCTGCTGGATTACAACCTGAACCACTGTTGCAGCCATCGCCAGATTCGCCAAATGGATGGCCGGAACCACCTCCGGCAGATTCATAATTACTTGGTGTTGAATAACCACCTGGCAGTCCGTTTAATGACTTCCCGCCAAACTCACTACTGTATAAGCCACCACTCCCTTCAAATGGAGATTCTCTTCTGCTTAAAAATCCGGCGTTTACTCCACCGGGGCCACCCGCAGTATATCCATGCCCGCCTCTTTCGCCACTAAATGAATTGTCACAGAATCGCCCGCCCCCACCACCGCCGCCGGGGCCCCCGTCTAAGTTAATGGCATCGACGCTTATAGTTGTGTTTGTTCCGCCTCTTATCGGGCCGGGAGACAATAATGTAAACGGAAGGTAACCCTGTTCACCGGGCAGAAGTTGATCTGTATCCCTCGTTGATACTGTGTAAGTCAGGTTGTTCAGAATCAGCGAATCAACTACCATCACGCCCCTGGGGGAGCGCCTTCCCAGATTCCCTTCGCCAAACACTGTTTCGTTCGAGGATGAAATATCACCTATCTTAAATGGTTCAACGATGTAAAATCTCTGGATAGAAGAGTATTTATTATCTGTAACAGCCCTGAAAAGGATGACAAATTGAGAATTTAGTAACTCCCAGTTACTGGTCCCGGGGGCCAGTTCATCATTAATAAACATAACTGTTGATATCAACCTGCCCTCCCAGCTTACAACCATCGGGCCGAAAGTGACCTTGCTTGTATCGGCATTATTCAGCAGTTCAATCCTTGTTGCATCGCCGGGATTATTCAAGTAGATTCCATCAGATCCGAATGCACCCTTATCATCATATTGTGCAATCATCTCAATATATACACACATCCCCGGGCTTCCAACATCGGGGATTATATAAGCAATGTCCGGATGCGCCTTGTGTCCCGGAATCAATAATAAAACAATGAGCCAAAGATGATACTTCATTTGGGGGCTCCTCTATGCTGCTACATTTTTCTCAATACAAAACCTGAAAGTCCAAGTGATAATATAACATTCCATAACGAGAATATCCACTTATTTCTATGAATCAAGGGTATAATTACAATTTGGCTCAGATTTTGATTGCCTCTTGTCAAAGGGGGAACTATGGAGTTACATAAAACATTACAAGAATTTATTAAGTATTGCGAGAATGAAAAGAATTTCTCCGGGCATACCGTTACAAATTACGTAATTGCCCTGGGCCAGTTCTATGACTATATTTCAGAGGATTTTCCATCCCCTCTAATGATTGAGGAATTATCTACAACAGACATCAGGCCATTTGCAGGATGGCTGCACGACACAGGCCTTGGGAAAAATTCAATCAGGATGAAATTATCTGTAATAAAATCATTCTTTAAATTCTGTTATAAAAAGGGTATTTGCGAATCAAATATCGCTTCAGGCCTAATAATGCCAAAAAAAGAGAAAAAGCTGCCATCATTTTTGTTGAAAAATGAAGCGGTTTCACTTATGGAAATCTTTGATGGGGAGAAATTCACAGATAAACGCAACAAGGCACTCTGCGAAATAATCTATAGCTCCGGTTTGCGTATTAGTGAAGCGTTGAATCTGAAACTAAATGAAGTGAATTTTGAAAGCAAGGCATTGAGGATTACGGGTAAGGGAAACAAGGAAAGAATTGTGCCTTTCGGGGATGCTGCGACCCTGGCTATCAAAGAATACATCAAATTCAGACTTAGCCTTAAATCCGGCAGCAAATGCGAATACATGTTCATAACAAAATCCGGCAGGAAGTTGGATTCCTCGCAGGCATACAGGGCAATAAATGCTGCAATGAAAAAAGTGAGCGGAGTCGAGCAAAAAAGCCCCCACGTCCTGCGGCATTCATTTGCCACTCACCTGCTGGACAACGGCGCTGATATCAAAAGCGTCTCGGAATTGCTTGGCCATGCAAGCCTTTCCACAACGCAGGTTTATACACACGTATCCGTCGAAAGGCTGAAAGAGGCATATAAGAAGGCACACCCGAGAGCATAGTGGCAGTTCTTCCAGATATAAACATTAATGAATTTGATTATGAGCTTTCTCATGACAGGATAGCCGCCTATCCAACTGAGTCCCGTTCCGGCAGCAAATTGCTGGTTTTCAGGCCTGATAACGGAATTGAACACAAAAATTTCCGTGATATAACAGCTTTAATTCCTGAAAATTCTCTCCTATTAGTAAACAATAGTAAAGTAATTTTTGCCCGCCTGATTATGCAGAAGCCGACAGGAGGCAAAGCAGAAGTGTTACTCGTAGAGCCGGCAGAAGGTACAGACCCACAACTTGCTTTAGCTTCCGGCCCGGGTGTATCATGGAAATGTATACTCGGTGGCAGGAAAATAGATACCGGAAGCTACCTGAATTTATTAGCAGGTTCCGGGGGTATTGTGGCAGAGGTAGTTAGTAAAGTCGGACAGGATGGAATAGTTAAATTCAGTTGGCTGCCGCCTACAACAAGCTTGGCAGAGATTCTTGAGCAATCGGGGAAGACGCCGCTCCCTCCATACATCAAACGTGAAAGCGAAGAAATTGACAAGCAGCGCTACCAGACAATTTATGCGAAACGTGATGGTTCTGTTGCAGCTCCTACAGCAGGGCTGCACTTCACTGAAGAGATTTTTAATAGTTTATCAGGCAGAAACATTAATATATCTGAACTTACACTCCACGTAGGCCCGGGTACATTCAAACCCGTAGAATCAGAGAAAATCTCAGAACATGAAATGCATTCCGAAAGAGTTGAGGTTTCGCTTGATCTCCTTAAGTCAATTTACAAAACTATAGACAATGGCAGCAAAGTATTAGTCACAGGTACAACATGCTTGCGAACACTGGAATCATTATATTATATCGGCTTGCGTATTTTCAATAATGACGATGTTTTAACAGTTAATCAATGGGATGCATACAAATCAAAAGGAACAATATCACCACTCGAGTCAATAAAATATATCATAAAATACTTCGAAGAAAATAATTTAAACTCGCTTACATTTTATACAGAGATGATTATAGTTCCGGGTTTTGAATTCAAATTTGCAGATGTGCTGATTACAAATTTTCATTTGCCGAAGAGTACGTTGTTGCTTTTGGTATCTGCATTCACAAACGGCCGATGGAAAGAGATTTACAAGGAAGCGTTTAGTAAGGATTACCGCTTTCTGAGTTATGGAGACAGTTCCATATTGTTCAGGTGAGTATAATAATTACTTCATACTCTGACCAATTTCTAGCAAAACCATCCCTCGGAATAGCCTTGTCAGACTTATCGTTTAAGGGAAATGATTCAAAGCCTTCATCCTGACTGCAGACAAAGCACTACACAAAACCAACTTATAAATAAAACTTCTTCTATGATATTGGAACAACATCAGTTCTGACAGAATTTTCTGGACTGATTACTTCTGTTGCCAGCTTTATAATATCTTCCTTCGTGACAGCCGAATATTTGCCGGGGATTTCATACAACAATCTTGGTTCATCTTTGAATTGCGTACTCCTGCAAACCATATCGGCAATTCCGGATGACACCTGCAAACGCCCTGCCACGTTTGTATCAAGAAAATTCATAGCCTTATGCAACTCGTTTTCTTTAACAGGCTCCCGGATAAATTCACTTGCAATATTTTGTAACTCAACGTACAGGTTCTCTACATTAACCGAAGGTTCAGAAGCAATAGCATAAAAAGTCAGAAGTGAACCGTGCTCACGCTTGTCGAAAAAAGTGCCTGTGTTTGAAGCTACTTGCAGTTCATAGACCAGCTTTGAATGCAATCGGGAGCTGTTTCCATATGATGCAATGGCGGAAATTATGTCACCGGGATACATTGTATCATCATCAAAGAATCCATTTGTGTGGTATGAGACAAAAACAGCAGGCAGTGGAACGTTATCCTCCAAAACTCCATGGCAGCCATAGCGGCGGAAGTTTTTACTGAAGTCATTCCTTTGAGGCTTATCCAATGCAGGGATATCATCAAAATAATTATGTAAAAATTTATCGAATTCTGTAGTCCCGAGTTCACCGCAAACAGTAAGGCAGGCATTGCCGGGATGGTAAAACTTGTTGTAAAAATTGAGAGCATCTTCAGTTCCTGCGCCCCGGACATCCTCGATAGTTCCCTGTACTTCCCAAGAATACCCGGTTTCTTTTTCAAAGGCATGTTCCGCCTGAACTTCCCTCCATCTGCCATAGGGTTGATTTTTTACAGTCTGAAGAATTTCCTCGCTAACAACGCTTTGCTGGTTTTTGAACGCTTCTTCCAGTAGCTTGAAATTTTTCATCCTGTCCGATTCCAGCCAGAATCCCAATTCAGCCTTGCTCGAAGGCAATGTCATGACATAACTGGTCCAGTCGTAAGTCGTATAAGCGTTGTTTGAGCCGCCGGAAAGTGAGCAAAGACGGTCAAATTCACCTTTGGGTACATTTGCTGTACCTTCAAACATCATGTGTTCGAAAAGGTGTGCAAATCCTGTCTTACCCGGCTTTTCATCTTTTGAACCAACACGGTATGATAAATTAAAGCTGACAATCGGAGAAGTCTTCTTATGTACCAATACAGCTTTCATGCCGTTATCCAGCCGGAAATTATAAATAGGGAGTTTTTTATCTATGTTTTTGATTCTCATACTTTACTCAAAATTATGTTTTAAGCAATTTAAGCATTTCACCCGCTTCAGTCACAGGTTGATTACAAACATAATTTTTGCAGACATAAGCTGTTGGTTTATTATCTTTCATGTTGTATTCCTTTAAATAACTTATGAGCTCTTTGTTAGAATTGCCTGCAAAAATCAAAACTGTTTCAGGTTCGAATTTTGAATCAATCTCTCTAAAAAGATCCCTTGCTTCACCAAAGCTGTCAGCAGCAATTATGACCTCTTTTGTTGGATTAATCAGTAATTCAATTCCATTTAAGAAATGAGAGTATCCAAACGGGGCTTTTGCTAATGTTCCCGAATTGGCATCAGTAAGCCTCTGAGCATAACTTGTATATTTAGTATCAGATGTTATTGCAGCCAACCTGGTGAGATTTGACAGCATCACGGAGTTACCGGAAGGAATTGCTCCGTCATAATACTCTTTTTGCCTTGTAATTAACTTTTCGCCTTTTATGGATGTAAAAAAGAAACCCCCATTAGAATCATCCCGGAAATTCTCAGTGGTGTATTCTGTGAATTTAATCGCATCTGAGAGATATTTTGTTTTTTGAGTTGCCTGGAAAAGTTCGATCAATCCCCAAATAACGAATGCGTAATCATCAAGATGGGCTTGTATTCCGGCTTCGCCATCCCTGTAGCGGTGAAGCAAACTATTACCGTCCACCAGGTTATTAACAATAAATTCATAGCTTTTTTCTGCGGCATTAATAAATTGTGAATTGTTATAAGCCCTGCCTGAAATTGCCAGGGATGCAATCATCAATCCATTCCAGTCGGTAAGAATTTTATCATCTTTATAAGGATGCACCCGGTTTTCACGAAATTTAAACAGTTTTTTAATGGAATCCTTTATAAACTTTTCAAGGGTTGCAAGTGATTCGTTTAGCTCAAAGGAATTTTCTTCAAGTGTTTTTTTGAGGTGGAGGATGTTATTTCCCGTTTTTCCGTTCCCGGTCTCTTCTATAAAATTCCCTTCATCGCTTACATTGAATATTTTTTTGAATTTACCGGCATTGGACCCGAGAATAGCATCAATTTCATCTGCTGTCCATATATAAAACTTACCTTCAACCCCTTCGCTGTCAGCATCTTCTGCAGAATAAAAGCCGCCCTCCGGAGATACCATATCTCTAAGCAAATACTCGTATATCTCTTCTGCAGTCTGCTTAAAAAGTATATTTCCACCTGAAAGGTATGCTTCAGTATATGCTATCCCGAGCATTGCCTGGTCATAGAGCATTTTCTCAAAATGAGGTACGAGCCATTCCCTGTCTGTTGAATAGCGATGAAAACCGAAACCTGCATGGTCCCAGATCCCACCCAACCTCATTTGCAGTAAGGTTTTCTCCACCATCTTCAGAGCATGCTCTTCACCTGTTCTTTTCCAGTGCCTGAGGAGAAACATCAGGTTGTGGGGCGAAGGAAATTTGGGTTTATCCCGGAAACCGCCGAAAGCGCTGTCGAATGATTGCGAAAAAGCTTTGAAAGCTGTATTCATCAATTCGTTATTGATATCCCCCTTCGATTCGCTCAATTCTCTATTCAGATTTTCAATAATCGAGTTTTTCGCTTCAATAATCTTATCCTGTTCATTTTCCCACACCGATTTTATTTTAGGAACAAGGTCAAGCATACCAATTCTGCCGTACAAGCTCTTTTTCGGGAAATAGGTTCCGGCAAAAAACGGCTCTTTGTCAGGTGTCATCAGAATTGTCATTGGCCAACCACCTGAACCTGTCAGCATCTGGCATACAGCCATGTAAACCTGGTCAATATCAGGGCGTTCTTCCCTGTCAACTTTTATATTCACAAATGCTTCATTCATCATAGCTGCAACTGAGTTGTCTTCAAATGATTCATGCTCCATAACATGGCACCAGTGGCAGGTTGAATATCCTATAGAGAGAAATATTGGTTTATTTTCAGACTTTGCTTTTTCAAATGCTTCCCCCCCCCAGGGATACCAGTCAACCGGATTATAAGCATGTTGAAGCAGGTAAGGACTTTTTTCGTTTATTAATCTGTTGGAATTCATATCTTTAAGATTTTTAATAAAATTTGCAATAATAGTCCGGGCTATGTTTAAAAACAGAACCGCTAACATTTGAAATATACAGCTTAATTCCTTGAATCAAATTTCAACTGTTTAGACTTACACAAGCAAACCGGTTCCCAAAAGTTAACAATATCCACAGAGCAATTTGACTTGACGACCATCAGGAAAAATCAGTGATTGTGATTTTTTCCTTTAGTTGAATGCCTTTGTGCCCGGATTCAATTTTCGCTGCCTGGGTAAATGCGTCATGTTCGAAAACCAATGTCCAGCCTTCGTTAGCAGCCATTGGAAACAACTTCTTTTTTTCCTCAATTGTAGTGAGAGGAAAATTGTCATAACCCATCACATAAGGGATTTTAATATGTGCACTCGTAGGGGACAAATCAGCGCAATAGAGCAATACATCTCCCTCAGAATCCAGTTTCACAAGCTGCATTGCATGTGTATGCCCGAATACAGGAATCACATTTATACCGGAGAACAATTCGACATCCCCCTCAATCAATTCCAGCAAACCGGCATTTGCAATCGGATCAAAATCATGAGGGATAAAAGATGCCCTGTCTTTTTCTGTAGGCTTGCGCGCCCAATCAAGGTGTTCTTTCTGAACGTAATATCTTGCATTGGGAAATGTTGCAACAGCTTCATTTCCTTCCATCATTGTAGCCCCACCTGCATGGTCAAAATGAAGATGAGTGAGTATAACATCTGTTATATCCTCCCTTGAAATGCACAGCGGTTTCAAGTTATTTTCAAAATTGGATTTTTCGAGGTTTATGTTGAAAATGCTAACAAATTTTTCATTGTATTTTGTACCATTTCCTGTATCAACAAGGATAACTTTATCATCAAACCTTATTAGCATAGGCCTCGCAGCAAGTGGGATACGGTTTTTATCGTCGCCTTCGTTGTATGCTTTTGACCAAAGAGGCTTCGGCACAACTCCAAACATAGAACCACCGTCGAGCCCGAATAAACCAGTATCTATTACATCAACTGTAAACTTTCCGAATTTCATGTGTTATTCCCTGAAATGTTTATCCCGTTCTACGTAAATAAAATTCAATTATTTTCGTGAAAGGCATTCATCCCTGTATTTCAATCATATTGGATTTTATATCAAATGGGATTAAGTTTGTAGTTTACTCAATTTCTAATTTGAAAGAACGAAGGATAAAATGGCACAGCAAGTAGGAACATTTGAAAGAATTAGGCAGATAACTCCCTATGCATTCGGATTTTTTGCCGTTACACTTGTACTATTCTTTACAATAGGCGATCAGACTGTTGTTGACGGTATCATGGGCACACAGCAGCGCGGGCCGGACGCAGCAATCGCTGAAGTCGAAAGTGAAGCAATTACATGGGCAGAATTTGATGAGGTATTCAGGCAGCAGGAACAACAGCAAAGAACCGCAGCTGAACAACAGGGTACTGAAGCTGAGATAAATTATATGCAGATGCGCAGGGATGTATTCACACGACTTATTGAAGACCACCTGCTGATGATTGAAGCTCGTAAAGCCGGCATCTTTATGTCAAATAAGGAGCTTGCATATGAAATCAGGAACAATCCTCCTGATGCATATAAGCAATTCTTCTCTGATACAGCAGGGAATTTCAAAAGACAGGTCTATCTTGAACTTGTGAACAACCCCGATAACATTGTTGATTACATGTTCCAGGACCCATCTCAGGTTCCTCAGGAACAATTGACAGATGCAATTCAGAAGTTCAGGAATGACCTTAAAACTCTCGAAGAGTACATGAAGAGCCAGAAAATCAGTCAGTATCTTCAATCAACCGTTTCTGCTTCCATTGCTGTTATTTCACCCTCATTTGCAAGGGAAAAATATATTACAGAGAATTCAGAAGTTGACTTTGATTATGTACAGCTAAAAATTTCGGATATACCAGTTGAAGATATAAAAGTTACTGATGAGGAAATACGTGAATATTATGATAAGAACAAGAAGTATTTCAAACAGGAACCTCAGCGCAAAATAAAATATATATCAATTCCGATTGCTCCATCATCAGAAGACACCGCAAAAATTGAAAAAAGAGTAAGCCTGATTTCCCAGGAACTTCAAAAGGGCCAAACTCCAGAGGAACGCGATAGTATATTCGACATAAAATTTAATGAATATGCCGGCGAAACGGTTGATTATACGCTAATCAAGGATGTTGAGCAAAACCTGCTGACTATTATTGGCTCTATGCAACCGCGGGAAGTCGCCGGACCGCTTAAGCTGAGGGACGGTTACTATTTTATAAGGTTGGACAGCACTCACTCAGGTGAAGAAATGGTAGTGCAGGCAAGCCATATCCTGATTAACTTCAATAATAACAAAGATAGTGCTTTGGCTGAAGCTTACAGAATATACGCCCTTGCAAAATCAGGTGAAGACTTTGCCACACTTGCAAGGCAATATTCAAAAGATCCCGGTTCCGGAAGGAACGGTGGAGACCTTGGTTATTTTGGCAAAGGCAAGATGGTAAAACCATTTGAGGAAGCGGCTTTTGCTGCTGAAATAGGCGAAATTACAAAGCCTGTTGAATCCAACTTTGGCTACCATATAATCAAAGTAACTGATAAAAAATCTGATGAAGTCATGTATAGCAAGATTGTCCTGACTCCAAAAATCTCTCAGGGTACAACACAAAAGCTGATGCTCGACTCCAAGAATTTCAAATCGCAATTAGATAAGGGAGAACCTTTCGATTCAATTGCTTCAAAGCTTGGTTACTCGCCTGTAGAAACGGCTTTCTTTGATAAAAGCAGGCCAATATTAGGCAGCCAGTACTTGACAGACTTGGCATTTGAAGGCGAAATGGGTACAGTTTTCGAACCTATGGAACTTAAAAACTACGGCTATATTGTTGCTATGGTTTCCGATGCAAGGCAGGCAGGAATAGTTCCTCTGGAGGATAAGAAGCCTGATATCGAAGCTAAAATAGTAATGCGAAAACAACTCGACAAGCTCAAAGAACAGGCCGAGTCCATATACAACAAAGCAAAAAATTCATCATTGGCTGCTGTGGGTGCCGGTAATCCCGAAATCAATGTATTACCGGGAAATGCTGTAAAGCCACAATCGACCCTGCCGGTTATCGGTAACGAACCGCGCGTTGCCGCAGCGCTGATGAAAGCTCCATTAAATAAAGTTGTTGAACCAATTCGCGGCGAAAAGGGCTATTTCATCATCCAGGTGAGCAGAAGAAATGTTCCGCCTGATGAAAAAATCCAGAAAGAGCTCCCTGAATATATGAAACAACTGGGAATGACTGCCGCTTCGAGAGCTTATTACATGTGGTTTAACAACCAGAAGAAAGAAGCCGACATAGAAGACAACAGGAAAGACTTCTTCACGGAGTATTAATTCACGACGGGGAAATAAAACCCCGCTTGAATATGAAATTTACAGCCGAAGAATTAAGAGAACTTGCCTCGCCAAATGGCGGGAAGTTCTCTGTTTCTGACCGGAAAGAAGCTTTCGATTTTTGTACTTCTCTCGCCCGGGAGCACTATGAGAATTTCCCCGTCGCTTCATTCCTGGTTCCCAAAAAAGACAGGCCCTACATTCATGCTGTATATGCATTTGCACGTATTGCTGATGACATTGCCGATGAACCTCACGAAATGGAAAAAGAAGAACGTATTCATTTACTCGGAATAATGAATGGCCAATTAAAAGAGAAACCGCTTGATAATCCTGTTTTTATTGCGCTCAAAGAGTCAATGCATACAAAATCTTACCCCAATGAACCATTCGAAAAGTTAATTACCGCATTTATGATGGATGCAGATTTTCATCAACCGGCTGATTTAAATGAATTGCTGTATTATTGTTCACATTCGGCTAATCCTGTAGGCGAATTGGTTTTAAGAACATTTGGGGAGTATAACAGAGATAATGCAAGGCTCTCGGATTTAATATGCTCTGGATTACAGCTTGCAAACTTCTGGCAGGATATTTCGATTGACATTCAACGGGAAAGGTATTATATTCCTAAATCTGTCCTTGAAAAGTATGGTTTAAATAATAGATTTTTGAAATCCGGATTAGTATCGCATAACTTACTTGATTGCCTTAAAGAATTATATCAATTAACAATCGGGATGCTTAATGAAGGCAGTGAACTGGTTAAAAAAATAAAAAATCCACGTCTTAGATTTGAAATAAAAGCAACTGTTAAGGGTGGTTTAAAGATAGTAAAAAAGTCGAAAGCTCTAAATACTGAAATTCTTAAAAAAAGGCCCGAAATTACTAAGGGAGAATTCCTGGGAATAATAATTAAATCGCTGTTATAATGGAACACCTTACACAAACAGAGCTTGCAATGCACGAAAAAGTGGAACCGCCACGGATTGAAAAATCCAATTTCCGCTATTCGTTCTCATTTCTGCCCAAGGACGAGCGTTCCGCAATCAACTCTGTTTATGCGTTCTGTAGCTATATAGACGATATTGTTGATAGCACCCCCACGCCAAATCAGACAGTCCTTGCCAAAAAAATGGCACGCCTTGACTGGTGGGAAAAAGAAATTGACATGCTATACAAGGACAGACCCTCGGGGCATATGCTGAAGCCATTCATCGCGATGATTGAGCGATTTAACATCCCAAAGCAGTACTTTTTGACTTTAATCGACGGTTGCCGGCGCGACCTGATCCAATACCGGTATGATACATTTGACGAGTTGAAAGACTATTGCTACAGTGTGGCAAGTGCGGTTGGGCTGATCAGCATCGAAATATTCGGATACAACTATGAGGAAACCAGGAACTACGCTATCAACCTCGGTTATGCCCTCCAGTTAACAAATATCCTTCGCGATATAAAAACCGACAAGGAGCGTGGTTACATCTACCTGCCGCGTGAGGATATGGAACGTTTTGGAGTATCTGAATCACAGGTTATCAACGAAGTTTATAATGATAATTTCGTTGACCTGATGCGTTTCGAAGCCGGCAGGGCAAGGGCATTTTACCATACTGCCCGCAAGCACCTCCGACCAGACGAACGCCCCCGATTATTCGCAGCAGAGATTATGGATGCTATCTACTATCGCCTGCTCGACAAAATTGAATTGAACGACTTTAATGTATTCAAAAAAAAGGTAAGGGTCTCGGCAGTCCACAAGCTGCTTATCGCTATGAAGCACTGGCTGTCAATCACACTCTTTGTAAACCGCCTCCGCAAGAACGAGTATTCTTAACATTAAAATATGATTCGTAATTTATTTATCTGAATAACCGAAAACATTAATTAGGAAATCTCGAGATTCGGAAATTCTATTTACATTTTATCTCTCTATCATTAACGCCTTAACAGTTGACTTATAATCCTCACCGAACTCCGGCCTGTTGCTGACTTTAACGAAATAGCTGCCGGGTATGAAATCACTTGTAGGGATAGAGATAGTGTTGCCGTTGGAAATACCGGTAGATATTACTTTATTGCCTGTGTAGTCGGAAATCTCAACCTGCAATTCCCGTCTGCCGGTCATTAGCTTGGCGGTAATTTAAACCTGATCCTCCGCCTGGTTAGGAAAGATGTTGACGGCTATTTCATTAACAGGAGTGCCGTCAACTTGATATCCGAAGTCAATTATGGTCCTGTCCTGTGTTATTTTCCTTTGTTTGAAGTTTGTCGAGTAGTGTTGTAACAATTAATAAAGTGGAACATTATTCAATGGCTGCCTATCATAAAACCGTCGTAATTCAAATAATCTTCATCAGCATTCAAATATATTGAATCATTCTCTGATTGACTTGAATTCCATTTCCGGAATTTATGTTGTGATAAAAATTCCTTAATCCCTTTGATATAAAGACACATGAATCATGAAAAGGTCTCATCTTTACTGATAATCAACTAATCCTTCAATTAACAAATTTTGCGTTGCAGGCAGCAATTTCTGAAATTGATTAATCAGTAAAATTTGTGCCATTAATTATATATGAACGATTGATGAATAGAAGTAAATATATTTTCTATTTTCCTATTTTTTGAACTGGTTATTTATTATCTTTGCAATTGGGTAATTAGTATTAATCCAACATGGCGGGCAAATGGAAATAGTTTTTTCACAGGAAGAACTTGAACAAATCGAAAAGATTAAAAGAAGGTACCCGGAACAGAAAGCGGCTATTATGCCTGTGCTCTGGATGGCTCAGAAGAGATGGGGATGGTTGTCGAAAGACGTAATGAAATACGTAGGCGAAGTGCTGAACCTGTCCTATTCCCATGTTTACGGCGTGGCTACATTCTATACGATGTATTTCAAAAAGCCGATGGGGAAATTCCATATTCAGGTATGTACAAATGTTTCATGCATGCTTCGGGAAGGTGAAACAATATTCCACCACGTTTCAGAGAAGCTGAACCTGAAACATAATGAAGCGACAGAAGACGGTCTTTTTTCACTCGAAGAGGTAGAGTGCATGGGTGCCTGTAGCGGTGCGCCTATGATTGCTGTTAATGAAGACTATTATGAAAATATTGATATTGCCGGAGTTGACAGGCTGATAGAGTCTTTAAAAAATCAGCCGGACATGGAAACAATAAGCGCATAGATGTGTATTATTATTAAATGAGGCGGACAATGGCTCAGTTTTACAAAATTAAAGGCCTGTGGTTACTGGCATTTTCATTTGCTTTGATGATGCTGATAACATCTTCTTGTGGAGAGGATTCACCTACCAACGGAGGTGATGACGACCCCAAAATTGATGAAAAATTGATAATAACACCCCTGAAAATTGATTTTGGGGATGTAGTCAGGAATGATAGTGCCTATGCGAATGTTTATATCCAGAGCACATATTTGTCTGCCCATGACCTAAGGTTTCTCTGGGAGGGTGTTGATGCAAAATACTTCCGTAAAACGGAAACCGCCGCGAACCGCAAAATACAGCCTCAAACCACAGATACACTGACTATTGTTTTTGAACCGGACTCGATAAAGCTTCATAAAGCAGGATTTAATATAAACTTTGACCTGTTTATTGTTCAGCTTGAGGGCCGCGGAGTGCATGAACTCAAAATTCTTAATAAACCTGACACTATGAATTTCTGCCTTACAAAGACAGGCAAATCTATTGTGAAAACAATAACTGTTCAAAACATATCTAAACAGCCTTATGAAATGAATGCAGAAGTGCTTGAAGACCCGGACAATGTTTTCTCGCTTTCGCAGACAAACAAGACTCTTCAGCCACAGGAAACAACTGATATAGACATAACATTCAGCCCAACTGATGGTAAAACATACGAAAAGGTTTTTGCCCTGGATACAGATACAATAGTGCAATTTAAGATTATTGGTAAAGGCACTATTGATGATGCTGTGAGCCTTGAAAACAATACTCTTGACTTTGGCACTGTAAACCTGGGCGAAAGCAAAACACTTGAAGCAATGGTAATGAACGAGGCCTGTACGGATGCCACGATAACAGGAATCACATTTCCTGACCCTGATTTCTCAGGAAACCTGGTGCTGCCTTATAACCTCGCTGGTGAATCCCAGGTCAGCTTCAATGTAATGTTCGAACCGACAAAATCATCGGATGTAAATGCCCAGGCAATAATTGAATTTGAAAGCGGGACCCAATTGCCTCTTACATTAAAGGCCATCGGACATGAACCTCCTAAAGATTCCAAAGTAATATCAGCAAAAGTATCAAACAGCCCGGTAATTGATGGTAATGATAATGACGGAGCTTGGGCTGCTGCACAGGAACTGCAGTTAAATTTGATACAGCTTGAATCCACACAACCTGGAAATATGACATATAGCGCTTCAATAAAATCTGTTAACGACGGGACAAATATTTACTTCCTCGTGAAGGTGATGGACGACACACGAGATGAAGTTCCGAACAGGATTGTGTATAATGGTGGCGATTACAATTCAGGCGAAAGCTGGGCTATCCAGGACGATGGCCAGGATGGCATCAGTTTCGCATTCCCGATTACAGGCAATGTTTCCGGCGATAACGGTAGAACTTTTGCACAGGACGGCTGTCTTACATCATGCCATATCACCGAAAACTTTCTTAATTATGAAAGTGGGTTTTATCCTTCGAAAGGAAAGATTGACGTATGGTATTGGAAAGCCGGTACAACAAATCCCCAGGGGTTTGCTGACGATTACCATGCAATGGGAAATGACGATGCAAATCCTGATTTCTGGAATCAGCGCAGGGGTGATATACCAGGAAATGTTTTTACTATTCCAAACTTCAGTCCTGACGGGATTGATAATAAACCTGTCAGCGTTGCCGGCGGGGACAATAATGGCCTCGATAAATCAAAATTCCTGTGGATGGATACACAGGAGAACCTCGATGCCAACAATCCTGCAACCGGTAGCTCTTGGAGCAAGGGCGACCAGGTCCCCGGATGGAAACTAAGGCTACAACAGAGTTTCTTTTCTTCCAGGGGAGACATTACTGCCAAAGGCAAGTACTCAAATGGATACTGGGTTGTAGAATTTATGCGTCCGATGGATACGGAATCCGACGGAAATGACGATATTATTTTTGGACCAGGTACGTCTATTCCTTTCGGGTTTTCGTACCATGACGATGCGAAAAAATATTCAGAACCGGAGTACCTGAATTTAGACTATGCGCCCCGTCCTTCTCATCACGGACCGGAAAACGGGGTAATTACTTTAGAAATAAAATAATGGCCGGATTTAAAAACATAGAGTATTCGAAATTTACAAAAGACCTGCTTGTTGTAACAGGCATTGTATATATACTTGACTTTGTAACAGGCGGGAAAATATCTACATTACTCGAGCTAAATCCAAGCCTGATTATTGGAAATCTCGAGGCTTGGAGACTGTTTACATTTCCATTCGCTTATGGAAGCACAGAATCAGTTTTTATCTTTCTGGCTACTTTTTTCATTTTTTCGAATAAGATTGAAGAAAGTGTATCCAAGTTTCACTTCCCCTTGTTAATAGGTATGCTTGTACTCTCGCAAGGTGTTATTACTACTGTTGCATTCTGGGGAATGGATGTTACTTTGGGCGGTATGGAAGGCGTTGCCTTGTACTTTATGACACTTTCAGTAGTATTTTATGGTTTTGAGAAAAGAAGAGTTTTCGGTCTGTTTAAAATAAAAAACTGGATGCTGATTAGCGTAGTATTTATATTATGGTTAGCATCAAAAGTAATGAGTTTTTATTATTACAATGATGGTATTGCAATTACACTTTCCCCACTGGCTTTTGGCCTTGTGATGAGCCTGCTGACAGCTTTCCAGGTGTCTTTCAAAAGGCGGAGCTCTTCTAAATCCAAATCTGAACCTGTGGAGGAATTTAGCGAAGATGAGCCTAACTACAGACCTGCAATGGTATCGTCCGAAGAATCCTTAAAATACAATGAAATAAAATGCGTACATAGAATTTTTTTCAGCAGGGACCCGCTCGAAAATGAAGAGCAGCTGAACAAAATACTCGATAAGATGAATACTCTGGGGAAACAAGCTCTCTCTAAAGACGAGTGGGACTTCCTTAAAGAATATTCCAAAACGATTAAATAGTACTTAGTTCAGGAAATTTACAATTCTTTCATTCGTAATTCCGTATTCCGAAATTGTTAAGGGTTGTCCCCCTAAAGAACAACCCTTAATTTGTCTTTAATTCTATTATTACCCGATTCCTTCAAGAAAACTGTTCCATTTTGCAAGTTGCTCTTCATCAAGAATTGAGCTGATGTTTGCCATAAATGCAATGCGGCATTCTTTTATGGCTTCCATTGTTTCAATTCTCAGCGGATTCTCATAAAGAGCTTTGCGTGTTTTGATATTAAGCTGAATTAGCTTAGTAATTGCCTCCTCGCGTGTAATCACACTATCTTTCAGCAAATCAAGAATCAATTTTCTTTCTTCATTTGCAGCCTTAATAATTTCCATCTGGGACTTGAAGAGTTTAATTTTTGCTTCAATCACACATTTCCTGTGATCAGCCCAAAATCCATATACGAGTTCCTTTTGCTCATCGTTAAGGTTTAGTTCACGGAGAACAAGGTACAATAATATCTTAGCTTGTTTGTGTTTCCTGAATTGTGGTTTGTTTTCCAGGTAAGAAACGGGTTCAGTAACAAAATCACCTTCGTAAGTAAGTGAAATTTCTTCGTCGAGTGTAGCCTCAGTCATAGCTGTTTCTGTCTCAAGCTCTATGTCGTAGAGCAGGAATTCAAATTCCGAAAAATCTTCTGTATTTGCTTCCAAAGGTGTATCACCTTTTTCGCATGAAGCAAGTCCAATCAGTGCTAAAAGCGCCGCAAGGGCAAAAGCAGTCATCTTTGATGCCGGGAATTTCATTCCACATCCTCCCGCATAAGTGATAAATAGTGAATTATAAGTGTTTAGAGATTAGACAATCACAAGCGGGATATGGTTTAAAAGTATTTAACAAATTGACATTAAATTAAGGAAGCACTGGAGGAAATTGGTGTAGAAATGGAAGCTGAATCGAAAAAGGAAGGGACAGAAGAAAGCAGCCAAACATTAGAATACCCGTGAAAATTAAACCTTGCCATAAATAATTATTTGAATAACATCGTGCAATTTCATCAACATAGTTGAATCCTCCTGTAAACCAGAAAACTATTAGCAACAGAAGCCCAAAGGTTGATGAGATTATTCCTAACTTTGTTCGTGTTTTTGTGTACTTACATGATTTTTCATATTTTCTCGGGCAGTAAACGTCCTCGAGTTCTTGGGGGATTTTATTACCCAAATTTTTAATATTCAGGAAATCAGCGACAAGTTTGAGAATAAATCCCAATAAGAGTGTTGAAAGTATTATAATTCCGTAAATATTCATTTTTTCCGATATTTGTCTTTTTCCAAAAGGGACATAAAATAACAAAGAAATATATTATATCAATCATAGGGATATTCATAAGCGCAGCAATAATTGCCGGTATCATTTACCTGGTTCCTTTTAAGGAAATTATTGAATCACTGAAGCTTGCTAATCCAATTTACATTCTTGTTGTTATTCTAACAACAGGTATAAACCTTGCGCTAAGAGGAAAACGCTGGGCTCTGCTTTTTCTTCCCTCTTATCATATTAATGCAGTTGATGCATCAGCGCCGGTCAACATCGGACTTGCTATTAATAATATATTACCCGGAAAAATTGGCGAGATTGCCCGAGTTGCTATGGGTGTGAAGATGTTTAAAACAAGTATAGCGTTTACTACCGCAACAGCATTGACAGACAGGTTTATGGATGCAGTTACATTGCTTCTGTTTATAGGAATTTCAGTAATCTTTCTTCCTGACTTTGGCAATGATTCCGAGACTATTGAGCTTTTCGGAGCCTCGATTTCCGGCGACTTTGTTTATGGAGCTATTCAGTCCCTTTCCCTGCTTTGTTTAGCTTTGCTGGTATTTATTCTATTGCTTGCAATTGAAAAGCCGCGCCTGCTAATATTTAAATTCCTTTCCAGGCTCCCGTTAATTGGAAATTTTATTTCTAATAAAGCTTCCCGTTTTATTTCTGAACTTGCTCGAGGGCTTGAATCATTTAGAAGCGCCAGGAATATAGCGTTTATATTGGTTCAGAGTTTCCTGGTGTGGTTGGCATTGGCGATCGGGACATACCTTCTTTCATTTGGTTTTGAGGGTTTTGTTATAAATTTCCCTGAAGCATTGATTATTACGTCCTTTTCAATTGCAGGAGCGGCTATCCCTTCCGCACCGGGCGCATGGGGTACTTTCGAGGCAGGGGCATTAATTGCAATAAAAGCCTTGGGAATCGAATGTGACGACGCAACTGCCATCGCCTATGCTTTTGCAATGCATTTCGGGCAATATGTAGCTGTCATGCTTGGCGGGATTGTGATGATGTTCGTATCGGGAACATCAGCAAAAGAGATAAAAAAGCTTATTGCTGGTTAACCTGGTTCGGCTTTGATGTAATCACTCTCCTTACATCTTCGGAAACCTCTCCGCCGTTTTCTTTAAGCATAACAAGGTATTGTTTCATTTTTTCGGCATCACCAAGATAGAAGTAATATTTAATCAGGTGATAATATGCATCCCACAACTTTGGATTTACTTCAACCGCCTTAATCCATAATTTCTCTGCCTTTTCAAGATCCTTCTGCATAAAGTAAACTCTGCCAAGGTGCATATGTCCCCTCGCTACTTTAGGATTCGCAGTAATCACGGCAATAAATTCATTTTTTGCATCCTCAAACCTTTTGAGTGCATAATATGCAAGGCCTAATTCGAGCAGAATTTCGGGGTGATCGGGATACTTTTTCTTAGCGGTTAAAAAGTAATCAATAGCTTCCTCATGTTTGCCTTTTTCAACCAGTTCACGAGCTTTGCGAAGAGCTTTGGCTTCAATCCTGTTCTCCTTGTAGTTTGTTAAAGGAGTGTGCTTTTCATATTTCCAAAGCCCCCTGCCGCTTGGTTCTTCAAAGCAGGATGTTAAAACAAGTGTTATTATCACAAATAGAATAGCTTTCATATTCATTATAACTGATTTCATTTTTAAACCAATAGTTTTATGTCGATTATTTTCAGGAAATGGAATATACCGGACATAGTGTGTAATGCAAGTAATGAAACTGCTACCCATATCTTAATATTTGCTTCGGGATTTTCTTCTTCGTTTGTCCAGCGCATAAGTTCTGCGAAAGAATTAATAAAAGCAAAAATCATAGAAATAAGGTAACCGCCAATCCAATTCATATAATATGAAAATTTTACCATTTCACCATCTGCATTCTTCTCAGCGACAAGCGCAAACAAAGCCATGCCAAACAGAACCATCAGCCAGGTAACAAACTGGTATTTATCATTCAAAGCCTGTTTGAACCTGACTATGAGTATATAAAGAGGAAAGGCAAACACCAGCAGGAATGAGCCAAAAATACTTGGCGTCCAGTAGCGCCAAACGGAAAGAAATTCAAATCCTAGCGAGCGGCCTTCATAAGGGTCATTTGGATCGGCCTGTCCATAAAACAGGAAGTACATTATACCCATAATGAGCACGCTTGGTAGAACAACTACTGCCGTTTTCCAAATGTAATCTGTTTCTTTGAGCCTGTTGGCAAGCACATATATCGAAACAGCAGGAATGAATATCATTGCAAAAGTAGGCTTCATATATATAGTAAGCAGTATGCTGACAGCCATCCATATTAAATAACCGATATTGTTCCTGAGCTTTTCATCTCCATAGAAACGCATAATCACATAGAATGAAACTATGGCAAAGAACTTGACCATAATGAAAGTTGCATTGTGCCAGAGATTCGGGCTGCCATGACCGAGGTATATGAACTCACTGAAGAAAGGCACATATATCCCTGAAACAAATGATAGCACACCTGACATCAGCAGGTAGAAAATTTCGTGGAAAGTATTCCCCAACATTAGCTTCAGCGACTTAAAAATGGCTATCGATGTAAGAGTAAGGATTGTTCCCAGTAGATACATCATTGAGTATTCATAGGATATCCTTGTAATTAGATGTATGAAGTTCAAAGCGTGGAAGAATCCCTTATGCACATGATGTAAATCCCCGTCCAGGTCGTCAATTGCCATCCGGCCATGCTGGACTATTGTCGTATCCAGTTCAGTAAATGTTAATTCATGTATTACATACAGATGTAGTGCAAATAAAAACGCAAAGAAGAATCCCTTGGCAAACATTTGATAAGTTTTTGCCTTGTCCATGCCCTTACCTGTTTTGTTTTCTTAAATTACCTGTTTGTATCTTATCTTGATGATGCTGCATTATGCAAAATACTTAATAATTTTTCTTTTGCAAAGAACAAGTTGATGAATACAATGGACTTAGATAACGACTTAAGAGAACTTAGGGATGACTATAAAAGCGGAAGCACTCAAATTGCCCTTAAGGGAATCGATATTTTTAAAAGGTATGTCGTTGATGCCGGAATTAATAATTCCAAAGAAATAGCCAATAAGATTATAAATACCAAGCCAACGATGGCTGCATTGCAAAATCTGATTAATTATTCATTGCTGCAATATAGGGATGGTACTTTTAATTACATTGAAATAAAATCAATCCCAGTAAAATGCCGGATGATTTGTTTCAGGAAAGCGTACGAGCATATAATCAGAAATAAAATAAATATAATTGTAACATGTTCCTTCAGCAGCACATTTGCAGAAATGGCTAAGTACTTAAAACAAAAGAAGCTGAAATTAAGCTACAAAGTTGCAAGTTCTCCCTGGAAGGGGTCAGATTACGCCGAAATCACCCAAAATATTCTTAAGAATACCGGAATTGATTGTGAAATTATAAAATCAAATTACTTCGATTATAAAGACAGCATCATAATAACCGGAGCTGATGCATTTGATTCTATAGGAAACGCAATAAACGGTACTCCTTCTGCCGGGCTTGCTGAATATGCTAAGGAAGAGATACCCTATTTTATTATTGCAGAGTCTTTCAAGCAAACAAGGGTGTTAATTCCTGAAAATGGATTTGATTATATAGATAATTCATTAATAAGCGGGTATTTTACTGATGATTTATTCAGAAAATGATGCAGATAAAATAATCGGGGAACTCGGGCTAAAAGTGCACCCCGAAAATGGGTGGTTCAGGGAGATTTACAGCTCGGAGATAATCATTCCACGTTCAGCATTACCCAAAAGATATACATGTAAACGCTCTGCCCAAACTTCGATTTATTATCTCCTGGAAGCATGGCAATATACAAGTTTGCACAGATTGAAAACCGACGAGTTGTGGCATTTTTACATAGGGACGCCACTTTCGATTGAAGGAATTTCTCTTGATGGAGAAATTATTAAAATTGAGCTTGGGAACGATATTTTAAATGGGCAAAGACCATTTGCGGTGATACCTGCAGGTACCTGGTTTGGAGCTAAGCTGTTAGAATCAAAGGGATTTTCTCTTGCAGGATGTACCTTAGCGCCGGGATTTGATTTTGACGACTGGGAATTGGCAGAGCAGCAAGGACTTCTAAATACATATCCACAGCATGAAGATTTCATTAAAGGCTGGTTTAAATAATAACTTGTTTATAAACCTATTCTTTAAGAGATTTGATGTAATTTGATTCAATCAATGGGTAAAACATGTCCCTGTCAATTAGAAAAGTATCAGGCAGAAGCGATAAAATCAAATTCATTAAGTCGCAGTGGAACTTTTATAAAGATGATCCAAACTTTGTCCCTCCCATTATATTTGACAGGCTTAACCTGTTGAATACTGAGAAGAACCCGTTCTACAAGCATGCAGAAATCGAACTGTTTCTTGCTGAAAGAGAGGGACAGATTGCCGGCAGGATTGCGGCAATTACAAATGAATACCACAACAGCACTCATAATGACAAAGTAGGCTTTTTTGGCTTTTTTGAATGTGAGAATAACGAAGAAACGGCAAATGCCCTTTTTGATACAGCCGAAGCCTGGCTGAAAGAGCGTGGAATGGATACAATCCGCGGCCCTGTTAATCCTTCAATGAATGATGAAACTGCATTCCTCTGCGAAGGTTTTGACAGGCCACCATTAATACTGATGCCCTATAATCCCCCATATTACAATGAATTAGCAGAAAAATGCGGGTTTGTTGTTGCAAAAAATCTGTATGCATACCTTCTTAATGGGAAATCTTATATGAAGGACAAATTAAAAAGGCTGCAGGAAGTAGTTCGCAAACGATGGAATATTACTGTCAGGGAAGTGGATTTAAAAAACAAAGAGCAGTTTTTAAGAGATGTTAAAACTCTTAAAGACATCTACAACTCGGCCTGGGTTCCCAATTGGGGTTTTGTAAAAATGACTGATGAGGAATTTGATTACCTGGCAAATGACTTTAAGCAATTCGCTGACCAGGACTATGCTATCATAGTTGAAATCGACGGTAAACCTGCAGGATTTGCCCTTGCTCTGCCAAACCTGAATGATGCTTTGATATACAATAAGCGAGGCTCTCTTCTTGGTGCACTGTGGCACATGTTTACCAAGA
The DNA here is from genome assembly GCA_964454975.1 of uncultured Hyphomicrobiales bacterium. GTDB lineage: Bacteria > Bacteroidota > Ignavibacteria > Kapaibacteriales > UBA2268 > CAYVVD01. Next base: position 60,697 of record CAYVVD010000001.1, on the reverse strand, counting down.
AGAAAAAGGTAAGCATGGTAAGGATAATTGTCCTTGGCGTTGACCCAAAATACCAACGCACGGGTGCTGATGCTGTTATTTATTATGAGCTGGGGAAACGTACGTTGGCAAACGGGATAATATTTGCTGAAGCATCATGGATTCTCGAAGACAACGAAATGATGAACAAAGGACTCACCCAGACGATGAATGCTGACAGATACAAAACCTACAGGATATATGAAAAGAAAATTGATTGATATTTTGTTGTGTTGATGTGATTTATTTATTCAATATTTCAAGAGAATATATATTATTATCTATAAATCAAAGTATTTAGTATTAATTGGTTCCAAATGAAAAAAGTACAAGCAATAAATGCAATTAAAGAGTTTCTGGCTTTTTCGTCGGCAAATTCTATCAAAATTATCAGACACCAACTTTCTCAGGTTTAATTTTCAGCAAACTATCAACTACCGATTTTGACTACCGGCTAAAATAAAAAGGGCTGCCTCCAAAGGAGAACAGCCCTTCATTATGAAAACCCTAAAATTCTTTATTTCATACTTGTCTTTACAGTGCTGGTTTCTTCAGCTTCGCTTGTTTTTACCTTGCCTTCAGTTGAGCAATCCGAAGGGTCACAGTCTTTCTTAGCTGATGTTGATCTTGCTGAAGTTGAGCAGCTTTTTTTAGTGCTGCATGATTTTGCTTCCGCATCAACTACTTCAGCTTTGTAACCTATACCTGAAATTGCTTTGGTAAGGCTTGCTTCGTTAGTTAAATCAGGATTGTAGCGGACTGTTACCATTTTTGAGGCAACATCCACATTCATTGATTCTATCCCGTTGTGAGTCTTTAAACCTTTCTCTATTTTAGACTTGCAACTTCCACAGTGCAAGTTAGTTTTCATTTTCACTTCTTTTGCTTCGCCGGCAAATGCTACAGACACAGCCATAAAAGCAATCATAATGAGTGAAGCAATGTTGATCCTATTCATAAATTCTCCTGAGATTAAATGTTTATACATACAGTTAGTTTTCCAAACGGACTTCTCTGTTCATTATTTGGCAATTCTAAATATTATTTTAGTACTTACTAAAGAATAGACAGTTTTAAACCGAAAAAGTTACATTAATAAAGTCCGCCTACCCGCCTTTTGTTTAATTCAGGATTATTCGGAAATTCCGGCAGCCTCTGCGGTTTGTAAGTTATGCCGGTTGTGTCCGTCAACGCCTTCATGAAAGCAATCAGATCATCTTTTTCCTGTTGAGTTAACTTAAGGCTGTCAGGGGGCAATGTCTGGTTTGGCAAATCAATCCCAAGCCCGGCGCCTCCGCCAATATCATAGAACCGGATAACTTCTTCAAGCGATTCGTAAACACCGTTATGCATATACGGGGCGGTTAATTCAATATTTCGCACAGTTGCTGTCTTAAACGAATGAAGAAATATATCAGATTGTTTCCTCAGCACTCCTTTTGCCCTGCCGACATCCGGATCAATCACTGCATTTACTGTATCTGTAGTTTCCGGAACACCAAGAACTTCAGAATCGGTTTCCCTGTAGTATGGTGGTACAGTTCCGTTAAAAGTTGGAATAAAATGGCAAGTACCGCACGCTGCCTTTCCGGCAAACAAATTAAATCCTCTTTTCACTTCCTCAGGCAATGTTTTGGTTTCACCTCTAACGTATTTATCAAATGGGGAATTAAACCCTTTGAGTGTTTTAACATAAGATGCTATAGCCAGGGATATTGATTGCTTTGTTATCCTGTAACGTTTTTCAACTTTCGAGAAATTATTATCAAACATCTCAACATATTCCGGGCTTTCCTTGATTTCACTAATTATTTTGATGAAATCAGCATTAAATTCCTTCGGGCTCGCTATTACATGCTCAATTTGTGATTCAAGGAATGGAGCTCTTAGATCATGGAAAAATCCAGCTGCAAAAACTGCATTTATCAACGTAGGAGAATTCCTGTCAACAGTTCCCTCAACATCAAAAGCTGCACTCTTCATCTTGCCATCTGAGAAAGCCAGTTCAGGCAAGTGGCATGATGCACAGGAACGCTCATTATTTGCTGATAATACCGGGTCGAAGAAAAGTAACCTCCCAAGTTCATTTAGTTCTTCGGAGTCTTCATTTTCATTGTTTATCATATAATAATAGGGATTCAGGAAATCATTCGAGAAAATGTTATCTGCCAGGTAGTTATTCGATTTTTTGATTTTATCAACTTCATAAATTGTTTCTATTCCAAAAGCAAGCTGTGCTTTTAAAAAATCTGAAAAAAGCGGGTTAATATAACCTGTCAAAAAACTCAGCCTGTCAAAAGAGTCAAAATCACTATTTGCTTCCAGATATCTTAACGCCCCTGAAAAAAGTTTATCAATCTCAACTGCCAACTTCTTGTTGCGTTTGGATAGAGCAGGATGGTAAACACTATATGCCTCCGCTAAAGAATTCATCGAAACAAGTGCATCTTTCATCGAATTGCCCGAACCCGGAACATCAAAACCGGTCAGGCCGAGTGAAATAATTCTAATCAACTGGAACCTGATGGCCTCGAATGCATACCTGTTCTGGATAACTATATTCTTTTGGTAATTCTTAATGTCATTTATGGTTTCAGAAAGCCTTCCGGCTAAATACGATATCTTCGCTGCCGATTCTTTTGCTTCTCCCAGAAACATCAGTTCATCTATTATTTGCAAACCTTCTGGTTCGAGTACTGTCGGCGTCGGGACATTTTCTTCCAGTGTTGGGAACGGTATCCCGTTTATGTACATCTGGACATAATCGTGGTCGGTATATTCCAGAAGAAATTCTGTTGTTTTGAATGCTATTCTTAGTTTAAAATAACTTTCTTTTAGCTGATTGATATTTGCTGTGCCGTTCCCAAATTTTTCGGCTATTTCAGCGAAACCATCTGCAGTTTTGCCTAACTCCTCAAGTTTGTTTTTGTAAATTTCCGTTATTATTTCGTTTTCTTTCTTGTTTTCATCCGCAGCTATAAAAACCACTAATGCCAAGGTTAAACTAACAACCGTTAAAATTGCTTTTTTCATGATGACTACTAAATAAATTGAACAATTAAAGTACCTACAATAAACAGCTATACATTTAAAAAAAGCCGGCAGGAATGTTCCTGCCGGCTTAAGTTCCTAAGTTTGATAAAATTATTCGATGATAATCTTCTGAGTTTCATTGTCTTTTGTTTTGATGAAGTAAGTGCCTGACTGGACATCTCTAACGTCAAAAACATTAGTGTTACGGACTACTTTAACCCTCTTGCCATTTACATCATAAAGTGCAGCATCTGTAAATTTATTAAGATTCAATTCACGTGATACTGGATTTGGGTAAACCTGGAATCCTTTTTCTTCTAGATTAATGTTATCTTCTTCAAAAACTGAAACAAGTTTATCAAATCCTGAAAGCACGTATGTGAGAGAGTTGTTGTATGGATATTTGTTTGTTGTCCACGGATGTTGTGAATTTATAAGCATGGTCTTTTCATCAATTGCAATAGCTCCTGTTACTTCTGCACCCATTGGAACAACACCAAGCCTTCTAAGGTTACTTACCTTAGGCTCATCTTCCATATCAAGGAGATAAATTTCGCAAGTTCTATTTGCCACACCCAAAGGTACGCGGCCATAGCTAGAACCGACAAGATCTTCTTGTATAATCATGAAGTTTTTTCCACCTGTTTTTATAAAATTTAAACCATCAGGACTGGAAAGATGTTTATCCGGATAGGGAACATAAGTTGGGTTATCTGCATCAAGGCCTTCATAATAAGGTCCGGCCTCGAGAAAAGTCCTGCAGGAATTGTCAGATGGGTCATACACCATTACACGTCCATAGTAATCCCAGTAATCCGGATCGCCAGGTCCGGCAACACCTTGCTGCTGTGCCCTTTCGATGTGGTGCTGAGCATATGTAGCACCTGCTGCAGCTTCATCTGACCAGCGTCCGGCAGGATTGTCACGGCCTGTCTCAGCTATGTAAATTTTACCATCTACATCATTATATGCGAGCCATTCAATCCTGTTAAACATCGTTGCACCAAGTTCTGTTGCTCTGATAGTGAAATTGATCATGTTGTCGAGGACTGTATTGTCTATTTCTATCCATGCACCTGTGAATGAGCCGGCATTTTGTTTGTAAACATAAAGTGAACCCCTTGTGAAATCACCTGCTTCGTCAGCAACAAATTTGCTGAAATAACCCGGTGTAGCATCAGCACCGAGATATAATGTTTTGTTATCGGGTAACATACAGCCACCTTCAAACGCCTGACGCCCCCAGTTATACTGTTTGCGAATTGCTTTAGCTGTGCGAGGGTCAATCTCAACCATGTAATTAAGATTCTCATTGCGTTTGATTGTAGCACCGTCAAAGTTACCGGGTAAGTCAGAGCTGATTTTCCAGTCAGTTGTATCACGAAATCCTGCTCCACCCAGGTACATATCTGAGTTGCTTCCTCGCCACCATTCTTCAGCTGTCCAAATGCGGCCGGTAGGTCCAATGATACCACCGCAGTTCATACCTGTTTCGCCAACTGTATTAACAAAGTCAACATTAAAAAATTTACCGGTACGTCCGTCCGGAAGTGTTTGATCAACAACAACAATATCGTCACCTTCCCTGCGGATTTTGAAAACAGTCATTCCGCCTCCATCGCCTATTTTATCGTTAGCCTGGATCATTTCATGGTTGCAGGAAATCCAGCCTAAGTCATCTGATTCCGGGTCAGGAGTAAAGCCCATAAAGTCGTGCCATTGTTTTGCAGGTTCAGAACCGTTTGGATTACCGTTTTTATCAACTGTCTGTACTTCGTCAACACCACCGATAAAAATCACCTGGTATTTGAGCGGTGATGGTGCAAGAACAGAAGTTGGGCTGTAATTGCCTTCTGATTCGATTATGATTTCGTCTTCAAATTCGAATGCAAGAGCTGAGTTCGTAGCAAATGCAAGCGCAATAAGTATTGCATAGAGTTTCTTCATAAGAGAGTTCCCCTTTAAGTTAATGATAAATAAAAATGATAATTCATATTAGAGATGTTTTTTTTGTTTTTCAAAATACGTCTGAATTAGTATGTTTGCCTCAGTCCCGTCCATTTAGTTATCTATTTGAAAAAAGTTATTTTCAATACAATTGTTAATATTTTAGTCATGCCTAATCCACGAAGACGCAAATTACATCCCGCAGGTGAATTATTGATTAATTAATAATAAATGATTATTAATAATTACATATTGTTAATAATTAAAGTGTCTCTCTATATTTTCTTAATTATAGTTGAATTAACAGAAAAACAAGGGGGTTACAGGTAGTGAATGTTAAGAAGTATTTAATAAAAAAGGGCAATTGGAATCCCAACTGCCCTTTTTAATTAATTAAAAGTTATTATTCGATGATAATCTTCTGGAAACCACCGTCAATTGTTTTCAGATAATAAATGCCTGACGCAAGTCCTTCTATATTCATACTTTCGGAGCTGATTACTTCTTTAACCTTTTTGCCGTTAATATTATAAAGAGCTGCATCTGTAATCATGTTGAAATTAAGAATCCTGGAGACCGGGTTGGGGTAAACCGTGAATTTAGCTTCTTCAAGTTCAATGTCGCCATCTTCGATTGAAGTGAGAATTTTATCCCAGCCGGTAAGTGCAAAAGTAACCGAACTATTAAATGGAGGCTGATTTGTCGGCCATGGATGCTGGCAATTTATAATTACTGATTTGCCGTCAGGAGTACCATAAGCGCCTGTGACTTCTGCGCCCATAGGCACAACGGCAATCCTGCATAGATTTTCAACTTTAGGCTCATCATCCATATCAAAAAGCCATAATTCACAAGTTCTGTTTCCAACACCCATTGGAACACGGCCATAATTTGATCCATTCAGGTCTTCGCAGATTAGGAGATATGTTTTATCGTTAACATAAAATACGTTAATACCGTCAGGATTCGATAAATGTTTATCGGGGTATTGAGTATAAGCCGGATTTTCAGCATCAAGGCCTTCGAAGTAGGGACCACCCTCTAAAAATGGCCTGATAGTATTGTCAACCGGGTCGAATACTAAAACTCGTCCATAATAATCCCAATAGTCTTTATCATCCGGTCCGCCAACACCTTGTTCCAGCGCCCGGTCAATATGATGTTTTGGGTAAGTACCACCTTCGGCTGCTTCGTCTGACCACCTTCCGGCAGGATTATCACGACCTGTTTCTGTCAAGTAAACTTTACCGTCTGTCCTGTTGAATGCTACCCATTCGAGGCGATTGAACATTGTTGCGCCCTGAATTATCGAAAGCGGTGTAAAATTCAACATATTATCAATATTAGAGTTGTCAATTTCTACCCAAGTTCCTGCATAAGAACCCGGATTTTGCTTAAAAACGAAAAGTTTTCCTTTTGTAAAATCACCAGGCATATCTGCTACAAACTTGCTGAATAATCCCGGTGTTGCATCAGCGCCCAGATAAACAGTTCTGTTGTCATCAAGGATGCAACCTCCCTCAAATGGCTGGCGTCCCCAGTTATACTGTTTGCGAATTGCTTTAGCTGTGCGAGGGTCAATCTCAACCATGTAATTCAGGTTTTCTACTTTTTTGATAGTCCTGCCGTCAAAATCACCTTCAATTCCACATCCCTGGATTGTGAAATCACTGGTATCACGGATACCGCCACCGCCGCCATAAATTGCCTGGTTATTTGGTTGCCACCATTCTTCAGCAGACCAGATACGACCTGTAGGACCTACAACACCACCGCAATTCATGCCTGTTTCACCAACAGTATTGAGAAAATCAATATTGAAAAATTTTCCCTGCCTGCCATCAGGCAATGTCTGGTTTACAATAATTAATTCATCATTGCCTCCCCTTCTCACTTTAAAAGTAGTCATCCCACCGCCGTCGCCAATCATGTCATTTGATACAATCATTTCGTGATTAATTGAAACCCACCCCAGGTCTTCGCTATCAGGGTCGGGTGTAAAGCCAATAAAATCATTGTCTACTTTCGCTGTAGTTTCGCCATTTGGGTTGCCGTTACCATCCACAGTCTGAACCATATCAACTCCACCAATGAATAATACTTGAAAGTTGAGTGATTTTGGCACCAGTACAGTGGTAGGTGTGTAGTTGCCTTCAGCCTGCATTTCCACTTCATCGGGAAGATCAATCGCTGAAAGTGTAACAAATATTAAAAAAAACATTGCAAAAATCGTCGCTAAATAATTCATTAGGAATCCCCTATTATTAAATTAAAAGAACCTGATCTATTCTAAAACCAGATTATCAAAGAAATAGAGTTTAATAATCAGCCTTGTTTAGTCAAGGCTGATATTTTATCCCTGAACAAAACCAAACTGATTATATTCAGGGTATGCGAAAATAACTTCGGGCTTTTAATGTAATATTAATTATCTGCTAACTATCGTTAACCAAATGGAAGGATATCCATGAAGAAAAAAAAACTGCTAATTCTTTAATTAGCAGTTACTTATAATTCTTTATGGCTTAAGCGGGAATGAATTATTATTAAAAATGCATTAAGGAATAATTAAATCAATTAATGTTTTTAAAGAGATTAGGTTAACCTAAAGTTAATTTCTACTTTATTACAACCATTGATTTAATCCCGGTAAATATGCCTGCTTCCAGTGTATAAAAATACACCCCGGGCTCTAGTTTACCTGTGTACAGTTCAATCTCATACTCGCCCGGCCTGTAATGGATATTTCCATCCAGTGGTTTCCAGACAAGCTCACCTGAAGCATTGTATATATGCAGCTTTGGATTGGAACTTTCACCCAGGGAGAACCTGATTTTTGTTCTGTCCGACCAGGGATTGGGGGAATTTTGGGCTACTTTGCTCTGAGTTTCAACATCGCGCAGGTAACTCAGATTGCAATTTTCACCGGAAATCAGAATTGCAGGGCTTCCTTCAGGTAATGGCTCCAGGAAGAAGATAGAATCAGTATCAAACTCAAAGGCGTCAATATAAATTGATGTAAGAACAGAATCTGGTACAGTTACAAGGAAGTCAACGTTTGCAAATTCACCGGCTTTAAGTGTATCCACTTCGGAATATAGGAATTCTATTAAACCGGGGACATAATTCACTTCGAGTTCAGAGTCTATTAGATTATTGTGCTCCAGATATTTAAGGGCATATTTATTGTAATTTACCTGCGCTTTGAAAGTCAGCCCGTTCAGCCAGTAAGTTATGCTATTGTAGACTGTTGCAAAGTCTTTTTCAAAAATCAGGGGTACGTTGATGGTATCCCCAATTCTTCCGCTGATAGTATCAGGAATTGCGAAGCTGCTGCTTATATCAACAAAGAACGGGAATTCCGGAACATAAGCTATACCTTGAATATTGGTTGTATCAACCAATGAACAGGGATCAATCATCTCGGCGGAAATATCCTTTGTCATAGAGCCTTGCCTCAATGGACAATACCTGATTGTTACAATGACTTCTTCCCCTACATCAACAGGAGTACCGAGAGGAGGAACGCTATTTATTATTTCTACACCTTTTGGAAGGTCAAGCAAGTCCTTAACAGCCATCGGTACATCGCCTGTGTTTAAGATCGCAATATCCCCTTCGGCACAGTCCAGTACTCGCACGCTGTCAAAATCAATTGAATTTTGTATCTCGAAGTCCGGTTCGAGGATAACAACTACCCCTTCGTCACCTGCGGCAATAAGATGGTAAAGAATCACACCTTCAGTATCAAATGTAATCGAATCTACAGTAATCCGGAATGTATCCCTTTTAATCGACATTGGCAGGAATTTGGCGTACATAAATGGTTTCGTTGAGTCAACGTAGCAAAGGTTTTTTGCCAATATTTCACTCCCGCCATATTGTGAACGCTGTTCCTGGATGTAAGGCGGATAAATGCTGCATGTATCTGCAAAATATGGTGAATCAGCACCAACATACCTTAGCTTAGTAGTATCATAACCCAAGCGGCAATTAATATCCACAAGGTCTGCCGGGATTTCCCTCGAAGAGTAAACAGGGACAACAAGAGTATCACAACCAATCACCCTGAAAGTATCAAGAATGGCACGTCCGGGCAAATATTCGAGCCCGAGGCCGTATGCTGGAGCAAACCCGCTGCCGGAAACATAAACAGTTGTATCAATTGTTTCGCAGGGAGAGCTTATTTGTATATGCATTTTTGCTTCATAGAAGCGAACTGCTCTTGGTTTGAAATCAAGTTGTATGCTCAGATTACCATCTTTGTCAACAGGCAATCCTCCCGTTTCCTCGAAGGTCCTTTTAAGGCTGTCGGAAGCAAAAAATACTCTTTCGGGTGGATCAAAATAGATGGTATCAATCCTTAAATCTTCCCTTGCAGGATTTACATTAACATCGGGAACTATTATATTAACATATCTTGAAGCAGCAAATGTATCTACTCGCGTTGGAGGGAATTCGACTATTTTCTGCAATGGTTCCATCATCAACATTCTTTTGCCGGACAGGAATGTCTCGTATTCACCATCCCAGCCGGAACCATGCGCCTTTATGTTCAGCCGTGCATTATTATCAATATAAGCCCTGTCAGCCGGTGAGCGGGGGCAATACTTAATCCACATTGTATCTATCTGAGCGGGTAAGATAGAGTATGGCACCCGGCCATCGGGCGAAAATGCCGAACGCCAGGTAAATAAATCAGGGGTGCCGTTGGCAATACCAATGGAATCAATCCAAACATCATCCACAGTCATCCGGAAGTTTTTTGATTTGTTTATCAGGGGTATGAATCTCTCGAAACAATCGCATGGCCTTACAAAACCAAAACTAATTGTAGAGATAGAAAGTTCTAAAGGAATGATTTCCCCTTTTCCTTCAAGCACACCTTCATTTTCAACCTTGCAGGGTGAGTTTGAGAATACAAGAATATTACCCTGATAGAATTGAGATTGTTTCGGATTAAAGTCAACAATAGCCCATATAGAATCACCGGGATTCAAAGTCCTGCTAAGCGGCATTATCGGGTATATTAGGTTAAAACCGGCAGTTACTGCCAAGCTGTCTATTGTCATCACAAACGGGGATGAATTTTCAATTAAGAGTGTATCCCTTTTGCTGGCATTAACTTCAATAGTTCCATATTGAGTCAGCGGAGTGACATAAAATTTCGGAACAATAGATGTACCAATCATCTGGGCAGCCCATTCCTCCCATCCAGTGTTTCATACCGAAGATAAGCACGGTCTGCACGATCCCGGGTCACGTCGTTCGGGGCATAATTAAATATAAAACTATCAGACTGTCCCGAAGGAATGTTCATGTTTGCGGGAAAATTGGGCGGGTCAACAAGTGAATATTTGCCTGATGGATCATCCAGCAAAAAGTTTGATAAAGTCTGCGCCGAACCTGATATATTGTAAATAGTTAATGTGTCGAGTTTCTCGCCGCAGGCAACAACGTTTTCAGTTCGCATAATAACCGGTTCATACTCAAATCTTTCGAATACACCCCGCCCGCGGATTGGTATACAAACCTGCTCGAAACATCTTCGTTCGAGCATGCATAAATTATCGTTGTAAACTGAATCAAATGTAGGCCTGAATGACACCGGGACAGAGCGTGTTTGCCCTGGATTAATCCCGAATTGCCTTGTTCCGGGGAAGTAAAAACCATCACCACGTTTTACAATGAAAGATACAAGGATAGTGTCGGTTCCGGTATTCCTTACATCAATATTCCTGACAAGTTCCTGTCCAACAATCACATCCCCGAAATCTACCAAATCAGAAATAAATTCCACTTCTGCCACATACCCCCTGCCTTTCACATAAACAGGCTTGCGAATTGTACAGTCACCGGAGCGAACCACAAAAATTATTGAATCGAGGGCATTTACCTGTGCGGTAGGAGTAAAGCGAAAGTAATTTGCCCTGTAACCGGTTTCAGGTTGTAACACAACAGGAAATTTAAAGGATTGGCTCTGGAAATGTGGAGGAACCAGTATTGTGTCAATGACAATATTTTCATCATGCCAGTCAGCCCAAAGATAATTGAACGGGTCTGATGCAAAGTTGCGGCACACAGTGCCAAAATCAACGGTGTCAACCCTGGTAGTTCCATCGGAAAGTGTTATCCCAATTACTTCAACTACCTCGCCTGTTATGGGAATTTGCCTTACAGGGGAGCATTCATCATCAGAAGTTATTTCCACATTATCCCAGTAAACTGCGCTGGTGTCTCCCGAAATAAATCGTATAGTGATGTCCCTGCATTCTCCCGGCGACAGCGAGAAAGGCATCGCAGGCAATAATGGCTGGAACACATCAGGCATTCCGGTACTAATTTGCGAAACCGTAACTGTTCTTGGAGTACCTGCCTTATCTGTGTTATTGCATATTGTGATTATAGTATCGGCATATGGTTTTTCAATGCAATGTGCTTTCAGCAGGCCCATATCCATTCCACCGGTTGAATAGCCAAGCTGCGTTAATCTGGTAATTTTTAATGGGATTCGCCCGTTATTATAACCACAGGTATTATGATTCAGAACGTAGAGGTACATTTCATTGAGAGTACCGATAAAATCTGCATCTATTTCCAGTTGGAATGTCTGCGGTACATTAGGTTGGAGAGTTGTATTTTCAGATGGCAGCACTTTGAAGTAATTCTCAATTGTCCTGTCATCATAGCGGTGCCATCTTAACAACCTGATTCCCTGGCTGCATTCGGAGGAGTCTTCAATTGTAAAAGTATATGTCTTTTTTTGAATGCAATACAAAGTGTCCACAATTTCCATTGGGGAATAGAAAGTATTCTTTTCCTCAACTCTGTCCGAAGGCTGTAGCGATGCCCCGCTTCTCATTCTTCCGAAATTATTATTTTCCGAAGCATCACAAAGGTCGAATACACTTTCATCAGGATTCCTATTGCTTTTATTACAGCGGTAATAAACAATAAGCCCGTTTTCACTTCCAGCCAATACTTTGTGACGCCTGCACATGATAGTCTCCGGGTCGAGCACTGTATTCCAAATGCTTATTTCATCCAATTGACCCTTGAAAGTACGAAATGAATTATCATTTGACACAGCATTTGAGCTGCCAATCTGTATTTTAAGTTCCGGATTCTGCAGCCTTCTCAATTGCCTTGCAGGGTATTGTGCATTACGGGAAGAGGCATCGAGCACTCCATCTATATAGAGATAAGCAGTTTCGGTGCTTCCTTCAAACATCGCAGTAACATGAGTCCATTTATCATACATTCCGGCAGCATCTACTGAAACTACTGTGTTATCTAACTGGTCTAAATTTGTGTTTTCACCATTGATTTCGAATACGAGTTTATCATCAGAAGTAATATAAAGTACCCATACATCGTTGACATCCCTTGCCGGCCCCCAAAGACCTGCTATATATAGCCTGTGCCCTGCTTGGCGCTGAGGTTTCATCCAAGCCTGGAAGGTGAATTCCTGCGTTATTAAATTTTGAATAGGGTTTTTGTCAATGTCCACATAATGAGCGCCTTTGCCGGAAGTAACTTCGAGTGTAAGTGCATCATCAACACAATACCGGATTGAGTCGCATTCGGCTCTGGAAAACAAAGGATTATTCGTTGAAATGATTATTCCAACGGCTAATAAAATAAAGTAGATGTGCATTTTCATAGAATTCCGCTGATTCTTTAAATTATGTTTCTTATTTTGCCTGTTGGAATGTTATTTCCAATGACGTTTTAACATTAGTGTTAGTTCATAATAAAGTAACAATTGATACACAATTTAGGCACACTTAAATATCAATGCTGCTAAAACTTGTATTCATATCTTTAATCACAGTTCTATTCTTTATTTCATGCGAGAGCGGATTGAAACCAACAGGCGCAGATTCGAGAAAATCCTTCCTTGTTGTTAACTTTTACTACAAAAATGGTATAGAAAGCTGGCCTGAAAAAGATAGTATGTGGGCAATGAGAGTGGCTGCATTCAGAGATTACCCACCCAAAGATATAATTGGCGACGTGCTCATCGGGCGTGCGCTTTTTACGTTGGATTCCCAACCGCTTTATGTTGATTCATCCCAGGCAAGGCTGGAAATTCCTGATCCACCGGACGCATTTAAGTATGTTGTTGCTGCATGGCAATATGACTCATCACTGACGGCACAGAGGGTAGCCGGAGTTTATATAACTGATGGTGGGTATGAGAATCCTGCCGGTGTTACAATTTATCCCGGAGAGTCGCCTGAAATTGATATCCACATAGATTTCGAGAACCTACCTCCACAACCATTTTGAACCAAGTAATCCCATTGCATTTATTATATTGCGGAATATTTTTTTGATTTAAAATCATTTGGAATTTTATGCAGAACGAGCAATCGCTGACTCAAAGCACCGGTAAAAATACCGGGATAAAGCTTTCAGAAAGGGACGGTGTTTATTTCATGGCGCTACTGGTTAAAAACAAGTGGTTTATTATTGCATTTACTGTAATCGCAACAACAGCTTCTGTATTCTATTCTCTTTCCCTGCCCAACTGGTATGCATCAACAGTTAATTCTGTCCCGCCGCAAACTTCCGGGGATGCATTAGGCGGTGCAATCGGGGGTATCGCTTCTGCACTAAAAGACTTTGGAATTGGAGGTTCCAAAGGAGTAAAAGGCGGAGGGTATTCATTTATCGTAATTCTGAATAGCAGATCACTTGCAGACACCATGATTTCAAAATACAAACTACGCGAAAGATATGGCCTGGATGAGATGCCCTATAAGCAGGTTCTTGCAGCATTTTATGCGAATTTGGATGTGTCATATGAAAAGGAAGGTAATTTTACGATATCTGTCTGGGACACGAACAGCACAATGGCTGCCACTATGGCTAATGATTACGTAAAACTTGCCAATGAACTTGCGATTCGCGTGTTCCGAGAAGAAACAGAGCTTAATGTTTCCCACATGGAAGAACGGCTTGCAAGAATTGACTCTATGTTTAAAATAACAAGTGACTCATTGAAGAAGTTTTCCTCGAAGTATATGATGTATTCACCGGAAGAGCAGGCACAGGCTGCAAGCGTTGCTCTGTCAGATGTAAAAGCTCAATTACTGAACTATGAAATTCTCTATGAGTATTACTTAAACAACTATGGCCCGGACTACTCGCTAACAGCAATGCATAGGGAATTACTCACTGAAGCTAAAAACAAGCTTAAAGAAATCGAAAACCAACCGGGCTTTGTGGGGAATTTTTCACTTAGGGATGCTTCTGAAGTGGGCATTGAGTATATGAGATTGTACACTGACCTTGAAACCTACTCAAAAGTTAAAGCTTTTATTCTGCCATCTGCTGAACAGGTTAGACTTGACGCTTACAAAAATATTCAAAATCTTTTCGTAATTGACGACGCTGTTCCCGCTGATAAAAAGGACAGGCCTAAACGTTCTGTATATGTGCTTGGAGCTTTTGTGGGCTCACTCACAATTGGGATTTTAATTATTCTGCTGATAAACGGGATCAAGAGTTTTAATAACAAATACAAGCAAATAAAGCAGAATCTCTAATTTGGAAGAAGCTGTTAAATATTTCAAATCCTTGTATTTGGCAAGCAACCCGAAGATTTGGTTCTGGCTATTACCATTTCTTGCAACATCCGCTCTGTTTTTTGTTTTTTTTGATTCTATCGGTTATTCGTATCTGTTTCCGGCATTTGCGCTTGGACTGCTGCTATCATACTTGTGTTTAATAAGCCCAAAATTGTGGATATACTTAGTATGCCTTAGCCTTGGGGCTTATTTAACTATACTGTCAGATGACGTCACAGTATTTGAAATGGCTATAGCTGCATTTCATTTCGGTGGCCTTTTCATATGGCTATTGGTTCATGTCTTTGTAAATAAAAAAAAGGTGATCCGGAATACCGGGGATTTACTAATAGTTTTATTTTTTGTAATCAGCCTATTTAATTTCCCCATAGCTGTGCTGAATGGTGTGGAACCATTTAATTGGTTCAGAGAGTATATAATTTATCTAACCCCCCTTTTGTATTTCCCATTTAAGGAACTGATTAAATCGAGAGAGGATATCCTACTGTCGATATTATTTATAGGGTTATCTCTGATTGCTGTTGACCTCAGGCACTTTTATACTTATTATGTTATAGTAACTTCATTTGCAGAACATTCATGGGAATTTGGTTTTTCAATGAGATACAATCTGGGAATGATGACAGCAGGAAGCCTGTTCTCCATACTTATGTTTTTTCTTTTAAAAGTTTTAAAACTGAAAATACTTTCTTTATTAATTTTCCTTTTAACAACGGCATCTCTAATTACATCCTTCGCCCGCACATTTTGGTTGCTTTTTTTAATTGGATTGATAATCTTAATTGTTTACTTACCCGGTAAATACCGTATCAGGCTCCTATCTTTAATTTTGATTTCCACAGTTGTGTTAGTAATTCTGGGATTCACTTTTTTTGGAGATAAATTAAAGTTTGTTTATGACTTTGCCGAACACCGGTTTTCAACGATTGGCAGAGGCACTTCTGATATTTCGTTGAGAATGAGAGTAAACGAGTATGAATCTGCAATAGAAGATTTGAAAAGGGTGCCATTCGGAGGGACCGGTTATGCCAAGGAGTTTTCGTATTACGACATTGGCGACAGGCGTACAATTCATGGGAAAATGATACACAATGGATTCCTTTTTATTGCCTACAGGGTGGGAATTCCACTTGCAATAGTTTATGCCCTCTTTATCTTTTATTTTTTCTTTAAGTCTTATTTTTTGATGAGGTCTGTTCAGGATGTTACCTATAAATTCATACTTTTAGGTTCATTCCTTACCATATTGATACTCATTGTTTCTAACTTATTAACTTCCCAGACTTTCTTTAAAGATGGGATGTTCATGATGGTTTTCTCCTTTGGATTTATTTCGATTATTGAAGAAAAACTCAATGATGGGCACCTAAAATTAAATTGAAACTTCTAAGGCATGCTAAGCAGTTTACTCAATATCTCCTCCTGGCGTTTTGTCCATTTGTTAGATTCAAAAGCTTCGTTAAGAATTTCTCTTTTATCCATTGGTATTGACAAGTAATCTATCGCACTGCGTGCCGCACCTGCAATCTTATTATTCCAGTGTGTCGCTGCTTCCAGAATATAATACGCTGAAGTACTGTCGAGAAAATACCCGCTACTGAGAAAATTAACAGCATTAATCCTTGTTTCAAATCCGTACTTTGGGCTGGCATAGTCAATTAACTCATTAATATATTCTTCTGTAGATGAATTTATAGCATGGAGCAACCATTCAAACCTTATGTCCATGCCCCGCCAGCCTGTTAAATCCTTAGTCATTTCAAGATATTTATCTTTTGAATCCGGGAATGAAAAGCACAAAAAACGGAGTGCAAACTTAATCACTTCATATGATTCATCCTGCAACAGGAGTTCGAATTCATCCTTGAAATCAGGATGGATTTTTTTCATGTTAAATAGAGCTTCAAGTCTTACAAGTGCGTCGCTGTCAGAAATGGCTTTTCTTACAAGGCTGTGGACTACTGCTGTGTCAAGCTTCCTTACCTGTCTGAGTGCTTCCCTTTTATTTAAATAATATGATTCGTTTTCATATACTTTTACTAAAAACTCAGCTTTTCCAACGAAAACAGAATCCTTCAAAACTGTCAGGGCATCATATCTGTCAATCATTTGGTTTGAGTTTAGTGCCTGGGCTTTTAATTCATCAAGACTTCTATTGAACTTTACTTTTTTAATTATTTTTCTTCCGGGGTCAAAAACAATAAATGCAATTTCTTTTCCCGGTGAAATTAGTAAAGAGATAGTTGTTGATTGTTCATTAATAAATTTATTTACTGACTCAATGCTACCGTCTTTGAAGTAAATCTCTATTTCAACAGGCATTTCGAACATCCCTGTTAATTCATTTGTTTCATGAACCTGCTTGATATTTATTAAAAGTTCATGTTTGTCATTTATATTTTCTACCTGCCTGTAACCGATTTCAAATACCGGCTCTCCGCCACGATAAACCCATTGCTCAAAGAACCAGCCTAAGTCTCTTCCGGTGATGTCATTTATGATTTGTTCCAGGTCTTTTGTCTCTGCATATCTACCGCCAAAACGTTCAACATATTCTTTTATCACAGCCTTGAATTCTACATCACCCAGAACATATCGAAGCATATCCAATACACGGGAACCTTTCTGGTACCAGCGCTGAGAACCGGCAATAGAAGCTCCGAGAGGGTTATTATTTTTTGCAGATAGTTTATAAAACAAATCCTCTTCCTGCCTGATTTGGTCTTGGTAATAGTCCTCACCGAAAATGCTTCTTTCAAATATCTTTGCGAAATATGTAGCAAACCCCTCTGTCAGCCAAACATCAGCAGACCTGCGGTGAGCAATGTAATTGCCAAACCATTGGTGGGCAAGTTCATGTGCATTAACATTTACATAATTGCGCTGCCACCATGAGCCGGGAGGAATAAAGAGGTAATCTCCAAAAATTGTTGATGTTGTGGTTTCCATTGCAGCATACATGTAATCTTCAACAGGTATCTGCCTGTAAAGGCTGTATGGATAATGAACGCCAATTTCTTCTTCGAAGAAATCAAACATGACCACAGAATACTTGTAAGCTGTTTCGAAATTCTCTTCGTATTCGGTGTAATACCAGTACTCAAGCGGCAACCCGGAATTTGACTCAAATTGCCTGAAATCATATTCTCCAATGGCAATACATGTTGAGAAAAAAGGATGCTTTTTATCGAGCTTGTAGTGCCAGGTAGTTGTACCTTCAGAGTTTTCTTTTTGGCTTAGCCTTTCGCCGTTTGCAACTGCTTTGAAGCCATCATCGAAAGTGATAATGTATTCAACAGTTAGCAGATCATCCTGATAAGGAAGCCATCCATGCGGCCTGTGTGCCCATATTTGCTTTCGCTTCGTGTTTGTAGTATCGTTCCATCCAATAAAATAAATCATTCCGGCTTCCGGTTGAGCAGCATAGTCGAGGGTCAATTTGTGCTTGGTTCCAAATGCTAATTCACCTGCAGGTTTGATGACAATATAATGTCCTGAAATTTTATATTCACATCGGGCATCATCAATAAAAACTCTCGAAAAAACAAAACCCGGCACATATAGGGATATTGAATCAACCCTCTCGCGGGTAGAAATAAAGTCAAATTCACAAGAGGCGATTACCTTATTTATTTCCGGTTCAAAGCTTAATACAGCTTTTAGATGAGATATGTCAATTTGTGTTTCCGGTGGTCTGCTTGTTTCCTTCACATAGCTTACACGCTCTTGAGATGACGTAGGGATTGTCCAAATCAAAAGTAAAAGGTATGTGAAAAAATTTTTCATTCGAGCCTCGTAAATCAGGAACAACCGCCACATCCGCCACAACTGCTGCAAGAGCTGCATGATGATGCATCACTCGCATCGCCTCCGCCAAATGAATCCAGCCAACTTGATCCATCCCCGCCAGTATCCCCTGCGAAGTCAGAAGTAGTTTCAGCAGGTATTTCACCATCAAAATCACTACCTTCCTGGTAGCTGACATCGCCTTCTGCCGGCGCTTCAAAAGCGGCGTCCTCGTTAAGAGTATCGGATGCTCCGGCATCAAATCCTTCCTCGCCGACATCCATAATCCCGTTGCCTGATTCATCTACAATGGATGTATCATGAACATAGATGTGATGACTATGGCACATCATGGACCACATCATTGTATAGAACATCATGTCCTGGATGCCGTGGTAACCGTAGTACATCGGCGAAACATCGCTCCCGGTCCTGATTTTATCCGGGGAATCAATACGCTGTTTAGGCCTAACCATCTCTTTTTTGGTTTTGGTAATGACATTATCAACTACAACATATTTCCTAATTGCCTGTGCAAGGCTGTCCAGAAAACGGTTGAAATATTCCTGCCGTGATAATATATACTGATTGTAGAGATCTTGTGACTCAAATATTGGCTTCATTTTGTTTTCGATGTCTTCGCGAGTTTCATCGGTTTTTGCTTTGAAATCAGCAAGCAGCCCGTTCACTTTTACTTTAATCGGGTATTCACCGGGTTTGTGTTCACGAATAATATCTATTTCAATAAGATATTTCATAAAATCATCATCATGCTCAAGAACGATGAAGATTTTTTTGAATACTTCAGATTCCAGCGGGTCAATTTTCGTTTCCAGTTCCAGCATGGCTTGTTTCATATCATCATCTTTACCTTCGGAGTCGAGATAAAAATCATAGTCATCGACTGCAAGCCTGATAACGTTTTTAATTTTAAGCGCACGCAACGCCATATTCAGCTGTTGCAAAATGTTAACTGCAGTAAATGTTTCATGTTCGAATTGTTCTGTCTTGCCGCCGAATGTAAGTACATCCACCAGCTTTGCGAACATTTTTGTAGGTTTTACCTTTTTCAGGACAGTCATCTTGGATGGGTCAATTTCAAGGATACCGTTAAAATACATTTCGCTTTCCAGATTTTGTTTGTGTAATTAGTTCGAGTTATAAAACTCGGCAAGATTCATGTCATTTTCAAGAATATAATCCAAAACTTTGCGAATTAATATACATTCGTGAGCTTTACCTTTCATCTCGCCTTTTTTGTAGCGGTCTGCCGGACATCCGCTATTGCAGATAGGCTGGTAATGGCAGGAATAACAATCTTCATGTTCAGGGTAGCTTGTAAACAACTCCTGTCTCTTTTCTACAATTCTGTCAAAGCTGATTTCATGCCAACTAGCGAAAACTCCACTTTCATTGAAGTTTTTATTGCAGGAGTATGAATTCCCATCAACATCAAATTCGTACCATTCGCACTCGTTACCGGCTTGAAGGCAATAGCCGGGTGTCAGGATTTGTATAAGCGACACAAGATCAGTTCCGATAAGGAAGTCAGCAAATTGTATTACTTGCTTATCATTCAGTGCAGCTTCACCCGTTGCAAGTTTGATTTTGACTTTATATGGATTGCCAAACTTACTTTTCATCCCAAGGTACTTTTTCATCCATTTCTCAAATTCATCAAGGTAAAGCAAGGTGTCATTCCCAACTACTGAAAGAACAGATACTTTGAAGCCCATAGTAATAGATTCATAGAAGTTCTCCATCACTTTGTCAAATGTATTACACCGGAGTTTGTCATGAACTTTTTTTGGGGGATCAATCGAAAAGCCGAGTTTAATCAGATTCGGGTTTTTAATGTTCTTTTTGAGTATTTCGAGGTAATCAATATCGAATTTAGTACCATTGCTCTGGATTGCTACAGCCTTGTTATGCTCACCTTTCTTATCCCAGAAATCATAAACCATATTGGCACATTCTGATAATACATAAGGGTCTATTAATGCAGGTTCAGCGCCATGGAAACAAAACGAACCGATGTTATATCCTTCATTCTGTGCCTTATTGAGAAATTCTCTTATTGATTTTTTTACTTTCTCGTTATTGATCTCATTAATACTGAGTCTGTCATCAGGCAGGTAACAATAATTACACCTTAGATTACAACCCGTGGAAATAGCAAAGTAGAGGTTTATTTCTTTTTTCAAGTGGCATTGCTCCATGAATTGCTTAAATATAAGTATTGCTTCCCTTAACAAAAATTACATTTCTGTGTATTTTTTTTAAGAATAAGATTGATTTATTCCTAATTGTACAATAATAAAAGGCACCAATAATGAAGAAAATACTGTTCTTTTTGCTGTATATACCAATAATCGCTGTTGCCCAGAGCGGGCTGAGTGAACACATCGGCCTGGATTCACCCCCTCCGGATGATGCACCTATTTGTGATATTCCTTTCGCACCGGGTTCAATGGATGATTATATAATCAAGGAAGGCGAATACGCATTTGATTTTACGTTTTATAATCATGATGGAGATAAATCCACTCTATCTGAAATGCTCATTGACAAGCCGGTTTGCGTAATCTGGTCAAGCTACACCTGCCCTGTATTTCGTGGGAAAGAGGGTCTGATTAACAGCCTATACAATGAATTTTCTGACGAAATATATTTTTTCATAATGTACACCGTTGAAGCCCACCCTCAGACAGATGTCAGCCCATATACCCAGGCTCCGGGTCGAGAATGGGTACACCAGCGAAATATTGAAGACGGAATACTTTTCAGGCAACCAACTACTTATGGTGAACGCAAGGCGCTGGTAATTGAAATGCTGTCTGAGATGAACTTAAAACCCGAGGTTCTTATTGACGGCCCATGCAATGAGTACTGGACTAATTTCGGAACTATTCCAAATGGTGCAGTTTTAATAGACACAAGCGGTAAAATATTTTCGAGCCATGCCTGGCTTAACAGCGGCGGCAAAGATATGCGCAGCGATATTGTTAAATTGTTAACAGGTGAGGATGGTTCATCGGGTGGAGGTGATGCCTCATTCAAATACAGAATGGAAACCCCCTCCAGGGTTGATGGCAATCCGGGAGACATAATTGTACTGGAATCCAGAATAAGGAACCTGTCAAATGATAATTCCGTTTCAGTCAAATTAACGAGAAGCGATATTGAAATCCCTTCAGACTGGTTTACTACTTTTTGTACCGATGTATGTTTGCCTCCTGAAGTAGATGAATATACCCTGGTGATACCGCCCGGCGAAGAGTCGTTGATTGATGTGTCATTCTACA
The DNA here is from genome assembly GCA_964454975.1 of uncultured Hyphomicrobiales bacterium. Lineage (GTDB taxonomy): Bacteria > Bacteroidota > Ignavibacteria > Kapaibacteriales > UBA2268 > CAYVVD01. Next base: position 39,012 of record CAYVVD010000001.1, on the reverse strand, counting down.
CAAGCGATACTCCGGGCGAAGGCAGCTTAAGACTTAAAATGGAAAATGTATCGGAACCCGGCAACCAGTTTACTCAGGGATACAGGGCAATAACCTCAGGCGTTTCTTCAATTGATGAACCGGATAAAATTGTGGAATTGTTCCCAAACCCTGCAAGCAGTAATTTCTTTATAAATATTCCGGAATACAAAGGCAAGTTATTTATCCGTTTGATTGAGTTAACAGGAAATATAAACAAAGTGCTGTTTGATGGTTTTTCTAACGGCAATGAAACACTTTATTTCGATATTAATAACTTTAAATCAGGATTTTATCTTGTAGAAATTTCAGCTACAACAAAGAGAGTAGTTTTAAAACTAATTGTGCAATAATACCTCCAATGATTGGGGAATCCCGAAATGCCTTGCAATTGTCTTTGTAAGGCATTATTTTTTGCTTTTTCTCCGGGCTGAAATTGCAAATAAAAACTGACTGGGGCAAAAGAGACCTTCTCGCATTATCTCTTGTTAGTGGCTTTTCGAGCGATTTGAAACGCAAGTATGTTGAATCATTCGAATCATTTGGCCATTTCTACACGGAACTTTCATCGGGCAACAGCCTCTTCCCAAATAAACATGAAACAAAGTCTTCAGATGGCTCCGATATTCTTGATGAAGCTGAACAACAGCTCGAAATTGCTGAGAAATTTGATTCAGGAATTATCAGCTTCTGGGATGAAAGTTATCCTGATTTATTGAGAAACATCACCTACCCCCCGGTAGTTCTTTATTGTCGCGGGAAAATGAATTATAACCGGCAAAGCTCAATTTCGGTCGTCGGTACAAGGCGTTGCACCCAATATGGCAGGCTGCAGGCAGAAAAGTTTGCCGGGGATTTCGCTGCAAATAATATAATCGTCACAAGCGGGCTTGCGTATGGGATTGACACTTATTCGCATATTGCAGCAATTAATTCCAAGGGTACAACATGCGCTGTGATAGCTTCCGGCATCGATTGCATAAGCCCTTCTACTTCACTGCAGAATGCTCACAGAATTATAGATTCAGGTGGGGCAATTATAAGCGAATATAAATTTGGTACTAAAGCACGGCCTGGTTATTTTCCGCAACGAAACAGAATTATTAGTGGTGTCTCGGTAGCTACGATTGTTATCGAAAGTGCACTTAAAGGTGGCGCAATGATTACTGCACGCTTTGCTTTTGAGCAGTCTCGCGAAGTGTTCGCAATACCCGGAAATGTCACTTCTGCCAAAAGCGAAGGAACTAACCACTTGATAAAAAGTAATATTGCAGCTTTGGCTATGTCGCCTAAATCAGTTCTTGAAGATCTTGGAATCCAAAATGAGCTTTTCAAAAAAGAAAAGAAGTTAATATTCGAAGACAAAGTCGAAGAAAAGATTTTTGAACTAATTAGCGGCGAACCATGCCATGTAGATACTATTTCCAATAAAACAGGCATAGATATTCCCGAGTTGCTTGTGCGGCTCCTGAATATGGAATTCAATTCCCTGATTCGCCAACTCCCCGGTAAATACTATATAAAGGCATGATTCATGGATTTTAACATTGAGTACAAAGAATTATTAAGAAATGTTGAAAATAAGCTGTCAAAACTTGTCAAGGGCAACAAGCCCGAGATTTTGTATTCCCCTATGGCATACATTCTTCAGTCCGGCGGAAAACGCATCCGCCCTGTGCTTGCAATGATTGCTTGTGGTGCAGCAGGAGGTAAACCCGGGGACGCTTTAAATCCGGCATGTGCTATTGAAATACTTCATAACTTTACATTGGCTCATGATGATATTATGGATCGTTCGCCATTAAGAAGAGGGCGGAAAACACTTCATGAGAAGTGGAACGATGCGGTTGCTATTCTCACCGGTGATGTAATGATCGGGTATGCTTATTCCCTCCTTGTTACTCCCCAAACAAATCAGAGAGCCGGGCAAATCCAAGAAGCATTTACCTGTGGGTTAATCGAGGTTTGCGAAGGACAGGCGCTGGATATGGAATTCAATAAGAAGCATGATGTTACTCTTGATGACTATTTCCAGATGATAAGCAAAAAAACATCTGCAATCATTGAAATGTCTGCAGTGATTGGCGGACATTGCGCAAACGCAGAAAAAGATGTTATTGATGCTTTGCAGAATTATGCATATTCACTTGGAATTGCTTTTCAACTGCAGGATGACCTTTTAGACATTACAGCCGAGCAGGCTGAACTCGGAAAGAATATTGGCCAGGATCTTGTAGAAGGCAAAAAAACCTTGCTTGTAATTAAAGCAAAGGCAATGGCACAAAGCAATCATGACCGGAATCTGATAGACTTCTTTTATGGAAATGGAGGCATTGAACAGTCAGAGGTGCCTAATATGCGGGAAATGATGGAGCGGCTCGGTGTATTCGAACAGACTCAGATGCTTATTGACAAATACCTTAGGGATGCTCTTTTTGTGCTTGATGATGTGCCTTCCGGCAGGTATCGCGACATGTTGATCTGGCTTGTTAATTTACTAAACTGCAGAAAATCGTAAATGTCCGCTCTCCTTTTTAATAGTGCATACCGAAGCCATAAATTGCCGGATAATTCCGATGGACTTTTATTTGGCGATAGCATACAACATAACGATTATTTACTTGTTGTTCCTACTTCAAGAATCATCAGAAGGCTTAACAGGGCATTTATCAGGGAATACTTTAAAAAGACAGGCAAACCAGCATCAGCACTAAAATTTTATACGTTTCAGAGATTTGCAGATTTCCTATTAAATCAAACAAGACCAGATTATATTAGAGTTATTTCTGAGTCTTACAAACTTGCCCTTTTTGAGGAAGCCGCCAATGATAGTGATCTTCAATATTTCAGCAGGGATGGCAAACGATTGTCAGGAAATATGCTCGAAAGGCTTGCGGGCATTATCTATGGCTTGAAAGAAGATGGCATTACGCCCGATTATATTATAACTGAACTGGAGTCAGCGGATAGCTTAGACAACATCGATTCCGGAAAACAAAGGGACATTCACACTATTTATTCTCGATATGAAGAACTTCTTGGCGAAAAGCTATTTGATGATGCTTCAATAATTAACAAAGTGATAGAATTTTTTGAAGAGAATCCCGGAGGGCTTGAAAACAAGCTGAAGAAGTATTCGATGATTTTATTCCAGGGATTCAGTGAATTTAAACAACCTGAAATTACACTACTAACTCATCTTGGGATGACAAATGTACCTGTTTGCATTAACCTGGATTATTCCTCAATTAATGGACCATTATTCGGAAATATTGAATCCACAATCGACACCTTAAGGTCAAATGGTTACGAACTCCATGAACCTGAAAATTCGTTTCCTGATGAAGTAACGCCTAAAGCAGATGAAGAGTACGACCGTTCAAACCATATTTTCCTCAGACGATGGCTATTCAATGTAGAAAAAGAGACAAGAAATCCTAATTTCTCGGATAAAATAACGATATATGCCACAAGAAACAGGAAGGAAGAGGTAAAAAGCATAGCCAGGCTGATTAAGCATCTTGTCGGTGAAGGTGAATGTGCTGTAAATGATGTTGTAATTGTTTGCAGGAATTTAGGAAGGTATGCAGAACTCTTCAGAAACGAATTCCATCTAAGTGGCATCCCTGTAAATATTTCCGAGCGGTTTAAACTTGAGTCTTCTCCCCTTGTGGTTGCTGTTTTCGCATTACTCGATTCGATAGGTAAACATTTTAGCAGGGTAGATTTTATTAAAGCACTAAGCAGCCCTTATTTTGATTTGCAAAGCTTAGGCCACAATAAACCTGACGTTGCAAATATCAACAGGATCGCAAACGAGCTTAGGATTGAAGGAGGAAAACCATGGCAGGGAAAGGAGTACTGGCTGGCAAGAATTAACAGGGCTCTTGAGTTTAATGAAAAACTGCTCGAAATCCGGGAAAGTTATGATACACCTGATGAGAATGAAATTGCAGGGCTTAGGAGTAATGTCTGTAATCTCCAGATTTCTAAAATAGACCTAGAATTTATTTTCAACTATCTCCCCGATACAAATAATGAATATTATCCGGGTGAATTAACCGAGATTATTAAAGAAAAGTTATTCAGGGGGCTGAAAATAAAGGACAGGATACTGGCTCCTGCCGCTTACTTTGAGATGAAATACTCCCAAGGAAGCGGATTGAGACATACAGCCCGTGAAGAGCAAATTGAGAGGGACGGCAATGCATATTCAGCCTTTCTTGATGTACTAAATGAGCTTGCATTTATCCTACATGACAGGAATCCGGATCAGAAATATACTTTCAGACGATTTACAGATAAATTAAGAATTGCTGTTAGTGCGGCACGTTACCAGATAAGGGAAAAATCAGGTTTTGGAGCAACTATTACAGCTATTGAACAAACGAGGGAAATACCATATAAAAAGCTAATACTATGCGGAGCTTTGGATGGAGAGTTTCCTATGACTTATGTGCCCGAGCGTTTCCTTGGGAAAGAGCTTCCCGGTAGCGAGGACAGGCATATTGCAGCAGAAAGGATACTGTTTTACCAATTCCTTACGAATAACCAGGAGCAGTTGGAGGACGGGAAAAACCACATTCACATTTTCTTTCCCAAATATGCAGATGAATCGGAACTTGTCAGGTCGCCATTCATTGACGCATTGTTAAAAGTCAGCTCCTTAGGAAGCGACGGTAAAATTATTGATTTAGCTGAACCTGGATGGGATGTTGAATTACCTGCCTGGGCTAATGGAATTACATCCGAGGGCGAGGCAAGGTATTACGCAGAATTGGAGAAAGATGAAAAACAAATAGATTTATTTGATATTGAACCGGGTACATTACATATAGAACCCGGCAAACGGGAAGTTTTCTCTGTTTCTCAACTGGAAAAATATGTTTCATGCCCATTTAAATACTTTGCTTCGACAATTCTCAAAATCCCGGAGAAATTGAGTTACGATGTAATTCTTTCCCCTCTTGAGCGGGGGAACATCTGGCATATAATCCTATTCCGATTTTATACAGAATTACAGGCTGAGATACATTCGGGAGAAAATCGTGAAGGATTTTCCACAATCAGATTAAATAAATCCGGTTTTGAGGATTATCTCGAAAAATTATATAAAATAACGAATGAAGAATTTGAGCGGTATAATTTTGAAAGCCCGTACTTCACAATTGAAAAAGAAGCTTTGACAGGCGTGTCAGGGCGAAAGGGGCTTCTCGATATTTGGCTGCAAAATGAAATGTCTATGCAGGAAAGCAGCGGATATTACCCTGCTATTTTTGAATTCTCCTTCGGTCTTCCTAACATCCGTGGCGAAATGCCATTTCCACCGGTTAAGCTGGAAGAAGGATTTTATCTGAAAGGAAAGATTGACAGGATAGATATAAAACAAGCCACTCCGAACAAAATTCTGATAATTGATTACAAAAACTCTGTCGGTAGTTTTAAATCAATGAATGATATTACAAATGGCAAATCCTTCCAGATGCCACTTTATCTTAAGAGCTTTACGGAAATTTCCAAAGAAGAAGGAAAACCGCTGATTGCCGCCGGTGGACTTTACCAGTCCAAATCCCCAAAATATGAAAAGGGAAAAATTATAAGGCAAAGACTCATACTTGCAATCAAGGACGAAACGGCAGGAATTGATTCCATATCAACTTTTGCAGTTGGCTCGCCTGAAGAGCAGGAATCACTCATTGACAACAGCCTGGTTATGGCTCTTGAAATCAAAAGAAATATTGAAGCAGGCAGCTTCCCTGTATTGCCGGACTCTAAACAGGTATGCCGGTATTGTACCTACCAGAGTGTCTGCAGGATAAGAGAGACCGGGACTTCTGATAGTAACAATTAAATAAATATTATTTAATTGTTTAAACAATACTAATACTAATGACAGTATATTCGATACATTAAATTAAATTAATTAGGGATTACTATTGTTATTTACTATTATTTAATAACTGAATATTGTACTAAACCCAACTGAAAAGCACTGGATATTATATCATACGCCCGGGCTGCAATTTGTGACCTGTCGCAGGATTAAAGTCAGTAGAAGAAAACTATATCTTAACGCAAAATATATTTACTATAGTTTTTTTGTAACTAATATTTGGGTGGTGAAATGAATTTAGTGGCTGCGCTTAGTTTTTTGTTGTGCTTATGCTGCGAAATGGCTGTTGCTCAAACTGATTCTATCAAAATCCTCACTCCACTCGGCAATCAACCAAATGACGATGATACCCCAAACAGTATTTACATGGTTTATGACTCTGCCTGGGATGAATCTCAAATTGAACGCTGCAGACAAGCGGCGCTTTACACAGGGGGATTATTTAAAGTTAAAGATGATGCTGCGTTCAAGGAGATGAACAATTATCTTGATGGATACAGCCAGACTGTTTGGTGCATGGAGACAGATGGCGACAGTATCTACATAGGCACAGACGACGGTATCCGGCTCTCGACGGACTATGGCGAAACATGGCTCGATAAGGATGAAGACGGAATTGATGATAATCTTGTAGGGATAAAGGTAAATTCTATACGAGTTGGTTTGAACAGGATTTTCGCCGGAACTGATGATGGCTTATACTATTCAACAGATAGAGGTGATAACTGGACACAGAAATACCAAGGCAAGGACATAAGCTGTATTGAATTTGGGAATAACAATGATGTTTATGCGGGAGCTGGCAACGGCGGTGTATTTAAATCAACAAATTCCGGTGATAGCTGGAATGAAACAGGCTTGACATTGCAATATGTTTATTGCTTAAAATACGATGGCAACAACTTATTTGCCGGCTCAGAAAAATTATCTGACAGAGGATTCTTAATATCTACTGACGGAGGTGATAACTGGGAATCGCTGTGGACTGATGATTTGATATATTGTATCCATATTAAAGATTCAAGTATTTACATCGGAACTAAAAAAAATGGTTGCCTGAAATCTACTGACGGGGGGAATACTTTCGATGAAATAAATAATGGGTTCCCTGAAGAATTGTTCGGTGAATATCATCCATTGTATTCCCTTAATGAAAAAGACAGTTGCTTATATGCAGCAACGGCAGTTGGCTTATACAATAAAACATACATTTCAACTAATTGGGAAAAGAGCACATTAAAGGATAAGAATTATTACTCTGCTAATGAAGAAACTAAACCAAAAATGGTTTATGCAGACGAGAGTGCTGATGAATTGTGGATTGCCTGTTATGGAAATGTATTGTGGGAATCGGCAGAAATGGTTGAAAGCGAGTCTTCGCCTTCTAACCCATCGAATTTTCGAAATTTCAATTGTCATACTTATGCCTGGCATTTTAGCGAAGGCGGAACAAGTGGCGTCATATTGCCTCACCCCGGTAAATCAATGAACTATTGTCCCGGTACTAAACAAACCGAAATGGAAAAGAAGAACTGGGATTATATTGAAATTGGATTTGGAAGTAATTTTTTTAATGAATTTTTTGAAAAGGTTACTTACGAAGGTGCTAATCATTCCGGTATTAGAGATTCTGACCATTTGATAGGGCAAGATGACAATGAGGAGGATTTAATGATTATTTCTAAATGGTCACAAACGGGGGCCTCTTGTTAAGCATAAACTTCTGGATAATCCGTTTAATACCGACCCTGTCAAGTATTGGACAAGCCAAAAAGAAGTAAGTGGAGAAATAACTGATGACAATGATGATGAAATTGCAAATAATGGTGTTGTCAGGATTGGGAGGCAAATACGGACTGAGGAATCATCCGACGGGATAACTACTTGGATTCGGGAAGGAGAAGAAGTTCAGTTTTACGTAGCTCCAATGAAAGAGCACATTATCAGGCTTAAACCCGGTTTTCACGCCGAGAGCGGTTCTACTTTCCATGCTTTTGTGAAGGATTATTATGAAGATGGCCAGCAGACCAAACCTTGCACAATTCCCTGGGAAGAAGAAGTAACCTCAAGCATAATATTAGCTTCAAAAGACATGAACAATAAGATTTTAAGTGTGGAGAATGCGGAGAATAATAATCCTGACATATCATCAGTTACAAGCCCTGTTTATGAAAAAAGGGAGGTATTAACTGAAAAACACCATGCAAACTGTATGATAAGCAATACACATTCCCCGGGAAAGGCAGCGGCACCAAGGAAGACCCATTCCAGGTAACAAAACTTGAGCATCTTATGCAGTTTGGTAGAGACTCAGACGGCGACCACTACTGGGCATTGATGAATGACATTGACGCTTCTGAAACAAGATACTGGTCTCCCCAAATTTCCCCCGAAGGAGACACCCTCTACTATCAAGGCCTTTATTTATTTATTCCCGGTTATTCCATGAGAGAATTGGATGGCAGGGGGCATGTTATAAGAAACCTATACGCCAATTTGGGACATAAATATTATTCTTCGGAACTAATAGGTTAAACAAATTGCTTTACAATAAAAAGGGTTGGTTTTGAAAATATTCACCTGATTGGAGGTGCCTGGGAGCTATTTAATGCTCATACTAAAGATTATGATTTTGTTATCGAAGAGTGCTATTTCACGGGGACGATTAATGTGGAAGTCCCCAGTAATAGAATTGTGAGAGGATTTGGTTATGTTATGAACGGAGCAAAAGTTAAAAACTGCTATACTGATTTGAAAATAATTTCTGATTCAACGGTATATAATTTTTGTATGATGCCCTTCCCCGAAGACGATTCCTCCCTCGTAGAGAACTGCTATGCAGCCGGCAGTTCAACAAGCCCGCATACGCTCTCGCCCTTCGGTTATAACGGCAATATAAAATCCTGCTTCTGGGACGACGAAAAGCTGAGCATAGACAGTATAGGCAAGGGCATTGGCCTGCCTACATCCGAGATGATGAAGCAATCAACATTTGAACAGGCAGGGTGGGACTTCGAGAACGTATGGTACATTGAAGAAGGCATGAGCTACCCGAAGCTGCGCGCATTCCTCCACCCTGACCCCGTCGGGGAAGAAGGCATAGCAAGCGGAATCGGAATAGAAGTATATCCCAACCCGCTCAGCTACAGCGCCACAGTAAAGTACGAGCTGGCGCACCCGGGCAATATCCGCCTTACACTGAGGGATTTATTCGGACGAGAAGCACTGGAGCTTGAAAGCAGGTATGCACGCAAGGGCAGCCACGTTTACGAGCTGAACACAGATGCCCTAAGTACCGGAATATACTACATCGCCCTCGAGCAGGCAGGGCATGTAGCAATGAAGAAGATACAGGTGCTGAAGTAGATGATCGAACTGCGAATCTGATACAACCCACGGATTAACCCGTGGGTTGCATCACCCACCCTCATCATACTTCTGAATCCACTTGTCTTTGTACTCCAGGAAATATTCTTTCGCGGATTCGTACTCGTTGGGAATATCACCCTCCAGGATTGCTTCTTCTATATTGCTTTTGATATACCCCACCAGGCGTGATGGCGGAATCCCGCATAGCTGCATTATCTCTTCCCCTCGCACCGGAGATTGGAACTCTCTCAGTTTGTCTTTATCCTGTATCTCAATTACCTTGTTGAAGACATGCTCGTAGTTATTCCTGTATTGCTCGCCGAGGTTAGGATTTTTGGTAGTAATGTCCGCCCGGCAGAGGTCAAAGAGGTCTTCCAGGGTGTCCCCTGCGGCGACAGCAAGCCGTCGGATGGCAGAATCGGTCACATCATCATTCACGAGTGCCATAGGCCTCTGGTGCAACCGGACAAGCTTTTCAACATATTCCTGATGTTCGAGAGGCAGCTTCATCTGTCTGAATAATCGCTTCATCCAGCGGGCACCGATTTCCTCGTGCCCGTGGAAAGTCCATCCCTGGCCTTCTGTAAAGCGCTTTGTCTTCGGCTTGGCTATATCATGCATCAGCGCTGCAAACCGGAGCCATAGTTTATCTGATAATTTAGCGGTATTGTCAACCACTTTGAAAGTATGCCTGAGCACATCTTTATGCGCATAAGACTGGCCTTCCTCCCTGACAATTTCCACACCGGCGAGTGCATTCAATTCGGGAAAGACATGCTCCAATAAACCGGTATCGTAGAGTACAAACAGGCCGATGCTGGGCTTGTTGCTTTGCATTATCTTCAGGAATTCATCCGTAATCCTCTCCTGGGAGACAATTTTTATTCGCTCTGCCATTTTTCGGGCAGCTACAAGAGCCGCATTGTCAACTTCAAATTCCAGATTGGAAGCAAAACGCGCGAGCCTCATCATACGGAGAGGATCATCATCGAATGTGACTTCAGGTTCAAGAGGAGTTCTTAGCAGCTTATTGCCCAAATCCTGCATTCCATTGAACAAATCAATCACTTCTCCCAGAGAAGAAGAATTTAGCGAGGCAGCCATAGCGTTTACTGTGAAATCACGCCGTTTCAGGTCGTCTTCAAGGGTACCTTCCGTAACGATTGGCTTGCGGCTGTTTTTTTCATATACTTCTTTCCTGGTACCAACAAATTCAAGCCGGAAGCCGTCAACCGGAACCATTGCAGTCCGGAACTTCTGAAAAACCACAGGCTTACTCTTGAATTGTCTTGCAACCTTTTTTGCAAATTCAAGAGAGTCTCCGACTACAGTTACGTCTAAGTCTTTCTTGGCGATGCCCAGAAAATAATCCCTAACAAAGCCGCCGACAACATAAGCTTCAATACCTTCTGAGTCGGCAATTTCGCCAATTACCCGCAGCAGGTTTTCATTTATCTCGATATTACCTGGCAACTCAGTTATTCTCCGGTATTTTCATGTTCGGAACTATTTAGCTTTTTTACTTTGAAGCGATATAGCCTGTTGTCAGGGTTCAGGTATGCTTCGTTTCCAAGTCCGGCTTTAAATCCGGCCAACATCAGGTATTGTTCCCTATCAAGCTTGTTGTCTAATGCAACTTCAGGCAACAAAACAGCTCGTTTATCACCACTTACTAAGTAAATGCCATCTTCTGTAGGTACTATTCCTTCAAGGTCGAGCATCCTCTGCAGACGAGAGATTGCCGTAATTTCATATTCGAGAGAATCAAGAATTTCTGCGTTATAAAATTCGTTATCCTGTGATTGAAAAGCAGCCATCAATGTAATTTTTTCAATTTCAAGAATCAGATTCTGACGGTTTATAAGTGAGCCGGTCATTCCAAACGTTTCACCGTCTTTTAACACCTTTACAAATACCGGAGTCTCAAATGATACATTCCTTGTCATCATTGAAATTGGATTAGAGCTGTCGCCTTTGATTTCGGTTCGCATTGCAAACCTGGCGCTATAAAAGATGTCATTTAAATCGGCTGTAGAAAACTGGGGGATAAAAAATGGATAATAATTTCCTTTGTCAACCATCGCAGCGGCGAAAAAAGTAGTGACAGTATCAGTCATAACTGCTTTTTTTGTCAGCGAGCCTGTAAATCTATAATCTGCAGGAAGTGCAAGGTCTGCGCCCAATTGCTCTGCAGCCATCATAGTTGTAATGATTGGCCCGACTGCATCCGTCACCCATAACCCTTCATAGAAATTACTTTCCAGCTTGAAATAGTTATAATCCCCAAACACCCGGATAGCAGAAATATCAATATCACGGGCTTCTTTGTAGGGTACATTGTGGCTTAATTGTGCACAAGCAATAATCAATACTTTTTTCTTTGATTTCAGTGTTGCATAAACAATTGCGCGCATAAGCCCGTCGATTGAAGCTGCATCCTGGTTTCCCATTACAATTGGAATTACAGGGGTTCCGGGACTTAGAACCTGCAAGTAGGGCAATTGCATTTCAATGGCATATTCTCCAAAATCCTCTCTTACTGTGTGCCCTAATTCTGATAAAATAACCGATTCATGAAATTCCGCTATCTCCTGTGCGAAATTCAGGTCATTTTCAACCAATCCGAGCGGCGTATAATAGCCAATTCCATTATATACTGATGATGCATCAAAGGATTCATAATGCGACGGACTGATAACTATAATCGCATCATAATTTTTCCCGTATAGATTCCGGTATGTTTTAATAGCTGTTGGGTATGAATGCTCGAATTCGACCGAAGGGGCTATTATCCCGAGCAAGCCTTCAGTAAAGACAAGTTCCCTCGAGGTGTCAGCCTCAGCAATAATTGCATCATACAGTTTAGCGGAATCTGCGGGGTAATATTTTCCCGCATTAACTGCAGGGCGGTATTTCATTTTTTCTAAAGGCAATGCATCTTGTGCAGCCATGCAGAATGTAGAAATAATCAATATCAGAATAATTTTCATAGCACCTCTTACATAAAAACGGCGATTCACTGAACCGCCAAATTTATAAATTTATGGTATTAAACAAATTATCGAGTGAAATAATCTTACATCTAAATGTTAGATTTACATTCCCTCAAAATATTGTGAAACCTCCTTTACTTTTCTAATTTCTTCAGGCCCCTTATCGCGCCTTCTGATGGCAGTAAGTGCTGAAGCATAGATACTTTCCCAGGTAAGGCCAAAGTATCCCATTAATTCATCAGGCTCTCCACTTGCGCCAAATGAGTCTTTTACACCAACAAACTCCATAGGCGCCGGAAGATTTTTTGCTAGCACCTCGGCAACGGCGCCACCAAGCCCACCGTGCACCTGGTGCTCTTCTGCCGTTACTACTGCTCCACAATCACGGGCAGCCTCAACAATTGTTTTCTCGTCAATTGGTTTTATAGTGTGGCAATTAATTACCCTTGCAGAGATCCCATGACGTTTCTGAAGCTCATCAGCTGCCATTAATGCCTGCCATACCAGTATGCCGCAGGCGATTATTGCTACATCGTTTCCTTCCCTGAATACCTCAGCTTTCCCCAGTTTAAAAGGTGTACTCTCATTAGTAAACATAGGAACAGCAGAGCGTCCGAAACGTATATATGCAGGTCCGAACATTTCACCAATAGCCCAGGTTGCTTTTTTTGCTTCGAGATAATCGCAAGGAACAACGAGTGTAAGATTGGGTAATGTTCTTAGAAATGCAATTTCTTCGAGGGACTGGTGTGTAGCGCCGTCCGGACCTACGGTAATGCCTGAATGCCCACCCCCGATTTTTACATTAACCTCGTTATAACAGATTGAAATTCTAAGCTGGTCTGCATTTCGGAATGCTGCAAAAGCACTGTAGCTGCTGAAAAAAGCAATTTTACCGGACAGAGCAAATCCGGCGGCAATGGTAGTGGCATTTTGCTCAGCAACACCAATCGAAAAGAACCTGTCCGGGAATTTCTCCTTGAAAAATGAAGTCATAACCGAACCTGTTATATCACCACCAAGAACAACAACGTTATCGTATTTTTCGCCTAATTCCGCCAACCCGTGGCCAAAACCGTGCCTTGTCGGCTTTTTTCCCTGTAAGTTAAAATCCATTACTTCTTACTGTTTATTAATTTGCCTGTATTTATCAATTTGTAGATTGATTCCGGCATAGGAGTTTGAGCCGGAATTGTCTTTACGCTTATTTGTATGTAAAACCTATCATCAAGCAGAGCGTGAAATTTTCCGCTCCTGCTTGATTCATTCCACTCCCTGAATGCTATTCCGTTATTTATTGGTACTCTGCCTACCATAAAACCTGTCATTTCCGGTAAGCTAAAAAAATTATCAACGAAAGGATTTAAACTCTTCTTCGGGTAGTCATATATTGCAATATTAATGTAACCCCCCGCATTGCCAATATATTCCAGGCTTGCAGAAGTAAATCTTTCTTTTCCCTCACCGGAACCACCGTAATTACCGGGGATTGTTTCATAGCCCTGTATTTGCTGTGGAAGTACTTTTAGCAGCATTTCCGGGGCTGTTGCTTCAATTCCAAGTTTAAACTCAGCATCATCCAAACCGGAACTATTGCTTTTTTTTAGCTCATTAGAATCAAGATTAAACTTGAAATCACCCTCGATAGCGGGGTATTCGCTATTGTTCCCTTGTAATACATCTTTTTGTGCGGGGTCTTTTTTTCCCTCGCTGCAAGAAATGAAAACAATTGCCAGAATAACAATTATCCCGGGAATCAATCTCATTTCAATTCCTCCAAAGCCTGGATAGCCTGGTCTTCTTTGGGAGGTATTCCGTGCCATTCGTATTTATCATTCATGAATGACACTCCCTTGCCCATGAACGTTTTTGCCACAATGCAAGTAGGTTTGCCGGTTTTATTCCTGTGGTTTTCCCCGAATTTATCAAGCGCAGCAATGATTTGATTATAATCATGCCCGTCGATGTTTATAACATCAAAATTGAAGGCTTCGAATTTTTTGTCAACAGGATAGATACTCATAACGTCGTGAACACGCCCGTCAATCTGGCAATCATTATTATCTACAATCCAAAGAAAATTGTCGAGCCTGAAATTTCCGGCAGACATTGCGGCTTCCCAGCATGAGCCTTCTTCCAGCTCGCCATCGCCGGTTATGCAATAGACCTTTTGGTCATTTTTATCAAGTAGTTTATCGCTCATGGCCATACCAATAGCAATTGAAACCCCTTGCCCAAGCGAACCTGAAGAAGTTTCAATACCCGGAAGCTTAACATCACGGCCGGGATGCCCCTGGAGTCTCGTTCCATACTTACGTAAAGTCTTTAGCTCTTCAACAGGAAAATAACCGGCTCTTGCAAGCACTGAATACAAGACTGGCGCCATGTGGCCTGCGCTGAGGACAAACCTGTCCCTGCCTTTCCATTCCGGTTCCTTAGGATTGTACCGGAGGTAAGCGCCGAAATATAGTATAGTCATTAAGTCTGTGATACCGAGCGGCCCGCCACTATGGCCTGATTTTGCAAGTAACAGGGATTTAATAATATCCCTGCGTATTTCGATTGCTATTTCTGCGTATTCTTCAGGAGTGCGCCTGCGGTTTTCGAAAACCTTCTGTTCGAATTCGACATTAAATTCCATTATATCGGTAATCCTATCCATTTTCCAGCCTCAAAACTACAAAAATTCTCGTAATATTAATTCCATATTCAACCGCTGCCTTGCATAATCTTAGTCTATATATTACAACAGGTTATCCAATGACTACCATAGCTGTGCGGGAAAGTTGTGGAAAAATATTTACAGAAATTTAATCCAAAATTAACATTACACTAATCGGTAACATAATCCGCAATATAGTGTAGTTATTAGTATGAAAGCAATACCATTTATATTTTTATTTGCAGTACTTACTGCACAGGCGATTGACCCTGAAGTGCTTGAAAGGTTTGGCATCGGCAGGCAGGTCAGCGGTACCGAGTTCTTTGTGGCTTTTCCGCAAAATGAAGCAAGGGGCTCTCAAATTGAAAACCGCAGGCTTGAGATTTATGTTACTTCAGAATTTGACACTGAAGTAACATTGGAATACCAGGGAAACAGCATAACTAAACTGGTCAATGCTCTTGAAATTACTACTTTTTCAACTTTGAACAGGAACGAACTTTCATGGGATATGGAAGTTTACAGGTCCGAAACCCCTGAAGACAAATCTATCAGGATAACCTCCCCCGATTCTATTTCTGTAATGGTTTTAAGCTCAAAACAACAAAGCTCAGATTCTTATTTAGCTTTGCCTGTAAACGTCTGGGGAACTGAATACAGGCATATTTCATATTACGACCACCTTTATACAGCATGGGGAAGGCAGGAAAGAGGAAGCGGGTTCTTGATTATCGCTTCATCTGATAATACAACCATTAACATATCGCTTCAGGGTAAAACCGGAAACAATGGCGAAACGACAACCCGCAGAAATGTTGGGGATAATTTCAAGGTGATATTAGACAAAGGTGAAACCTATGTCGTGAAAGGAAATGGTGAAACTTATAATCGATTTGATCTCTCCGGTTCTTTGATTTCATCCGATAAACCTATTGGCATTTTATCATTCCAGACAAGAACAACTATGCCTTCAAGTAGTAGTTGGTCATATTATCTCGGAGCTGATATATTGCTTGAAATGGTACCGCCTGTTAATACATGGTCAACACGCTATTATTCCCTTGAATTCAAAAGAAATAATCCGGGAGATTTTTTCAGGATAATGTCTTCAAGAGATAGTACAAATTTCAGTGTCAGTTGGTACAATCCTCAAACATTCAGGCTTATCAGCAGTATTGAAGGAAGACTTGATAACGCTGGGGATTTTTATGAATACAATAATGATATAAATTCCAACAGGGCAATTGAGGGTATTGCAATCTGGGAATCAGACAAGCCATGCCTTATTATGCAATATCCATATTCAAGTGACAGAGACAATTCTCTTAATATTGATCCATCAATGGTTATGATGATTAATGAAGGGCAATTCGTAAAGCGAACAGTATTCCAGGTACCTGATGACAACAGCTTTGAAGAACATTACCTGAATCTGTTTATCCTTGGTGATTCCACCGATGCGAATTTAACAGATTTAAAGAATTTAAGAATTAACGGCTCCCCTGTTTACAATCAATACTCCTCATTATTGAACAATAGGATTCCCGGTACAAACTTCTACTTCCAAAGGCTCGATCTTGAGCCCGGGGCTTATATTCTTGAGTCATCTGCATTGTTTGGAGCATATTTATATGGTATGGGTGATTATGATTCGTACGCCCTTCCTGTTGCCTTATCGCTCAGCCCACTTGAAATTGACACGATGAATGCACAAATAACGATTAGTGAAATAAGTTGTGGCAGATATTCTGTTGATATTTCTGAATTGAGAAATGGTTCATTGAGTGATGTTATTCGGCAAGTAGAATTTGGCATCAAAGAAGTAAGACTGGAAAAAAATTCAGAGAACTTTATTCTTCGTTCAGATACAAACCTCCCAATAAAACCTAAAACGACCTCACTCGAACTCGAGCTTGAAGTAATAAACAAATCATTACCGGGTACAGCATATATTACAGCATTAGACCATGCAGACAACGAATATACCAACACAGTCTCCTACCCTGATGAAGAGCGTCCAATAGTCGAATTTAAAATTGAGGACAGAGATACCATACCCGTTTATAATCCCGGAGATTCGCTATTCCTGACTGTTGCAGCATCAAGCCCAGACTGGCAATATATTTCACTGGACTCAATAATAATTGAAATAGCATACATAAAAGAAGAAATCGGATTCAACGGCATTTTTGAACCGGATTCATTTTTTATCGGCTCCGGATGGGAGTTCTCCTTTAAAGAGAATATTGAAGAAGATTCAGCTTTTTTCAGAGTTACCTTAAAAGGCAATCAACCCTTAATGAATGATACTGTGATATTCCGTGCAGGATTTATTACATATCTAACAGGTAAAAGTCAGTATTTGCCCGAGATCAGGTTAGCAGGCTCAAATGTTGATCCCGGATGTATGATTTCTGAAAGTGACAATAAAGGTGCTGAAATCAATGTAGGCACTTGCGTTTTTAACCTACGAGATGTTGAATTCGGTGATGATTTTGAATTTCAAGCTCCTGCTCCAAACCCGATTAACAATGATATCCTGAATCTTAACTTTACGCTCGGAATAAATGCTCCACTTGTTATTCAATTGTTCAATTCTAACGGTGAGCTTGTCAGTTCAATTTTCGATGGCCAATTCTTCCACCGTGGCAGGTATGAATTGAGTCATCCCTTTTCCGGTCTGCCAAACGGCATATATTTTATCAAACTGCAATCCGGACCTTTCGCAAAATCACACAGCTTTGTCCTTCATCGCTAAGATGACGAATCCATATCCCTGATTTTTTGATTTGTGGCATAATTTTTTATTGCTAATATTGGTATATGCGGGGATAAAGTATGAAAATCAAAAAGTATATTGCTAAAAACCTGAAAGAAGGCAAAGCAAGGATTGTGTCCGACCTTGGTGAAGAGGCTATAATTTTATCTACCCGAAATACGAAAAAGTCAAGCGGTGAGGACGTTGTAGAAATTGTTGCCGCAATTGATGAATCTATGGGAACATACAGGGAAAGGCCGATCCGGGAGAAACTGAGCGTACCAAAAGCTATTCGTCCCTATTCAAGCGAAAGCCAGTCAATCTCGAATGTTTCAGAGATTTACAATGAAATTCAGAAAATCCTTGAGATATCGGAAGAAATAAAAACTTTCCTGAAGTACCGACACAGCGGTAATCTCGCTCCCGGGTTATCAGAGCTTTATAAAAGTCTGCTCGACATGGAATTCCCTGAGCACATTGCTTTGCAGTTAACGGGTAGGGTTTCACAGGAAGGAGTGAAAGAAAAAAAAGAAGAAAATCTTGATTTGGCTTTTGGCTTTTTCCTTAAAGGGCTGAACTACCTGCGTCCCGTGAACGAAGAATTTAAAGATAAAATATTCACTTTTGTGGGGCCGACAGGAAGTGGCAAGACATTGTCGTTAATAAAAATAGCTTCAATCAGCAAGTTAATATTCAAGGCCGATGTTTTCATCATATCAGCAGATACATATAAAGTGGGGGGCGCAGACCAACTGCAAACTTACGCTTCCGTTGCGGGTATCAGCTTTAAATCCGCTTACTCCCCGGGAGAGCTAAAAGAAATTATAACAAAGGAAAAAGAACGCGATTTAATATTTATCGATACAACGGGAAGAAGCCACAAGGACACAAAGGGGCTGGCAGAGATAAAAGAATATCTCATGGCTTCAGGAGCAAATCATACTTTCCTGGTAATGTCGGCAAATATTAATCCACAAGTATTTAAAGAAGTAAATTCACGATTCAAGAATTTTGGTATCAATTCTCTTGTAATTTCAAAAACTGATGAAACTGCCAATTTTGGCGGATTTTTACATGAAGTTGTAAATTCCGGTTTGCCGCTATCTTATATCTCGACAGGCCAGAAAATACCAGAGGATATTGAACCTGCGACCGGAGAATTTCTTAAAAGACTTTTGATAAAACAATGACATCAGGTATGAATAATGCAACCCGTGTGATTACATTCTGCAGCGGGAAGGGAGGCGTTGGCAAGAGTTTTCTTGCAGCAAATATTGCATGGGAACTTGCAAAGGCACATAAAATACTTGTCTGGGATGCAGATCTTGGACTTCCCAACCAGCACCTTATTCTCGGAGTTGAGCCGCCTGTAAGAATTAGCGACTATTATAAGGGAAATGTAAATTTAAACCAGGTGATTTTTAAATATAAAGAACAATTTCATTTACTTGCAGGACTGCCCTATTCAATGCATGAAGAAACTCAACTGAGCTCAAAAAACCTGGAGTTATTTGAAGAATTAATCGCAGATCATAATTATGATTATATATTAATTGACACCGCGTCCGGGGCAAATAACCAGGCACTGCAGTGCTGTAATTTCGCCGATATTATTGCTTTGGTGCTTACCGATGAACCGACTTCGCTTATTGATGCCTACGGTTTGCTGAAACTGCTAACGGAATTTATTGACAGGTCATACATTAAATTGCTTGTCAACAACGTAATTGATATGGAAGATGCTGAAGATATTTCAGAAAAGCTGAACCTGGCATTGGGTAAATTCCTAGGATTTGGAATTGATAAAATAGGATTTGTACCTTATGACAGAGAAATACGCAAATCGATAGTCAGGCAGGAATTGTACCTGTATGCCTGCCCGGTATGCGAAGCATCAATGGAAATTTCAAAAATTGCAGAAACTGTTATCAATATTTTTAAAGAAGAAGCTGTAAATCTCGACAATTAAACAGACCTGAAATGGCTAAAGACAAAAAAAATATGACTCCCGAAGAACAAAAGCAGGAAAAGGAGCGCCTGGAAAGGGAGAAGCGTGAAAAGGCCGAGATTGAAAAAAAACAAAAAGAACGTGAAAAAAACCTAAAAGAAAGGCAAAAGCGAAAGAAGAAGCGCATTCAGAGAGAAAAGAGAAAGATAAATGAAAAAATCAATATGCCATTCAAACTTTTGCTCAACCTGGCAATTGTAGGAGGCTTAATTACTTTCCTGTCGAGTTTCTTCGGAAGAGGTAATGACCTTGTTGATTCAATTTATCATAGTTTCATTGTATTTTCCGGCCTATTTCTCGGAATTGGTATAGTTATGGCCATTATCTTTTTCTTTGTCTCGGAAAACAAGATAAAAGAGGAGGAGGAAGAAAAACGCAAAGAGGCTGAGCAATTGAGGATTGAAGAAAAGAAAAAAGAAAAAGAGCTAAAAGAAATTGAGGCGTTGCGTAGTTCGGCACGTGATGATAATGAAGTTATAAAAGATAGAAAAGGTGTAGTTGAAGAAAAAAATATTCCCGGCCAATCTGAAGAGGCCGACGCACCTGAAGTAACTCCACCACCTCCTCCCGATATTTCTTTAAAAGACAAAGACGAGGAGATGGAAGAGCTGTTCAAAGAACTGAATGAAACTGAAAAAAACAACGATAATAAGAATGAAGAAAAATGATAAATTATTAATATTAAAGAATTTACAGAAATTTAACACTGTTTTTTTACATTGATTCTTATATTGAAACCGGAATTGTTTCGTTACTGGGTAAAGGGGAAAAACAATCAATCGAAACACATGCAGACAACGATTCAAAATAAAGAGTTAACTGAAGCCTGGGCTTCATTCTTAAAAACCAAAAGTTTAGATTTTAAGCATAAGCTTTTGATGAATTATATCTGGCTCGTAAAGTATGTACTGAACCAGATGCATCTCCCAAATAATACCATACTCGAAGAAGAAGACTTTCTCAATGTAGGAATCATAGGCCTTAACGAAACTATCGAGCGTTTTGAGCCTGAACGCGGTGTCAAGTTTGAATCATATGCAATTCCGAGAATTAAAGGGATTATCCAGGACGAATTAAGAAAGCTCGACTGGCTATCCAGAACAGCACGCAAAAAGGCCCATGAGATTTTATCTGCTACTGACGAATTGCGTAGTAAAAAGGGCAGGGAAGTTTCTAGTGAAGAGGTGATGAACAAGCTGGGTCTTACTCCAGTTCAATATGAGTCATACCTTGCTGCCGCAGCGGCAGCAAAAGCATCTATTTCACTGAATGAGTCACAACAGGTAATACACAATGATGAGGAAATGGATATCCTCGAGGAGTTTGCAGACCCCGGTCAGAATGACTACCTCGAAAATATCGGCAACGAGGAGAGAATCAGCTTTCTTTCCCATTATATTGAAAAACTGAATGAGCGGAAAAAACTTGTAGTTTCTCTATACTACTATGAAGAGCTGACATTTAAGGAAATCGGACAGGTGCTTAATGTTTCTGAATCCCGAGTGTGCCAAATACACACCCAGGTGATAAACGACCTGCGGAAAAAATTAAATGAGCTTGAAAATGATTAAGCCCGTTATCCTAAGAAAGCTCGAATCAATTACAGACCTGCCAACCATTCCCGTTTATATTTCGAGAATACTTCACAAGATTGATCAGGATGATGCCAATGCTACTGCTCTCGCCAAGCTCATCGAAACCGACCAGTCACTAACAGCGCGAGTATTAAGGGTTGCTAATTCACCTTTTTACGGATTTTCCAGGAAGATTTCAACAATTGACCTTGCTGTTGTTGTACTCGGCTCAAATTCGATTAAAGAGATTGTTCTGAGCCTTGTCGTACAAAAATTCTTTACAAAAATCAATCCGAATTTATTTGATGCCCCGGCTTTTTGGGAATATTCGGTTTTCTGTGGCTCTGCTTCCCGTTTGATGGCACGCAAACTGAAATATAAGCTTGCAGGAGAGGCATTTGTAGCCGGGCTTATGCACGACATTGGTATCCTAATCATTGTAGAATATTTTCCGAATGAGTTCCGGACAATCCGCGAGTTGATTGACAACCTCGAGTTGAATCTATCTGAAGCAGAGGAAAAAGTGCTCGGAACAAATCATTCTGAAGTCGGTGCATGGTTGGCACGGAAGTGGAATCTCCCGGATAAGCTGATTTTTGCTATAAGAAATCACCATGTACCATTTTTTGAGATAGACACGATAGAAAGCTTTAGCGCGAACAAAAATGCTTATGCCGAGGAATTGGATACAATCAATCAACCGCTAACAGCTATTGTATCACTTTCGGAATGGTTTGCAGAGATTCTTGGATTCAAAGAATGGCTCGGCGAAAAAAAGAAAAGCCGCTACTATATGGATGGCAGCATTTTTGGGAATATTTCCGCATCGGAAATCTTGGACTCTGAAAGTGAAATTGCCTTATTAAGACAAGAAATTGTGGAAGAATTCAACAAGGCGTCAATTTTTGCAAGCATGGCATAAATGAACTTCGGCGAGAAATTTATAGAACTTTACCACGAACTGAGCACTTCAGACAGCTATGAAACTGTAGCAAGTCGGCTTTCTGATTTTATCCCACCCGGGCTTTCGATTACCGAGTTCAATCTCTTTCTCCCGAATGATGAAGGATATAAAGAATTATCCGAATCAACATCTACAACTCTTGTCAGCATTTCACGGCATCTTGAAGAAGAAGGTATCCTCGAATGGGCATCTGAGCAAAACTCGATAAACATTATCCCGGATTTATCAGAATTATTTAGAGGCGAATCGCTCTTATTTATTTATACTTTTAAGGATGTTGAACCATGGGGTTTCTTCATTGCCCGAACATCGCTTAAGAAAAGTGAAATTGATAATAATGCCCTAGCTGACTTAAAAATTATTCTCGAACTTTGCGGATTATTTATCAGAAACAAGCTTGTTTTTGAAGAAAAAACAAGCTTGCAAAATAGAATCAAAGCATTAGATGGCCAGCTTATTGACCTTACAAGGCTTTCTTCGCTTGGTGAGTTGGCTTATTCAATCGCATCCGAATTTGATGCTCCAATCAACACTATAGAAGCCCATCTTGACTTGTTGTCCCAAGGTGTTGGAGAGAAAACCACAAGGATTGACGTAATTCAAAAAGAGCTTGAGCGCATTAACCAACTAAAGAGAAAACTATTTGAGATGACAGGGTTTGAACCGCCTGCAAATGTAAACGAAAAAATCGACTTAAGCACTTTAATCGGAGAAGTGCTTGAAATCAGCATTCCATTCCTTGAACGCTCAGGAATAAGCACCGAATTTGATTCTGACAACCGCAGCTTCTATGTAAACGGGTATAAACCACAGCTTGAAAATGCTATTCTTTGTATTCTTTACAATTGCAGGAAAGATTTGCCGGAGGGAGGCAAAATATCTGTTGGCCTGTATGCATTTGGAGAGAAAAGTGCTGTAGTGTTTATCAGGGATTCGGGAATTGGTTATGAGTCAAAAGAAACTGAATCGCTTTTTGAGCCGAAATCTTCAGCAACCGGGCAGGAAGAACGTATATATAACCCCGGCTTGTATATAGCAAACAAAATAATAATGCTGCATCGTGGTAAGATAACAGTCCACTCTGAAAAGGGTAGGGGCACAACTTATAAAATCGCACTTCCTCTCGCTTAGAAGTACTTCATTTTGATTCTGATGTGGGTTCTTTCGTTTTGGTGAATGAATTTACATTCCTCAAATTCAGGCACTGCAAATACAATGGTTACATTATTGGAAATGCCAAAACCTTCGGAAGGATAACCCAAAAAACTCTTGTCCATAACATCATTCATATTTTCATCGTGGTGGGTTGTAATAGCATATATACCAAATGGAATATTATTAAATATAATTCTCACTTTTCCATTTTTAATAGGAGATATCTTCCACTCCAAAGCTTGTTTAGATTTAGTAGGAAAGCCTGTATTGGTCATGAAAATATGGCAGAAGACCTGCCCTGTGTCGTTATTAATTCCGTAAATATCAACAACAACATCCCCACTTTTAAGGGTGTCCCGGCCCTGCTCTTCTGCAAACGGCTGTGCTGATATAAGAAACGGGAATAGAAGAACTATATAAAAAATCAATCTATACATATTTAATAATAATCAATCAATACAGTAACCAGCAAAATTAGCGATGGAATGTTAAGCTTAAGTTAACACAGCTTGTATAAATTATCACCTTATTGCCACTAAGGATTTGGCAATATTAGACGTTAGAGGTTAGTTAAGTGAATATAACCTTCCTTGCGAAATCCTGGTTTTAAGGAATTATCACTTTTAAAGTATAAGGTCGTTTTATTCCAAAGGTTTACAAAAACGTATAAAATAAATAATTCACGTGCATTATTATTTCAGGAAAGAAAGCGCCGCTAAATCTGTCATCAAAATCATAAACAGGATAGAATTTTTCCCATATAGGATCATAGGCTGAAATTTTCAAACTTATAAGCAAGCAAACTATTATGTAAAATACCTTATTTCATCACCTTATTTAAATGGCAGCAAGCGTTAATGCCTACTTAACAACTAAAATCTTTTCTGAGAAGAACTTGCCATCACCGTTTATTTGAATAAAATATAAGCCGGGAGCCAGCCCCTCCACCGGGATTGTTTTTATTGAACTAAAATTTTTATCTATAAAATGAACTGCGCCAAACAGATCATAAAGCAACAGTTTTCCATCAATTACGTCGGGTGCATTTACGCTAATTGCGGAAGCTGCCGGATTCGGGTAAACTGAAAGAGTTGCTCCCATTTCCGTCTCAACACTTGTGTTTATCCACATCTCTTCAGGCAATTCGTATAGTATTAATGCGCCGTCGTAATAAGAAACAATCAGGTATCGAACATCGTCCGAAACATCAAATGCATAGCTATCAACATACCTCTCATAGGTTTTAATTATTTCACCGCTTTTTGTGTCGTGAATATTTACTTCCTGCCCATCAATTCTTTCAATGATAAAAGCATTTTCCGTTGCTTTAAATCTTACGGTATGGGACTCCCCTACTCTATTTAATTCAGCAGACAAATCCTCAGTTTTAAATGTTTCGAGGCTGATTCTCTTCAAACCTTCGTTCTCTGTCATCAAATAGATATAATTCGAGACATGAGGGCAAGATAAAATCTGTTTTTGTTTAACCTCATCCTCAAATTTCAATTCACCGCTTGAAGTTTCGATTATTCTAAAAAAAGCTTTTGTCCGATTATCAGTATAATAATAACCATACAAGTATTTGCCGTCAGGAGTGAAAAATCCATCTGTGAAATGGATTGTGTCTATTATCTCTTTATTTTTAAGCGAGTATAATATAGAAGTTGTGTCTAAAATACGAGTCAGAAGGCAATATTCAAAGTTGTAGCTTACCTTGGAATCAGAGTGATTAATTCCACTCAAATCATGATAATCAAGGGTATCCCCAGTCTCCAAATCAATGATAACAAGGCTGTCATATGATTCAATATAAAAGCGCCTGCCGGATAATAGATTGTGATCCCTAATGTAAAAATTGTATTCACCTTTAATGTCTCCTGTACTTAACTCAAGCATTTTGCTATTACTCACTTTTGATAAAATAATTGAGTTGCTTTCTTCATAAAAAATAGTGATGGCACCCTCTACACAATTTAATTCGAAAACTACTTCGTTTTTTTCAATATCAAAAATTGTATAATCGTCATTTACAAGAAACAAATAATCTCCCGTTTCTGACAGGCTGAATTCTCTTAATTCTACATCAACTATTTCAACAATTTGCTCAGTGCTCATATCAACAAATACAATCTCTTTATATAGGTAGGGTGAAATTTCTTTTTTTGCAAATACTAATTTAACTCCGTCTAATTTCAGATCTTTTGCATAGTATGAATCAGTTACTCTAAAAGAACCAATGAACTTACCATTAGAAACATCAAATTTATCAATATCAATTCCGCTTGGAGAATGATACAGCGTAACAAGGTATAATGTATCCAAATTGCCATTTAAATAGCACAATTTTGTATGCGCGGGATTAAACAGCCCGAATGACTGCATCTTTTCTCCGGTTTCCAAATCCCACAACTGGAATTCTTTTGTCCATGCGATACCTGCATATCTTCCTTTCACCTCGGAAATTCCGATTGTGCCTTCATGGTCATCATCTACATACAATCTTTCCCTTCCATTGGCAATATCCCATACCTGCAGCCTGTTCAATCCGTCAAAGGTATATATATAGCTATCTGTTATCTGGTACTTTTTAGGTATGTAATTCCCGAGAATATCGCTTCTTATCAAGCCGCCTGTTTTTATATCAACCAAATCAAATGCACAGCTCGAGTCTTTGACATAAACAAGCCCAAGATGAGCTCCTGAATTTAATATCCGGGCTGTGTATATCTTGATTTCTCTAAAATCTTCAAAAACATAAACACCGTTTTTTGTGTCCAGAATGCGTATTGTAGATTCGATTTTTGAATCAGAATTTTTTCTTTTACTAATAAACAGCGCCTGTTCATTTTCTGAATCAAAATGGATTGGTGCATTGCCAGGGCACCCAATTTTTTCCCAGACTATGTCGTTTGCAAATAATGATGTATAGAATAATACTATAAAAAACAAACTTATATTTATGACTAAATTCATATCATTACTCCTCTGATAATTTGACTAATTGCAGTTGGATCGTTCCAACTACAATTAGTATAAATTAACTAAATCAATTAATTAGCTAAGATAAATTTCTTCATAATCCGTTCGCCATGTTCGTTTGTTAACTCAAATAAATAGCACCCACTTAGCAGATTGTTCAAAGGAATCGAAACTCTTTGCTCTGTGGTTAATTTGTCGAAATTGTATTCCATCAGATGGTGTCACTGCAAACTGTAAATGTTTATTACTTGTTTTCTAGGTTTTTGAGAGTTTAAATAACTACCTCGAATAATTAATTGTTATGTTAATTTGCAGTACTGCTTTGAAAAGCTAAAAAAAAAATCTTTATGCCAATTAATTTATTTTAATCGTTTTTATTGTTGATTTGGTTTGTTAGTACAAGGTCATTTTATTCCAGGGGTTTGCAATAACGTATATATTAAATTGGAATAATATATTAGGCGCTACTAAATTAATTCTTTGTAATAAATGAGAATATATTCACAAATGTTAATTAAACATGAAATTACTATCTTTGTTTTCTATTCTCTGCTGTCAATTATCTCTAAAGCTTTTGCTGCGCATTCTCTTGCCCTTTTGACAATAGTTTCTGTTTCAGAAAGGATAACTTTTTTGAAGGATTCGTCATT
The DNA here is from genome assembly GCA_964454975.1 of uncultured Hyphomicrobiales bacterium. GTDB lineage: Bacteria > Bacteroidota > Ignavibacteria > Kapaibacteriales > UBA2268 > CAYVVD01. The sequence goes on along the minus strand of CAYVVD010000001.1, from coordinate 11,989 downwards.
TATTCCCGGCAGATTTATCAATACATTCCTGTAGGCTCCCCAAATACCTGTTTCAAGTGCCCGGGCACCAACTTCAACATCCGAAGCAGAAGCAATGTTTCCAAATTTTGCTATTTCTATCATCTTCTCCCATGCAGAATCAGCAATTCTCATAGTTGAAAGCGGGACTTCAATGGCTTTTTTCAGGCCTTTCTGCATAGCTGCCTCACGCTCAGCTTTTTCATTTTCAGTATTTTTAGGCAGGCTAATGGCTTTCAAATAATCGTTGAAAGCATTTGTATCAGCATCTATCATTGTAATAAGTTTCATGGTTGCTTCGTGCAAAGGTGGTATAATTTCACGCATTTCCGATTCGAGGTGCTCAAACTTTCTTACTCCGTATGTCAGCTTGGCAACCATTGAACCAAGCCCCGCACCTATTGCAGCTATCGCAGCAGAAGCAGAACCTCCTCCGGGAGCCGATGTCCTTGCAGCAAGATTCTCAATAAAAGCCCTTACTGTTGAACTTGCAAGAGGTTCATCCGGTTCCTCACGGATGATGTATTCAATTATCCTTTTTTCAGGATCAAATTGTGAAACAGAATTCAGGCCAAGCCTCTCTGTTACGAGCTTTATTTTTTGCCTTTCATCAATAATAAAAAGATTTTCCTTTTCAATGTAGTAATCAGCAGCCATCAACATGGCTTCAAGCGGTATGAGGCCAACAAGTTCTGAACCTGCAACAGCAACATTTAGCCTGGAAGCATCGTTTTTTACTTCTTCGAACAAAATATGCGGAGGTGTTACTTTGTAATTCGTAAGGTTTGCTGTTAATTGTGCCAAATTGTATTCATCTACCCACCATCCCATTGCCTTACATTCTTCGAGTCTGCCTTCCTTCCCTTCACCTCTGCCGGCCTCCCTTAAGTTTAACGCAATCCTGTGTGCCTGGTTTGGCGTTCCGATAATATTTACATTATAAGCTATCAGAAAGAATCTTGCTCCTGTGGCCGTTGCGCCCCATTCCTGCACGAATTCAGCCGGGCCGAAATCAGGCTTCCACTTCGGCAGCCTGATCTTCTCAGCCAAACCTTCGTATTCACCTTTACGTATATCAGGTAAATTCTTTCTGTATTCTTTAGTAGAAGCTTCTTCATAAAGAAAGAGAGGTATGTTTAATTCTTCAGATGCCCGGCGGGCAAATTCATGTGCGCATTGAACACATTCTTCCATTGTGACATTAGCAACAGGCACAAACGGGCAAACGTCCATAGCCCCCATTCGGGGGTGCTCACCTGAATGTTTGCTCATGTCAATTAATTCACGCGCAACCCTTGCTGAATTAAGAGCTCCTTCAACAACTGCTTCTGGATTTCCTACAAAGGTATAGACTGTCCTGTTTGTTGAAACACCAGGATCCACATCAAGTAATTTAACACCTTCAGTACTGCGGATTGCTTCCGCAATTGCCTCAATAACTTCTTTGTTCCTGCCTTCCGAGAAATTAGGCACACACTCTACTATCTTTTCCATATCACTGCTTAATTGTATTATTGATGACCAACTTATTAAAAAAACTAAATTATTCAATAAAATCGTAATTCCATTATATAAAGCAAAATCCTGCTCAACTGACTTAATTGATTAAAACATTTTAATATACTATTAGTCTATTAAATCATTAGCAATGGATGAAAAAATGAACCAATACATGATTGATATAGAGTTACCTGACGTAAAGGACGAAAGGTTTATAAAGCTTGTGCCATTACAGCGGACTCAGTTGCATAGATTAATGGCTATGGGAAGGATACAAAACTATTCGCTTTCAAGAAACATTGATAAGCTTTGGATTTCAATGAGTGGAAAAGACGTTGAAGACATTTCGGATGTACTTGATTCATTCCCACTACATGAGTATATGAAAACAAGTATTCACGAGCTATCGTTTCAGGAAAGCGCTTTCGCAAATATACACCAGTTTTCGCTTAATTAGCCGGAGAATTTAGTCGTTATCAGGTAGTAAAAGGATATAAAGATTGAAATAGTTTCCCTGTTTAGATTAGGGCAATTATTTGCTTTTCACTAATTTCTATTCCAATAAATATATTTCCAATTTTGTGGCATCTGCCATCCATCGGACACTGGTTTTGTCAATAGGAAATATGAGTGCTCCGTTTGTAAAGAAAAGCAACTTTTCTTCATGTGTTATTGAAGGCATTTGAAGATATGTCCTTGAGACAACTGCTATCTGAAATTCTTCCTGCACCTGCGCAAGGTCAACAATAGCTCTTTTATCTTCAATATCAGATACTTTAATCGTATCACCGATTTTACCGGCAACCTGCTTATAGATCAACATTGGAGGAATAGGCGATGTCTCAGAATCATAATCATAAAGCGAAGTTACAAGGCTCTGGCCGCCTTTTCCCCTGGCAATAATCAGTACTTTGTTTCGTTGATTTGCAGGGATTGATGCTACAGCATCATGAACTATCTCATGCAGCTTAAATGCATACATAAGACCGATTTTTTTCTTATTTGAAGTATAAAATTCGGTTGAATAAAAATCATAGCCTTTTGACAGTACCGCTGGACTAAGGTCTATAACTTTGAAAAGTTTTTTCTCGAATGAATATACCTCAGTTGTTAAGCCAAGTATCAGAAGTAACAGAATAGCATGGAAGTAGTGTTTTTTCATAATCGTAAAGTTTTGACGGTAAACAAAATAGACTTAATTTAAGTGTTGTGCTAAATAAACAATGAGTGATTCAAAAATGCAGAGAATAATGCTAAAATCCAAAATTCACAGGGCGGCAATTACTGGCGCCGACTTGAATTATGAGGGTTCTCTGACAATTGACAGAACCCTCATGGAAAAGGCAGATATCCTTGAACATGAAAAAGTGTCTGTAGTTAATATAAATAATGGTGAGCGTTTTGAAACTTACGTCATACCTGGTGAACGCGGAAGTGGTATCATTGCATTAAATGGCGCAGCAGCCAGGAAAGGACAGATAGGCGACAGGATAATCATCATTACATATGTAATTATTGATAACGAGCAGTTAGCCCATCACAAGCCCACTGTTGTTCTTGTAAACGAAAAGAACGAAGTAGTCAAACCTGTTTCTTAGTTACGAGTTAGTGGCAAGATTAAACCCTGACAAATTAGATTGTCTAAACAATATTATTATTAAAGAGTAGATGACATGGCAAGAATTTCTACAATAATTTTGTTGACAATTTCTATGATGTCAGTGCAATTAAAAGCCCAAGTTCCTGCACAATGGGACACAGCAAAGGTTCAGTTAACAACTAAACTAAATCAGGGAAACACTACAATTCAAAGTCTATGGGACAATCAACCCTACTGCACAGACTTTGCAAGCAATTTAATATTAGCTAAACAGTAATCGCGGCTATTCCCTCTTTACTCCTGATACAACTAATCCATACTCCATCCCTGTATATCAAAATGCTCTATATGCTAAGATTGACACTATGTTAATGGCATTTGATTCGTTAGGTTTTAAATAAGTTGACTTGACAGTTCAATATCCAATGCTAGTCAATTCATTTACTAACTCTCAATACTATTTGGACTTTTACATGACCGTTGCACAAAAAATAAAGCAGAAAGGATTTAAGCTGATTATTGGTTGCCAAGCAGCATTTGTGGACAAAACTTATGGAGAGCCTAAAATGATTTCTGACATTCAAAAGCATTACTTCAACCCTGACGGCAGTCCTGCAACCGATGACACGCTTGAATTGTCTCGTTATAAGCAAGAGAAATTGCAAATGATGCAAACAATTCTTGATTCACTGCAACCCGACTATCTCACTTTAGAAATGGAGCCACAGACACAAGAGATTAACCTTTTCAATTTAATTGAATATAGTGTTGATAGCACAACTTCCTTAATTAATCATTTTACATCTAACTTAAATATTGCCTCTACTCTTATTGGTGCCGGTGCCGGAACCTGGGATGATATTAGATTCTTTGAAGAAATTGCACAAACAAATATTAATTACATTGATTACCATATTTATCCCCCACATTTCAATTATATTGACAACAACGCATTTAAAATCGATTCCATTGCTGAAGCAAATAATAAAAAGTTGGTAATTGGCGAATCATGGTGTTATAAGGCAAAAAATGATGAAATGGTTGATATTACCGACCCTGTTGCTACAAGTGCATTGGTTTATTCAAGAGATGGTTTCGACTATTGGGAAAGCGTAGACACTCTCTTTGTTAAATCCATGATTTTACTCTCTCAACAATCTAAAGTTGAACTTGTTCAGTTTCATTGGGCTTATGTTTTGTTTGGCCAATTAACCTATAATTCCGGAACATATGGTAGCATGACTCCTGCTCAGCAGTTGAATGCCGCCCAAAATTTTGGTTATCAAAATATGTGGCAATTTAATTTATCTCCAATTGGGCTTTATACCCAAACGGAAATTGCCAAAATATGTAATTCTTCAACTGGACTAAATACACTCGAAAAGTCAATGGGAATAACGATATATCCTAATCCGGCAACCTATCACTTAAATATTAATTCAGACAGCATGATTTTAGCAGTTAACATATACGACCTTATGGGTAAACAGTTATTATCTTCAGATAATGGTAAACATACAATACACCTGCCTGATAATTTCACGACAGGAATGTATATTATAAGAGTGCAGACGGACAAAGAATTTTTCTCAACTAAGCTGATTATTGACAGATAAATACAGCTACTTACAGCGTATAAGAGTCAATAGCGGGTATAGTAGCAAACAGAATTTCTGTGTCTCTAATAATCTTTGAGGTAAACGTAGAGGATAATGCTTCTAATCCGCTACTGCGCATAAACGCAAACCGTTACTAGTGATTTTTTTTAATGATTACGCTGCGAATCATTTTTAGAGTGCCTGTAGCTTTTCTATTGTAAATTGAAAATCCTTCTTTTGTAATATATTTTGTCTGTACTAATAATTCCAGCCGATAATATTTTCATCAGATTCTTTTCAGAGATGCCTGATTTATGAAAACAGTCTGCAAAATTCTGCATTTCGGGTTTCTCTGACTAAAGCCCCTACAGCTTTTCAATTTCTCATAAGTTGTTTGCTAAGAACATTCTCTTTCTTTTCAGAACTAAAATTTTCATAAAGTTTGATTATATTAACCGCAAAACCGAAACATTGATTTAGAATCGTCCCTTTTAATGAACTAATAATTCTTAACTCATAACTTATTATTTTCAAGACATGCTTTGCTAATTTACACAACAGTCCCGATTAAAAGTTTAATATTAAATTCGAGGATACAAGTTATAAAAATTAAATCCGTCAACGGCAGCGACGATGTTGTCAGAATTATGAGATATGAGTTATGAGTAAGATTTCAGTTGTAATAATGGCAGCAGGTCTTGGTAAAAGAATGATGAACCCTGGCCTGCCAAAGGTATTGGTTGAATTGGAAAACAAGCCATTACTTGGTTATGTAATTGAACTTGCCCTGAAACTCAACTCGTCTCAAATAGTTGCAATTGTCGGCCATCACAGGGAGATGGTTATTGATTATATGAACAGGCATTTCCCGGGAAAAGTTGAGATTGCTGTTCAGGAACAGCAACTTGGAACAGGCCATGCTGTTATGATGACAAAAGATAATCTGGCGGAATTTGACGGGAACGTTCTTATACTATCCGGAGACGTCCCTCTTATTAAAAGTTCTACCCTTGAATCATTTTTAAGAATTCACTTTTCTTCTCTTTCTGATTTATCTGTTCTTACTACAAAAGCGCCAAACCCGAAAGGTTATGGAAGGATTGTAAGAAGTGGCGATGGTATTTTTGAGCGAATTGTCGAAGAGAAAGATGCTGATGATGAAATCAGGGCAATTGATGAAATAAACAGCGGCGTCTATCTATGCGACAATAAATTGCTTTTCGATTGCCTGGAAGAAACTTCAAACCAAAATGCCCAGAATGAATACTACCTGACAAATATTATTGAAATTGCATTGAAGAAAGGCAAAGGTGTCAACGCTTTTCCGGTGGCAGAATTTGAAGAATTACAGGGGATCAATTCACCTCAGGACCTTAAAAAAGCAAAACAATATCTGGAAAGAATTAGCAATGATTAAATCTATTAACCATATTGGTATCGCAGTCAAAGACCTTGAAGCTTCTATTAAAATATTCCGGAAAATCTTCGGATTTAAAGATTTACACAGGGAAATTGTTGATCAGCAAAATGTGAGTATAGCATCGTTCAGGGTTGGAGATGTGCTGATTGAGCTCACAATGCCTACAAGTGATGACTCTCCCATAAGCAAATTCCTTGAGAATCGTGGGGAGGGTATTCACCATATCGCATTTGAAAGCGATAATGTTAATAGTGAACTTGACCATCTGAAAAATGAAGAAATTAAGCTAATAAACGACACTGCCCAGCCAGGTGCGCATGATATGCTCATTGCATTTCTCCATCCAAAATCCACTAATGGAGTGCTAATGGAGATTTGCCAACCGGGAGATGTAAAGCATTGATGTATTAATTGTGACAGTCTTCGACTACGCTCCGACTGACACTTGAGTTTTAACCGAAATATGCCATACTAAGAGAATTCCAGGTATGACAATAAAAAACTAAAAACAAAAAAGAAATGAAAAAAGCTATATTGATTATACTTGATGGCTGGGGAATAGGAGATAAATCCAAATCAGATGTCATCTCAAACACACCTACACCAAATTATGACCGTCTGAGAAATGACTACCCGAACTCGCAATTACTGACAAGCGGTGAAAACGTCGGTTTGCCGGACGGCCAAATGGGTAACTCTGAAGTAGGGCATCTGAATATCGGCGCAGGCCGTGTAGTTTACCAAGACCTGGTTCGCATCAACAAAGCAATGGAAGACAACAGCATATCCCGGAACCCCGTACTAAATGAAGCGCTGGATTATGCAAAATCGCACAACAAAGCTATACATTTCATTGGTCTTGTCTCGGATGGTGGCGTTCATTCTTCTTACAAACATCTGTATAAACTTTGTGATATTTGTAAAGAACATGGGCTTGAGAATGTGTTTATCCATGCATTAATGGATGGAAGGGATACAGACCCAAGAAGCGGACTTGGGTTTATGGAGCAATTGCAAAAGCACCTGGAATCTTCTGCCGGAAAAGTTGCCTCAGTGTGCGGACGTTATTACACCATGGACAGAGACAAACGCTGGGAACGCATTAAGCAGGGGTACGACTTGCTTGTGCATGGCACCGGTGCTACCTACAATGACCCGGTAGAAGCGATTAAATCATCATACGAGAATGAGATAACCGATGAATTTATAAAGCCGGTTGTTATTACAAATGATGAAGGGAAACCTCTGACTAAAATAGCTGAAGGCGATGTCGTTATTTGTTTTAATTTCCGTACTGACAGGCTGAGGCAGATTACAACTGCGCTTACTCAAAAGGATTTCCCTGAATATGAAATGGCATTAATACCGCTTCAATATTATACAATGACACGCTATGACCATACTTTCAAGGGAGTGAAGGTCATATACGAAAAAGAAAATGTTAACATGACAATAGGAGAACATCTCTCAAAACTTGGGAAAAAGCAATTGCGAATAGCAGAAACAGAAAAATATGCTCATGTAACTTTCTTTTTTTCAGGCGGACGCGAAGAAGAATTTGACGGTGAAAGCCGGATTCTGATCCCATCCCCCAAAGTACCGACATACGACTATCAGCCTGAAATGAGCGCTTTTGAAGTAAAAGATGCTGTAGTTTCTGAGTTAAATAAACAGGGACATGATTTTATCTGCCTGAACTTTGCTAATGGCGATATGGTTGGCCATACGGGCATTTATGAAGCCATTCAAAAAGCAGTCAGGACAGTGGACTTCTGCATCGGTGAAGTAACAAAGGCGGCGATTAAAAATAGTTATTCAGCCCTTATTATTGCAGACCATGGTAACGCAGACAACGCCGTTAATAACGATGATAGCCCAAACACAGCTCATTCACTGAATCCTGTGCCATGCATACTAATAAATAGCGACTTCAAGAATATTAATAATGGTATCCTGGCTGATGTTGCCCCAACGCTGCTAACTATGATGGGATTGTCGGTTCCGGCGGAAATGAAGGGAAAGGTACTGGTTAGTTGAAATAATATACTCGGTTGTCATGCTTCGAATACGCTCAGCAAAACACATTTGAATAAATGTGTTTTGTATATCACAATGAGAGTAGTCGAAGTTTGGCAAAAGAATTATCCATTAAATCAAATAGCCAAAAATCTTATGTAGTCTGTGCCGCTAATACAAATTCGGGATTTAGCTCATTCTCCAAAGGTATCGTTCTGCCTTCTTTATCGAGAAAATCTACATACTCTTGGAGCAGTCGTTTAATCTCATCCAAGGAATCACTGACTACCAACTGCTGCTTCACTTTTGAAGAATTGTAAAGCCCTTTAAGGTAACCTGAATAGTGTTTCCTGAATTCAATCATTCCCTTTGGATAGCCATTGTATTCTATATTAAGCTCAAGGTGTGCCAGGCATACCTCAACCCTTTCATGAACAGAAGTTTCCTGTGGCATAATTCCCGTGGCTAAATATTCCTTAGCCCTTCTGAAAATGAAAGGATTACCAATCGCGCCCCTGCCAATCATCACGGCATCAGCGTTAGTAGTTTCAAATGCCCGCTTAACATCCGCGGCTGTTTTTACATCACCATTCAAAATAACAGGGATGGAAATCAGTTCCTTAATCCTATTAATGTAATCCCACTGAACATCCCCGCCCATGCCCTGGTCGCGTGTACGGCAATGTAATGCAAGCGCCTTAGCACCTGCCTGTTCGAGCATTGGAGCTACTTCAAGAATAGCCATGTCGTTCATGCTCCAGCCGAGGCGTGTTTTAACTGTTACCGGAAGTGCAGATGATTCTACAACGCGGCGGGTCATTTCAGCCATTGCTTCAGGGTCTTTAAGCATAGCCGCCCCTGCATTCCTTTGAACCACCTTCTTAACCCAGCAGCCATAATTGATATCAAGTATATCTGGTCCTGCATCCTCTACTATACGCGCTGATTCAGCCATATTATAGTCATTGTGCCCAAATATCTGGATACCCATTGGCCGTTCTTCTTCAGCGATGCGCATTTTTTCTATTGATTTCTTTGAATTCCGGACAATCCCCTCAGAAGCAATAAATTCGGAATAAACAATATCTGCTCCAAGCCTTTTGCATATCACTCTGAATGGGAGGTCAGTAACATCTTCCATCGGTGCAAGCAAAATGCCTTTTATAACTTCTATTTTGCCAATTTTCATTTATTTAATGAGAATAATTCCTACTTTGACATAATTAACGAATGGCAAATTTATTAATTTCAATGCAAAAGCTTAGCCGGAAATTCTATATTCAGGATACAATCGAAGTTGCAAGGCAGTTAATCGGTAAGTTATTTATACGCAAAACCAGTGAAGGAACTCTTTCAGGAAGAATAGTCGAAACTGAAGCATATCTAAAATCCTGCGACCTTGCTTCACATTCAGCTCCCGGTATAACAAATCGAAACCAAGTAATGTTTCGCGAAGGGGGTAATTTATATGTTTATCTGATTTATGGTATCCATTATTGTGCAAATGTAGTTACAGAGAATGAAGGCGCCGGTTGTGCCGTCCTAATTCGTGCTGCTGAGCCGATTGAAGGAATTGATTTAATGAAGAGCAGACGAAATTCTGACAAACTGAATAAACTTTGCAGCGGCCCCGGAAACTTCGCGAAAGCATTTGGCATTAATTCATCTGATAATGGCATTTCATTAATGGGAAACGAGATTTACATTGTTGAAAACTCATCAAAATCAGTAAAGATTAAAACCGGGAACAGAGTTGGAATAAGCAAGTCTGCAGATTTAATCCTTCGTTTCGCAGATGAAAAATCAGCTTCAATATCAAGAGAGATTTAGCATTTAAGCTACTCAAATAAGTATTTTATAGTGATTGTACTTATTATTTTGTAAATTTATCAGGGATTGACGGCTATTCTCAGTAATAAGAATTGCCGTGATGTTGACAAATCAGCAGGAGAAATCTATGGCCAGGTATGCATATGCCATCCTCCTTTTGACGCTACTGACAGCGAGCAGCATATTATCACAGGAATACGAAAGCGGACCACTTGAAGCGCGGCCCGCTTATGGTCTCTTTGGAGGTGCAGGTTTAAACCTGCATTCCGGTGATTTCAAGAAACTTGATGGCATTCCGAATTGCTGTCCACAATTCAACGATGGTTCAGGTCTGAATTACCATTTGGGGTTGTATTATTCATTGCCTGTTACAGATAAAATTGACCTCCTTTTCAGGGGAGTATATACAAATCTGAGCGCCGAACTAAGCGCTATTGAGGATGAGTTGCTAAGCGACGGGCAGGGTGGCTCTGTCCGGGGACAATTTGAGCACAGGATAGATGCTACGCTAAACTCAGCAGGCCTGCAGACGCTTGCAGGATTCAAAATGACTGAGCAATTCAGGATACTCACCGGTTTCAGGCTTGGATTTCTGATGACAAAAAAGTACGACCAGATTGAAGAAATAATTGCTCCTGATTTTGGATTGTTCAATGAAGAGCAATCTACCGTCAGGCATGACCTGGATGGCGACATTCCTAATGCTGCATCTATCGAAGCAGCTATTATGGCAGGTGTATCGTATGACTTGCCCCTTGGCGATTCATACGAATGGTTCCTCGTACCTGAAGCATTCATTTCTTACGGAATTACACCATTCTTCCCTGAATCAGGATGGACAGCAAATTATTTCTCAGGCGGCCTGGGAATAAAATATGCACCGCGTGGCTGGATACCTCCGAAACCACCGCCACCACCGCCTCCTCCTCCGCCATTGCCGCCACCGCCTCCGCCGCCGGTTGCTCCGGTTTTGGATGCGACTATTGATGCTGTGGCAGTTGAACCTGACGGCACTGAATCTGTAGTATCAAAATTAAGGGTTGAAGAGTTCCTTGCAACAAGAACTCACCCGATATTAAATTTTGTATTCTTCAATGAAGGCGAATCTACGTTACCGGACAGGTATGAATCCGTAAGCGAAGCAGAGCGCGAGGAATTCTCCGTTAACAGACTCTATGACCTCAAAACTATGGAAGTGTATCACAGGGTGCTTGATATCGTAGGCAAGCGTATGTCTGTTTATCCACAGGCAAGGCTTGATATTACGGGCTGCAACTCCAACAGCGGTCCCGAAGCAGGCAATCTTGAGCTTTCGCAAAAGAGAGCTGTATTTGTTAAAAACTACCTTGTGAACAACTGGGATATCCCAGCTGAAAGATTTACGACTGAATCACGTAATCTTCCCGAAGTACCATCAAACCCTTCCACTGATGACGGCAGGATTGAAAACCAACGAGTTGAGATGCGGGCGAACATCCCCCAGATTTTTGAGCCAATGATTATCCAGGATACACTTCGCATTTCCAACCCGCCACACATCCGTTTTAAGCCAAGAATTGATGCCGAAATGGGCATTAAAGACTGGAAGGTTATAACTATGCAGGGGAAGAAACAGCTCAGGGTATTCCAGGGAACTGGACAGCCACCTGCAGAACTCGACTGGGTCGTTGACAAAGAAGAAGAGCAGGATTTTGTTCCGCGATTTGACCAGCCACTCCAATACAGGCTCCAGGTTACGGATAACGACAACAAGGTATGGAAATCGCCGGTTCAACAGATGGATGTTGAGCAGATTACAATCGAAAAGAAAATATTCGAGTTAATCGAGGATAAGGAAATAGATAAATTCTCACTTATCCTATTTGATTTTAACAAAGCTGAGCTGAGCCCGGATAACGAGGGCATCGTAAGAATAGCACGCAACAGGATTAGGAAAAACTCTGTAGTAACGATAAACGGTTATTCTGACAGGATCGGCGAAAGTGATTTCAACAGACGCCTGTCGCT